>DATMBN010000032.1:0-34559 GCA_035559275.1 Burkholderiaceae bacterium
ACGGGAGCAGTGCGTCCGTAAGGCGGGGAAACCCGCCAAAAACCGCCCTGCACGGGCGAAATCCGGCTCGAAAGCGACGCCAGGCCGGCGCCACGATGCCGCAATCCGGGCGGCAGAGCGGGTTGTTCAGACCTTCCCTAAGCGCAAGTCATCGCTTCCGGGTACTCGTCCCACGTGCGGCCCCGGAAGATGCGGCCGTTCGCCTTCTTGTGGCGCTTGACACCGTCGGCACCCCAGCCGCCCCATTGCTTGAAAAAGAATGCCGCACCAGCGGCCTCGGCCTGGGCCTGTAGGTTCGCCACCCATTCTTCTCGCATTGGCCGGGCTTTGTGCCCGGACTCGCCACCGACGATGACCCAGTGAATGTCGCGCAGGTCAATCCGCCCGAGGTCTTCCAGCAGCGGCTCGACGGACAAGAATCGAATATGCGCATCTACCTTGCGCAGGTGTGCGATGCGCGGAACGCCGTACTTCTTGTCTTCGACCGACACTCCAAGCCAAACATTTCTCGGGCAGGCACGGCGAGCAAAGTACTCCGGTAACCGTTCCGCGCGCTTGGTGAGGATCTGGTACGTGTGGTGAGGGGTGCGCTCGATGATCGAGAACACACGATCCAGGAAGGCGTCCGGAACGGCCTCGTGGAACAGATCGCTCATGCTGTTGACGAAGTACGTTGTCGGCTTTTTGCGCAGCAGTGGCTGTTCGAGCCGGCTCTCATGCAACGTGAGCTTGAACCCGTTCTCGTAGCCGGGCGCGCCCATGGCGTGGAGCCTGCGCGCCATCACTTCCGCGTAGCAGTTCTTGCACCCCGGTGAAACCTTGGTGCAACCGGTGGTCGGGTTCCACGTCTGCTCAGTCCACTCGATGGTCGATTGAGTCGCCACGTCAGCCTCCAGTGATCATTGAGGCGCAGCACGCGTAACGCGAGTCTGCGCGTGTTCGGACACAAAGGCATCCACCAACCGAGATAGCGCCAAGCGCGCCTGCCGCAGGTCGGGGTCCGCCAGGGCGGCGCGAATGCGTTCTGCCAGTTGGTCGGCGGTGGGGGCGTCTTCCGCCTTTGCCGCATGCACCAGCTGCATGCATTGCTCGATCACTCGGATCGGCGGGCTTGCCTTCCCGCTCTCGTAGCGGCTCACGGAGGACTGTTTCACGCCCAGGAAGGCAGCGAACTCCTTCTGGCTGCGCCCGTTGCGAGCAGCTCTGACCAGTTCTCCAACGCTGGTGATCGCCATTGCCTTAGCCGTTGATGCGTTAAGAGCATAATCTATCATGCCAATGCACGTAGTGCATACACGGCCATGCTCCCGGATCTGTTACCCGTGCACGAGAAGACGCGCCTCGGCTTCCCGTCGAGCAACAAGTCCTGGCAACACCCTCCCACCGCCGTACACCCACCGGCGAAGTTCAGCGGCGGCGGCTGACCAATCCCGCTGGTTGACCCGACGGCGTAGGGTCGACGTTTGCAGACGGCCCGCTCCCAAGTTGAAGGCGAAGTCGGTTATCGCGATCAGCCTCCCCTCCGACTCCGCGGCCAGCACAGGGCAGTAGCGCAACGTGGCGGCGAGCGCCACCTTCAGATCCTGGGCGAGGTAGGCCTCGGCTTCTGTTTCGGTGATCGGCGGATGCTTCGGATCGCACAGATGCCCGTAACCGATCGTCGGATAGCCGGCCGGACAGATGTACGGATAGGCGCGGTTGGGATCGTGCTTGGGCACGCGGTGGAAGCCCTCAAAGCGCTTGGCCAACTCGATGGCCGCTTGCGGCACGGGGATCACGGCCGCACCCGGTCGAACACGCGGCCGAGGAACCAGAAGTTCAGCACCCCGGCCCACAGCGCCTGATCGGCGTCGGTCCACGCGTGGAGGATCGCGGCGCCCCAGTCGCTGCCGCCGTTGATCGCGCCCACGAAAGCTGCGGTCTTGGCGGCGCAGTACAGGGCCATGAACCAGTAGGTGATCACCGGGCGGACGCTGACCGACAGCGCATCGGCCCATCGCACGCGAGAGCGCTGGCCCTGGGCGGCGACCGACTCCCGCAAGGCCTCGATGGCGCCGGTGTTCCATGCTGAGTCGGCGCTGGCACCGATCTCGGCCATGCGGCTTGCCCCGCGCAGCTTCTCGAACTCCAGCGCCTTGTCCTGCATGGCGAGTTCATGGCTGCGCTCGCCCTTGCGATCGAGCCACTTGAGGATCTCCGGCGCGAGACGGAAGGCCCCGCCCAGCAGCCCACCGAGCAGGGTCTCGATCATTGGCTACCTCCCATCAGCTTCAGCTTGAGGGCGCCCCCGACCAGCAGGGCGGCGAGGATGGCGGTCGTCAGCAACTTGATGGTGGTCTGCCACGCGGTGCGGCGCGCGTCACGCCAGGCTTCGAGCAGGTCGCGCAGCTGGCGGATGTCGCGGGCGGCGTGGCCGTTCTCCAGCCCGAGATGGGCAAGGCATCGCTCGGCCCCGCGCTCGGCGGCGCGGTCGAGCAGGTCGTCGAAGTCCTCGCGGCGCAGGAGCAGCATGTTCTCCGCGAGGGTGGGATTGGCATCGGTGGTCATCGGGGGTCTCCACACAACGAAGTTGCGGCGTAGGCTCACGTGGCGCAGCCACGTGATGCCGGAGCCAAAAACGACGAACCCGCCACGCGGGCGGGTTCGGGGGTGACGGATCGGGGTGCGGGTCAGACGGGAACGCCGGCGCTCCAGCCGCCAGCCTTGTAGACGGCGAGCCTGTCCTCGGCGGCAATAAAGGCCAGCCAGCCGACCTTCGGGGCGTGGTACTCCCAGGCACCATTGATCCGCACCGCGATCTGGTCGGTCCTGCCGGCCCAGGCGCCGGTGGCGCCAGCCGGCACGATGTAGCGATCCCCTTCGGCGGGGCTGGCAGGCGGCGTGGTCGTGGTGCGGCTCGTCACCGACAGGCCCACGATGGCGCCCAGGCGCTTCAGGTTCGCGTCCATGCCGGTGTGCCAGCCGGATTCGCCCAGCGTCCAGCCGTAGGCGAGGCCCAGGTTCGGATCGAGCTGTGGCATGGGTTCAACTCCTCTCAAGGTGGGTCATCGCCCGCCGGTCAGGCAGAGCGCGGCGGTGGTGTTGGTTCGGGTGCTGCCGCCAGTGGCGCCCGACGAGGGGCAGGTGCAGCACGCTGCCCTGCCTGGCCACGAGGCGGGTGAGCAGCCAGTCGGCGTCGGCGTCGAGATCGGCGATGCGTGTCAGCACCGGCTCGACGGCGCTTCGGCGCATCACGATCAGGCCGTGGACGTGGCTGGCCGAGTGGGCGTGCTGGAAGGCGCTGTAGGCCAGCCGCCGCACGCCGAGGGGGCGGCCATCTTCGTCCATCAGCGCTTCGTCGGTGTAGGCCAGCACCGCCGACGGACAGGCATCGAGCGCATCGGCCAGATGCGCGAAGGCCCCGGCCTCGTAGCGGTCGTCGGGATCGACGAAGGACACGAGCGGCAAGGTCCCTCGCGCGAGGCCCGCCGCGCGGGCTTGCCCGACACGCCCCGGGATGCCGGGCAGCCGGTGCAGGCGGATCGGCGCGCCGGCGAGGCTCGCGAGGCATTCCTCGCGCCAGTGCCCGGGCTCGTCGAGGGTGAGCAGGTGCACGTCGATGCGCGGCGGACTCATAGCTGCCCCCGCCGCTGGGCGGCGGCCCCCCGAGGGGGCGCGCCATGATCTTGGGACGGCCCGGCGATCATGGCGACACCCCGCCCCAGTACTGCCCCCAGAGCAAGCCGTAGCCCGCGCGCTCGACGCTGCGCACCTGCGCCTGCCAACTCACGAGCCCGTCGCGTTCGGCCTCGATCTCGACGGTGACGCGGTCGCCTGCCGCGCCGGCGTCTGTCGCGCTACTCGCCACGTCCCAGGTCCAGGTGTTGCCGGTGAGGCCGGTCTCGCTGCGCACGAGGGTACCGTCGCGGTCTCTGATGCGCACGGTGTAGGTCGTGCCCGGCTCGGGGCCGATGTCGCCCTCGTCCTGACGCACGAGGTAGGCGGTCTGGAGTAGGCGGTCGCGGTGCGCCCAGGTGATGGTGAGGTCGCCGGCGACCACGACCGGCTCGCGCTGGCCGTTGAGCCGGATGCGCCCCGGCGGGTACGGCCGCGCCTGGCGGCCCGCGAGCACGATCGGTGCGCCGTTGGCGGCGAGTACCGTATCCCCCTCGGCGCTGGCCGTGCGCGGGACGGCGGCGACGAAGACCGACTCGCCCGGCGCGCGCTCGACGGTCTCGGCGGCCAGCCATTCGCCCACACCCACCAGCCGCGTGCCGGCCGCGTGGGCCTGCGGCGTGGTGTCGAGCACTCCGCGGGCGAGATCCACCGTGCCCGCGGCGGCATCGAAGGCGAGGATCGCCACGGCCTCGCGGATCGCACCAAGCGCATCGACCAGGTAGGCGTAGTCGCCGACCGCCAGGCGCTCGGGCTGGGCCAGCGCCGTCACGGGCACGGCCAGCGCATCGGCTTCGCTCGCCGGCAGCGCTTGGCCGAGCGTGAGCAGGGGTGCGTAGTCTTCCAGGGCCACCGCCTCGAGATCGGCGCTCGTGGGCCCGGTGGCGAGCTGCCAGTTCAACTGCCCCGTGCCGCCCGCACAGGCCAGGGCCCCGACGTAGGTGTCGGTGTCGGTGAGGGTGGCGAGGTCGGCCCGGCTCAGGCGCCGCGCGAGTTCCCAGTACGGCACCTCGACCGCCAGCACCAGGGCCGGCGGCATGGGCACGAGGGGCGGCTCCTCGACCGGTGGCGGCGGGGGAGACAGCACCGTGTCGTTCATGCCGAAGACGTCCTCCACCGCCTCGATGCGCCATTCAGCGGCGCCCAGCGTGCCGGTGTCGATGCCGGTGACGCGCACGACCATCCGCTCGATGCCCAGGCGTGGCCAATGCAGCAGGAACACGTCCCCCGGCAAGGGCGGGCGCTCCAGGGCACCGGGGGCGATGGTCAAGGTCATGCGCGCCAGGGGCGAGCCGAGTGCGCGCAGGTCGCGCAGCGCGAGCCGTGCGGCCAGCGGACCAAAGTTCACGCCCGGATAGTCGCGCCGCTGGTTGATCACCCCGCCTTGCAGTTGGATCGCGGCGAGGTTCTCCACCGTGACGGTGGACTCCTTGGCCGTCGCCCAGTCGGTGTAGACCACGGTGATCTCGTTGGGCAGCTCGCCCCACTGCGCGCGCTCGAAGCGCTCCATGCGCACGATCTCGTCGGGGCCCAGGAGCGGCAGGCCCTCGATCCAGTAATCGTCGCGCAGGAGCTTGAGCTCGAAGGTGCCCTGCTCTGGGTCGAGGTAGAGGATGCCGCCGACGTGGTCGAGCACCTGGGCGATGAAGGCCTCGATCGGTTGCTGGCGCGTCCAGACCAGGTTCAGGCCGAAGCCTTCGGCTTCGAGCGCCCAGGCCGCGTTCCAGAAGCTTGCGCCGAGGGTGGATGGCGGATAGCCCATGCCCCAATGCGGGTCGGTGAGGCACTGCACCAGGATGTGGGCCGGGTTCATGCCGACGGTGAGATGGGTGCCGGTGTCGGCATCCCAGGTCCGCACCTCGGCGTTCCAGGGCATCCAGGGTTCGTCGTGCCAGCCCGCCGTGAAGCGCCGCACCCGCACCGCCCAGGGCTTGAGGTAGGGGTTGTTCGCGGCGAACAGGATCTTGCGCGCCACGATCGACAGCACCCCGCGAAACGCCGGGATGGCCGCGCCCAGGCGGCTCATCAGGTAGTCGTTGCGGCCTTGCGTCGCATCGCCGCTGAGCACATCCACCTCACCCACCACGCCGCCTTCGCGTTCGTCGCCGCCGAAGAGCGTGGGCTTGTGGATCGAGAGCCGCCCCAGCCCATGGCCGCTCGCCAGCGGCGCGCGGCTCGCATCGCCCCAGGCGCTGCGATCGCCGACCTGGATCTCCTGCACCGCATCCACCGGCCCCTGGCACAGCACCAGGTGCATGCCGATGCGGTAGCGGTAGCCGACGGTCTGCTTCTTGCGGCGGCCGCCCATCAGCGCGGCTCCTCATGGCAGGCCTGCGCGACCTCGACCACGCGTGCGGCCATCGCGTCGCCCGTGGCGAGCAAGCTCGAGGCGGGCAGCCCCCGGGCGAGGAAGTCACGGAAGTCCAGGCCTTGGCGCGCGAACCAGGTGCGCGTGCCGTGCACGCACAGGCCTGCGGCGCGCACGTGGGCGATGGTGACGGTCACGTCCTTGCTCATTTCTTGCCGCCCTTCTTCTTGATCGGTTCGGCCTCCAGGTCGCCGTACCACACGACGTTCGCCCCGCGCAGCAGCACCGCGCCGAAGACGACCGGGATCGGTCGGCCCTCCTCGGCCGTGGGCGCGTCGAGGTCGGAGAGTTCGGCGGGTTTCGGGGCGGGCGGCTTGGGCGCGAGGGCGACGGAGACCAGCGCCGCCACGACGATGACGACCAGGTACCACATGGGAGGATCTGTGCGTTCAGAAGACGCCCGTCGAGAACGGGTTCTTCGTCGGAATGAAGGGGAAGCCGCCGTAGTTGGCGAGGTTGTCGAAGCGCGCGGCGCAGGTGGGCATGCTGTGATCGCAGCCGGCCACGAGCTCGACCGGCGTCTGCGGCGCAAGCCCCACCGGATAGAGCAGTTCCACGCCCGCATATGATTCGCTGACGATCATGTGGCGCGCGCCTGCCGGCGTCTGCAACCAGCCGCCGGCGAGCATGCCGGCCACCTCGGGCGGGAGGCTCGCCAGTTCCACCTGGCGGCCTTCGGAGCGGATCACTTCGGCGGTGGCCAGAATCGGCGTCGCCCCGCACGCGGCGGAATACAACACGTGCGAGCAGGCACGGCTGTACAGGCGCCGCAGGCCGATGCGCTTCAAGCTCACCTGGGCGGACTCGCAGCGGATGCGCGCAGAGTCATCGGCCACCTCCCCCCCGAGCACGCGGCCCATCCAGCGCGTGCCGGAAAGCCACCAATAGTCGCCCCAGGCGTCACGTCGAGCGACCGCCAACCGCACCGCGGTCGCCTCGCCGGTGAGGGTCGCCTGCAGCAGATGCCGCACGAGCGCGTGGTCGGGCGGCAGCTTCAACTCCAGCGCCGACTTGGCCGCTTCGGCGCCGAGCGCGAGCGCGCTGCGCTCGAGGGGGCAGCGCTCGTAGCGCTGGCCGCCGATCTCCACGTCGAACTCGTGCGGGGTGAGCCGGAAGCTGCCGCTCGTGCCCTCGAAGGCGTAGAGCTCGACCTCGAACAGGGGGCCCTCGCTCATGGTCAGGACGGGGTGTAGGTGATGCGATCGTTGCCGCGCGGCTCGGGCAGCCGGCGCAGGGTCAGGGGAATCTCGACCAGCTCGGGGGTGTGCCAGTACAGATCGACGGCGTCGTGGTCGAGCCGGCAACGTGCGAGGCGGATGGCCCGGCTTCCAGCGGGCACAGGCGCCTCGAGGCCGGAGCACAAGACCAGTACGCCGCCATCGTCGCTGTGGAATGTGGCGGTGAGCACGGCCTGGCGCGTGCCGTCGGGGTGCAGGATCAGCGCGGCGGCCGGTCGGTGCCAGAAGGCGGCGCCGGCCTCGGCGTCCACGCGCAAGTACCCGGCCTCGACCTCGGCCTCGGCCTGCACGCGCAGCACCGGGGCCAACCCGTCGGGCAGCCAACAGGCACCGAGCCGCCCTTGGGCGCGGTACAGCCGCGCGCGCCAGCGGGCGATGTCTTCGCGCCCCGTGGCGAGATAGCGGCGCTGGAAGGTGCTCGTCGGCCACGGGTCGTCACGGCGCACCCAGGGGTCGGCGGGCGAGAGGTCCTGCCGCGTGACCGCGCCATCCGCCGTATGGGTGGGGTCGTCGCGCCAGTTGCCATCGGGCCAGACGGGCAGGCCGTCGAGCCAGGGGTCGTCGAGCAGCCCTTCGTCGGGCAGCGGCTCGAAGGCCACCTGAGCAGTGACGCTGCCTGCATTGACGCCTGGCACCCACTGTGCGAACTCGGCAGGATCCGTCGCCACGCCATCCACCAAAGGCATCACGAGCGCGCCTGCGTGGACAGGCCTGGTCAGCGGCTCGGCGAGCCACAGTCGGTCCGGCTCCACCTCGGTGAGCGTCAGCACCTGCCAGCCCGTCTGCGTGAACACGATGGCGCGCAACGGCGCGTCCTCGCGCTGCAGCCCGCCCTCTTCCAGCCGGTAGGAAGCAGGCGCGAAACCGTGGCCGGCTGGTGCAAGGATGTCCAGCGCGAAGGCCCCGGTCTCAGCGGCAGCACCCAGCCGCACCGCATGTTGCGGCAGCGGCCACCACGCAGTCCTGCCCAGATGGTCGGCCAGCCACTCGGCCACCAGCGCGTCGCTCGCGCGCCCGTGGCCCACGTGGTAGGTCAGGAAGCGCCGCGGCACGCGCCGCTGTCCCTGCCGTGCCTCGTTGCCCGAGGCAAGCCGCACCACGTCGGTCGCCCATTGCAGGCGCTCGATCAGGGGCTCGGCCCAGTCGTGACGGAAGGCGAAGACCCCGCGTGGAGCCTCGGGCCAGGGCGTCTCGCCGAAGGCCTCCATCGCTTCTGCGACCATCGCCGCCGCGGCGGTATCGCGGCGCAACACCTCGACCCAGAAGGCGGGTGCGTGCCGCGGCGGTGCGTGCTCCGCCAGCGTCTCGGCCCACAGCGTCGAGAGATGGGTGGCCGGTAGCGGCTGGGCCGAGGTCTCGGCCAGCGCCGTGGCGGCGAGCGCCCCGAAGGCCGCGCGCGAGATCGACTCGGCCCGTTGCTCGACAACGCTGACCCCCGGTGTGGGTTGGCCACCGACCTCGGCCACCACCTCAGGCAGAAGCCGATCCGTCATGCCGACTCCAGCCCGAACTCGGCGGCGTTGAAGGCGCCTTCCGTCCACGGCACGTTGCCGTTCGGGTTGCGCTCGAACAGCGCCGTGTGCCAGGCCAGTTGCTCTTGCAGATGGATGTCGGCGCTCACCGCCGTCTGCGCACCGCTCGCCACGATCCCGCGCACGCGGCCGGTGCCCGCATCGGTCTTGCGCGCGAGCAGGGTCACCTGCACGCCGTGGATCGCCGGGGTGGTCATCACGGGCAGCGCCTCGACGTCGAACGTCTGGCGCAGGCCCGCCGTGGCCGCGCGCAGCGCCGTCGTCTCATCGCCGTCGCTCACCGCGGCCCAAGCGGGCAGCCCCACGGGCTCGACCGTCCATTGGTTCAGCGCCCCAGGCGCTTGCGGCTTCAAGGCATCCACCCGCACGTCGCCGAGGAAGGTGTTGTTGATCGTGCCCGAGGTGTCGGCCAGGTACAGGTCGTCCACGTCGACGGTGACCGGGCACGGTTGGCCGGGCACGCTGCCTGCGAAGGCGGTGAGCAGCGGCCCGCCGCCCTGGGTGGTGTTCTGCGCCGACAGGGTGATCGCGAGCACGCCGTTGAGGCGCACGTTCAACGTGCCGTTGCTCGTGCCCTGAACGACCTGCAGTTCGACGTAGTGCCACCCCCGCACGGCCGCCGTCGTGACCGAGGTCGAGATCCACTGGTCCCAGCCGCTCGTTCCCGATCCCGTCCGCCGGTAGAGCTTCAGGCGCCCGTCCTCGCCGATGCGCAAGAGGTGCGCCACCTGCGCGGTGGTGTCGCGCACGCCGAGCAGCACCGGCTCCTCACCGGTGTTCTCGAACGGCGCCACGCGCAGCGCCGCCCCCACGATGAGGCTGGTGCGCCCGGTCTCCAGGTTCTTCACATACCCGCCGCCGGCGCCTGCGGGCAGGCGCAAGGCGTAGGACGAGGGTCGCCGGCCCTGGATGCGCGTGGCCTGCGGCGACAGATACGCCGCCTTGCCGCGCGCGAGCCACGGATCGCCGAAGGGATCCAGCGCCTGCGGGTCGTAGTGGTCGAAGCCGTCGATGAAGATCAAGGCCATGGCTTACCCCTGGAGCGCCGCGCGCACCGCGCGCGCGTTGCGCCCGATGATGTTGAGGATCACCCGCTCGCCGGCGGGGGTCTGCAGGTGGTCGTGGGTGACGCCCGGGTCGATGGCGTTGACGATGCGCACGGCCTGGCTGACCGGCGGCGCGGCCGGCTGCACCTGGACCTGGGGCACGAGCCCCCCGGCGGCGAAGGCCAGACGCTGTCCGTCCCACACCGGCGGGGCGGACAAATCGTTGAGGGCATCGAGAAAGGCCACGCCGACACGCCGGACCGCCGCCGCACGCACCACGTATTCGCCGGCCGACAGCCGTGCCGGGATCGAATCCGAGGTCGCCGTGCCGGGACCCGTGACGAAGCCGCCGGCCGCGAACTTCTTGATCCCGCCCAGCAAGGCCATGACGGCGGCCACCATCGCCGCCATCGCGGCGATGGCCAGCGCCGGCCCGGCGATGGGGATGGATGCCTGCGAGGCCGCCGCGCCCGCGCCGGCCTGGGCCGCGTCCATCGACACCTTGGCGGTGGTCTCGGCGGACTTCTGCGCCACCGACTGGGCGGCCGCCGCTTGCTCGATCGCCTGCTCCTGCTGCACGAAGCCGAGCTTGAGCGCCAGCATCCGCGCCTGCATCGCCACCCACTTCTGGAAGGGCTGGATCACCATCTGCTGCAGGAAGGCGTCGGCCACTTGGCGGAACAGGTTCGACAGCGCCTCGCGGAAGCTTTGCGCGCCGGTGACCATGCCCTGCAGGGCGTTGCCGAAGCCCTCGCCGATGCGGTTCCACAGCGGCGCGAGTTCGTCGGTGACCGGCCGCGTGCGCTCCAGTTCGTTGCGCCAGGCGGCCACGCGGTTCACCGCCTCCGGCCCGATCGCCTGCGCGGCCTGCTGCATCGCGGGCAGCAGGCGCTGCATCTCATCGGCGGACTCGCGCTGCAAGGCGACGATCCGTTCGCGGGCCTGGGCTTCGGTGAGCAGCCCGGCCTGCTGCTGGATCTGGATCGCCTCCTGGGCATTGCGCAGCCGCTCGGTGACGAGCCGCCACTCCTGTTCCAGCCGGGCGAGGTTGGCCTGGGCGGCCTTCACGTCGATGAGCCGGTCGATCAGCGCCACGCCCGCGGCGTCGTTCTCGGCCGCCAGGCGTGCGCGAAGATCCCGGACGCTGCGCTCGATCGCGGCGCGCCGGTCTTCCGCCGTGTCGGTGCCGGTGAGCTGGGCGAGTTCCTCGCGCGCCTGGGCCAGGGCCTCGGCCAGTTCCCGCTCGGCCCGGGCGGCGGCGCGGGCGTTGGCGACCTCGATGTCGGCGCGGCGGTCGTTGAGGACGATGAGGTCGGCCTCGAGCTTGGCGATCTCCGCTTTGGCTCGCAGGCGGTCCGATTCTGATGCGCGCGGGTTGGTCGCGACGGCTTGGCTAGCTGCGAGTGCCAGCCGGCGACGGGCGATCTCGGCGTCGAGTTCGCGCTGCTCCAGCGCAGTCTTGCGGCCGTGGTAGTCGCGCACCGACAGCAGCCGGTCTTCCAGTGCTTGATCGAGCGCGCGCTGTTGGCGCTCGAGGCCGTCTTTGAGCAGGGCGAACTCGGCGTCCATCTGCGCCTTGCGCAGGGCCGCCAGGGCGCTGGCGGCCTCGCGGGCCTGGCCCGGAGCCGTGAGCCGTTGCAGCAGCGCCGGGTCGGCCTGCACCTTGGGCGCCTGGACCTCGATGGGCTTGGGGTCGAACAGGCTGTCCCGGAACTCGGCCAACTCGTCCAGACGCCGCACGAGGCTGCCCTTGAGTTCGGCGATGATGGCCTTGGCCCCGGCGGTGTTGCCGCGCAGGGCCTCGACCGCCGCCGCGACACCAGCGCCGATCGCCTCGCCGAGTGCGACGAAGGCCTTGCCGACCGTGGCGGCACCCAGCGCCAGGGTCTTGAGCACCAGCACCACGCCGTCCAGGATCGCGCGCAGCGTGCCGCCCTGCTTGGCCGACTCGACCATGCCGCCGGCCATCTCGTTCAGGGCCGGCAGGAAGGCCTCGATCACCCGGTTGGCCAGACTCGTCGCAGCCAGCCGCAGCTTGGCCAGCGAGTCGTTGAACACCTCGGCCTGCGCCGCGGTGTCGCCGCCGATCTGCACGCCGAGCGCTTCCATCTCGCCGGTCAATGCCGCGATGCCTTCGCGTCCCTGGTTCAGGAAGGGGATGAGCTCCGCGCCGCTCTTGCCGAAGAGTTGCACCGCCAGCGCCGACTTCTGCGCGCCGTCAGGCATGGCCTGGAAGCGCTCGGCCAGATCGAGCAGCACCGCATCGGTCGCGCGCAGCGTGCCGTCCTGGTTCTTGAACTCCACGCCCAGCGCTTTGAGGCGCCGGGCGGACTCCTCCGAGCCCGTGGCCGCCTCGAACATCGTGGTGGCGAGCTTCTTGAGCCCGGTCTCGAAGGTCTGGGCGGAGACACCGGACAGTTCCGCCGCCGGCACCAGGGTGGACAGAGCCTCCACCGTGATGCCCACGCGCTGCGAGAGCTTGTTCAGCGCATCGGCCGACTCCAGCGCCGACCTGACCATCGCCGCCAAGCCCGCCGCCGACAAGGCCACGCCGAGCCCGGCCAGCACGCCGTTGACCCGGCGTGCGGCGTCGGCCAGGCCGCCGAGGTTGCGCTGGATCGAGCCGAAGGCCGCGCGTGTCTCGTCGACGGCGCGGATGAGGATCTGGGCTCGCTCGGTTGCCATTAGAGTTTGTCCAATTCACGCCCGATCGCGGCAGCGAGCTTGGGCAAGGCGCCTTGCACGCCTGCTGCGAGATCGAACCGGCGCTTCAGATCCACCCGCCGCACCAGCACGGCGATGGGGATCTCCTGGCCGCGCTGCAGGCGCTTGACGCCGCTGCGCTCGCGCTCGGCGCGCTTGAAGCGGTTGAGCTGTGCGGTGTTCTCCCGGAGGTTCTCGGCCATCAGCAGCACGCGGCCGTTCTTCTCGACGAAGAAGGCGTTGCCCGAGCGCATCAGGCCGTCGATGACCTGACGGAAGCGCTTGGGGCCGATCCGTCCCGGCAGCAGCGGGATCAGCATCCGGCCCGCGACCGTGCCGCCGTGCGTGTGGATGCCCAGCCACGGAATCCGGCTGCCCACCCATAGCGCGGGCAGGCGATCGGGTTTCTTGTCGAACACCTTGGCCTGCAGCGAGGCGACGAAGCTCGCACGCCGGACCTGGAAGGCGCTGCGCATCTGGGCGCGGGCGGCCTCGCGCACGTCGCGGCCGCCCGAGGCCATCCCTTTGGTGACGGCGGCATGGATCGCCCGCCGGCGTTCGGCGCTCCAGGCGGAGAGCCGCCTCGGATCGAGCAGTCCCTCGGTGGTGAGCGTCAGTTTCATGGCCGCACGTCCTCCCACAACTCGCGCTGCAGCCGCTCGATCGCCGCCCGGTCGCCCTGGGCCGCCACCGCGTGCAAGGCCAGCCGCAAGGCGTTCTGCCTACGTTCCAGCCGACCGTGGGCGGCGAGGAAGCCCCGCGCCTGCGCGAGGGTGTAGCCCATCACCTCGGCGTGGCGGTGGCCGGCGGCGACGAGCCGGGCGACGGCATCGTCCCAGCCGACAGGATCGGCGCCAGCCGCTCGCCCGAGCGCGCGATGCTCGGCGCCACCCTCCGCACGAAAAAATCCGCGTTCACCTCGAACACGGCACAGGCCAAGGTGACGGCCTCGTCGAGCGCCAGCCCCTCGATCCAGGCGCGGTCGCGCCGGGTGGCGAGCGCGAGCAGCTCCAGCACCGCTTCGCCGTGTCGTCCCAAGAGGTCGAGCCAATCCGGCTCGGTCGAGAGGTCGGCGGCGATGGGCCGCACCGCGGCGAGGATCCGGGGTAACTCGCCCAGCCGGATCGGCGTGAGTTCCAGCGCGGTGCCGGCCACCGTGACCACCTGGGGCACGGGCGGGAAGGTCTGGAAGTCGGTATTGCTATCGGTCATCGCCATCCCCTTACAAGAGCACCAGGCGGCCGAACTGGCCCAGTTCGCCGTCGGTGGGTTTGGAGAGATCCGCCAGCACCTGGCCGGAGAGTTCGAACTTCAGCAGTTCGTCGGTGATGATCGACAACTCCTTGGCCGGGTTGATCGCCACGCGATAGAGGTCGATCACCACCTCGCGGTTGGCGTCGGCGGTGTTCAGGCCCTCGAAGCGGATCCAGCGCTCGGGCAGCGGCCGGGTGAACATCGCCGTGCTCTGCGCGGCGCCATAGGCGTAATCGACGGTGAAGGGCTCGACATAGGGGCCGCCGGTCGTGGCGTCGAGGATCAGCACCGAGCCGTGCTTGGCATGCACCTGGTACTGCGCCGCCGGCAGGGGCTTGGGCGGGCTGTCGGAATCCTGGATCTGCACCGCCGAGACGTTCTGGTGTGCGAGCGGATAGAGGCTGCCCGCGGTGACCGGGTTGGGCAGCGCCTCGCCCGTGACCGTGCCCGGTGCCACCGTGGTCGAGTGGCCGTAGAGGGCGAGCGCGAGGTTGCCGCTGCTGAGCTCCTCCAGCGTGCAGGCGAACTCGCCCTTCTTGGTCTTGATGAGCTGCAGGTCGGTCAGGCGCTGGCCGGACTGCGCCTCCTGGTGTTCCAGCGTCTCCACCGACAGCGACACCTTCAGTTCCGGCACGTTGCCGACGAAGGCGAGGCCGGCCGGATTGCCGGCCGCATCGCGCGCGCCGATGTAGACGCGCCCTTGTCCGGAGAAGTAAGCCATGGTCAGTCTCCCGTGGGGGTGGGCGTGGACGGGGCCGCGGCGGCGGGACCGTCACGGCGCGAGGGTTTGAGGGATGCGGCCGGCGCCGGGGAGTCCGGCGTGACGAGCCGGGCCGCGCCCTGGGCGATCAGCCAGCGGGCGCTGGCCTCGGGCAGGTCCAGCCGCGCGCCGGCGCTCAAGCGCCGACCGGCGTGGGTGTGGGCTTGGAGCAGTTCGATGTGCATTGGATGGGTCATCCCGTGGTCGTGAGGTCGGTCAGCGTGGTGCGGTAGCGGATCTCGTAGCGCGCCGGCAGCGTCACCGTGCCGGCATCGAGGTCGTCGGCGTCCCAGTCGGCGTCGAGCTCGCGCACCGCGAGCGCCAGGCCGCCCAGGTTCGGGTCCGCGAGCACGGCGGCGTGGGCGGCGACGATCAGCCGGTCGGCCGCGTCGAAGGCGTCCGCGCCGCGCGCGAGCGCGACCAGACGCACGGTGAGCGAGCGGTCCACCAGCCGGTTGGCGTGCGCGGTGAGGGCGTCGCCCTCGACGAAGACGAGCAAGGCCGGGCCGGCCTCGCGGGGCAGCGGTGTGGCCGGCTGGCGCAGCACGGGCGCCGGGGCCAGGGCCGCCCTGAGCCGATCGATCAGGATGCGCAGCAGGCGCTCGCGCACCGAGTTCATGGCAGCCTCGCAAGCTGGGCCCGGCACTCGCGGCCGTCGCCGAGCGCTCGCACCTCGCGCACGCGGTAGGGCTCGCCGGCGATGGTGACCACGTCGCCCGGGGCGAGCGCCAGGCGCGAGGCCGCGTACTCGATCTCGAAGTCGCGCGAGAGCGCCAGGCCGTCGAGCACCGTCTCGTCCGGCGCACGGAACGCACAGTGCACGGTGGCGGCGCCCACCACGACGGGCGTCAAGAGTCCCGCGCGCTCGGCGGCGTCGTACAGATCCTCCACACGGACCATCGGACAGGCACCCTCAGACGGTGAGCTTCACCAGCACGCCGGGCCGGTGGCACATCGGCAGCGGGTTGCTCTGGGTGTGCAGATCGGTGCCGCGGTCGAACTTGCGCGGCTCCTGCTTGGCGTAGAGCGGCTGGCCCAGGGTGTTCACGGTCTCGTTGAAGTCGGCCGGGGCGAAGTAAGTGGCGAAGGTGTCCACCGTGCCCAGCGGGAAGGCGTGGGCCTCGCCCGCGGCGATGAAGCGGCGCGCGTGGCCGTTGGCGTCGGTGGCCTGGCCGCGGTACTCCTCGAAGGTGATGCCGGCGTAGGTGAAGCCGCGCCGCACGTCGTTGATGAGGACTGCGCCCTGCTGCCAGTTCTCGAAGGCCTTCTCGACCTTGGCGTGGCCGGTCAGCGCCGCGAAGAACTCAGGCGAGCACAGGCAATGCACGCCGGTCATGAACTCGCCTTTGAGGTTGTCCTCGATCGCGGCCAGGACCGACAGGCATTTCGCCTTCACGTTGGTGCCGGCGTTGCCGAGGTCGAAGGCAATGACCTGCGGGGTGAGGCCGAACTCGGTGAACAGGTCGTAGATCGTGCTGCCGTCGGCGTCCAGGATCTGGCCCTTGAGCGCCCCCATGCGCAGGTGTTCGAGGGTGATCGCGTGCTTGTTGCGCATGGTCTCCAGATGCCGCGCCAGCACGCCGGCGACGGCCTCCATTTCCGTCTCCGAGCCGAAGGCCCGGATGCCCTGGACCTCCTCGGGCAGCACCACGTCGTCGTGCGGGATGTGCGGGATGACGAAGGAACGCAAGGAGCGCTGGCCGCGTTCGCCCACGGTGCCCGGCGAGCCGGGCGGCCGGGTGGGCAGCAGGTTCAGGCGCCCGGCGTACTCCTCGATGACGACCTGGCGCGTGCGCACGGGCTTGGCCGGAAACAGGTTCAAGGCTTCCAGCCGCCCGTAGCGGTTGGGGATCAGGTTGATGGCGGCGGTCAGGCTCGCCATCGAGAAGCCGGGGGAATCGAAGGGGTTGAGCATGGGGGTCTCCAAACGACAGAACCCGCCAGCGGCGGGTTCTGAACAGGGGGCTCGGTGAGTAACTCGATCAGGCGCTGTCGCGCACCACGATGCCGCGCGCTTCGAGTTGGACGATCGCAGCGCGCTGCTGCGCGGGGGTGATCCCCGCAGGCCAGACCAGTGCGTTTCGCGCGACGATGGCGTGGCGGGCAATCAAGATCGCGTCGTCCCGGTCGATCAGCGTCGCATCCACGGCCAGCGCGAGCACGCCCACGGCGACTTCGCTGCCGTCGCCGGCGGCGGGGTCGAGGGCCTTGAGCTTGGCCGTGGCCGTCTCGCGGCCGACCACGGCGCCGAGCGGCAGGTTCTGCCCGGCCGCCACGGTCGCCTGCTCGCGCGAATACAGGTTCGGCGCCTCGTACTTCAGCAGGTCGCCGAGGGTGGGGGCTTGGGTGAGCGTGGGCATGGTTCACTCCCGGGTCACGAGTTTCTTCACGGCGGCGACCACGGGCGAGGCGGCCGGATCGGCGCCGGGGGCGGTCCAGTCCTGGGGCGCGTGGGTCGAGCGCACGGCCGACTCCATGCTGTGGGCGGCGCGCGCCTCGATCAGGGCGCGGCGCACCTCGGCTTCGGTGCGGCCGGCGGCGATGAACTCGGCGGCGCGCTCGGGGCAGCCGGCGATCAGGCACAGTTGCGCGATCGCTTGCGCGGACTGCGCCACTTCGCGGCGGGCCTCGGCCACCAGGGTGGCGGCCTCATCCACGCCGAGCGTTTCGGACGGGGTATCGGTCATGATGGGGGTTCCTCGGAAAACAGTCGCCTTCCCGGTCGGGGCTTGGCGCGGCGGGGAAGACGGACGCCGCGTGGCAGCAAGATGTCGGTCGAACTCGGCGAGCACCGTGGTAAGCGTCGCCACCCCGTCGGCCAGCCCCGTCTCCACGGCTTGCGGGCCGAAGAAGAGCGCGGCCTCGGTCGCGCGCACCACGTCCTCGTCGAGGCCGCGCATCGCCGCCACGTGCGCGACGAAGAGCGCGTGGAGCCGGTCCACCTCGGCCTGCAGCGCCACGCGGGCGGCGTCCGCAAGCGGCTCGTGCGGCGAGTAGTCGTTCTTGCGCTCGCCCGCGGTGATCGCGGTGTAGCGCAAGCCGTCCCGGGCGTCTTTGACCGACTGGTCGACGTGCAGCGCGATCACCCCGATCGAGCCCACGCCGCCGGTCTCGGTGACGAAGAGCCGATCGGCGGCGCAGCCGATGGCGTAGGCCGCGGAGAAGGCGGCGTCGTTGGCCACGGCCCAGACGGGCTTCACGGCTGCCGCCTCGCGCACACGGCGTGCGAGCTCGAAGCAGCCGCCGGTCTCGCCGCCGGGCGAGTCGATGTCGAGCACGATGCCGGCCACCAGAGGGTCGGCCAGTGCCGCCTCCAGCCGCGCGCCGATCTCGGCGTAGCTTGTCAGCCCCGAGGCCGCCTCCAGCCCCAGGGTGCGCTTGACCAGGGTGCCGTGGATCGGCAGGACGGCGATCGAGCTTGACGGAAACGCCGCAGGGTTCGGGGCCCGAGGCAGCGGCGGCGCGAGTGCGACGTCCGGCGCGGCGAGATGGAGGTGCTCGGAAAGCACCGCGAGGATCAGGTCGAGCTTGGCGCGCTGGACGAGCAAGGGCGTGCCAAAGAGCCGGGCGGCGAGATGGGGCAGCATCGGTGTCAGTCTTGAAGTTCGGTGTCGGGCGCGGGTGTCGGCGCCGGCCTCGATGCTTGGTCGTGCCGCGGATCCGAGTCGAAGACCAGCCCCAGTTCATCGGCGCGCCGGTTGTCCGCGGCGATCTCGCGGTCGATGTCCTCGGCGTCGTAGCCGTAGGCCGAGATCGCCTCCGAGCGGCTCATGAGCCCGGCGCGGATCGCGAGCTTGAGCGCGTTGAACTCCTTGAGCGGATCGACCCACTGCCAGCCCTGCGGGATCCACTTGGCGGCCTGGTACGCGCGAGGGCGTTGCGCGTAGCCGGGCAGGCTCAGCGCCCCTTCGAGCACCGCCTGCTCCATCCAGGCCCGCCACGCCGGGCGACAGAGCTGGTGCACGATGACCCCGTGCTGGATGGCCTCGCAGCGGCGGCGGAACTCCAGCAGCCCCGCGCGGATGCTGGAGTAGTTCACCTGGGTGAGATCGCCGGTGAGCATCTCGTAGGTGATGCCCATGGCGGCGGCCACGGCCCGGAACTGCTGGCGCATGAACTCGGCGTAGGAACTGCCGACATCGGCGGGGGCCGAGAACTTGATGTCCTCGCCGGGCTCCAGGATCTGCAAGGTGCCGGGTTCCAGCCCGGCGAGCGCCGCGCCCTGGGCGTCCGGCAGCCCTTCGCCCATCAGGGTGTCCTCGGGGGCGAGCCGGGTGATGAAGCCGGCGAACATCGCCGCGGTCTTCTTGCGCACGAGCTCCGCATCGTCGTACTGGTCGAGTTCGTGCAGCTTCACCAAGGCGCGGGCGAGCCAGGGCTCGCCGCGGATCTGCCCCGGGCGCAGCGGACGGAACAAATGGATGACCTCGTCCGCCGGCACGCGCACGGTCTCCATGCCGCCCGTGCCGGACATCGGCGCCAGACTCCCGTCCCCGGGGTGCGAGCGGGTGAGGTGATAGGCCACCCGCCGCCCGAGCCGGTCAAACTCGATGCCGGCGCGGATCACGTTGCCTGAAGGCAGGTCGCGGTTGAGCGTCGTCGGCAGGTGTTCGGGCTCGAGCACCTGCAGCTGCAGACCCACCGGCAGACCGTCCTCGGGACGGCGCCAGCGCAGGCGCACCAGCGCCTCGCCGCCTTCGAGCATCGCGCGGCAGGCGAGCGCCTGCAGACCGTAGAAGTCGGTGAGTCCTGCGGCGTCGGCCTCCTCCACCCAGTCCCACCACAGCGCGTGGATGGCTTCGCGCACGGCCGCATCAGTCACCATGCTCTGCGGCTTGATGCCGGTGCCGATGGCGCTGGCCACGAAGGCCTCGATGCCGGCGGCGGCCCAGGCGTTGCGCCGCGCGAGATCGCGGCTCTTGGCGCGCAGTTCGCCCTGGGTGGAGGCGAGCGCCGCGACCGCCCCGGGGTTGCCGACCTGCCAGGCCACGGCCCTGCGGCCGCCGCCCACGCCGTCGTAGGTGGGGCTGGTGCCGAGCAGCCGGCGCTTGAGGGTGTGCAGCCAGCCCATCACGTCCCCTTGGTCGTGTGAAGGCGGATCTGCCGCGGTGCGCCGGGCCACAGCCCCGTGGACACGGCCTGCTCGAAGAGGTCGCGTTTCACGGCGGCGATGGCGGCTTGCAGTTCCTCGACGCTGCGGTACTCGACCGTCTTGTCGCCGAAGCTCACGCGCTTCTCACCCTTGGCGAGCGCGGCTTGCAGGGCCTCGAGGTCGGCTTGGGTGTAGGCCATCAGCGGTAGACCACGAGGTCGATCTCGGGGGAGTCGGCGAAGGACGCCGCGGTGGTCGCGCAGCCCACATCGACGTGCATCGGCGTTTTCTCGTCGGCGGTCGAGCGCACGATCAGCAGCCGCTGCGTGCCCGTGTTGGTGTTGCTGCGGGCGACGCCCACCCAGCAGTAGTTCGCGTCCGGCAGCGGGCTGGCGAAGCTCACGCGGTAGCGCCCTGGGGCGAGCCGCGTGACCGAGGCGACGTTGTGCGCGGCGCGCACGACGATCTGGTTGCCGACATGGCCAAAGCACACCCAGGCGCGCGCCAGCCCCGGATGGCTGGCATCGATCTTGGTCTTGACCTCCAGGCCGATGCGGCTGGCCAAGGCGCCGATGCGCGAGGCCAGGCTCATCAGACCAGGGCCCCTTCGAAGATCGCGACGAAGTCGGTGTCGGTGTCGCCCACCTCGGCGGCGGCCACGGCGCCGATGTTGCTGCGCGCCTGGGCTTGCTCGGCTGCGGTGAGGGTCTGCGCGGCGTCGAAGCGCACGCGGTGGTTGACGGCAGTGAGCAGGGCGTCCAGGCCGCTGGTGCCGTCCTGCAGCAACTGCTGGATCTCCAGCAGCGTGTCGTAGGCGGCATCGGCCCCGCCCAGGATCTCGGCCTTGAGCGTGTCGAGCAGCGTGACGATCTTGCTCGACGAGTAGGTGCTGGTGGTGGCGACCTGGGTGTCGTCGATCGCGCCCGAGGCCTGCACCGCGGCCTTCAGTTCGTTGATGGCTGCCACCAGGCTGGACTTGTCGGTGGTGGTGAGGTGGGCGAGGTTCCCGGCCTTCGCGCGGACGTCGTTGAACTCCTGCGCGACGCGGATGACCAGGCTCTCGATGCGGGTGGTCAGTGACATTTCGTTTCCTTCTCAGGACAGCCAGCGGCTCTTGATCACGCGCCGGCCGGGGGTTCGGGTGGCAGAAACACCCAGGCCACCTCGATGGGTGGCCTCGGTGATCGATTCAGTAGGTGTTTCAAGGGCTGGCGGACTGGCCAGCCCCAGTTGCCGCTCCAGTTCGCGCCAGTGGCGTTCCTCGAAGCGGTCGAGCCCCGAGGCCGCAGCGGCGGCGCGGGCGTACACGTAGCAGTCCAGCGCTTCGTTGCGCTCGCGCACCTTCTGCCACTCCCGCACCGGAAAGCCATTGCGGTCGCGGCGGGTGATCAGTTGCTCGGCGCAGAGCTGCTGGATGAACTCGGCGTCGATCTTGGGCAGGTGGACGAATCCGGCCGGGTAGGTCACCGTCACGCCGTCGTCGGCCACCTCCGCGCTCTTGCGCAGGTTGTTGTAGAGCTCCAGCTTGGCGATGCCGACCGCCACGCTGTAGACCTTGATGCCCCGGCGCAGCTTCTTGCCCGCCTGCGAGACATCGACGGCGGTGGGCGTACCGATCAGGGCTGCGCCCCCCATCGAACCCGTCCGCACGCCTTTGGCCGCCATCACCCGCGCGTCGCGGCAGGCGCGCACGAAGGCGTAGGCCTCCTGCGTGGCAAAGCCGGTGTCCAGCGCCAAGCGGGCCAGCGGCATGGCCGCGCCCGAGGCGTGGGTCCAAGTCTCGGCGAGCATCCCGGTCAGCGCCTTCCACACCGCATCGCGCGCGGTGTCGCCCATCAGCACCCGGTGTTCGATGAGCCAACACTCCTTGCCACGCCCGAAGGCCCAGACCGAGACCTCGATGCGGTCCTTCTGCACGTCGGCGCCAGCGGTGAGCAGCAGGCCGCCGGCGGGAATGGTGCCGATGGCATAGTCCTCGCGGCGCTCCAGCAGGCGTTGCCAGTCGGGCGCTTCGCCCTCTTCGACCCAGGTCTCGCCGAGCTCGGTGTTCTTGAAGGTCTTGATCGCGGCGCTCGATCCGGTTTCCTTGCTCACGGCGGCTTCCCACGCGGCGGCGATCTCGCGCCAGGCGCGCCAGCCCAGCGGGCTGTACAGCGACGACAGATGAAAACCCGCCGTCTTGCCCGAGCCTTCCGCCGTCGCGCGCCACTCGCCGTGCTCCAGCATCCAGGTCTTGTGGTGCTCGGCGATCGCCGTCTCGCACGCCTCGCAGACGTAGGCCGCCGTCTCGGGCCGTCCCTTCTCCCAACGCAGTTGCTCGAAACGCAGCCACTGCCGGTGCGAGCAATGCGGGCAGGGCACGAAGTAGCGGCGCTGGTCGCTGGCCTCGTACTCGCGCTCGATGGCCGAGGCGCCCGCGATCGTCGGCGTCGAGACGATGAAGATCTTGCGCCGCGCAAAGGTGCGGGTGCGCGCCTCGGCCAGCGAGATCGCATCGCCCTCCCCCTCGACATCGAGCGGGTAGGCGTCCACCTCGTCGAGGAACAGATAGCGCACCGGCATCGAGCGCAGGCCCACCGCGCTGTTCGCGCCCGTCATCACCAGCACGCCGCCACGAAACTCCTTGGCAAGGATGGTGTTGCCCGAGTCGCGGCTTCTCGCCGGGGCGATGAGTTCGCAGAGCACCGGCGACTCCTCGATCAGCGGGTCGATGCGCTGCTTGGAGTTGCGCTTGGCCATCTCCACGGTGGGCCACACCGCCATCATCGGCCCCGGCGCGTGGTGGATCACGTAGCCGATCCAGTTCGAGCCGGTCTCGGTCGCGCCCACCTGCGCGCCCTTCATGAACACCACCCGCTCGATGGGCGAGGTTGGCGACAGGCAGTCCATGATCGCCTTCAGATACGGCGTGCGCGCGGTGCGCCAGCGCCCCGGCTCGCTCGAGGCCTTGCTCGACAGCACCCGGTGCCGGTCGGCCCATTCGGAGACGGTGAGCAGCGGGTCGGGCGTCAGCCCCTCGCGCCAGGCACGCTCGATGACGTCCCAGCCCTCATAGGCGAACTCGTCCATCACACATTCGTCGGAAACGAATTGGGACGCGCATCAGCGCGCCCGCCAGGGTGAAACGCGGGGACGTGTTTCATCAATCGACCCGAACCTTGAGTTCCCCGAGCTCGGCGAGGTGCTCGCGCACGGCGGCTTCCAGGGCCACGTGCAGGGTGTGAGCCTCCACGCCGAGCCGGGCTGCCATCTGCGCCGAGATCCGCGCCGGCCAGTTGAGCCAGGCGTCGCGCTCGGTACGGGCGAGCTTGAACACATGCGCGATGGCCTGGTGGCGATCGACCAGTTCGCCCTTGAGGCGGGCCAGCCGCACCTTGTTGGTCTGCGCCTTGACCACTTCGTTGACCGTGCGCGCCTGCACGAGCGTGGTGCCGCCTGCGGGCAGGCCGGTGGCGAGGTTCGGGGCCGGATCCTCCGCCACCCGCACCTTCACGGTCCGGGAGCCCGTTCCTGCCTTCGGCGGCTCGGAGTTCCGGGTCCAGTCGCGGTCGGCCCGGTCTGGGTCGATCGTGCCGTCCGCCTCGGGCGTGATGCGCCCGGCGCGGATGGCCTTGTGCACGGCGGTGTCCGATACCCCACGGTGGCGGGCGTAGGCGCGAATCGAGATGCCCATGGCCCTCTTCGATCAAGTCATCGTCAGTTCTTGGCCAACACCTGCAGAAAACGCTTGGCTTCACGGGCGAACAGCGCGTTCATCACGTCACCCCGAACCACCCGATCGAAAGGGCGCCCGATGAACCTCCACACCCCCGACCTTCTCGCCACCAAGCTCGCCGAGGCAGCGTTGACGGTGCTGGTGCGCACCTGCCGCAAGGAAGTGGCCTCCGCCAGCCGCGACGAGCTCGAAGCCGCCTGCGTCGCCATGCGCGCCCAGGCACGCCCGGCCATCGACCGCTTGCTCGACGACGCCCGCGCCGCACCCTGGGTGGCCGAAGCCGCCTTCCACGCTGCTGCCCTGGATCTCGCGCAAGCCGGCATCGCGGTGTTGCGCAAGGCCTGACGAGAAACGCGAAGCCAAGCAAAAAGCGCTTGGCTTCTCACGCGAACAGCGCGTTCATCACCTCACCCGATCACCACGCACCAAGGAGGAGACCATGACCCTGCACATCCGCCAACCCCAGGTCACCGACACCAACGGCAACGCACTCGGCACCCGCCTGATCCGAATCGAGTTCGACGAGCAAGGCCCAGCGACCGTGATGCACGACGGCCAGCGCTACGAGTTCACCGGCAAGACCGGCACCCACCTCAAGACCGGCTTGGCGGTGCGCGAGATGGCCACCGCGCGCGATGCGCGCCTGTGGATCAGCCTCGATGGCGAGCACCTGTGGGAAGACTGACTCGCGCCGATCCACCCCTATCCAGGAGCAGACCATGAGCACCATCACCCTCACCCCCACCCAGCACGCGATCCTGGCCCATGCGCTCGAGCACAGTGACGGCCGAATCGACTGGTTCCCCGAGCACATCCACGGCGGTGCCCGCCGCAAGGTGCTCGATGGCCTGGCCAACCGCGCCCTGATCGCCCGCCAGGGCGAGGTCTGGGTCGTCGCCGACGCAGGCTACGAGGCCCTGGGCGTGCCGCGCCCGGGTGCCCGCACCGCCCAGCGCCAGTCCTTCGTCACCAAGCTCGATGCGGTGATCGCCCAGGCTGAGCAGGCGCAGACGGCACCCGACGAGGCCGACCTGGAGGCGGCGGTGAGCGCCGCCGAAGCCACCTGGGCGCAGGATGCGCATCGCAGCGCCGAGCCCCGCCGCCCCCGCGCCGACAGCAAGCAGGCGCAGGTGATCGCGATGCTGCAGCGTCCCGAAGGCGCCACCCTCCGCCAGATCATGGACAGCACCGGCTGGCAAGCGCACACGGTGCGCGGCACCTTGGCCGGGGCGCTGAAGAAGAAACTGGGCCTGACGATCGTCTCCGAGAAATCCCCGGGCGGCGAGCGCGTCTACCGGCTTGCCTGAGTCGCGATGGGGCAGCACATCCCGCGCGGGCTGCCCTATCTGACCGGGTTCGTGATTCACTGCGCGATCGCCGACGAGTCGCTCGCCGCCTGATCGAAGGCCAGGCCATCCGCCTCGCGGGTGGCTTGCCGCCCCGTCCAGTCCTGCCAGCGCCGCACGATCACATCCACGTACTTCGGGTCGAGCTCGATCAGCCGCGCCACCCGCCCGGCCTTCTCGGCGGCGATCAAGGTCGTGCCCGAGCCGCCGAAGGGGTCGAGCACCACGTCGCCCGGTCGGCTCGAGTTGCGGATCGCGCGCTCCACCAGTTCCACCGGCTTCATGGTCGGGTGGAGTTCGTTCCTCTGGGGCTTCTTGATGCTCCACACGTCACCCTGGTCGCGGTCGCCGCACCAGTGGCGCGTCGCCCCTTCGGGCCAGCCGTACAGGATCGGCTCGTACTGGCGCTGGTAGTCGGCGCGCCCGAGGGTGAAGGTGTTCTTGGCCCAGATGATGAAGGTCGACCAGTGCCCGCCGGCGGCGCGGAAGGCCGCCTGCAGCGTGTCCAGTTCGCTGGAGGACATGGCGACGTAGATCGCGCCTCGGGTGTGCGCCATGATCAGCGCCAGCGCATCAAAGAGGAAATCGTAGAAGCCTTCGCCCAGCGCGTCGTTGAGGATGGGTCGGTGCTTGCCGCGCAGCTTGTCGCGGGCCGAGTTGGCGTAGTTGACGTTGTAGGGCGGGTCGGTGAACACCATGTCCGCCCGTTCGCCGTTCGGGAACAGGCGCGCATAGGCCTCGGCGGTGGTCGCGTCGCCGCACACCAGCCGGTGCGGCCCGAGTCGCCAGACGTCGCCCGGTCGGGAGACGGGTTCATCGGGCACGTCGGGCGCGGCGTCGTCTTCCGTGCGGCCCTCGATCTGGGGTTCCTCATCGGCCAGCAGTTCGGCCAGCGCATCGGCGTCGAACCCGGTGAGATCGAGGTCGAAGCCTTCGTCTTGCAGCGCTTCGAGCTCCACGCGCAGCAGGGCATCGTCCCAGGTCGCCAGTTCCGCGAGCCGATTGTCGGCGAGCACCAAGGCGCGGCGCTGGGTCGGTGTGAGGTGGTCGAGCACCACCACCGGCACGGTGGCCAGGCCCAGTTTGCGCGCGGCGGCAAGCCGCCCGTGGCCCGCCACCAGCACGCCGTCGGCGCCGGTGAGAATGGGATTGACGAAGCCGAACTCGGCAATCGATGCGGCGATTCTCGCGATCTGCTCCTCCGAGTGCTGGCGGGCATTGCGCACGTAGGGCAGCAGCTTGTCGATCGGCCAGTGCTCGATGCGATCGGCCAGCCAGCTCATGCAGTGACCTCCGCCGTCTCGCCCAGCCGCTCGGCGGCGACTTCGGCGAAGGTCCGACCGCTGCCCTCCAGCACCGGCGCCGTGCCCGGGTGGTGCTGCAGCCAGCGGCGCAGCGCGACGTCCACGTACTGGGGAGCGAGTTCGATGGCGCGTACCGGGCGGTCGGTGTGTTGCCCGGCCAGCAGTGTGGTGCCGGAGCCCGCGAACGGCTCGAAGACGATTTCGCCCGCGTCGGTGTAGGCCTCGATGAAGAACCGGGGCAACCCCACCGGGAACACCGCCGGATGGTCGATGCCCTCACCGATGCGGCCGCGCTGGCGCGTCACCTCGACGACCGAGTCCGGGATGCGGAACGCCTGCGTGGGCTGACCGGCGTGGTTCCAGGCGCCGACCTTGCCGTCCTTGCCGCGCATCGCGGTGGAGGATCCGTCGGCGCGCAGGTGCGTCTCGTGACCGGCCCACTTGCAGGGCACGGTCTTGTTGGGTTTCCTCGCCTGGCGGTTGAAGTGGAAGACGAACTCGTGGCGGGGCGCCAGCCGCCCGGCCCAGTCGCCTGGCACAGTCACCGACTGGTCCCAGACGTACCAGCCGAAGCGCCGCCAGCCTTGGCTGCGCATCCACACGATCCAGCCGTCCCAGTACGGCTGCCACTCGTTGTCGCGATGCACGAGCCCGAGGTTGACCAGGATTTGCGCCTCCTCGCGCAGTGCCGCGCGAGCAGCGCCAAACACGCCTTGCATCAGCGCGTCCCAGTCCGCGATGCCGCCGGTGGTGTAGTCGCGCTGATTGGCATACGGCGGGCTGGTGAAGAGCAGGTGCGCCCGCTCGCCCTCGAGGAGGCGCGCGACGGCGGCCGCGTCGCGGCTGTCGGCGCACAGCAGCCGGTGTTCACCGAGCAGCCACAGATCGCCGGGGCGCGTGACCGCCACCGTGGGCGGCGTGAGGTCGTCCTCGTCCGGGTCACGGACCAAAGCGCTCGCCTCTTCGTCGGACGGTTCGGTCTCCTCGATGGCGTCGAGCAGGCCTTCGATCTCGGAGGCCGAAAACCCGGTCAGGTCCAGATCGAAGCCGGCGTCGGCCAGCTCCGCGAACTCCAGTGCCAACATCGCCTGGTCCCAGCCGGCATCGAGCGCGAGCCGGTTGTCGGCGATCACGTAGGCGCGCTTCTGCGCAGGCGTCAGGTGCGCGAGCTCGATCACCGGCACCTCGGCGAGCCCCAGCTTGCGCGCGGCCAGCAGCCGGCCATGACCGGCGATCACGCCGTGGTCGCCATCGACCAGGATCGGGTTGGTCCAGCCGAACTCGGCGATGCTGGCAGCGATGCGCGCGATCTGCTCGTCGCTGTGCGTGCGCGGATTGCGGGCGTAGGGGATCAGCGTCTCGACCTTGCGGTACGTGACGGCCAGCATGTCCAGAATCGGTGCCTCGGAAACGAAGAAGCCCGCCGACGGCGGACCGTGGGCGGGCTGGGGGTGTCGGGGAGAAGGTCTCGGGCTGGAGGGCTGCAAACCGCAAACCCTGCAAACCTCGGTTTGCGGTCAGACGCTAGGGCATTGCCGCGCTCGCGCCCCCCGCATGCCGCTTTGGCCAGGAAGGACCCGTTGATGCGCGGGCGGCTTGTTCGGGTGTCACCGCTGTCCAGAGGTTAGCCGAGATACTACCCCCGAAGCGGCGGATCTGTTGCAGCGGCTCGAGTCGCGGTTTCCCGCAGATGCGCGGTCATGCCCGACCCCGCGCGCCAAATCACGCCAAATCACGCGGACGGGTGGTAGTGTCTGGTGGGGACTTGCGGTCGTGCTTGGCTACCCGGCACAACGCGTCGTAGTTGCGCATCTTGCGCTCGTCGATGAAGCCCAGGCGATGCAGATCGCTTGCCGTTTCATGAACGGCTTCGAGGATCCGGTCGTTGCGCTTCTTCATGGCCATCCAAGACGCCTACTTGGCCGCCGTCAGCCACCGAACTGGGCGCCGATATCGCGTGCGCCGTGCAGGACGCACACGATGCTCACTTCATCGTCGGACGCGCAGAAGAAGATCACGTAGTTGCCGTGGGCGAAGGACCGAATGCCTTCGCCGAGTTCGGGGCGCAGCCGGTACGCCTGGGGCGCCGCGGCGATCTTGCTGCATTGCATGCGAAGTTCTGCCACGAAGCTGACGGCTCGGCTCGGATTGTCCTGGGCGATGTAGTCGCCGATTTCCTCGATGTCGCTTGCGGCCAGCGGGGTGATGACGAGCCGGGTCATTTCGTGCGGCGCTTCGACTGATCCCGGTACTTCGTCTCCAGTCGGTCAAAGACCTCTTCGGCCGGCTGCTCCGGACCACTGGATCGGCCGGCCGTGATGGCCGCGCGCAGTTCTTCCAGCTGCAGGGCGTGACGCTGGGCTTGCTCTTCCAGCAAGCGCAGTCCGGCGCGAACCACCTCGCTGGCGTTGTTGTAGCGACCCGAGGCGATCTGCTCCTTGATGAAGGCCTCGAAATGGGGGCTGAGGGCGACACTCGTCGGCATGGGAATGGCTCCTAACGCTCAGCATCAGCGGCGGCACGCAGCGCCGTCCGCCGCATGCTGTTGTTATGCCTCAATCCGGTGCGGTCCACTGCGGATTCCACACAACCTCCCACAGATGGCCGTCCGGGTCCTGAAAGTAGCCGGCGTAGCCACCCCAGAAAGTGTCCGCGGCTGGCTTCACAACGACAGCGCCCGCGCAACGTGCCTGGTTCATCACAGCGTCTACTTCGGACTTTGAGTTCACGTTGTGCCCCAACGTGAACTCCGTTGGACTCGCCGCGCCTACGGAAAGACCGGAATCATGCGCGATGCTCTTGCGCGGCCACAACGCCAGCCGTAAGCCCACTTGGAGGTCGATGAACACCACGGCTCCATACTCAAACTCCTTGCCGATGATGCCTTCCGTTGCGAACCCGAGGCCGTCCCGGTAGAAGCGCAGCGACCTCTCAAGGTCATCAACACCGATGGTGATTACAGTGATCCTTGGCTTCACGCGGTGACTCCTCTCGAGCCATAACTGTTATTAACTGTTGATAACGGTTATTGGACCCCTGCAGCCCCGTCTTGTCAAGCAAACGGCTGGGCAGGCGGTCTGCTTCTCGCTTGCCGTTGAGGGTGTCGGCCACGATCTGCAACGCCCGCTGCCAGCGTCGCCAGGCCGTGGTGCGGTCGCAGCCCAAGCGCGCGCAGATGTCGCGCCAGCGGTGACGCTCGGCGCGCATCCACACGAGGTGCCGCTCCTCCTCCTCCAGCCACTGCACCCAGCGCATGGCTTCGAGCATGCGCTCGATGGCCTCGGGACTGGGCGGGAAGCGCCGGATCGGGGCCTCGGCGCCAAGCGTCTCCCACGGCATGCGCCGAATCGCCGGCCAGGTGTTGAAGTAGCCCTGCACCCGCACGGGCGGCAGGCGGTGCGCGGTGATGGCGGCCTCGCGGAAGCGCTCGGCCACTTGCTCGATGGTCCACTCAGGCATGGCGTGCCTCCCGGTCTCCATCCCGTTGTCCATAGAGCCGCTCGCCGATGCGGCGGATGATCTCGCGCTCCGTCCAGTGAAGCCGCTCATCGTCCAGGCCGACGACGAGCAGGCGCTGCTCGCGCCAGCCTTGGCGCTTGACGGCTTCCACGTCCATCGGCTCGGGCTGCAGGCGTGCCAGCGGGCCACGGTAGCGAGGGGTCGGGATGTGCATGTCAGACCTCCTGCGTCGCGTCGTGGCGCTCGATCGCCCAATGCAGCAAGGCCAGCGCATCGGCCTCGTTGTCGTCGGCGGGGCTGTGGCCGCGAGCGCGGGCGGCGGCCAGCATCTCGTCCTTGCGCGCGTTGCCACGGCCTGTGGCGTGCTTCTTGATCGTGCCCACCGGCACGCCCTGGTAGGGGACGCCGTGGTGCTCGCACCAGGCCGTGAGCGTGGCGAGGAACCCGCCGTAGGCGTGCGCGGCATCGACGCCGGCGTGTCGGCGCACCTCCTCGAAGTACAAAAACTGAATTTCAGAAACGGATTTCTGAATTTCAGAAATCCAGCGCCGAAAGCGCAGGAAGCGCATGCCGCCGCCTTCGAAGCGCTGCGGCCGAAAGCTCTCGGCGCCGCTGGTAATGTGGCCGTCGCTGCCGCGCAGCGCCCAGCCGGTGGTGGTGCCCAGGTCCAGGGCCAGGATCGTGGTGTGCATGGGTGCAGTCCTTCGTTCATGTCGTTGCCGGTGACCGAAGGTGACCGCCGTGGGGAATGAACCTTCCGCCTGCGCGCGCGTACGCGCGTAAAGAGATTCAATCCCGCAGCCAGTCACCTTCGGTCACCCTGGGAGGTCAGTCGTCGCGGTACGGCAACCGCAGGCCGTAGTCCTTGGGCTTGAGGGACAGCCCCGCCAGTCCCTTGGTGCCCCCGTGCAGCCGCGTGCGTTCGAAGCCGCGGTTGGCCAGTTGCTGGGCAAGCCAGCGGCTCGTGCCGATGTATTCGCCGCGCCGGCCGGCCCACTCTTGCCAGCGCTGGAACACATCGGCCACGGCCACGCGGGCCTGCGGGTGGCGCTGGGCCTCCTCGTCGAGGAAGTCGCCGACCGCATCCTCCTCGTCGAAGTACTCCTCGGTGGCGGCTTGCACGATGGCGGGCGGATTGAGCCCCTCGCGCTGCCAGGCCAGACACCCCTCGACCGCCCAGGCCAGGATCCCGTCGCGCTCGGCCAGCAGCTTGTCGGTGAGCCGGCCATCGCGCTTGTCGGGCGGGATCGTCACCGTGAAGGGGATCAGGTGCAGCCGGCGCTTCATCGCCTCGTCGACGTTGCGGATGGCGGGCTTGTGGTTGCCGGCGATCACCAGCTTGAACTGGGGCGTGTACTCGAAGAAGTCCTGTCGCATGAAGCGCGCCGAGACCTTGTCGCCGCCGGTAAGGGCTTTGACCTTGGACTCGTTCCAGCGCCGGCCCTGCTCGGTCTCGATGGAGGAGACGAAGCGCGCCCCGCGCAGGCCCGCCAGATCGGTCGGGTGCCGGTCGCCGCGCGCCTCCATGAAGGTGTCCATCGGCGCGCTGGTGGCGTAGTCGCCCAGGATCGTGGCCACGGTGTTGACGAACACCGACTTGCCGTTGGCGCCGGTCCCGTAGAGGAAGAACAGCGCATGCGCCGCCGTCGAGCCGGTGAGGCAGTAGCCGACCATGCGTTGCAGATACGCTTGGAGTTCGGTGTCGCCGCCGGTCACGTCGGCCAGGAAGGCCCGCCAGCGCGGGCAATCGCCGCGGGGCGTGGCGGTGGCGAGCTTTGTCATGCGGTCGGCGCGCTCGTGCGGACGCAGCCGCCCGGTGCGCAGATCGACCACGCCGCCCGGCGTGTTGAGCGCAAAAGGATCGGCATCCCACTCGTCGGAGGTCGAGGCGTGCCGCCGGTCGGTGCGGGCGAGCCGCTCCACGCCGCCCACCGTGCTGCTGGCGGCGAGCTTGGCCGCGAGCCGGTGCGAGTCGGCCTCGAGGGCGGCCTCGCGGCAGATGGCGCGGATGAGGTGATGCACCAGCAGCGTCTCGTCGGCCTGCCAGCGCCGACCGTCCCACACCAGCCACTTGCCCCAGGCGGCGCAATAACGCCAGTCCTCGGCGTAGCGCGCGGTGAAGGTGAGCGCCAGCGCGTCGTCGGTGGCCCAGACCGAGGGCTCCTGCGTGGGCTGTCCGATGGCGTGCTTGATGCTCATGCGCGGGCCCGCGGCGATGAAGGCGCCGACGTCGAAGCCCTCGGCCACGGCGTCGGCGGCGTCCCAGCCTTCGGGCCGGTCCTCCGGTGGCAGCAGCACGTCACACGAGGCGGCGCCGGCGGCCAGTGCCGCCTGCGCGGCGGCCATGGCGTACTCCCAGCCCGGCTTGTCGCGGTCGGGCCAGATCAGCACGGCTTTGTCTTGGAGCGGCGACCAGTCGGTCTTGTCCACCGGGGCATTCGCCCCGTGCATCGCGGTGGTGGCGCACACCCCGGCGTCGATCAAGGCCTGCGCGCATTTCTCGCCCTCGACCAGCACCACCTGCGCGGCGCGGGTCATCCCCGGCTGGTTGTAGAGCGGCCTCGGCTCGGGCGGTGCCATCTTGCGCCGCCTGGCGTCCCAGGGCCGGAATTCCTTCTTGCGCCCGGGCGGGTCGTAGCGGTAGACGACGGCGATGAGCCGCCCCTGCGCGTCGATGTAGTCCCACTTGGCGGTGGCGGGGCCGAGTTCGTCCAGCGGCGTCTGCCGGTTTATCCGGCGGCGTCGGGACGCCGGGGCCGCGGAAACGCGGCCGACGAGGCCTTCCGCCAAGTGGAGGACGCGCGCGAAGTCGCGCTCGGCGTCGAGGCCGTGATGGGCGGCGAGGAGGTCGAAGACGTCGCCGCCCTCACCCGTGGCCCGGTCGGTCCAGAGGCCGGCTTTGTCGCCGGCAAGCACCACTTCCAGGCTGTCGCCGGGGCTGCCCAGCACGTCGCCGATGAGGAATCTGCCGCGGCGCGTGCGACCGGCAGGAAACAGCACGGACAGCAGCCCCTCCAAGCGCCCGAGCAGGGCGGCTCGCACCGCCTCGCGGCGCTCGGCGGCCACGGCTTCGGCATGGGGGGCGGAGTCATTGAAGTCCAGCATCGGCCTCCTCCCCATGCCGGCGCTGCGCGATGCCGCTGGCCTGCGCATCCTGCATCCAGGCGATGAGTTCGGCGAGTTTGAAGCGCAGCAGCTTGCCGACCCGGTAATGCGGCAGGCGCAGACGCTGGCGCTCTTTGGCGTGGGTGAGCCAGTACAGCGGCAGGTTCAGCGCGTGCGCGGCCTCCCGGGCGTCGATCAGGCGCTCGCCCAGCACTTCAGACAACGAGGCGATCGTCATGACAGGTCCCTCCAGCACCGGTCTTGCCAAGGGCACATCCGGCATTCGACATGGGTGGAATCGGCAAACGCGCGCGGCAGCAACTCGCCCGCCTCGGTCGCGGTAATGACCTTGACGGCCCGATCGGACATGCGCTGGGCCAGCGCCGCATCGAACGGCACCCGCTCGGCGTAGATCTCCATCGTGTCGGCGTTCACAGCCGTGAACAGCGCCGGCTGCGCGTGCAGGCCGAGATAGGCCTGGTAGATCGCCACCTGCGCAGCGTAGATCGGCTTGGCCACCGCAAGCCGGTGTTTCTCGAGTTCGCGCCAGGACTTCGCGCTCAAGGCCTTGTTCTCCCACAGCGCGGGGTAGCCAAAGCCCGGCCCCAGATCCGGCCCGGCGATAAGGACGCCGTCGACATGGCCCTGCAGGTGACCGTCCAGCGCCGAGAAGCCCCACTGCTCGCCGGCATCGTTGCGCGTGCGCAGATCGAAGCCTGCTTCGCGCAGCCAGGCGGCCATGCAGTCCTCCATCACATGGCCGCGCTCGAAGACGCGCAGCAGACGGCCGTCGGTCTCGCGGCCCGGGTCGACCGGGGCGTCGGCTAACTCGTACTGCAGCTGCCGCTCGCAGGCCGCCCCCAGGCGCGAGGCGCCCAGGTAGGTGCGGCGCGGCTGGACCGCGCTTGACCGCTGCATGGCCGCGTCGATCAGGGCTGTCAGCTGGCCCGAGAAGCCCTTGGAGGCGTTGAAGTCCATCATCGCCGCGCCTCCTGCCGTCCGTCCTTCTTTTTTGCCGACTCCGGCGCCTCCCACGGCAGGTCGTCTGCCAGATCCGCGAAGGGGTCGGACACGGGGTCTTTGAGCCCGCGCACCGGCGGGTACTGGCTCGCCTCGTGGTGCGCGACCATCGCCTCGGTGTAGCGAGTGACGATGGCGTCGATCACCTGCAGCGCCTCGGCTTCCGAGTACGCCCCGAGCGGCTTGTCGAAGCCGATGCTTTCTGCCGCCTCGCCGAAGGCCTTGAGGCACTTCCTCATCGCGGCGAGTTCGACGTCAGACGGATCGATCATCGCGACCTCCGTCTTGTCGATGCGGCCTTCCTGCACCCGCAGCCAGTTGCCGTAGAGCGCGGCAAACGCCTGCTGGCAGCGCCGCGAGCAGAACACCCAGTCGATCGGATAGCGCCGGGCGTCGCCCACCGGATGCCGAAGGTCCGAGTGGCCGTAGCCGCGCGCCTGTCGTTTGCAGACCCAGCACTTCACCGGCCCTCCTCTCACTGCGCCCAGGCCGGCTTGCCCGGCACGGCGGGGCGTTGCGGGGCGGCCGGCGTGGGCATCGCACGGGGCGGGGCGACCGCCGCCGGCGCGCCTTCGTTACCGGTGCCGGGGTTCTTCGGCGGCAGCCCCATCAGGCGGGCGTAGTCCGGGTGGTCGGGCTCGACGGCGCTCTTGACGACGTTCTTCAAGTCGCCGCGGCCGTCCTTCTCGATGTCGATGCGGGCGAGGAACTCGATACCGTCGAGCTCGTGGAAGCCCTGGATGCGCCGCGCGGCGGCCGCCTGCGGGCTCATGTCCTGGGGATGAACGTGGCGCGCGGAATTGAGCAACGCGCGCACGAAGCTGCGCCCCATCTGGCCCCAGGCCGGCCCTTTGGGGCTGGAGAGGCCGATGTTGCTCCAGAGCTTGCGGCGGGCGTAGTCGCCCTCCAGCACCACGAACTCGGCGGCGAGATAGACGGAACCCGTCTCGAAGCTCTGCGTAG
>DATMBN010000033.1:0-4863 GCA_035559275.1 Burkholderiaceae bacterium
CGCTGTCGAACATCTTCCTCGACGCCCTGGCCGCCGACATCGAACGCCTGGAGCGCATCAATCACACCTTGAGTCGCATGACCGCCGAGCAACGGACCCAGGCCGGGCTCAGGATGATCGACGTGCTGGTGATCGCTCCCAGCCAGCGCCTGGACGACATCGCCGACCGCCATGTCGGCGCCTTGCCCACCCCGGTGCGCACGATGTTGCGGGCGCTGGGGATGACCAGCGAACCGGGCGACACCCGCGGGGCGGCGCTGGCCAGCTACCTGCTCTTCGAGCCGGAGTACGTCTGCGAACTGATCGAACTGGGCCGGCGCGATACCTTGGTGCGGCGTGCCGACGTGGCGCGCTTCTTCGGTTGGGAGCGGCCCCCGCGGCAGCAGGGCGAGCCGAACGCGGCGCCTTCCTTGCCCCTCGATCTCACAGCCTGAGATTGTCCGCAGGCTGCGCGACCGACCCGGCCCCGCCGGGCGAACCACGCCGGCGCCGCGGCGTCCAGGACTTGCGGACGGAGGCCCACCGCGGTGAGTGCCCGCGTCCGGTCGCGTCAAAGCCCGCTCAGCGGGGCGCAGCGGCGGCGGTGGCGGGCTTGGCCGGTGCGGCCTGTGCCGTCGCGTAGCTCATGCCATTGACCCGCAGGCCGGCTTGCGAGAGCCGAGCGGCGCTGGCGGGGCCGATGCCCGGCACGCGGGCAATGAAGTCGTCCCAGTTGCGGAACGGCCCTTGGCGGCGCTCGTCGACGATGCGCTGCGTGAGCTTGGGGCCCAGCCCCTTGACCTCGGCCAGCTGGGTCGCGGTGGCCCGGTTCAGTTCGACGTCCCGCGCGTGCGCGCTCAGGCACACGGCCATCAGCACGGCGGCGATCCAGGACTTGATCATCGCTGCGGTCCTCCCTGTTCCTCCCTGTGCAAGCATTCGCGTGTCCCCAAGAGGGACGCGTGGGAAGTCTAGAGGGGGCGGGGCGCGCGGGCGTCCCCCACGATGGGGGAACCGTCGCGCGGGGGCGACGGCACGAGGGCCTTACTGGTCCTCGAGCCGGCGTGGCGGGTAGCTGTCCCAGCTCTGGCATCCGGGGCACTGCCAGAAGTAGTGCGAGGCCTCGAAGCCGCAGGCGGCGCAGCGGTAGCGCTGTAGCGGTTTGGCGGTCTGCGCCACCACCAGCTGAAGCGCCTGTGCTTCCTCGTCGGACAGAGGCCTACCCTGGCGCGCGCTCTCGTCGAGCAGATGGACGGCGGCCGAGGGGGAGGGCTGGCGGCGCAACTGGGTCGCCAGCCATTCGCGTCGGGCCTCGGCATGAGGCTCCAACTGACGCAGGGCGGCCAGCAGGTCCACCGAAGGCAGCCGCTCGTAGAGGGCCCGCAGCTTCTCCGCGGCCGCGGCGGACTGCCCTGCGGACTGGGCGCTGGTGGCGTAGTCCACCGCGACCAGCCCGAAGGCCTGGGGGTTGCTCGTCATGAGTTCGTTCCAGGCCTGCAGTGCCTCGGCGTGTCGGCCCAGGCGGGCCAGCCGCTGGCCGGCGAGCACCAACGGACGGGGAGCCTGCGGCGCGGCCTGGCGGGCCTGCTGCAGGGCTTCCTCGGCCGCGCGTGCGTCGCCCCGGGCGTCCGCGTCGAGGGCGATCTCGCACCAGCAGTGCGAGATCCTGCTCGCGAAGGAGCCGGCTCCCGCGCCTTCGAGCTTGCGCGCCATCTCGATCGCCTTGGCCCAGTCCCGCGAGCGCTCGTAGAGCGTGAGCAGTGCCAGCCAGGCGTCGATGCGGAAGTCGGTGTCCTGCAGCGCCAGGTAGGCGGTCTCGGCGCGATCGAACAGCCCGGCCTTGAGGAAGTCCTGCGCCAGCGCATGCTGGGCGCGTTCCCGTTCCGCGCGCGGCAGGTCGCCGCGGTTGAGCAGGTGCTCGTGTACCCGCACCGCGCGCTCGTACTCCCCACGCCGGCGGAACAAGTTGCCCAGCGCGAAGTGCAGCTCCGTGGTGTCCGGATCCTGCTGCACCGCCTCGATGAAGGCATCGATCGCCTTGTCCTGCTGTTCATTGAGCAGCAGGCTCAAGCCCTTGAAGTACGAGCGGGGCGAGGACCGCTCGTCACGCTGGAGCTGGCGCAGGTCGATACGCGAGGCGAGCCAGCCGAGGGCGAAGGCCACCGGCAGGCCCAGCAGCAACCACTGGAAATCAAAGTCCATCGCGAGGAGGCATCAGAGGTTCTTCGGGCAGGGCCGCGGGGCGCTCGGAGGAGGGCGGCGGCTGCACAGGCGCGGGCGCGGAGGCCGGGCGGCCCGTGCGCGCTGCGCGGCGATGACGCCACCAGCTGGGCAGCATGGCCAGCGCGCCGCCGAGGCAGCCGAGCGCGAACGCGGCCAGCACGATGAAGACCATCGGGGCGCGCGATTCGTAGCCGAAGAACCACTTGAGCTCGACCTCGTGCTGGTTGTTCAGCGCGAAGGCGAAGAGCACGAAGAAGAGAAAGGCTCGGAACAGCCAGACCAAGGCTCGCATCGCGCGGATTCTAGGGCCTGTCGGCGTCCTTGGCGGACGCGCGGCCACAGGCACCGCCGGAGAGCGGCGGGGAAGGAGCGCGGAGGGAGAAAGGCGCCGTGCTGCCGCGACGCGGGCATCGGCTGCGTCAGGCCGCAGCCTTGCGCACCGGGTCGGCGACGGACGAGGAGGGGGCCGCGTCCGCGGAGGACGAGCCGGTCGTGGTGGCGGTGTCCGCGTCCGCAACGTCGGCGTCGGCCGGCGTGCGGGCGTCCACGGCTTCACGCAAGGCCTTGCCCGGCTTGAAGTGCGGCACCAGCTTTTCGGGAATGATCACCTGCTCGCCGGAGCGAGGATTGCGCCCCACCCGCGGCGGCCGGCGATTGATGGAGAAGCTGCCGAAGCCCCGGATCTCGATGCGATGCCCGCGCGCGAGCGCGTCGGACATCGCATCGAGGATGGTCTTGACCGCGAACTCGGTGTCGCGGTGGGTCAACTGGCTGAAGCGTTCGGCCAGTTGGTTCACCAGATCGGAACGGGTCATGTCCTCGAGTCCGTGATCAAGGGCAGGGCGAAACGAACGCAGGCCGATCAGCCGTTGTTCTGCTGGTCGTTCAGCTTGGCCTTGAGCAGGGCACCCAGGCTGGTCGTGCCGGCCGTCTCGCGGTCGGCCGACAGGCGCTGCAGGGCTTCCTGCTGTTCGGCGTTGTCCTTCGCCTTGATCGACAGCTGGATGTTGCGCGTCTTGCGGTCGATGTTGACGATCATCGCCGTGACCTGGTCGCCTTCCTTCAGCACGTTGCGGGCGTCTTCCACGCGCTCGCGAGAGATCTCGGAGGCACGCAGGTAGCCCGTCACGTCGTCGGCCAGCTGGATCTCGGCGCCGCGGGCGTCCACCGTCTTGACGGTGCCGGTGACGGTCGCGCCACGGTCATGGACGGCCGTGTAGTTGCTGAACGGATCGGCGTCGAGCTGCTTGATGCCCAACGAGATGCGCTCGCGCTCGACATCGATGCCCAGCACCACGGCCTCGACTTCCTGGCCCTTCTTGTAGTTGCGCACGGCCGACTCGCCCGGCTCGTTCCAGGACAGGTCGGACAGGTGCACCAGGCCGTCGATCCCAGAGGCCAGGCCGACGAACACGCCGAAGTCGGTGATCGACTTGATCGGGCCCTTGACGCGGTCGCCGCGCTTGAAGTTCTGAGCGAACTCCTCCCAGGGATTCGGCTTGCACTGCTTCATGCCCAGGGAGATGCGGCGCTTGTCCTCGTCGATCTCCAGGACCATGACCTCGACTTCTTCGCCGAGCGTGACCACCTTGGAGGGGGCGACGTTCTTGTTGGTCCAGTCCATCTCGGAGACGTGCACCAGGCCTTCGATGCCGGGCTCGATCTCGACGAACGCACCGTAGTCGGCGATGTTGGTGACCTTGCCGAAGAGGCGCGTGCCGGCAGGGTAGCGGCGGGAGACGCCGACCCACGGGTCGTCGCCCATCTGCTTGAGGCCCAGCGAGACGCGGTTCTTCTCGGCGTCGAACTTCAGGACCTTGGCGGTCAGCTCCTGGCCGACCTGCACCACCTCGCTGGGGTGGCGCACGCGACGCCAGGCCATGTCGGTGATGTGCAGCAGGCCGTCGATGCCACCCAGGTCGACGAACGCGCCGTATTCGGTGATGTTCTTGACCACGCCGTGGACGATGGCGCCTTCGGTCAGCGTCTCGAGCAGCTTGGCGCGCTCTTCGCCCATCGAGGCTTCGATCACCGCGCGGCGGCTCAGCACCACGTTGTTGCGCTTGCGGTCGAGCTTGATGACCTTGAATTCCAGGGTCTTGCCCTCGTAAGGCGTCATGTCCTTGACGGGGCGGGTGTCGATCAGCGAGCCGGGCAGGAAGGCGCGGATGCCGTTGACCAGGACGGTCAGGCCGCCCTTGACCTTGCCGGAGACGGTACCGGAGACGAAGTCGCCGGACTCGAGGGCGCGCTCGAGTTGCAGCCACGAGGCCAGGCGCTTGGCCTTGTCGCGCGACAGGATGGTGTCGCCGTAGCCGTTCTCGAGCGAGTCGATCGCCACCGAGACGAAGTCGCCGACCTGGACTTCCAGTTCACCCTGGTCGTTGCGGAACTCGTCGATCGGGATGTAGGCCTCCGACTTGAGGCCGGCGTTCACCACCACGTAGTTGTAGTCCACGCGGACGACTTCGGCAGTGATCACCTCGCCGGAGCGCATCTCGGCGCGCTTCAGCGATTCCTCGAACAGGGCGGCAAAGGATTCCGACCCTTGGGTGGCGGTTTGGGTTTCAGACATTCAGATTCCTAAGGTGCCAGCTCCGCTGGCGGGGTCAATCGCAACCGGGAGGCTGCGGGTCAGGTTGCAGAACCGGCCTTCGGAGT
>DATMBN010000034.1:0-20442 GCA_035559275.1 Burkholderiaceae bacterium
CCCCCCGGGGGGGTGTCGGCCCGGCTTCGGGCGGCCGAGCGCCGGGCTGAATGCATGACCCCCGAGGCTTGCGCCCCACCCCCCGGGGGGGTGTCGGCCCGGCTTCGGGCGGCCGAGCGCCGGGCTGAATGCATGACCCCCGGGGCTTGCGCCCCACCCCCCGGGGGGGTGTCGGCCCGGCTTCGGGCGGCCGAGCGCCGGGCCTCAGGGGACGCAGACATGCAGGGCCCGATCAGCGCGAACCAGTACGGCATCGGTGCGCTCCAGTGGCAAGGACGATGGGGATGGGACGATGACAGGACGTGCAGCGGCAGGGGTGCCGGCCAGTGCGGCGCGCTGCCGAAGCTTCGGCCCGAGCACGCGGGCCAGTCCCGGCGGCAGCACCGCCAGTTCCAGCACGCCTTCGTGCACCGGGCCGCGCCGCTTGAGCAGTCGCAGTTGCAAGCTCCACGGCACGCCGCCGGGCGCGACCTGCACGCGCAAGGGGGCGGGCGAACTCTCGCGCGCCGCCGCTTCAGGGCGGAACAGGAACACGAAACCCTGCCCCCGCTGCGCATGGACCTGCAGCCTGCGCAAGGCAGCCGGGCGCGCCTGGGGGAGCCAGGCCAGCACGGCGGCGACCTCGGGGCATTGCAGGGCTTGCTCGGTCGCCCACAGCGCGTCTTGCGCCGTGCGGGGGACGACGCGCACCAGCCGGGCCGGATCCAGACCCCAGCCGCCCAGACCGGCGGCGCACGGCGACCGGGGATCGGTAGGCGCGCCGATCATCACGACGGCCCCCCGCGGACTGCCCGTGCGGGCGGCCCCTTCCTCCCCCAGCAAGCGGCCCAGGGCCGGCATCAGCAGCCTCCACTCGCACCCGGCGCCCACCGGCAGCAAGACCTCGGTCAAGGCGCCCGCCGGCCAGCCGCCTCCGGGGAGTTCGCGGTCCAGCACCGGGTGGCCAGTGGGCAGCACCCGCTCCAGCCGGCGGCCCAACCGGTCGCCGCGCCACAGGCGGTCTCCCCAGACCGCCTCCAAGTCGACCTCCACCGCCCGGCCCGCCATAGGCCCGACCTCCACAGGTGCGACCTCCACGGCGCCGACTTCCCGGCTGGGCGCCTCCTTCTTGCCGTCCGCGCAGGCGTCGGTCGATGGAGGCGACAAAGCCTCCTGCTCCGGGAACCAGGATGCGCATGACATACTGTACGAATATACAGTATTGATGAGTCCTGTCCAGGGCTTGTGTCACGCGGGCCGGGGAATTCCCCGGGCCCGCTTCAGCGCAGCCCTTGGTACGCGACGAGGGCCGTCTGCACCACCTGCTCGACCGGCGTGCGGCAGCCGTCCAGCACCCACGCGATCGCGATGTGCACGTTCAGACCAATGAGGCCGGCGGCAAGCAGGTCCGGGTCGATTCCTGCCTCCCGGCCTGCGACGCGCGCCTCCACGTACTGCCGCGCCAGCCCGGCGTACTCCTGGTTCGATGCACTGCTCATCGCCCGCACCTCGGGACTCACGTTCATCGCGTCGACCAGCGCGACCCGGGCCCGGGCCGGATCCTCGCGCACGAACTCGAAGAAGACCCGCAAGGCGGTCTTTGCCAGCGCGAGCGGCTCCAGGGGCGCCTGCTGCAGAGCCTGGGCCGTGCGCCGTCGCAGCTCGTCCAGCACATGGCCGTAGACCGCCGCGAACAAGGCGTCCATCCCCGCGAAGGACTCGTAGAAGTACCGCTCCGTCAGGCGCGCCTCGGCGCAGATCTCGCGCACGGTCGCTGCATGGAAGCCGCGCCGCCCGAACACCACCACTCCGGCCTGCAACAGCCGCTCGCGGCGCCGGGCTTGGCGCTGCTCGGGAGCAACGCCCAGGTAGCGGCGGCGTGCGGTGCGAGGTGCCGATGCGGTGGACAAGAGGCGCTCGTGATCGCTCTGACGGTGGATCGATCCATTATGACAACGGCTATTGTTGACATGATCCGTTGTCAACAATAGATTGTCCTTCGCGACCTGCAACAAATGCGGCGCGACAGCAGCCGGAGGAGACATGAACGCTGCCCTGCAGCCGCCAGAAGGCGGCGCTTCCCTCGCGAGCCATGCCGTCGTCATCGTCGGCAGCGGCTTCGCCGGGCTGTGCATGGCGATCAAGCTGAAGCAGGCGGGCATCGACGATTTCGTGATCCTCGAGCGCGGCGGCGACGTCGGAGGCACCTGGCGCGACAACCACTACCCCGGGGCGGCCTGCGACATCCCGTCGGTGCTGTATTCGCTGTCGTTCGAGCCCAATCCGAACTGGTCGCGCAAGTACCCGACGCAGCCGGAACTGCTCGAATACCAGCGCCACTGCGCGCGCAAGTACGGCCTGCTGCCTCACCTGCACCTGAACGCCGAGGTCGTGCATTGCCGCTACGACGAGGCCACGGCCTCCTGGACCGTCCACACCCGCGACGGGCGGCGCTATCGCGGCTCGGTGCTGGTGAGCGGCATGGGCGGCCTGAGCAACCCCGCCTATCCGGACATCCCCGGCCTCGACGGCTTTTGCGGACCGGCCTTCCATTCGGCCGCGTGGGACCACACGGTGGACCTGCGCGGCAAGCGCGTCGCCGTGATCGGCAGTGGCGCCAGCGCGATCCAGTTCGTGCCGCGCATCGCCCCGCTGGTCGCCCGGCTCGACTACTACCAGCGCACGCCGCCCTGGGTGCTGCCCAAGGACGACCGGCGCATGAAGCCCTGGGAACGGCGCCTCTTCCGTACGGTGCCTCTGGCGCAGAAGCTCTGGCGCTGGGGCACCTACTGGCTGCTGGAGGGGCGCGTGCTCGCCTTCACCCGCGCACCCGCACTGATGAAGGGCGTGGAGTGGATCGTGCAGCGGCAGATGCGCAAGCACATCGCCGACCCCGAACTGCGGCGCCGGCTCACGCCGAACTACCGCGCCGGCTGCAAGCGCATCCTGCTGGCCAACGACTACTACCCGGCGCTCGCCCGTCCCAATGTGGACGTCATCACCGCGGGGATCCGCGAGATCACGCCGACCGGGATCACGACATGCGACGGCCGCCATCGCGAGGTGGACGTGATCATCTGCGGCACCGGGTTCAAGGTGCAGGAGCTCGCGCCGCCGGGCCTGTACGTCAACGGCCGCGGCGAGGACCTGGCCGATCGCTGGCGCGACGCGCCGGAGGCCTTCCTCGGCACCACCGTGCCCGGCTACCCCAACCTCTTCTTCATCGTCGGCCCCAACACAGGGCTGGGCCACAACTCCATGATCTACATCATCGAATCGCAGGTGCGCTACATCCTCGACGCGATCCGCTCCATGCGCCGCCGGCGCCTGCGCGAGGTCGACGTCCGGCCCGAGGTCGCGCGCCGCTACAACGACCGGCTGCAGCGCATGCTCGAGGGCACCGTTTGGACCAGCGGCGGCTGCAAGAGCTGGTACCTCAACGCGCAGGGTCGCAACACCACGTTGTGGCCGAGCTTCACCTTCCGCTTCCGGCAGCAGCTGCGGCGCTTCCGGCTGCGCGACTACGCGACGCGCGGCGCCTGACGCCGCAGCCCCCTCCGATCCCTCCCCACGCATCCCGCCACCCATGACCGCAGCCGCCCACGCCCACCCCGGACTCGCTCCCGCCCGCCCAGCCCATGCCGACGCCCGCCCCGCGGTGCGCCGCCTGCCGCCCCCTTCGGACGTGCGGGAGCGCATCGCAGCGGCCATCCTGCGGACCTCCCTGCGGCTCACGTTCCGGCCCTTCATGGGCCCGCCCTTCCCCGTCGGCTTCCAGCGTGCCGTGGTCGAGGCATTGAGCGCGACGATGCCCAGCGGGCGGGGCGCCCGCGTCGATGCCTGCCAGGTTCCCACCTCCTGGGGCCGGATGCATGCCGAGCGAGTGACGCCGCTCGGCCCCCGCCCGCACCGTGCGCTGCTCTACCTGCATGGCGGCGCGTTCTGCGTCTGCAGCCCCCGCACACACCGTCCGATCACCAAGCGCCTGGCGCGTCGGGCACGGGCAGAAGTGCTGGTGCCGCACTACCGCCGCACGCCGGAGCATCCCTTTCCCGCGCAGATCGAGGACGGGTTGGCCGCCTACCGCCAACTGCTCGCCGACGGCTATGCCCCGCACGAGATTGCGATCGCCGGGGACTCGGCCGGTGGCACGCTCTCGCTGCTGGTCTGCCTGGCGCTGGCTCGCCAGGGGCTGCCGCTGCCCGCCGCGCTCGTGCTGCTCTCGCCCCTCACCGATACGCGCCTGGACGCGCCCAGCTTCACCGAGCGGCGCGACCGTGACCCGATGCTGCGCCCCGGTTGGACCCGCCAGGCCGCCGACTGGTATGCCGTCGACGAGTCGCATCCGCTGGCCAACCCGATGACGTGCGACCTCGGCGTGGTGCCTCCCACGCTCGTACAGGTGGGCGAGGACGAGATCCTCTACGACGATTCGGTACGCTTCGCCGATGCAGCCGCGCGTGCCGGCGTGCCCGTGGAGCTGGAGATCGTGCCCGACCGCTGGCACGTGTTCCAGTTGCAAGCCGGCACGCTGCGCAGCGCGACCGAGGCGCTCGAGCGTCAGGCCGGCTTTCTCGACCGCTGCTGGGCGGCTGCGGGCACGGGAGCGCCGCGATGAAGGACTTCCGCGACAAGGTCGCCGCGGTCACCGGCGCTGCCTCGGGGATGGGCCGCGAGCTGGCCATCGAACTCGCCCGCCGCGGTTGCCACCTGGCACTGGCCGACGTGGACGGCCAGCGCCTGCAGGAGACGGCGCGGCTGGCGGCGCAGCCCGGCGTGCGGATCACGACGGCCCGCATCGACGTCGCCGAGCGCTCGGCGGTGTTCGCCTGGGCTGAGCAGGTCGTGCGAGACCATGGCCGTGTCCACCTCGTCTTCAACAATGCCGGCGTCTCGCTCGCCGGCATGGCCGATCGCCTCTCGCCAGCCGACTTCGAGTGGATCATGGGGATCAACTTCTGGGGCGTGGTCTGGGGCACGCAGGCCTTCCTGCCGCACCTCAAGGCCTCCGGAGATGGACACGTGGTCAACACCTCCAGCCTCTTCGGGCTGCTGGCCATCCCCGGGCAAGCGGCCTACAACGCCAGCAAGTTCGCCGTGCGCGGCTACACCGAGGCACTGCGCATGGAGCTGGAGCTGACGGGCGCGCCGGTCAGCGCCACCTGCGTCCACCCCGGGGGCATCCGCACCAACATCGCCCGCTCGGCCCGCATCGACCCCTCGGTGCAGGCGCTGGCGGGCACCGACGTCGAAGAGGCCCGGCGCCGCTTCGACAAGCTGCTCGACACCACCACCGCGCGCTCGGCCGCGCTGCAGATCCTGCGCGGCGTCGAGAAGAACCGCCGACGTGTATTGATCGGCCCGGACGCCAGGCTGCTCGACGCCCTGGCGCGCCTGCTCGCCTCCGCCTACCAGCCGCTGGTGATCAACCTCTCGCGGCGCATGCAGGGCCGCGGCCGGCCCGCATCCCCTCGCACGTCTCCCCGCTGACCCGAAGCGCCGCCTCAGCGCCGAACGCACGACCTCGAGCGCCCGCGCCTTCGGCGCCCTGCCGTCCACCTCGTGGCTTCGCCAGGACACAGGCTCGCCTCGCCCGGGAATCACGCCCCTGCACGGGCCGGCCTCGCGCCCTGCCTCAGCGTGTTGTGGATGTGCGTGGCCGCCAGCGCCGCATGCGCCAGGCCGACCACGATCTGGTCCAGCGCGGACGCCACGTCCCCGATCGCGTAGAGCCCGGGCACGCTGGTCTGCGCATGGCTGTCGATCCGCAGTCCGCCGCGCTCATCCGCCTCGGCACCGAGGGCGATCCCCAGCTCCGAATGCGCCCGCACGCCCAGCGCGATGTACATCGTGTCGAACACGTGCACCGTGCCGTCCTCCATCTCCACGCACAGCCGATCGTCCTTGCGCGCCATGCGCCGGCACGGCCCCACCACCTGCCGCACGCCAGGCACCCGGCGCACCTGCCCCTCCCCGGCCGGCTCGACCTGCGCCGCATGGGGTTCGACGATCGTCACATCCTCCGAGTAGTGCCGCACGAACTCGGCCTCGCGCCACACGTGGTCCCCGGTGCCCAGGATCGCAATGCAGCGGCCCGACGCCTCGTGCCCATCGCAGATGGGGCAGAACCTGAGCAGACGCTCGCGCAGCAGGTCCTCGACGCCGTCGATCTCGGGCAGCACGTCCTCCACCCCGGTGGCCAGTACCACGGCGCGGGCGCGGACCTCCTCGGCACCGACCTGTGCGACGAAGAGCCCCTCGGGCTCGCGGCGCAGGCCGGCCACGCGCGCCTGGCGCACGCCCCCGCCCACAGCCTGCAGTTGGCGCCGCAAGCGGGCGAGCAGTTCGTCACCCGGGATCCCATCCGGGAACCCCGGGAAGTTGTGCGACCGCGGAATGCGAACCGCGCGGCTGGGGCCGGAGTTGCAGCACAGCACCCGCCGGTGGAACCGATGCAGGTACAGCGCCGCCGTCAGCCCTGCCGGTCCCGCGCCCACGACGAGCGCGTCCTGCACCTGATCATCCGTCGTGTCCATGCCGCCACCCGGCAATCGCCGTGCAAACGCCCCGTCCCGTCTGCCGGTCCGCCTGCGGGGGGCCGCAGCAGCTCTTGCCGCAGGAATGGCCGGCCGGTTGGGAACTCCGGGAACCCTGGGACGCAAGAAGGGTCTATCAGAAGGTGGATACTGATAGCACAGATCCTCGCTTTAGCACTCGCTGGCTGCGAGTGCTAATATCGCGGGAACCAAACGGAGGTTCGGGAAGTCCATGGCTCCGATGAATACCTCAACCGCTCTGACCCTTCGGGACCCTTGGGCCCTGGTGCCCTCCCTGGGCAACCTGGACGCCTACATCGCCGCCGTGAACCGGCTGCCGATGCTGACCCAGGAAGAGGAAGTGCGCCTGGCCAAGCGGTACCGCGAGCACAACGACCTGGAAGCCGCCGGGAAGCTGGTGCTTTCGCACCTGCGCCTGGTCGTGTCCGTCTCGCGCCAGTACCTGGGTTACGGCCTGCCCCAGGGCGACCTGATCCAGGAAGGCAACGTGGGCCTGATGAAGGCGGTCAAGCGCTTCGATCCGGCGCAGGGCGTGCGCCTGGTCAGCTACGCGCTGCACTGGATCAAGGCCGAGATCCATGAGTACATCCTGAAGAACTGGCGCATGGTCAAGCTGGCCACGACCAAGGCTCAGCGCAAGCTGTTCTTCAACCTGCGCTCGCTCAAACAGAGCCTCAAGGATGAGGCCGCCGACGCCGATGCGCGCCGCGCCACGCTGACCGATCGCGAGATCGAGGCCGTGGCGCGCGAGCTCAACGTCAAGCGCGAGGAAGTCATCGAGATGGAAACGCGCCTGGCGGGCGGCGACGTCGCGCTCGAGCCGACCACGGACGACGGCGAGGAGAGTTTCGCGCCCATCGCCTATCTGGCGGACGAGTCCAGCGAGCCCACGCGCGTGATCGAATCGCACCGCCGGGAGACGCTGGCGACCGACGGCATCGCCCGGGCGCTGGACGAATTGGACGCACGCAGCCGCCGCATCGTCGAGGAGCGCTGGCTGAAGGTCAACGACGACGGCTCGGGCGGCAAGACGCTGCACGAGCTGGCGAGCGAATATGGTGTGAGCGCCGAGCGCATCCGCCAGATCGAGGCCGCGGCGATGAAGAAGATGCGCAAGACGCTGGCAGCCTACGCCTGAGCACCTGCCCCGGCGTGCGACTGAACGTCGAACGGCCCCAGACGGGGCCGTTTTTCTTTGCGTCAACGGCCCGGCTCCGGGCGGCCGAGCGCCGGGCCTTATGTCTTTGCCCCCGGGGCTTGCGCCCCACCCCCCGCGGGGGTTGCGGCCCGGCTTCGGGCGGCCGAGCGCCGGGCCTTATCTCTTTGCCCCCGGGGCTTACGCCCCGCCCCCCATGGGGGCAACGGCCCGGCTCCGGGCGGCCGAGCGCCGGGCCTCAGACGGCCGCCAGCAACTGCCGGATGTCCTGCGTCAGCGCTTCGGCCCCCTGCCCGTGGCGTGAGAAGAGCCGCACCTGCCCTTGCGTGTCGAATACATAGACGCCAGCGGTGTGGTCCATCGTGTAGCTGCCCTCGGTCTTGCCTGGCACCTTCGCGTAGTAGACCTTGAATTCCTTGGCCACCGCGGCCGTCTCCTCCGGCGTGCCGCGCAGCGCGACGAAGGTGGGATCGAAGTTGGCCATGTAGGCCTTGAGGATCTCCGGGGTGTCGCGCTCGGGATCGACGGTGATGAACACGCCCTGCAGCTTCTCACCATCGGCCCCCAGGGCCTGCCGGACCTGCGCCAGTTCGGTCAGGGATGTGGGACACACGTCCGGGCACTGGGTGAAGCCGAAGAACACCGCCACCACCTTGCCCTTGAAGTCGGCCAGCGTGCGCTCGCGCCCATCCGGGTCCTTCAGCTTGAAGTCGCGCGCGTAGCCCGCGCCAGTGATGTCGATGCTCTGGAAGGTCGGCTTGGCCTCGCCGAAGCCGAGGCGATCGCAGCCAGCCAGGAAGACGGCGGAGACGCCGAGCAGGAGATGACGACGAGAGATCACAGCCAGGGCCTCAGGTAGTGGTCGACGAGCAGCGCCGCGAAGAGCAGCGCCAGATGCAGGATGGAGAACCGGAACGTGCGGCGGGCGAGCGCGTCGGAGTACCGCCGCCACAGCCGCCAGGCGTAGGCGATGAACCAGCCGCCCAGCACCCACGCGGCCGCCAGGTAGATCCAGCCGCTCATGCCGTAGATGAAGGGCAGCAGCGTCGCGGCGAACAGCACGAGCGTGTACAGCAGCACGTTCAGACGCGTGAACTCCGAGCCGTGCGTGACCGGCAGCATCGGCAGCCCCGACTTGCGGTAGTCCTCGGCCCGGTACAGCGCGAGCGCCCAGAAGTGCGGCGGCGTCCACAGGAAGATGATGAGGAAGAGGATCAGGGCCTCGGGGCTCACCTCGCCACGCACCGCGGCCCAACCCAGCACCGGCGGCATCGCTCCCGACGCGCCGCCGATCACGATGTTCTGCGGCGTCAGCGGCTTGAGCACGACGGTGTAGATCACCGCGTACCCCACGAAGGTGCCGAAGGTCAGCCACATCGTCAGCGGGTTGACCAGCGTATAGAGCACCAGCATCCCGAGCCCGCACAGCAGGCCGGAGAACAGCAGGGTCTGCGTGTTCGTGAGCTCCCCCTTGGCGGTCGGCCGCCAGGCGGTGCGCTGCATCTTCGCGTCGATGTGCTGCTCGACCAGGCAGTTGAACGCCGCCGCGGCGCCGGCCACCAACCAGATCCCGACGGTAGCCGCGAGCACGACGCGCCAGTCCGGCAGGCCGGGGACGGCCAGGAACATCCCGATGACCGCGCAGAAGACGATCAGCTGCACCACTCGCGGCTTGGTCAGCGCATAGAACTGCGCCACCCTCGACGGGCGGGACGGGGAATGGACGAGAGATCCGGGCATGTCGGGCATCGAAACGCGCAATTCTAGGAAGCCGCGGCCAGTCGCACCGGCGACCAGGCCCGCGCGGCGCCGCGGCGGGCATCGGTGAGCAGGGCCGTGAGCACCGCGACCAGGGCCGCGGCCCCGCCGGTGTGCGCCACGGCCGCGACGAGCGGCCAGCCGAGGACGACGTTGCTCAGACCTGTGACGAGCTGCCAGGCCAGGCCGGCGGCAAGCGCCAGGGCATAGCGGCGTGCCTTCGGTTCGGGGCGGCGTGCCAGCCGGGCAGCGAACACACCGGCCACGAAGAAGACGACCAGCGCGCCAATCCGGTGGGTCACGTGGATCGCGGTCAGTGCGGCAAACGGCAGGTAGCCGCCGTCCTTGCCCTGCCCCAGCTCTCGCAGCACCGCAAAGCCATGCTCGAAATCCATCGGCGGCCACCACTGCCCCTGGCAGGTCGGAAAGTCGGTGCACGCCAGCACCGCGTAGTTGGTGCTGACCCAGCCGCCCAGGGCGATCTGCGCGGTGAGCAGCCCGAGCGTGACGGCCGCGAATCGCCGCAGACTCGCCGGCAGATCGATCGCACCCGCCTGGTAGATGCGCCACTGCGCCGTCAACAGGGCGACGAGCACCAGTCCGCCGAGCAGGTGGGCCGTGACGATCGCCGGGTAGAGCTTCATCGTCACGGTCAGCGCACCGAATGCCCCCTGCACGCACACCCAGACCCATGTCGCCGTCGCCCACCAAGGCGACAGCGCGAGCCGCCTGCGCTCGATCCAGCTGGCGATCGCCATGACCGTGATCAGCACGCCGACGCCGGTGGCGAGGTACCGGTGGATCATCTCGATCCACGCCTTGCTGAAGGTCACGGGACCGGTGGGCATTGCCGCCTGCGCGGCGCTGATCTCCTGGTGCGCACCCAGGGGGCTGGCCTTGCCGTAGCATCCGGGCCAGTCAGGGCAGCCCAAGCCGGAGTCGGTCAGCCGCGTGAAGGCGCCAAACAGCACGAGGTCGAACGTCAGGAACAACGTGAGCGCGGTGAGCGCGGCCAGCCGCTGCGCCGCCGGGGCATGGCGGTTGCGCAGCCACACCCAGGCCAACGGGCCAGCGGCGATCACCACGCCCAGCAGCGCCATGCGCGCCACCGGCGTCAGGTCGTAAAGGCTTTGCGCGTCCATGGCCTCCTCAACGCCCCGCGCGGTCCCACGACTGCGACGCGCGCATCAGGCGCGTGAGGTCGCGCTTGATCTTGCCCGGGTCGCCGTCCGCCGGAAAGCGCATCATCCACTGCCCCATGGGATCGACGACGTACAGATGCGCCGCGAGGGACTGCCCGGGCTCGGGCTCCAGCCATGCCCCCAGAGCCTTCGCGTCCACCCGCAGGACCTGGGTCAGGGGAATGGCCGACAGCACCTCCGGACGCACTGGCCTGTCGTCAGTGACGAACCAGACCTTGTCCAGCCGGTCCGCGTCGCGGCCCAGTGTTTCGCGCAGTTGCCGTTGCAGGTAGAGCTGGCGCTCGCACAGCGCGTCGCACGCGCCGCCGGCGACCGCCACGAGCAGCCATTGGTCCTTGAGGCTGGCCGCCTCCACGGGCTTGCCCTGCAGGTCGGTGAGGGCGAGCGCGGGCAAGGCGCGCGGCGGCAGGATCAGCGTGCCGTAGTTGGTGCGCCCCTCGGGTCGGATGACGTAGTAGGTGAAATACGACGCGATCACGGGCGCGGCGCAGACCAGCAGCACCAGCAGCATCTTGAGCCGTCCGAGGCGGGTGCGGCGGCGGTCGTCCTCCAGGGGCGGCACGGGCATGGAGTGCACCGACATCAGCAACGGCGAGTCGCCCGGGGACGTCTGCGGGCGCCCCTGCCCTTCGCGCGCCGCGGCTTGGCCTTGCCCGCCCGGGACGCTCGCGGCCTCAGCGGGAGCGGAGCCAGGGACGGAGGAGTTGGAACCAGACATAAAGACCTGCGATCAGGGCCGCCAGCGCGAACCATTGCGCGGCGTAGCCATAGTGCTTGTGAACGTCGACGGCGGGCTGCGGCCACTGGCGCGCCAGCCCGTCGGCAGAGGGAGGGCCGTCGGGTGGATCGAGCTGGACCAGCGAGGCGGGCCACAGCGGGAGCGAGGTCTCGCGGGCGAACGCCTCCAGGTCCAGATTTTGCCGGATCGGCCCCTGCCCTTGCGCTGAAAACTCATAGAGCTTGGTCGGCGGTGGGGCCATACGTGCAAAGATCTCCACCTCGCCGCCCGGGGTGGGGACCTCCGGCAGCCGGGTACGGTCCTGCATATCGCGTGGCACCCATCCGCGCTGCACGAGAATGGCGTCCTCGCGGCCGGCCAGCCTGAGCGGAGTCACCACGTAGAACCCCGGCCGGCCGTTCATCTGCCGGTTGTCGAGGAACACCGTGCGCTGCGCCACCCACTTCCCACGCGCAAGCACACGACGGCCGCGCCACTCGGGACCGGCAGCCTCCGCGGGAGGTACCACCGACAGGTCGACCGGGACGGCCCCGGCTTGGCGTCGCAACTCCTCGGCCAGCGCCTCCTTCTGCGCCGCGCGGGACAGTTGCCAGCGTCCGAGCGAGACGGTCAGCGCGACACCCGCGACGGTCGCGACAAGGACGACGACGGGGCGCCAGTGCCAACGGGTGCCCGTCATCGTCCCTCCTCGGCCCAGGGCCACGCCGCCCGGGGCTGTGGAGCCACGAGGAGGATAATCGGCCCCATGAAGCTCCTCGTCGCCCTGGCCTTCGTGCTCATCATCGGCAGCCTCGCTTCCGCACTCGTGTTCATGATGCGCGACGGCCGCAACGGCAAGCCCAAGACCAACAACATGGTGCGGGCTCTGGCAATGCGCGTCGGCTTCTCGATCCTGCTGTTCGTCTGCATCCTCGTCAGCTACAAGCTCGGCTGGATAGAACCCACCGGGGTGCCCATCGTCCGCTAGCGGCTGCGCCCCGCAGCCTTCCGCCCTGCATTCCCGTTCCGGACCGGGTAGAAAAAGCGAACGCCGCTTGCGCGGCGTTCGTCAGGATCATGAACCCGTGAGGGTCGTCGACGTCGACCTTACAGCCAGTAGACCAGCACGTACAGGCCCAGCCAGACCACGTCCACGAAGTGCCAGTACCACGCCGCCCCCTCGAAGCCGAAGTGGCGCTCGGGCGTGAAATGGCCCTTCATCAGGCGCAGCGTGATGAACAGCAGCATCAGCATGCCGACGAACACGTGGAAGCCGTGGAAGCCCGTCAGCATGAAGAAGGTCGAGCCGAAGATGCCGGAGCTGAGCTTGAGGTTCAGGTCCTGGTAGGCGTGCGCGTACTCGTAGCCCTGGACGAACAGGAAGATGAGGCCCAGCAGCACGGTCGCCCACATGAAGGCGATCGTTTTTCCGCGATGGCCCTCACGCAGTGCGTGGTGCGCGATGGTCAGCGTCACGCCGGAGGTCAGCAACAGCGCGGTGTTGATGGTCGGCAGCGGCCACGGGCCCATGGTCTGGAACGGCTCGACGATGCCCGCGGGCGAGGCAGTGGCGCCGGCTTGCTGGCTCGGCCAGATGGCGCGGAAATCAGGCCACAGGATCTGGTGGTCCAGGTCACCGAGCATCGGCAGCGTGTAGACGCGCGCCCAGAACAGTGCGCCGAAGAAGGCACCGAAGAACATCACCTCCGAGAAGATGAACCAGCTCATGCTCCAGCGGTAGGAGACGTCGATGCGGTCGCTGTAGAGCCCGCCTTCGCTCTCGCGGATCGAGTCACGGAACCACTGGTACAGGACCACGCCCCACCACAGCAGGCCGAACAGCAGCGAGTACGCGCCCCAGGCATGCCCGTTGATCCATTGTCCCGCCCCGAGGATCACGAAGAACAGACCGACCGCGGCCATGATCGGGTGCCGGGACGGTCCGGGCACGAAGTAGTAAGGCGTCGAGCCGTGATGCGTCGTTGCCGACATGTTTTCTCCTAATGAACCTGACTCTCTTGTCTGTATGGATCGCGTGTGTCCCGCTGTCCCGATCAAGCCGCCACGCCGCTGCCGATGACCCAACGCACCAGCAGCACGAGCCCCGCCACGAACAGTACGGCCGCCACGATACCCGCGATGATGACGTGCACCGGGTTGAGCTGGCTGACGTCCTTGTCGTACTCCGAGGCCTTGCGTACGCCGAAGAACGACCAGGCCACCGCCTTCATCGACTGCAGGAACGACCCCTTGCGCCGCACGGCCGCCTTCAGGTCGGCACCCGGGCGGTCCTGCTCGCGATGATGCAGGTCGCCGGTCATGTGCGTGGCTCCGGCAGCCTGGGTGCGGCGGACGTCGTCGTCCCACGCACGGTCCCCGCGGGCGCGGGCGGCACCTTGCCCCCGACCTCGAAGAAGGTGTACGACAGCGTGATCGTCGTCACGTCCTTGGGCAGCTTCGGATCGATCACGAAGACCACCGGCCACTGCTTCGACTCGCCCGGGGCGAGCGTGTGCTCGGTAAAGCAGAAGCACTCGAGCTTGTTGAAGTGCGCCGTCGCCTGCTTGGGCGCGTAGCTGGGGATCGCTTGCGCCGCCATCGGGCGGTTCTGCACGTTGCGGAACTCGTACATCACCGTCGCGAGTTCACCGGGATGCACGGTCACCGAGCTCACCGCCGGCTTGAACTCCCAGGGACCGCGGGCGTTGGCGTCGAACTCGACGGTGATGGTGCGGCTGGTATCGACTTGCGTGTTGGCCGCCGACTTCCCACCACCCATCCCCGGCACCTGCCGCTCGGACAGCGAGAGCACGTTGATGCCCAGGGCCTCGCAGATGGCCCGGTACATCGGCACCAGCGCATAGCCGAAGCCGAACATGGCCACGGCGATGACGGCGAGCTTCGCCACCATCCGGCGGTTGTCGCTGCGCATGCGCTGGGTGTCGCTCATGGCCGTGTCGCGGACAGGTTCAGGCGCCGAAGAAGGCGATGCGGACGACGAAGCCGATGAAGAACGCCAGCGCGATCGTCGCCAGGATCCAGCCCAGGCGGAGGTTCTGCTTGCGCTTGTCGGGATTCGTCGTCATCTCGCTGTCCTTGTGGGGCCGGCGTTCAGCCGATCACCTTGGTCGCGCTGGCGTTCAGCTTGGGCGGGTTCTCGAAGGTATGGAACGGGGCCGGCGACGGCACTTCCCACTCCAGGCCCTCGGCACCTTCCCACGGACGCTGGGCCGCCTTCTCACCCTTGCCGCGCATCATCGGCACGACGATGAACAGGAAGAAGTACACCTGCATCAGGCCGAAGCCGAACGCGCCGATCGAGGCGATCAGGTTGAAGTCGGCGAACTGCATCGGGTAGTCGGCGTAACGACGCGGCATGCCGGCCAGACCCAGGAAGTGCATCGGGAAGAAGGTGACGTTGAAGGTGATCAGCGAGCCCCAGAAGTGGAACTTGCCGCGCGCCTCGCTGTACATCACGCCGGTCCACTTGGGGCCCCAGTAGTAGAAGCCTGCGAACAGTGCGTAGAGCGAGCCGGCCACCAGCACATAGTGGAAGTGGGCCACCACGTAGTAGGTGTCCTGGAGCTGGATGTCGATCGGCGCCATCGACAGGATCAGGCCGGTGAAGCCACCCATCGTGAACACGAAGATGAAGCCGACGGCGAACAGCATCGGGGTCTCGAACGTCATCGAGCCCTTCCACATCGTCGCGACCCAGTTGAAGATCTTCACCCCCGTGGGCACGGCGATCAGCATCGTCGCGTACATGAAGAAGAGCTGGCCCGTCACCGGCATGCCGGTCGTGAACATGTGGTGCGCCCACACGATGAACGACAGGATGGCGATGGACGCGGTCGCGTACACCATCGAGGTGTAGCCGAACAGACGCTTGCGGGCGAAGGCCGGCACGATCTGGCTGATGATGCCGAAGGCCGGCAGGATCATGATGTAGACCTCGGGGTGCCCGAAGAACCAGAAGATGTGCTGGTACATGATCGGGTCGCCGCCGCCGGCCGGGTTGAAGAAGCTGGTGCCGAAGTGGCGATCGGTCAGCGTCATCGTGATCGCGCCCGCGAGCACCGGCATCACCGCGATCAGCAGGTAGGCGGTGATCAGCCAGGTCCACGCGAACATCGGCATCTTCATCAGCGTCATCCCGGGGGCGCGCATGTTGAGGATGGTCACGATGATGTTGATCGAGCCCATGATGGACGAGGCGCCGAGGATGTGCATCGCGAAGATGCCGGCGTCCATCGAGGGGCCCATCTGCAGCGTCAGCGGAGCATAGAGCGTCCAACCCGCGGCGGGCGCGCCGCCAGGCATGAAGAACGACGCCACGAGGATGATCGCGGCGGGCACCATCAGCCAGAAGCTGAAGTTGTTCATGCGCGCGAACGCCATGTCGGAGGCGCCGATCTGCAGCGGGATCATCCAGTTCGCGAAGCCGACGAAGGCCGGCATGATCGCGCCGAACACCATGATGATCCCGTGCATCGTGGTGAACTGGTTGAACAGCTGCGGGTTGACGATCTGCAGGCCCGGCTGGAACAGCTCGGCGCGGATCAGCAGGGCGAGCACGCCGCCGATCATCAGCATCGTGAAGCTGAACAGCAGGTACAGCGTGCCGATGTCCTTGTGGTTGGTCGCGAACAGCCAGCGGCGCCAGCCGTGGGGGTGGTCATGCGCATGGTCGTGGGCGTGCCCACCCGCGACGTGACCGTGAGGCTCGAGGACTGCGCTCATGTCGATCCTTTCCAAACTGCTTGGCGTTACTTGCGGGCGGCGACGATCTCGGCCGGCTGGACGATCTGGCCGGTCTTGTTCGACCACGCGTTCTTCGTGTAGGTGATGACCGCGGCGAGCTCGGTGTCGGAGAGCTGCTTCCAGGGCGGCATGGCGCCGCCGGCGGAGCCGTGCAGCACGATCTCGATCTGCTTGCTCTTGTCGTCCGAGAGCACGACCGGCGAGCCCGCCAGGGGCTTGATGGGGCCGGCGCCCGTGCCGTCGGCCTTGTGGCAGGCGGCGCAGTTGGCCGCGTAGACCTTCTCGCCGCGGGCCACGAGTTCGTCGAGCTGCCAGACCTTGTTCGGGTCGTCGGCCCGGGCCGCGATTTCCTTCTTCTTCGCCTCCACCCACTGGGCGTAGTCCTCCTGAGAGACCACCTTCACGTGGATCGGCATGTAAGCGTGCTCCTTGCCGCACAGCTCGGCGCACTGGCCGTAGTAGTCGCCCACCTTCTCGGCGCGGAACCACGTGTCGCGCACGAAGCCGGGAATGGCGTCCTGCTTGACGCCGAAGGCCGGCACCATCCACGCGTGGATCACGTCGTTGGCGGTGGTCACGATGCGGATCTTCTTGTCCACCGGTACGACCAGGGGGTTGTCGACCTTGAGCAGGTAGTCGTCCCCGACCGGCTTGCCCGCGTCCGACGCCTCGCGGTGCGTCGCGTCGAGCGTCGAGACGAACGAGATGCCCTCGCCTTCGCCCTTGAGGTAGTCGTAGCCCCACTTCCACTGGTAGCCGGTGGCCTTGATGGTCAGGTCGGCGTTGGCGGTGTCCTTCATCGCGACGACGGCCTTGGTCGCCGGCAGCGCCATGCCGATCACGATCAGGAACGGCACGACGGTCCAAGCGATCTCGACCTTCACGCTCTCGTGGAAGTTGGCCGGCTTGGCGCCTTTGGACTTGCGGTGCTTGATGATCGAATAGAACATCACGCTGAAGACCGCGACGAAGATGACGCCGCAGATCCACAGCATCATGTTGTGGAGGAACTGCTGCTCCTCGGCGATGCGGGTGACCGGGGGATGCATGTTGACCTGACGAACCGCCGGGCCACCGGGCAGGTCGTTGACGGCCAGCGCACACGTGGTGGCCAAAGCCGCACACAAGCCGAGGCCCGCCTGCCCCACTTTGTGCCAAAGAGCTTTCATCGTCTTCATCGTGGTCACTTCAGTTTCAAACTCGATCACCGACACCTGCCGGGCAGTGCGTCAAACGACGCTTCCCCGGGCCAGCGCGGCGCGCAATTCGCGGGCCAGGAGCTGACGCTGGTCCGGGCGCATGTGCCGCCCGATCGCCACCGACTTGCCCTCGCCACTCAGTTCCAGCATGCCGCCCGGCGGCGCCTCCACGCGCACCCACTCGGCGACGAACTCGGTCCGGTCCACGCGGCCGGCGTTCCATCGCTCCACCGACAAGCGCCCCTCTCCAAGGACCAGGCACTCGCGGTCGGTGGCATGGCGCGCGTACACCAGCAGCGCCCACCCGACGCCGAGCAGTTCGACCCAGGCGAACGGCATCACCAGTACTGCGCCTTGCGCCCAGAAGAAGATGGCAATGCCGAGCGACACCGCGCACAGCGAGGCATAGAAACACCCCAGCTGGCGCGGCGTGACGGAGCAATTGCGCTTGAGCACCCACTGCTGGCATCCGGTCTCGCCCGATCGTGCCGGGCCTTGCATGCAAGGCCGGATCGCCATCGACGACGGACAGGATGAGGCGGCGGCCGACATGCGTACTGCTCCAGTCACCCGGGTCGGACGGACCGGAGCCGATGGCGACCGCGGAACCCACCCAACCAAACCGAAGAATTTTAGCTCACCGCAAATTGCGGTCACAACCGCGTTTGACGAAGATCAGCACGGAACGGCCCGGAACGCGTCCTCGCCGGAGCAGGCGCGGCTCCGGAACCGGCATGGGTCCAGGCCTTCTCGCGCGCTCACGGCGCTGCCTTGCGTCCGCGCACCATCGCCCGCATGTCCGCGAGCGACACCTCAGTGGTCGTGCCACCACGCGACCGCGGCAGGCCCTTGAAAGCGTGCCCGTAGACGATCTCGAAGGTGATGCCCACCGCCGCTCCTGCCGGTGCAAGCGCCTCGAGCAGACGACGGCGCCAGCGGGGCGTGCGACAGCCAGGGGCGCGGCCCGGGTGGGCGTTGCGCCCAAGGGTGCGCAACTCGGCCAGGCAGCGGGCCGGGTCGTCCCAGGTCAACCGGACGGTCTCCATGTCCATGACCGGATCGTCGAAGCCGGCATGCACCAGCATGTCGCCCAGGTCGTGCATGTCGACGAACTCGGCGCCCGGCGGACCCCAGCCCTGCCGCTCGTACAGCGCGCGCAGTTCGCGCACCGTGTCCGGACCGAGACACGAGAACATCAGGAAGCCGTCGATGGCCAGCGCACGGTGCCAGGACCCGAACTGCGCCTCGGGGTCCGGGGCCCAGTGCAGCACCATGTTGGCCCACAGCAGGTCGGCGCCCAGCGTCTGGGCGTCGTGCTCCGTCACAGGCGTGGGGGCCGATTCGCGACGCCAGCGGCGAGGCGACCACCAAGGCGCGGACCCTTGCGTCTCCCGCAGCCGCACGAGCCGGGGCTCGGCCTCCACTTCGATCACGCGCGCGTCGGGGTATTGCTCGCGCAAAAGCGCGGTCGCGCCGCCGAGGCTCGCCCACCAGTCGACGACCGTCGCCGGCCGGCGTTTGACGAACGAAAGCCGCTGCGCCATGCGCCGGCCGACCTCCTCGTGCAGCCAGGGCGCGGGACCGGGCGGTGTGCGCGCGAGCCAGGCCTCGGTGGCGTGCGGATCGAAGACGCGGGAGGCGACGGGTGCAGGCATGGAGGGGCAGTATATTGACCGGCGCTCGTTCACCTATGGTGCATGGATGTTCACGACGCTGCTCACCCGGGCGCTGACGACGCCCTTGGCCCAGCTGCCCAGCCTGTGCGCGGTCTGCCATGCGTGGCAAGGCGGCAGGATCTGCGCGACCTGCGTGGCGCGCCATGCGTCCATGGTGCCGCGTTGTGCGCAGTGCGGGCTCGCCGTGCCCGCATGGCGCACAGGGGCGGCGACGGACGCGTCGAGCACGCGAGGGCGGCCCGCGGCCGGGGAGGAGGGACGGGCGGACGGCGGCCCCGTGCGATGCGGGCGCTGCCTGACCTCTCCTCCGCCCTTCGAGCGCACCGTCGCCGCCTTCGACCATGGCTTCCCCTGGGACCGCCTCGTCGCACGGCTGAAGTTCCGCGGCGACGTCACGCTCGCCGCCCCGCTGGCCGAGCATCTGCGCGACGCGTTCCAGCGCTCCGGCGCCCCCCTGCCCGATCTGGTGCTGCCCACGCCGCTGTCCACCGCCAGGCTCGCGCGCCGCGGCTACAACCAGGCCTGGGAACTGGCGCGCCGTGTGGCCGCCTCACTGGGCGTGCCGGCGCATGCCCAGGCCCTGCTGCGCGTGCGCGAGACACCGCCGCAGCACGCGCTCGATCTGTGCGCTCGTGCTGCCAATGTGCGGGGCGCATTCGCACTCGACGACGCCAGGCGCGCCGCGATCGCCGACCGCCACGTGGCCGTCGTCGACGACGTGATGACGACCGGCGCGACGATGGCCGAGATCGCCCGCACATTGCGCGCCGCCGGCGCGCGGCGCGTCGACGCGTGGGTGCTGACGCGCACGCCGCAGGAATAATCGCGGCATGTTTCGTATCGTCCTTGTCGAACCCGAGATCCCGCCCAACACCGGCAATGTCATCCGGCTCGCGGCCAACACCGGGTGCGAACTGCACCTGGTGGAACCGCTCGGCTTCTCGATGGAGGACCGCTTGATGCGCCGCGCCGGACTGGACTACCACGAGTACGCGAGCGTGAGGCGCCATTCCTCCTGGTCCGCCCTGCTCGACGCCGAGCGCCCCGACTTCTCGCGGATGTTCGCGTTCACCACGCGCGGCAGCCACCCCTTCGGCGAGGTCGCATGGCAGCCCGGCGACTGGCTGGTCTTCGGTTGCGAGACCCGAGGCCTGGCAGCCGAGTTGCGCGAGAGCTTTCCGCCCGCGCAGCGTGTGCGGCTGCCCATGCGCCCGGGCCAGCGCAGCCTGAACCTCTCCAACGCGGTGGCCGTGGCCGTCTTCGAGGCGTGGCGGCAGAACGGCTACGCCGGAGGCGCCTGAGCAACCGTCTTGGCAGTCAAGCGTGATGAAGAGACAGGTTCCAGGTCGAGCCGTGCTTGGCGATGGCATTGAGGATGGTCAGCAGCTTGCGCATGCAAGCCACGAGGGCGACCTTCTTGCGCTTGCCTGCGG
>DATMBN010000035.1:0-55138 GCA_035559275.1 Burkholderiaceae bacterium
CCCGGTGGCGCTTGGCCCGCCAGCGCATCAGCCACACCCAGGCGAGTGTGGCCAGCAGGGCGGGCAGCAGGGCCCACCATGAAAATTGCGGTTCGAAGCCGGGTGCGAGCCGCTGGATGTTGGCCAGGGGCTTGGCGGGTACGCCCACCTGCATCGACAGGTAGATCACCCAGACGGCCAGCGCGCCCACACTGAAGAAGAACACCGAGAACCAGTCGATCGCGGACGCCATGCCGCGGCGCAGCGTCGGCAGCGAGAACGCCGCGAGCACGGCCAGCGGGGGTAGGCCGAGCATGAGAGCACGGTCCGACCCGTTCATGGCCACGCAAGTGACGGCGGCCACGGCCCAGGCCATCAGGGGCACCGCCAGATGGCGCCGCAGCAGGTGTCCCCGCCAGCGCCAGAGGGTCCACGCGGCGAGCGGCCAGGCAGGCCACATGAACCACGCGAAGAGTCGCAGCACCTGGCGGGCGGACGGGTCGGGGTAGATGCGCCAGGCCCAAGTGCCGGTGGCCACCCCCATCAGCACGGCCAGCGTGGCGGCCAGCGCTACCCAGCCGGCAAAGCGGCGTGCCTCGGGCTGGGACGACAGCAGGCAGATGACCGTGCCGCCGGCACCCAGCGCGAGTGCCGTCGCGGGCGCGCCACTGCCGGCCATCAGTGGCAGCGCGACCAACACCGCGAGCTTCGATTTGGCGGCCCGCAGGTCGGCCGCGGCCAGCGCATACACCAGCATCGCGGCACCGGTGAGTTGGAGCAGTTCGGGCGTCGTCTCGTGTCCCAACTGCAGCAGACCCAGGCTGGCGAGCAGCGCCAGCAATGCGCCGTCAGCCACCGCGCGTGCATAGTCGGTCGGTTGCGCCTCGCCGCCGAAGGCGAACGCCACCGGCTGGGCAGCCTCCGTGCGCGCCAGATGGTAGGTGGCGTACCAGGTGAGCGCGAGCACTGCCACGAGCAGCAGGCCGAACGGGATGCGTGCCGCGAGCGCGGGGTCGACCACGCCATCGAGGAGCCGGATGAAGAACGCCCCCAGCCAGTAGGGGAAGAGGCCCCCCTCGGGAGGGAGACCGCCGACCAAGGGGTGCCACCACTGGCTGCGCCCGGTGGCGACGCTGTGCATGTAGCCGAAGGCGGTGATGTCGGCCTGCCGCCAGGGGTCTCTACCGAAGAAGCCCGGGATCGTGTACGCGGCGCACAGCAGGAGCAGCGCCATGCGGGGCAACCGCCGCGCGGCGCGTTCGGTGACGACGGCTGGCTTGGGCTGGTTCACGGATGCAGGGGCTCGGTGGTACTCGTCGCATCAGCAGGCCGGCCCGGCCGGGCCTAGCCCACAAGAAAAAAGGCAGCCGGTCTCCCAGGCTGCCTCTTGCTTGTGCACGGCGGGCTTACTTCTTGAGGCCCACGCGCGCGAACTTGTTGCGGAACTTCTCGACGCGGCCGCCCAGGGAGTCGACGCTCTTCTGCGTGCCGGTGTAGAAGGGGTGCGATTCGCTGGTGGTCTCCAGCTTGAAGAGCGGCAGTTCCCGGCCGTCTTCCATCTTGATCGTTTCCTTCGTCTGGGCGCAAGAGCGCGTGACGAACTTGAAGCCGTTGGACAGGTCCACGAAGCAGACTTCGCGGTACTCGGGGTGGATGCCTTCTTTCATGTCGAACCTCTCGCTCGCGCGCCGGGAGCCACGCCGACCCGTTCGGCGCACTTTCCGGATTTGGTAAACCATAAAGTATAACCCATGCTCCCTGGCCTGAGCCGGGGAGCCGTCGCACAGGAGGCCGTGCGAGCCAGGGGCGGGGACCGTCCGGTACGGCCGGCCCCGAAGATGCGCGGGGGCAGGCTTCAGCCGCCGCGGCGCATCATCTCGAAGAACTCCTGGTTGTTCTTCGTGGACTTCATCTTGTCGAGGATGAACTCCATCGCCTCGATCTCGTCCATCGGATAGAGCAGCTTGCGCAGGATCCAGGTCTTCTGCAGGATCTCCGGCTTGAGCAGCAGTTCCTCGCGGCGCGTGCCCGACTTGTTCAACAGGATCGAGGGGTACACCCGCTTTTCGGCCATGCGACGATCCAGGTGGATCTCGCAGTTGCCCGTGCCCTTGAACTCCTCGTAGATCACCTCGTCCATCCGGCTGCCGGTGTCGATCAGGGCCGTACCGATGATGGTCAGCGAGCCGCCTTCCTCGATGTTGCGCGCCGCGCCGAAGAAGCGTTTCGGACGCTGCAGCGCGTTGGCATCCACGCCACCCGTCAGCACCTTGCCGGAGGAGGGCAGCACGTTGTTGTAGGCGCGGGCCAGGCGGGTGATGGAGTCGAGCAGGATGACGACGTCCTTCTTGAGCTCCACCAGGCGCTTGGCGCGCTCGATCACCATCTCGGCGACCTGCACGTGGCGGGCGGCCGGCTCGTCGAAGGTCGAGCTGATAACCTCGCCGCGCACGGTACGCTGCATCTCGGTCACTTCCTCGGGCCGCTCGTCGACGAGCAGCACGATGAGGTAAACGTCCGGATGGTTGGCGGTGATCGCGTGGGCCAGGTGCTGCATCATCACGGTCTTGCCGCTCTTGGGGGGCGCGACGAGCAGCGCGCGCTGGCCTTTGCCGATGGGAGCGATCAGATCGATGATGCGGCCGGTGATGTTCTCCTCCGACCGGATCTCGCGTTCGAGCTTGAACTGCTCTTTCGGGAAGAGCGGAGTCAAGTTCTCGAACATGATCTTGTGCTTGTTCTCCTCCGGCGTCAGGCCGTTGACGCGGTCGACCTTGACCAGGGCGAAGTAGCGCTCGCCATCCTTGGGCACGCGGACTTCGCCTTCGATGGCGTCGCCGGTGTGCAGGTTGAAGCGGCGGATCTGGCTGGGCGACAGGTAGATGTCGTCCGTGCTGGCGAGGTAGCTGGTCTCGGGCGAGCGCAGGAAGCCGAAGCCGTCAGGCAGCACCTCCAGGACGCCGTCGCCGAAGATCTGCTCGCCCTGTTTGGCGCGGCGCTTCATGATCGCGAACATCAGCTCCTGCTTGCGCATGCGGCTGGTGTTTTCGATCTCCAGCGACTCGGCCATCTTGATGAGCTCGGAGACGTGAAGAACTTTCAGTTCGGAAAGATGCATGGGCGTACACCCTTTGTGTCGCTCGGATCTGGTGATCCACCGGGCGGGGACTTCGGCGAGGCCCGCATGGCGCGAGAGCGCTGCTGCGGGTACGGCCGCGACATTCGCGGCGGGAAGCACGTTGGAGTTGGGGGCCGAAACTACGCGCTGGACTGGCAGGCGCAGGGGCAACTTGGGCGATCGGGGCTGGCGCTTGTGGCCGCCCGCCCCGACGCGTTCGGAAGATTATAGATGACTGTCGAGAAAGGCGGTCAACTGCGCCTTGGACAGGGCGCCGACCTTGGTCGCGGCGAGCTGGCCTCCCTTGAACAGCATCAAGGTCGGGATGCCACGGATGCCGAACCTGGCGGGCACCTGACGGTTCTCGTCGACGTTCATCTTCGCGATGCGCAGGCGCCCGTCGTAGTCCTTGGCCACCTCGTCCAGGATGGGGGCGATCATCTTGCACGGGCCGCACCACTCGGCCCAGTAGTCCACCAGCACCGGCGTGTCGGACTGCAGGACGTCAGCCTCGAACGAAGCGTCGGAAATATGTTTGATCAGCTCGCTGCTCATTGTCTGTCCTTGTAGCGGCGCGAAGCGCACCTCGCCGCCGCAGGGCAATTCTGGCACAAAGCCCGTTTTCGCATCGTCGCCAGGGTGTCAATGCTCTGTTGCCCGCCTGTCCAACGCCATGGCGGGCGGTCCCTGCCATGTGCCTGCAAGCGCAATGCCGGCACGACGGAACGTGGGAACAAGCCCGGGAAGCCCGCCCATATCCCGGCATTGCAAGGGTCGGGCTCGGCGTCCAATCGGCCGTTGTCCTGTTGCGTGTCGCCCACGTGCCGTCCCAGATTCCTCCCGCTCCCCGGTCCATCGGCCGGTTCCAGTTGCAGTCCCTGGTCGGGCAAGGGGCGCAAAGCGCCGTCTGGCGAGCCTGGGACACCCGGTTGGACCGGCCGGTGGCGCTCAAACTGCACCGCGCTCAGGCCTCGGATCCGCAGGCCCTGCAGCAGTGGCTGGGGGAGGCCCGCGCGGTCAGCCGACTGACGCACCCCGGCATCGTGCCCCTGTTCGAGGCGGACGTGCACGAGCAGCACCCCTACCTGGTCTTCGAGTTCGTCGAAGGGCGCACGCTCGCGCAGGTACTGCGCGAGCGCGGCGCGTTCGTCCCGGGCGACGCCGTGGAGCTCATGATCGGCGTGCTCGAGGCCCTGGCGCACGCGCACGAGGCCGGGGTGGTGCATCGCGACCTCAAGCCGTCCAACCTCATGCTCGACGCCGCCAACCGCGCGCGCGTGATGGACTTCGGTATCGCGGTCAGCCAGCGACACGGCACTGCCGAGGCGGCGCTCGCCGGCACCCCGGGCTACCTGGCCCCGGAGGTGACCCAGGGCCGTCCGCCGACGCCGCAGGTCGACGTCTACGCCGCGGGGCTGGTGCTCTACGAGATGCTGCGCGGTGAACCGGCCATCGCTGAACGCGACCCCTACCGTGCGATCTATCGCCACGCGCACGAGGACGTGACCCTGCCTGCCGAGCTGCCTCATCCGGTGGATGATGGCCTGCGCGCGATCGTGCACCGAGCCACGGCCCGCGACCCTGCGGTGCGTCACGCCTCGGCACGAGAACTCCTGGAGGCGCTGCAGGCCTGGCGCCGCCCCACACCCGCGGACGATGCAACCGGGCGACATGCCACGCTGGACTTCCTGCTGCGTCGCATGAGGCACAAGGGTGACTTCCCGGCCCTGTCCGATTCCATGGGGCGTATCCAGCGGATCGCGACGTCCGAGCATGAAAGCCTGCAACGGCTGGCGGACGAGATCCTGAAGGACGTGGCGCTGACCAACAAGCTGCTGCGGCTGGTGAACTCGGCCTGCTTTCGCTCCGGGGCCGGCGCTGTCAGTACCGTCTCGCGGGCAGCCGCGCTGATCGGCTTTGCCGGCATACGCAATCTCGCGCTGTCGCTGGTCCTGCTCGAGCACATGCAAGACCGTGCCCAGGCCGGGGTGCTGAAGGATGAGTTCCTGCGGGCGCTGATGGCGGGGGCGCTGGCGGCGCAGCTCGCGCCGGGGGGGCGCGAGGCCGAGGAGGCCTTCATCGCCGCCGTGTTCCAGAATCTCGGCCGGCTGCTGGCGGAGTTTTACTTTCCCGAGGAGGCGCGCCAGGTGCGGCAGCGCGTGCAGGCACACGGCGGCGACGAGGTGCTCGAGCGCGAGGCCGCCGCGGTGCTGGGGCTCGGCTACGAGGAACTGGGTGTCGGCGTGGCCCGTGCCTGGGGGTTGCCCGAGGCCTTGCAGCGTTCGATGCGCAAGCTGGGCCGGGAGGCCCCGCCGAAGCCCGGTGGCGACATGGCGCAGTCGCTGCGCACGGTCGCTTGCCTGGCCAACGAGGTGGCCGACGCGCTGATGCACGCCGCTCCCCTCGAGCTGCAGGCAGGGCTGGACGCCCTGGCGGCCCGCTATGCGCCGTCCCTCGGAGTGGACGGGCCGCGCCTGCGGCAGGCGGTGCAGGTCGCGCGTGCCGAAATGAGCGAGCTGGCCCCCGCGATGCGCCTGACTCCCCAGGTGGGCAGCGCCAGCGCGCGCATGCTTCACGGGGCGCCCACGCAAGAGGCTGATTCGCTCTCGCCCCACGAACTGGACACCCTGCTGCGCGCCCACGCGGCGGCGGAGCCGGACCCGGCCCAGGTGCTCGCCGCAGGCATCCAGGACATCAGCAATACGCTGGTGGAGAACTTCCAGCTCAACCAGGTGCTGAGGATGGTCCTGGAGACCATGTACCGCGCCCTGGGGTGCCGGCGGGTCATCTTCTGTCTGAAGGACGTGCGCAGCGGGGTGCTGATCGGCCGCTTCGGCATCGGCGATTCGGCCGCCGCGCTGGCGCCGAAGTTCCAGGTGCCCGTGTCAGTCCCGCAGGACCTCTTCTCGGCCGTTTGCATCAGAGGCGTCGACACGCTCATCTCCGACGCGACGCAAGGACAGCTGCGCGACCGGCTTCCCGCCTGGTACCGGCAGGAGGTGGATGCGCCGGCCTTCCTGCTGTTGCCGTTGCACCTGCGCCAGGCACCGTTGGGCCTCATCTATGCCGACCACCCGGCGGCTGACGGCATCCGACTGGGCGAACGCGAGCTCTCGCTGCTGCGCACGCTGCGCAACCAGGCGGTGATGGCATTCAAGCAGGGGGGCTGATACCGCGGAGGAAGTCCTGCGACGGCGCGAAATGCGACCGGAAGCGGCGCTTCCTGCGGTCTTACCCGTTCAGGCGCGCGTGGTGCAATCGGGAACAATCGGAGCCTGGTACATCGCGAGGCACCGGACTCGAGGAACAACGTGGAGCCACTGGAAGGGATCGTGCCGGCCGACGTGCCGGCACTCGGGCCGTTTCGCCTGCAGAGGTTGCTGTCGCGTGATGCGCAGGCAGCGTATTGGATGGCGCAGGACGCGAGCGCCTCGCGCAGCGTCATGCTCAAGGTGTTCGAGCGGGCACCCGTGCCCGGCATCGACGAGGCAGGGTGGCAGCGCGCGGCGGCGGCCGTCATGGCCCTGGCCCATCCCAACGTGGTGGCCTTGCTCGAGGCTCGCCACGAGGGGGGGCGACCCGTGCTGGTCTGGGAGGCCGTGCGGGGCATCCCGCTCTCCCAGTGGATCGCCGACCACGGTGCGATGCCGTCGCACCAAGCCGTGCTGCTGGCGATCGGCGTGCTGGACGGACTTTCGGTCGCGCATGCCGCGGGCGTGGTTCACGGGCAGTTGAAGCCGCAAGCTGTGTGGCTCGACATGGCGGGCCGGCCGCGCATCGGGGACTTCGCGATCCCGCTCCAGCCCGTCGACCCTCGCCAGTTGGCCACCGCCACAGGGCTGCACCTGGCACCGGAAGTCGCTCGCGGCCAGCGCCCGGATGCCCGCAGCGACGTGTTCGGTGCGGGCCTGCTGCTGTACGAACTGCTCGTCGGACAGCCCGCGATCAGGGACGCCAATCCTCAACGGGCCATCGCGCAACTGCTGGAGGCGCCCGTCGAGTTGCCGCCACGGCTGTCCACCGTGGAGCGTGACGAGGCGCACTTACGCCGCCTGGTCACCCGTGCACTTGCGCGCGATCCGGCCGAGCGGTACGCGAGCGTCTCGCAGTTCCGTGCCGCCTTGCAGGAATGGCTCACGCCCGCGCTGCTGGACGGCAGCGGCGACGGCAGGGCCGCGCGCACCGTACAGCACCTGATGGACCGGATTTCGCACCAGCCCGATCTGCCGGTGCAGACCGAAGTCGTGCGCCGCGTGCGCCGGCTGGCCGCTGCCGAGCGCGTGAATCTCGACGAGGTGGCGCGCGCGGTGCTCGACGACGTCGCGTTCACCCAGAAGCTGCTGCGCATGATGAACGCGGCCTACTTCAGTTCGGTGGGTGGGGGGACCATCGCGACCGTCTCGCGCTGCGTGGCCTTGATGGGCTTCGTGGCAGTGCGTGACCTCGCGGGCAGCCTGCCGGTCCTGGAGGACATGCCCGATGCACGCCACGCCCAGGCCTTGAAGGAGGAATACGAGCGCTGCCGGCAGGCTGGTCGCTACGCCGCGCGCCTGTGTCCCACGCAGGCCGACGAGGAGGAGTGCTTCATCGCGGCCGTGATGCAGAACCTGGGACGCACCCTCGTGCAGTTCTACATGCCCGAGCGCGCCGCGGAGATCCGTCAGCTGGCTCTCGCGGAGGGGGGCAGCGAGGACGCTGCGGTGCAGGCGGTGCTCGGCGTGGGCTTCGAGGACCTGGGCGTCGGCGTCGCGCGCAGCTGGGGGCTGCCCGAGTCGCTCGTGCGGGCGATGCGTCGCCCGTCCACCGAGGCCGGCGTGCGCCGTCCCGAGCGGCGTGGCGACTGGTTCCGTCTGTTAGGGGGTTTGGGCAACGAGCTGGCAGACTCGCAACGAGGTGGGCCGCGCCGCGGCGGCGCCGCGGCCGCGGTGGAACAGTATGCTCGCGCGCTCGGGATGAGCAGCCAGGAGGTCTGGGAGGCGGTGGACCTGCAGGCGCCGGCTCCACGCAAGGCGCAGGCCGCGGCAGGACCAGGCCCCGAGGGTCTGCAGGCGCAGCCCGTGCATCCGCTGTCCAGGGCGATCTTCCGGGTGCGCGCCGCGATCGGCGTGCAGGCACTGGACGAGGTGCTGCTCCTGGCCGGGCAGGCCCTCTACGACGGGCTGCAGTGCCAGCATGCAGCCGTCCTCGTGCGGCTGCCCGGCGCCTCGCGCTTCGTGGTGCGGCATGCATGGGGCCCGCGCGAGGCCGCGTTGAAGCGTCACTTCGAATTCGCGCTGGAGGACGAGGCCGACGCTTTCGCGGCCCTGACCCGCAGGGGTGCGGACACCCTGATCCGCGACGCCCACACGGCCACCCTTGCCGCGCGCCTGCCGGCATGGTTCCACGAGCACGTGCGCGCGGCCTCCTTCGTGCTGTTGCCGATGCGGCTGGGCGACCGGGCCGTGGGCTTGCTGTATGCGGACAAGGCGCAGGTCGACGGATTCAAGCTCTCGGACCGGGAGCTCTCATTGCTGCGCAGCCTGCGCGACGAGGCGCAGCAGGCGTTCGTTCCCGGGGTGACCGAAGTGGCGCGGGGCACCGCCCGCGCTGAACACCCGTCCCGCTCGCGGGTCGGCGAGGCATCCGGCACGTCGCCGATGGAGGATGGGGGTGACGAGCCTTGACCCCGGCACTGGTTGCAACGGTTAGGGCTGCTTCGTTCCCGACCTGACCCGGTTGGCCGCGCTCCCATGCGGGAAGGCCCGTCACCTCGCATTGTAGGCGAGGCGGCAAGCACGACTCGGTGGGGCGGGTATCCAAGGGCGGACGCGACCGGTTGCGTCCTGCCCGCCCCGTAGAATCGCTGCATGAGCTATCTCGTTCTTGCCCGCAAGTACCGGCCGCGCACCTTCGAGCAGATGGTGGGGCAAGAGCACGTGGTGCAGGCGCTGTCCAATGCGCTGACGCAGCAGCGGCTGCACCATGCCTATCTCTTCACGGGCACGCGCGGCGTCGGCAAGACGACGGTCTCGCGCATCCTCGCCAAGTCCCTCAATTGCGTCGGCCCGAACGGGCAGGGGGGCATCACGGCCACGCCGTGCGGCGTGTGCGAGGCCTGCCGCGACATCGACGCAGGCCGCTTCGTCGACTACGTGGAGCTCGACGCCGCCTCCAACCGAGGCGTCGAGGAGATCTCCCAACTGCTCGACCAGGCCGTCTACAAGCCGGTGGTGGGGCGCTTCAAGGTCTACATGATCGACGAAGTGCACATGCTGTCGAACACCGCGTTCAACGCCATGTTGAAGACGCTCGAGGAGCCGCCGGAGTACCTCAAGTTCGTGCTCGCGACCACGGACCCTCAGAAGGTGCCGGTGACCGTGCTGTCGCGCTGCCTGCAGTTCAACCTCCGGCCCATGGCCCCCGAGACGGTGTTCGAGCATCTGAGTGCGGTGCTGGAGTCGGAGCGGATCGAGGCGCAGCCCGCGGCCGTGCGCCTGTTGGCGCGGGCCGCCCGCGGTTCGATGCGGGACGCGCTCTCGCTCACCGACCAGGCGATTGCCTTCGGCTCCGGCCGGCTGGAAGAGAAGGGCGTGCGACAGATGCTCGGTGCGGTCGACCGGTCGCACGTCTATCGACTGATCGAAGCCCTGGCCTCGCGCGACGGCCCCGCGGTGGTCGCCACTGCGGACGAACTGCGCGCGCAGGGCTTGTCCGCCGCCGGGGCACTGGAGGAGATGGCTACTGTCCTGCAGCAGGTGGCTGTGGCCCAGGTGGTGCCCGAGGCCGTTTCGCAGGAGGATCCTGAAGCTGTGACGGTGACGCGGCTGGCCGCCGCGCTCGCGCCTGAGGAAACGCAGCTGCTCTACAGCATCGCGCTGCACGGGCGCAACGAGTTGGGTTTGGCGCCCGATGAGTACAGCGGCCTGACGATGGTGTTGCTGCGGATGCTCGCCTTCAAGCCGGCGGAGGGCGCGCCGGGGCGCGCTGCCGCGCTGCAGCGTCCCCAGGCCGCTTCCACGCGGGTGGCCGTACCCGCGGCCAGGCCGGCGGGAAGCCCCGCGTCGCGGGCCGATGCCGGCCCGCCCGCGCCTGGCTTGCGTCTTGGCGCCGCGGCCCCGGGTGCAGCGCGGACTCAGCCCCCCGCCCCATACCCCGCGCTGCCTGCCACGTCGCGCCCGGCCGGCCCGGCGCCTGCGGTCGCCGTTGACGCCCGCCCTGCGAGGCCGGGAGCGGAGACCGGAAACGCAGCTTCCCATCCTGAGGTGACGGAGGAACTGCCGCCTTGGCTCGATGCACCGGTGGCCGACGAGGATGCGCCCGCGGCTGTGGCAGCGCCGACGGCCATGCCAGAGCCTGCTCGCGCTCAGGAAGCCGTTGGGGACCCCCCCCTGCCGCCCGCCATGCCGTCCACGCCGGAAGGCGACCGCTGGCACGCGCTCGTGCGGCAGCTGTGCGAGCGCGAGCTCGTCTCGGCCCTCGTGCGCGAACTGGCGATGCAGTCTCAGCTCGTCGAGGCGGACGCTGCCGGCACACGCTGGTGCGTGAGGGTCGAGCGGGCGACGCTGGCGGCGGAAGGCACGCGCGCGAAGCTCGAGGCGGCGCTTGCGCAGTTCCTGGAACACCCGGTCCAACTGCGGGTCGAAGTGGCTCCCACGCACGACACGCCGGCCCGTCGAGAAACGGCACGCCGCGAAGCGCGCCAGCGTGCTGCGGAGGAGGCCCTGCGCAACGATCCGCTGGTCGTGAGCCTGATGCAGCAGTTCGCGACGGCGCGCATCGTCCCTGGCTCGGTCAAGCCGCTTTGAAGCATCCATGCCGGCCCGAAGACGGCCGGCCCAGTCCAAGAAAGGAAACGTCATGATGAAAGGTCAACTGGCCGGGCTGATGAAGCAGGCCCAGCAGATGCAGGAGAACCTGCGCCGCGCTCAGGAAGAGTTGGCGCAGATCGAGGTGGAGGGGCAGTCGGGCGCGGGACTGGTCAAGGTGACGATGACCTGCAAGCACGACGTCAAGCGAGTGACCATCGACCCGAGCCTGCTGGCCGACGACAAGGACATGCTCGAGGATCTGGTTGCCGCGGCCTTCAACGACGCGGTGCGCCGTGCCGAGGAAACGAGCCAGGAGAAGATGGGCAAGCTCACGGCGGGGTTGCCGCTGCCTCCGGGCATGAAGTTCCCGTTCTGATCCCCGAGGAAGGCGCGTGTCTGCCTTCGATGCCCTCGTCGAGGCCCTGCGCCGGCTGCCTGGCGTCGGACCGAAGTCCGCCGCGCGCATGGCCTTCCACCTGCTGCAGCACGATCGCGAAGGGGCCCAGGTCATCGCCCATGCCTTGCAGGCCGCGGTCGCGGCCGTGCGGCATTGCAGGCAGTGCAACACCTTCACCGAGCAGGAGGTTTGCGCGACCTGCCTCGATCCGGAGCGGGAGCGTGCGCAGCTGTGCGTCGTGGAGACGCCTGCCGACCAGGCCGCGGTCGAACGCACGGGCAGCTACCGGGGTCTGTACTTCGTGCTGATGGGGCACCTGAGTCCGCTGGACGGGATCGGTCCGCGCGACATTGGCCTGGAGCGGCTCTACGAACGGGCGGCCGATGGGACGGTCAGCGAGGTCATCATCGCGACCAACTTCACCGCGGAGGGCGAAGCGACCGCGCACGTGGTCGCCGAGGCGCTGAGGAGCCGTGGCCTGAAGGTTACGCGCCTGGCGCGTGGCGTGCCGGTGGGCAGCGAGCTGGAGTACGTCGATTTGGGGACCATCGCTCACGCCCTCGTCGAACGACGCTGAGCGGCCGCGCCGGATCACCTGAGCCGCCGCGCAAGTTCAGACAGGACGCGGTCCGAGGTAACCGGAAGTACCTCGGGCGTGCGGACTTTCCCTGCCCGGAGCCGCCCGGATTGGAGCACGTGTGGCGGCTGCGTAAGCTGCTCCCCATGTCCGCCCCGTCCCGTTCCCTTGCCCCGCGCGGGCCTCGCGCCGACGCTTGCCTCGCGTCGCGGCGCACCGTCCTGCGCCTCGGCGCCGCAGCGACCCTCGCCGCGGCCTTCCCGGCACGTACGCGCGCGGGGGCACCCCTCAAGGTGCGTCTCCTGGTGGGGCGCGACCAGTCGCTGTGCCATCTGCCACTCATCGTGGCTCGCGAACTCGGGTATTTCGCTGCCGAAGGGTTGGACGTGACATTGGCCGAAGGCCACACCCCGGCCCAGGCCGCCCGAGCCCTGCAGTCCGGCGGTGCACAGTTCGTCTCCGGAGCCTACCTGCACGTCGTGCTGCGCCAGCTGCAGGGCGAGGCGGTCCAGTCCGTCGTCGTCGAGGGGCGATCCCCCATCGTGGCGTTCGGCGTCTCCAAGCGGCAGCTGCCGGAGTTCCGCGGCGTGGCCGATTTGCGCGGTCGCCGCGTCGGCACGTCGGCCCCGGGAACCTTGTCCGATCTGCTGGCCAGGGTGCTTTTGATCCGAGCTGGGCTGCGCCCTGAAGAGGTGCGATGGACCCCGCTGGACAGCGGCAGCGAAGCCGTGTTCGCGCTGCGCGCTGGACGCGTCGATGCCCTCAGTCACGTCGACCCCGGCATGACGCAGCTGGAGCAGAAGGGCGACGTGCGCTTGGTGGCCGACACCCGCACGGTCAAGGGCGCCCGTGAACTCTTCGGCGGGCTGCTGCCAGGCACATGCGTCTATGCGTCGACCGGTTATGTCGAGCGCCATGCCGAGGTGTGCCAGGCCATGGCCAACGCCGTCCTCAGGGGACTCAAGTGGCTGCAGACCGCGCAGCCGCAGGATCTCATCGCGACCGTGCCGGACGCTGCGCTCGGCGAGGACCGCGCGTTGTACCTCGCGTCGTTCTACAAGGTGCGCGAGTCCTATTCGGTCGACGGGGCCCTGAGCAGCGAGGCGCTGAAGGCCACCGCCGGGGTGGCCGCCGCGCTGGCGGACGTGCCCGCCAGCCAATTGGAGGCTGCGCTGGAACGCAGCCACACGAACGACTTCGCGGCCAAGGCCCGGGCGAAGTGGTTCAGGAGCTGAAGGGCCCCTTCGCTTTCAGTTCTTCGCCATCTGCACGCGGCTCTTCGCCGTGCCGTCCTTCGCCTTGACCGGGCCGGAAGGCTTCTCCGTCCGGGCGGTGCGGGTCGCGGCCTTGGCCGTATTGCGCGTGGGCTTTGCCGAGGCCGTGCGCCGTGTCTGCGACGTTGACTTCGTGGCCACCGCCCGCGAAGCGGTGGCAGTCTTGCCCGGTAGATACAGCACGATGCGCTGCCCGCGCGCCAGCTTGGCCGTGGGGTTCAGCTGGTTCCACTGCGCGACCTGCGCCACCGAGACCTTGTAGCGGCGGGCCAGCGCCGTGAGGGTATCGCGCTTGCCGGCGCGCACCACGGTGCGCCGGCCCTCAGGCGCTTCGGGCGCGAAGGCCAGCGTCGCGTTGTCGGCAATCTCGCTGGAGACGTCGCGCGCGTGCTTCGTGCCGTCGCGCGGCACCAGCAGCGTGGAACCGGCCTTGATCAGCATGCCCTTGGGTATCTTGTTGATCTCGCGCAGGTCCTCTTCGTCCAGGCCCACTGCGCGCGCGACCTCGGCGGTGCGCATGGTCTTCGGGACGACCCAGGCAGTCCACGAGGCCAGCGGCCCCTGGTGGTCGGCCAGGTTGCGGATGAACATGCGGGCGTTGTCGTAGGGCAGCAGGATCTGCGGGGTACCGGCGGCGAGGATGACCGGCTTGTTCATCTGCGGGTTGAGTGCGCGGAACTCCTCGATGGGCACGCCGGCCAGGCGCACGGCCAGGTCCACGTCCATGTCGCGCTGGATCTCCACGGTGAGGAAATAGGGGTGGTTCTCGATGGACTGCAGCACCAGGCCGAAGTCCTCCGGCCGCGCGACGATGTTCTTGATGGCCTGGAGCTTGGGCACGTAGTAGCGCGTCTCGACCGGCATGCGCAGGCTCTGGTAGTCCGTGGGCAGGCCTGCCTTCTGGTTGCGCGCGATCGCGCGCTGCACGCTGCCTTCTCCCCAGTTGTAGGCGGCCAGGGCGAGGTGCCAGTCGCCGAACATCCCGTACAGCTTGGTCAGATAGTCCAGTGCCGCACGGGTGGAAGCCATCACGTCGCGCCGCTCGTCGCGGAAGATGTTCTGCGTGAGCTCGAAGTGCCGCCCGGTGGACGGAATGAACTGCCACATCCCCGATGCCTTGGCGACCGAGACCGCCTGGGGGTTGAAGGCGCTTTCGATGAAGGGCAGCAGCGCGAGTTCCGTGGGCAGGCCGCGGCGTTCGACCTCCTCGACGATGTAGAAGAGATAGCGGCTCGCGCGTTGCGTCATGCGCTGCACGTAGTCGGGCCGGGAGGCGTACCACTGCTCACGGCTGCGCACCAGGTCGCTGTCCAGGTCGGGCATCGCAAAGCCACGGCGGATGCGGTGCCAGAGGTCTTCTTCGACCAGTTGCTCGATCGGGGAAGGCTCGTCCATCGCCTCCTTGTTGGCCTGCGGCGAGGCTTCCGGATCCGGCAGGATCACCGCGGCGTCGCTGGGCTTGCCCTGCGGCGTCGCCGACTGCAGCGCCCTGACGGCGGCGTCCCGCGGACGGCTCGCCAGCGTCTGTCCTTCAGGGGCGGAGGCGGCCGGGGCCGCAGCAGCGGCCGCGGGCGGCCCGGCGGGCGCCAGCGTCGGCGTCGGCGTCGGTGTGGGGGCAGGGACGCTCGCGCAACCGGCCAGCGCCGCCACGACCAGCGACACCGCGAGGCGGGCGGCCGACGACCAGCGGGAGGGGGGCAAAGGGTTCATCGGAATTCGTTCTTCCATTGTCGGAGGGCGGCGAACACGCGGACGGCATCGGCCTGCGACGTCCCGGGCACGGCCTGCGCGACCGCAGGCAGGTCGCAGCGCAAGAAGGGGTTGATGCGCCGCTCCAGTGCGATGGTGCTCGGCAGGGTCGGCTCGCCGCGTTCGCGCAAGGACTGGCAGTGCCGGAGGTGGGCCTGCACGTCGGCATTGCCCGGCTCCACTGCTTGGGCGAAACGCAGGTTGGACAAGGTGTACTCGTGCGCGCAGCACACCCTCGTGTCGCCTGGCAGGGCCGCGAGCTTGGAGAGCGAGGCGTGCATCTGCTCGGCAGTGCCTTCGAAGAGCCGACCGCAGCCGGCGGAGAACAGGGTGTCGCCACAAAACAGCAGCGGGGCCGGTTGGGGGCCCCGCGCAAAGTACGCGACGTGTCCGGCCGTGTGGCCCGGTACATCGAATACGTCGAACGTGAGGCCCTGCCATCGCACCGCGTCGCCCTCGCGCACCTTCACGCAGGCACCAGGGATGGCTTCTCGAGCCGGCGCCCAGACGGTGCCGTTGAGCAGGGGGCGCAGCGCCTCGAGCCCGCCGGTGTGATCGCCGTGGTGATGGGTCACTAGAATGCCGGTCAGCTCCAAGCCCCGCGAACGCAGCGCGTCCTGCACGGGCGCGGCGTCTCCCGGATCCACCACGAGGGCTTGCCGGCCGTCATGGAGCATCCAGATGTAGTTGTCGGCGAAGGCGGGTAGGGCGACCAGTTCCATGACGCAAAACGGGCGAATTATAGGTTTGGATGAGTGGTTGCTCACCCCCACGGGCCGGTATCTGTTGGCATGGGAGCAACACCAGCTGGACCTGGCGGTAGGCGACGTCTTCGGGTTCCATGCGGTCCAGCTCGGCTTGCCGCAGCTGCAGGCGCTCGCGAACAACCGCATGCCCCACCGCTGGGTGGTGCTCGACCGCCGGCCCGCGGACCCGGCCCGCGAGGCGTCCGACGCGGCGGTGCCGACCGCAGTGGTGTGCGACTACGACGCGCTTCCGTTCGAGACGTCGAGCCTCGATCTGGTGGTGCTTCCCCACACGCTGGAGCTTTCGCGTGATCCCCATCACACCCTGCGGGAGGTGGAGCGGGTCCTCGTACCCGAGGGCAAGGTGATAGTGCTCGGGCTGAACCCGGTCGGACTGTGGCCGTTGCAAAAGCGCTGCAACGGCATCCGGCGGCGGAGCGGGCATCCGACCGAAGCCTTGCCTCCGGGAGGGGACCTCATCGGCTACTGGCGGCTGCGCGACTGGCTGCGTCTGCTGGGCTTCGAGATCGAGGGCGGCCGCTTCGGCTGCTACCGTCCGGCGGTACGCTCGGAACTGTGGCTGGGCCGCTACCGGTGGATGGATGCCGTGGGGCATCGCTGGTGGCCCGTGCTGGGGGGCGTCTATCTGCTCCAGGCAGTCAAGCGAGTGCGCGGCATGCGCCTCATCGGGCCAGCCTGGAAACAACAGCAGCAGGCCAAGCGTGCAAGGGCCGCCGTGGCCTCCCGCAAGCAGTCCTGCGATGCCGGCCCGGGCGACCGGCGGCGCGGCTGATTTCAAGGAATATCCTCCATGACGATACAGGTTCCACGACCGAAGGTCGTGATCTACACCGATGGCGCCTGCAAGGGCAATCCGGGGCCGGGGGGCTGGGGCGCGATCCTGCGCTCGGGCACGCACGAGAAGGAACTTTTCGGCGGAGAGCGGTCCACCACGAACAACCGGATGGAACTGACCGCGGTGATCGAGGCGCTTGCCAGCCTGAAGCGCACTTGCGAGGTGGACATCTACACGGACAGCGAGTACGTGCGCAAGGGCATCACCGAATGGATCCACGGCTGGAAGCAGCGGGGCTGGAAGACGGCAGACCGCAAGCCGGTCAAGAACGCGGAGCTGTGGCAGCGGCTGGACGCGCTCGCCGCGTTGCACCGCGTGCAGTGGCACTGGGTGCGCGGCCACAACGGCGACCCGGGCAATGAACGGGCCGACGCCCTCGCGAACCAAGGGGCCGCCAGCGTGATGTAACGCCGGTGCGGGGCTCGCACGTGGCTTGCGGGGCTTGTGAAGAACTGTGAATGCGATGACGGCGGCAGGCGGTACATTGACGGCTGTCCGTGTGAGCTCAAGATGAAAAAGTTGCATGCGATCGTCGCCGTCGTCGGCCTGGCGCTGGCCAGCGCGGGCGCGTACTGGTACCAGCACCGCGAGCCCGTCCGCACCGCGGAAGGGGTGCCGGCGGGCGATGGGCCGTCACGCGCGGCCCCCGGTTCGGCGGCGAACGCCGGGCAAGGCGGCCCGGTGGCCGTGGAGGTCGCAGCGGTGCGCGAGGCCGTCCTGACCGAGGAGGCCCAGGCCGTCGGCACCTTGCGCTCCCGCCAGGGCGTCGTGCTGCGTCCGGAGGTTTCCGGTCGCGTGGCCGCCCTCGGCTTCAAAGACGGGCAGCCGGTGCGCAAGGGCCAGGTGCTGGTGCAACTGGACGACACGCTCGCGGCCGCGCAGGTGCGCCAGGCACAGGCGCAGCTGAACATCGCGCGGGCGAACCACGAGCGCAACCGGGAACTGCTGGCGCAGAACTTCGTGAGTCAGGCCGCGGTGGACCAGACGGCGGCCAACCTGCAGGTGGCTGAAGCGCAGCTGGCGGTGGCCAGGGCGACACAGGAGCGCCTGCGCATCGTGGCGCCCTTCAGTGGCATCGCCGGTATCCGGCAGGTCAACGTGGGCGACTATGTCGGACCGGGGACCGACCTCGTGAACCTGGAAGACGTGGCGACGCTGTACGTCGACTTTCGCCTGCCCGAGCGCTACCTCCCGCAGCTGCAGGTCGGGCAGTCGACGCAGGTCGCGCTCGACGCCTTGCCGGCGCGGCGTTTCCAGGCGCGCGTGGAAGCGCTCGCGCCGCAGGTGGACGCCGAGGGGCGGTCGGTCCTCGTGCGGGCGGTGCTCGACAACCGGGAGGGGGTCCTGCGGCCGGGCATGTTCGCGCGCGTGGACACGGTGCTTGCCTCGCGGGCCGGCGCCCTGGTGGTGCCGGAGGAAGCCCTGGTGCCGCAAGGGGGCAAGCAGTATGTGATCAAGGCCGTCAAGGGCGAGGGCACCGAGCGTCCGTCGTGGACGTCGCGGCGCAGCGAGGTGGCGATCGGGCTGCGGCGCGAAGGCCGTGTGGAGATCGTCAAGGGCGTGGCGCGGGGTGATACCGTGGTGGTCGCCGGCCACCAGCGGATCCAGCGCGACGGCACGCCGCTGCGCATCGTCCAGATCGGCGAGCGCGCGGACCCGCCGGCGACCGCGGCCTCCGGCGCGAAGGCGGCAGGGGCCGAACGCGGCTCGGACGCAAAGGTCACGCCCACGCGGATCGCGGCGCGCAGCCAGGCCGACTGACCCCCGCGACCGCCGCAGTTCCAAGCAGGATCCGTCATGCAGCTTGCCGAAGTCTCCGTCCGTCGCCCCGTCTTCGCGACGGTGCTGTCCCTGCTGCTCGTGCTGATCGGACTCGTCTCGTTCACGCGGCTGCAGGTGCGCGAATACCCCCGCATCGACGAGCCGGTCGTGACGGTCTCCACGCGCCTGCCCGGTGCGTCCTCGGAGGTGATCGAATCGCAGATCACCAAGCCGCTGGAGGACTCGATCGCCGGCATCGACGGGGTGGACATCATCACATCCATCTCCCGCCAGGAGCAGAGCCAGATCACGGTGCGCTTCAAGCTGGAGAAGAACCCGGACGACGCGGCTGCCGACGTGCGCGACCGCGTCTCGCGGGTGCGCGGTCGGCTGCCCGACTCGGTCGACGAGCCCGTGATCTCCAAGGTGGAGGCCGACGCCTCGCCCACCATCTGGCTGGCTTTCACCACCGACGCGCTCTCACCGCTGCAGGTGTCGGACCTGGCCAATCGCATCGTCAAGCCCCGGCTGCAGACCGTCCCCGGCGTGGCGGACGTGCTCATCCGTGGCGAGCGGATCTTCTCGATGCGCATCTGGCTCGATCCCGACCAGCTGGCGGCCTACGGCGTCACGGTGCAGGATGTCGAGGACGCGTTGCGACGGCAGAACCTGGAAGTGCCGGCGGGACGCATCGAGGGCCCGCAGCGCGAGTTCAGCGTGACCGCGCAGACCGATCTGAACACGCCCGAGCAGTTCGGCGCCGTGGCGCTGCGCCAGGTCAACGGCTACACGGTGCGCCTGCGGGACGTCGCCCGGATCGAGCAGGCGCCTGCGAGCGAGCGGTCCAGCACACGACTCAACGGTCGGGCTTCGGTCTCGCTGGGCGTCGTGCGTCAGGCCACCGCCAACCCGCTGGACGTGTCCGCCGGGGTGCAGGCCATGCTGCCGCGTCTGCGAGAGGAACTGCCCGAGGGCGTGCAGATCCAGGTGGCCAACGACAACTCGGTCTTCATCGACCGCTCCGTCAAGGCGGTCTACTCGACCATTGCGGAGGCGGTGGTGCTCGTGGCGCTGGTGGTCTTCGTCTTCCTGCGTACGCTGCGCGCCTCCATCATTCCGCTGGTCACGATACCGGTGAGCCTGATCGGTGCATTCGCGCTGATGGCATTGGCCGGCTTCACGATCAACACGCTGACGCTGCTGGCCCTGGTGCTGGCCATCGGCCTCGTGGTGGATGACGCGATCGTCGTGCTGGAGAACATCTACCGCCACATCGAGGAAGGCATGAGTCCGTTCGCCGCGGCGATCAAGGGCTCGCGCGAGATCGGCTTTGCGGTCGTCGCGATGACGCTGACCCTGGCGGCGGTGTATGCCCCGCTGGCCTTCACGCCGGGGCGCACCGGACGCCTGTTCGTGGAGTTCGCGTTGACCCTGGCCGGCGCCGTGATCGTCTCGGGCTTCGTCGCGCTCACGCTGTCCCCGATGATGTGCTCCAAGCTGCTGAGGCACAACCCCAAGCCCAGCCGCTTCGACCAGTGGATGGAACGGCAGCTCGACCGGATCACGGGCGCGTACGAGTCGGTGCTGGGGTGGACGCTGCACCACCGCTGGATCATCGTGACCGTGATGGTGCTGTGCGGCGCTGCGAGCTGGTTCCTCTTCAAGAGCATGAAGAGCGAGCTCGCGCCGATGGAAGACCGCGGCGTGGTGCTGGTCAATGTCAGCGCTCCCGACGGGTCGACGCTGGCCTACACCGAGAAGTACATGCGTGAGATCGAGCGCGTGGGCCTGGACGTGCCCGAGTTCGACCGCGTGTTCGTCGTCGCGGGCAACCCCACGGTGTCGCAGGGCATCTCCTTCCTGCGCACGCTGGACTGGGACGAGCGCGAGCGCTCGACGATGGAACTGGCACGAGCGCTTCAGCCCCAGCTGGCGGCACTGCCCGGCGTCAATGCCTTCCCGATCACACCGCCGTCGCTGGGTCAGGGTTTCCGCGAGCGGTCGGTGAATTTCGTCATCGTCACGTCGGACAGCTACCAGAACCTCGCGCAGGTCGCGGACAGGTTCGTCGAGGCGATGAACCGCCACGGCGGCTTCGTGCAGCCGGACACCGACCTGCGCATGAACAAGCCCGAGATCTACATCGAGGTCGACCGTGAACGCGCGGCCGACGCGGGCGTCTCGGTCGACCAGGTCGCGCGCACCATCGAGACCATGCTCGGCGGCCGCAACGTCACGCGGTACAAGCGCGACGCCGACCAGTACGACGTGATCGTGCAGACGCAGGCGCGAGGACGTAGCACCCCCGACGACATCGAGCGGCTCTTCGTGCGCGGACGGGACGACACGATGGTCCCGCTCGCGTCGCTGGTCAAGGTGCGCGAGGCGGTCTCGCCCCGCGAACTGAACCACTTCAACCAACGGCGTTCGGTCTCGATCACGGCCAACCTCGCCCCCGAGTTCTCGCTCGGCGAGGCACTGGACTTCCTCGACGCGCAGGCGAGGGAACTCCTGCCGAGCGGCTACGCGACCGAACTCAACGGCGTGTCACGCGAGTTCCGTTCATCCAGCGGTGCGCTGGGGCTGGTCTTCGTGCTGGCTCTGCTGTTCATCTTCCTCGTGCTCGCGGCGCAGTTCGAGAGCTTCGTCGACCCCTTCATCATCATGCTCTCGGTGCCGCTGTCGATGGTGGGCGCGTTGCTCGCACTCAAGCTCACGGGCGGCACGCTCAACGTGTACTCGCAGATCGGCCTGATTACGCTGGTGGGCCTGATCACCAAACACGGCATCCTGATCGTGGAGTTCGCCAATCAACGCAGGCAGCAGGGGGAAGCGGTGCTCGCCGCCGTGCAGCACGCTGCGGCGCTGCGCTTGCGCCCCATCCTGATGACCACCGGCGCGATGGTGCTGGGCGCCATCCCGCTGGCCCTCGCCCACGGGGCAGGTGCCGAGAGCCGCCAGCAGATCGGCTGGGTGATCGTCGGCGGCATGACCCTGGGCACCTTGCTCACGATCTTCGTCGTGCCGACGATGTACACGCTGTTCGCCCGCAAGAGCACGCCTGGGCCGATCACCACTCCGGTCTCGGTGGAGGAATCGCCGGCGCACGGCCTGTCCGCGGAGTCGAGCGAGCAGTACGGCAAGTGAGGGGGCCGCCGCCGCGCGCAGCGGGATCGGGGCCTTCCAACCCGCCGGCGGCCGAATGGCGAAGGCGTGCTAGACCAGCCCGTCGAAGGGGATCACGTCCACCCAATCGCCTGCGGCGACCGAGCCTTGGTCGTGATGCAGCACGACCAGACCGTTGGCTTCCGACATCGAGCGCAGGATCCCCGAGCCCTGGGAGCCGGTGATGCGCACCTCCCATTCACCGTCGGCGCTGCGCGTGACGATGCCGCGCTGGTATTCGGTGCGGCCCGGCTTCTTGCGCAGCGGTGCGGCGCTGCGGGCCCGCAGCAGGGGCAGGGGGGCGCAGGTCGCGCCGCTCATGGTCAGGAGTGCCTCCCGGACGAAGGCGTAGAACGTCACCATCACCGCCACCGGATTGCCGGGCAGGCCGAACAGCACGGCCTCGTGCGCGCCGCTGCGGATGCGGCCGAAAGCCATCGGGCGGCCGGGGCGCATCGCGATGCGCCAGAAGGCCACCTCGCCCAGGCGGGCCATCATCTGCTTGGTGAAATCGGCCTCGCCGACCGACACGCCGCCAGAGGTGATGATCGCGTCCGCGCTTTCGGCGGCACAGCGGAACGCCGCCTCCAGCGCCTGCGGCTCGTCGCGCACCACGCCCAGGTCGAGCAACTCGACGCCCAGGCGCTGGAGCATGCCATAGAGGGTGTAGCGATTGCTATCGTAGACGCAGCCAGGATCGAGGGGTTCGCCGATGGAGCGCAGTTCATCGCCCGTGGAGAAGAACGCAACGCGCAACCGCCGCCACACCGGCACCTCGCCCTGTCCGAGCGATGCGATGAGGCCAAGGTCCGCCGGGCGCAGGAGTTTGCCAGCGGACAGCGCCGGCCTGCCGCGGCCCAGGTCCTCGCCCCGCAGCCTGCGGTTGTCCCCGGGACGCACCGCACCGGGCGGAACGATGATCTCGTCGCCTTCGACGCGCACGAACTCCTGCGGCACCACCGTATCGAGACCGGCAGGCATCACTGCCCCCGTCATGATGCGTACGCACTGTCCTGCGCCGGCCTGGCCGTCGAACTGCTGACCGGCCAGACCGGTGCCGGCGATGCGCAACCGGGTGGGGCCGTCGGCGAGGAGGTCCCCACCTCGCAGCGCGTATCCGTCCATCGCGGAGTTGTCGTGCGCAGGCACATCGATGGGGGAGACGATGTCCTGTGCCAGGACACGGCCCAGCGCTGCCCGCAACGCCACGCGCTCGACCGCGGTAACCCGCGGCACGAAGCGCGCAATGAACTCCTGCGCCTTGCCCACGGGCAGGGCGCCGGGGTCGTAGCCGCTCACGCAGGATGCGATCTCCTCCAGCGTCGCCATCGTCCTCCTCACAACTCCATCCACATCAACGCCTTGTCGAAATACTGTGCGCGCCCGCCCGCGCCTTCCACGCGCACCGCGCGTGGCAGCAGGCCGTAGGTGCGGAAACCCGCGCGCTCGTACATCAGCAGGGCTCGCTCGTTGGACGCGGTCACCGACAGCGTCAGCATCTCCAGCCCCGCCGCCTGCCGTGCCTGCTCGATGCAGGCTGCCAACAGCAGCCGGCCGACTCCCCGGCGCGTATAGCGCTCACGCACGTACATGCCGACGATCTGCGCGCGGTGCCGGATCTTCGGCCGCAGTTCCCGGTCGCACGCGACCGAGCCGGCGAGCTCGTCCCCGAGCCAGGCCCCGAGCAGGAAGGTGCCGCCCAGCGGCTCCCCACGGCCGAGCCGGCCGAGATAGCTCTCCGGCGAACGCAGTCGTTCGGTCTCGGCGTCCGAGGTGAAGGCCTCCGGATGGCGCACGAGCGCTTCGTCACGCAGCATCTTGTAGGCCGGCAGATCCTGCGGCTCCAGGCGGCGGATCAGCACCGCGGCCGGCGACTCAGGCGCGGGCCCGTTCGAGCTGCTGGAGTTCTTCCAGAGTGTTGGCATTGAAGAAGGCCGATTCGTCATCGAAGGGAACTTCGACGCAGGCGTGCTGCGCCGTCCAGCGGTCGATCTTGCGGCCGCCTTCATGGGTAAAGCGCACGAGACTCTCGATCACGCTGGTGCGCATCAGGCAGAACACGGGCTGCACCTGGTCTGCGGTGCGCGGCATCGCGATCTCGGCATCGCGAGCAAGCAGCGCTTCCCCCAGGCGCTCGACGAGGTCCTCCGGAAACAGGGGGGTGTCGCACGGGACGGTGACCATGAATGGCGTCTCGCAGCGTTCGAGTCCGGCGAGGAAGCCGGCCAGGGGGCCCGCGTAGTCGGGCAGCGCGTCGGGCCAGACCGCCGCGCCGAGCGACTCGTAGGCGCCCAGATTGCGGTTGGCGTTGATCATGACCTGGCCCACCTGCGGGGCGAGTCGCATCAGCGCGTGCATCGCCAGGGGAACGCCGCGGAAGTTCTGCAGGCCCTTGTCGACGCCGCCCATGCGGCTCCCACGGCCGCCGGCCAGGATCAGGCCGGTCACTTGTTCAGGGGGAATGTGGGTCATGGTGCTGAGAAAAGAGGGAAGGCCACCGTCGGGCGACGGCAATGGCCGCGTCGCGGGGCCCGGCGGGGATGGGGCGAGGGAGCCGGGCTGCGTGCATAGCCTCAACCGCCGATGTAGTGCATCTCGATGCGCTGCTCGCGCGCCCGGCCCTCGGCCGCCTGCGAGGTGCGCAGTTCCGAATAGCGATCCTCACGTTCGCCCCATACGAGGCCGATGGCGCCGGCAATCTGTTCGTCGCTGTAGCCGCCGCGCAGCAGCGCGCGCAGATCGTGCCCCTGGCTCGCGAACAGGCAGAGGAAGAGCTTGCCCTCGGTGGACAGGCGCGCCCTGTTGCAGTCCCGGCAGAAGGCCTGCGTCACGCTGGAGATCACACCGATCTCGCCTGCGCCGTCGGCATAGCGCCAGCGCTCGGCCGTCTCGCCGGTGTAGTTGGGCTCGATCTCCTCCAGCGGCCAGTGTCGCGAGATGCGTTCGACCACCGCGGCCGAGGGCAGCACCTCGTCCATGCGCCAGCCGTTGGAGGTGCCCACGTCCATGTATTCGATGAAGCGCAGGATGATGGGGCTGCCGCGGAAACGCGCGGCCATGGGCACGATCTCGTGGTCGTTCGTGCCGCGCTTGACGACCATGTTCACCTTGATGGGACCCAGCCCCGCGCGCTCGGCCGCCTCGATGCCCTTGAGCACGTCGGCCACCGGGAACCCGACGTCGTTCATGCGCTGGAAGATCCCGTCGTCCAGTGCGTCCAGGCTCACCGTGACGCGCTGCAACCCCGCGTCCTTCAGGGCCCGGGCCTTGCGCGCGAGCAGCGAGCCGTTGGTGGTGAGCGTGAGGTCCAGAGGGTCCCCCTCGGGGGTGCGCAGTTCGGCGAGCATCGCCACGAGCCGCTCGATGTCCTTGCGCAGCAGCGGCTCGCCGCCTGTCAGGCGGATCTTGCGCACGCCGTGGGCGACGAACAGCCGCGCAAGCCGCGTGATCTCCTCGAAGCTGAGCAGGTCGCCGTGGGGCAGGAAGCGGTAGTGCTTGTCGAAGATCTCCTTCGGCATGCAATAGCTGCAACGGAAATTGCAGCGGTCGGTGACCGAGATGCGCAGGTCACGCAAGGGGCGGCCGAGCCGATCCGACAACAGCCCGGTCGGGCGCGCGGGCTCGCCCGGCACCCGCGGCACGCGGCTGGCGTAGCGGTGGTCGGCCAGGGGGATGACTTTCTCGGCCATGGGACGGATTGTGCCTCGCTCGCGGCGGGAGTGGGCAGGCGCCGGATCAAAGCGCCGCGGGGCCGGGGGGCATGGAGGCCGGGGCTGGCCCGGACGGGGAGTCTGGAGGCCCTGCCCTCAGGGTTGCGGCCCGTCGGTGCCGGCATGACGCGCGGCTACCGCGGGGCGCATGTCGGCGCCGGAGGAAGGGGTGCCAGCGGCCGCCTGCAGCGCGCCGGCGCGGCGGGCGCCGGTGAAACGCTGCGCCCAGTAGGCGACCCGCATGTCCTCCACGCGCACCTTTGCGCCCGTCCGGGGGGAGTGGATGAACTTTCCGTCGCCGATGTAGATGCCCACGTGGGAGAACGTGCGCCGCAGGGTGTTGAAGAACACGAGGTCGCCAGGCTTGAGTTCGTCGCGCCCGACGGGCACCAGGCCCGGCGCACTCGCCTGCTCGTCCACCCGGCGGGGCAAGACCAGGCCCAGGCTCATCTCGAAGATGTGGCGGGTGAAACCGCTGCAATCGAAGCCATCCTCGGCTGAGTCGCCTCCCCGGCGGTATGGCACTCCGAGGAAATTCATCGCCGTCATGACCATCTCGGAGGCCGCATCGCGCACCTGGGCCATCAGGCCGCGCTCCGGGGGCACGGCGAGCAGTCCCCGCTCCGCGAGCAACTGAGCGAGGGGATCGCCGCCGCTGACCTCCGGCCCGGCCTGTGCAGCCGCCGCTGCCCCGGTGAGGCAGGCGGCGACGAGCAGCAGGCGCGGCAGGCGAAGCGTGGGGCGCATGGGAAGGCACCATAGTTCAGCATCCCCGTCAAGTCAACAGAAAAGTGCCGAAAATCAAGGGGTTAGCGGCTCTTTGTGAGCCCGTACGGAAGTATTCCCGGCGGATGCAGAGGTCGCCGAGCGGCTGCAGCAAGGAAGGGGCACTGGCCGCGTCGGGGGGGCGGGCTTGGGGCTAGCCCGCATGCGCCGCAAGATCCTCCCGGCCAGCATCAGGGGCTGTGGGTGTCAGGGCGGCGTCAGCCCTTCGGCCTTCAATGGCCGAGCACCCCTCTCTTCTATAAGACACAAGACTCCCACCACGGGCAAGGAGACACGATGCGCTACGAGGACTTCCACCGACGCTCGATCGTCGATCGTGACGCTTTCTGGGCGGAGCAGGCCCGGCTGATCGACTGGCAGCAGATGCCTTCCACGGTGTGCGACTACAGCCACCCACCCTTCGCGCGCTGGTTCGCCGGCGGCACCACCAACCTGTGCCACAACGCGGTGGACCGGCACCTGGCGACCCGGGCGCAACAGCCGGCACTGATCTACGTCTCGACGGAGACGGGAGAGGAGCGCACCTACACGTTCGCGCAGCTTCATCGAGAGGTGCAGACCATGGCCGCCATCCTGCAGTCGCTGGGCGTGGGGCAGGGCGATCGGGTGCTGATCTACATGCCCATGGTGCCGCAGGCCGTCTTCGCGATGCTGGCGTGCGTGCGCGTAGGTGCCATCCATTCGGTGGTCTTCGGGGGGTTCGCGAGCGTGAGCCTGGCCAGCCGCATTGACGACGCGCGGCCGAAGGCGGTCGTCAGTGCCGACGCGGGCAGTCGCGCCGGCAAGGTGGTGGCCTACAAGCCGCTGCTCGACGAGGCCATCCGGCTGGCCAAGCACAAGCCCGAGAAGGTGCTGCTCGTCGACCGGGGCCTCGTCCCCATGGAGCGGGAGCCCGGTCGCGACGTGGATCATGCGGTGCTGCGCGAGCAGCACGCGAACGCGCAGGTGCCGTGCGCGTGGGTGGAGGCCACCCACCCGAGCTACATCCTCTACACGAGTGGCACGACCGGCCGGCCGAAGGGCGTGCAGCGTGATACCGGGGGCTATGCCGTCGCGCTGGCCGCGAGCATGAAGCACATCTTCTGCGGGCAGCCGGGGGAGACCTATTTCTCGACCAGCGACATCGGTTGGGTCGTCGGTCACAGCTACATCGTCTACGGTCCGCTCATCGCCGGCATGGCCACCATCCTCTACGAAGGTCTGCCGATCCGGCCGGACGCGGGTATCTGGTGGAGTCTGGTCCAGAAGTACAAGGTGACGACGATGTTCAGCGCCCCCACGGCCATCCGTGTGCTCAAGAAGCACGATCCAGCCTACCTGAAGCGGTACGACCTGTCGTCCCTGCGCGCGCTCTTCCTTGCCGGCGAGCCGCTCGACGAGCCGACGGCACGATGGATTGCCCAGGGCCTGGGCAAGCCGGTCGTGGACAACTACTGGCAGACCGAGACGGGTTGGCCCATCCTCACCCTGGCCAACGGGGTGGAGCCGCGCCCCGCGCGCTTCGGCTCGCCCGGGGTGCCGATGTACGGCTACGACGTCAAGCTGCTGAACGAGGCCACCGGCCAGGAGCTCGAAGGCGCCCACCAGAAGGGGGTGATCGCCATCGAGGGGCCGTTGCCCCCCGGGTGCATGCAGACGGTGTGGGGGGACGACGAACGCTTCGTCAAGACCTACTGGAGCAACTTTCCGGGGCGCATGGCCTACAGCACCTTCGACTGGGGGGTGCGCGACGAGGATGGCTACTACTACATCCTGGGGCGCACCGACGACGTGATCAACGTGGCCGGACACCGGCTCGGCACCAGGGAGATCGAGGAGAGTATCGCCAGCCACCCCGCGGTCGCGGAGGTCGCCGTGGTGGGCGTGGCGGACTCTCTGAAGGGCCAGGTCGCGATGGCCTTCGCGGTCCCGCGGGATGCGGCGAGTGTGGCGACGCCCGAGCAGCAGCGCGCGCTCGAGGGCGAGGTGATGAAGCGTGTGGATGAGCAGTTGGGCGCGGTGGCCCGGCCCGCGCGTGTGCGCTTTGTCACGGTTTTGCCGAAGACGCGTTCGGGGAAGTTGTTGCGACGCGCCATCCAGGCGGTGTGCGAGGGCCGGGACCCGGGCGACTTGACGACAATCGAGGACCCGACGGCGCTGGACCAGATCCGCGCGCTGGTCCACGCTTGAATCACGCGCCGCCCGAGGAGGTCGGACTCGCAACCATGACAGGTGGCAGACGCTCAAGAAGTCGAGGTATATGCCGAAGAGTGTGAGGCCGGTCGCCCCATGACACCGGCCTTGCCTGATGAACGCCTCGTCGCCTCAATACATCGATGTTCGCCACCTCCGCATCGGGATGCACGTGCACCTTGACGTCGGGTGGATGGAGCATCCCTTTGCCCTGAGCAGCTTCCGCATCGTCTCCGAGGACCAGATCGCCACGATCCGGTCGCTGGGGCTGGCGCGGGTGCGTTGGGAGCCGCAGCGCAGCGACCCTTCCGTGGTGGCCGTGCTGGCGGGGATGGACCTCGAGGCGCTGCCTGCCGCGGAGGACGCGCCGGCGTCCGCACCTCCCGCCCCCCCGGGCGAGGTGATGTCGCAGGCCGAGCAGGAGGCGCGCCGCCGCCGCCGTGAGCTGCTGGCGCAGCAGCAGGCCAGCCTTGCCCAGTGCGAGCGCGAGCTGACGCAGGCTCAGCGCAGCTACAAGCAGGTGGTCGAACTGGTGCATGCCGAGCCGAAGAGCGCGCGCGAGAAGTCCGAGGCGCTGATCCAGGCCTTTCGCGACAAGATCAGCGGCACGCACGAGACATGCATCCGACTGCTGACCGAGGTCGCGGGCGACCGCGCCTCGTTCCACAGCCTCAACGTCACGGTCATTTCCATGCTGCTCGGCAAGGCACTGGGCCTCGGTGGGGGCGACCTGCAGGACCTGGGGATGGGCGCGCTGCTGCACGACGTCGGCAAGATCGACCTGCCCGACCGCGTGCGCTGGAAGGACGAACACTTCACGCTGGCTGAGCTGCAGTTCTACCAGGAGCACGTCGCGCACGGCGTCGGCATCGCGCGCAAGATGCAGCTGAACCCTGTCGTGGCGCTGGTGATCGGTCAGCACCACGAGCATGCCGACGGCAGCGGCTTTCCGATGCGGCTGTCGGGCGATCGCATCGTCCTGGCAGCGCGCATCGTCGCCCTGGTCAACCGGTACGACAACCTCTGCAACCCCCACAACCCGGCCAAGGCGATGACGCCGCACGAGGCCCTGTCGCTGATGTTCGCGCAGATGAAGTCCCGCTTCGACGGGCCCATCCTGAGCGCCTTCATCAAGATGATGGGCGTCTATCCCCCCGGCTCGATCGTGCAACTCACCAACGAGCGTTATGCGCTGGTCGTCTCGGTGAACGCGGCGCGCCCGCTCAAGCCGCGCGTGGTCGTGCACGACCCGCGGGTGCCGCGCGACGAGGCGCTGGTGGTCGAACTGGAGGAGCATCCCGATCTGGGCATCCGCCGCAGCCTCAAGCCGCTGCAGCTGCCGCGCGAGTCGCTGGACTACTTGTCGCCGCGGCAGCGCATCTGCTACTTCTTCGAGCGTGCCCGCGAGGCGAGGTTGGATGGCGAGGGGCTGGCTGCATGATTTCCACGGAAGAGATCCAGGTCCTCGTCGATGGGCTGTTGGAGGCCGTCTGGATCGTCGATCCGCTCGATTTGCGGATCAAGGCCGCGAATCGCGCCGCCCACGACCTGCTGGGCGTCGAGGTCGGCACGCTCGTCGGGCGCGCCGTGGTCGACCTGGCCTGCACCCCCGAGGACGTCCTCTTCTGGGAGGATGCCGCCGCGGGCCTGGCCGAGCGCATCCTGTCGGAGACCCTGCTTGCCCGGGCAGACGGCCGCATGGTGCACGTGGAGCGCCGGGTCAGCCGCGTCCGCCTGTCGCCGGCTGCCTCCTTCTATGTGGTCGGGCTGCGAGACCGCAGCGAGCAGCAACGTGTCGAAGATGAGCTCGAGAAGCTCATCGCCGAGCTGCGAGCGACGCTCGAATCGACGGCCGACGGCATCCTCGCCACGGACCTGCACGGCGCGATCCGAGGCTACAACGAGCGCTTCGCCCAACTGTGGGAGCTGCCGCAGCGCCTCATGACCCGCCGTGACGATCAGGGAGTGTTCGCCTGGATGCGCCATCAGGTGACGGACCCGCAGTCGTATGCCGAACGGATGGAGCAGATCGAGCGCTCGCCGTTGCTCGAGGCGACCGACACGCTCGTGCTGCGTTCCGGCCGTATCCTCGAACGTCAGACCTTGCCGCAGTGCAGCCGGGGCCAACCGATCGGCCGCGTCTATTCGTTCCGCGACATCACCGAGCGCGTGGCCACGGAGTCGAGGCTCCAACTGGCAGCCAAGGTCTTCGAGGCCAGTCTCGACGGGATCTTCGTGTGCGACCCGCAGCTGCGCATCGTCACCGTCAACCCGAGCTTCGAGCGCCTGACCGGGCAAGCGCGCCAGGACCTGGTCGGCTGCAGTGTCGAACAGCTGCTCAAGAGCGAGACCGAGCCGCCCGGCCCCTTTGCGCGAATGCGCGAGCTGGTCGAGCTCGACGGACTGTGGGAAGGCGAACTTGAGGTCCGCCGCAAGGACGGCGGCGAGGGCTTGTGCCACCTGTCGCTCGTAAGGCTGCCGGACGAGTCGGGCCGCACGCTGCATTGCATCGGTTTCGTGAAGGACCTGTCGGATCGGCTCGCCGCGCGACGCCGCATCGAGGAACTGGCGTACACCGACGGCCTGACGGGGCTGCCCAACCGCATGTTGTTCAACGAGCGCCTCGAGTTCGCGCTCGCCCTGGCTCGCCGGGACCATGGGCCGCTGGCGGTGCTGTTCATCGACCTGGACCGGTTCAAGCAGATCAACGACTCGCTCGGCCACGCCTTTGGCGACCGTGTGCTCTCGGAAGTGGCGGGGCGGCTCAAGGCCTGCGTGCGCGAGGTCGACACGGTCGCGCGGTTGGGCGGAGACGAATTCGTTCTGTTGCTGCACCACGCCGACGCGCGCCGCGCCGAGGGCGTGGCCCGTCGGGTGATGGACGCCATGGGCGGGCCGTTCACGCTCGATGAAGTCACCTTCACGGTCACCTGCAGCATCGGCATCGCGCTTTATCCCAACGACGGCGTGACCGTCGGAGATCTGATCAAGAACGCGGACGCCGCCATGTTCCGCGTCAAGGAGCGGGGCCGGGCCGGTTTCCGCTTCTACCAGCCGCAGATGAACGTGGACCTGCTGGCGCGCATGAAGCTGGACCACGCGATGCGCCAGGGCCTGGCCCGCGGCGACTTCCGCCTGCACTACCAGGCGCAGGTGGACCTGCGCACGGGCGCGGTCGTCGGCGCGGAAGCCCTGCTACGCTGGCGCGACGACGAGTTGGGCCAGGTGCCCCCCGGCCGGTTCATCCCGGTGGCCGAGGAATCGGGGTTCATCGTGACCCTGGGCGACTGGGTGCTCACCCAGGCAGTGACGCAGGCCGCGCTCTGGCACGCCAAGGGCATGGACTGCGTGGTCTCGATCAACGTCTCGGCGCTGCAGTTCCAGCAGGCGGACTTCCTCGAGCGCGTGGCTTCGGCGTTGGCCGTCTCGCGGCTGCCGCCGCATCTGCTGGAACTCGAGCTGACGGAGTCCATCCTCGTGCAGGACGTCGACGAGACGCTCACGCGGCTCAAAGCCCTGGCCCGGCTGGGCGTGCGAATGGCCATCGACGACTTCGGCACTGGATATTCCAGCCTGGGTTACCTCAAGCGCTTCCCGATCCGCAGGCTCAAGATCGACCGTTCCTTCGTCAGCGGCCTGCCCGATGACGAGAGCGACGTGGCGATCGTGCGGGCCATCGTCAATCTCGCGCGCGCACTCGGCCTGAAAGTCATCGCCGAGGGGGTGGAAACCGAAGCTCAGCGACAATTCCTCCTGCAGGCGGGGGTCGACGAGTTCCAGGGCTTCCTCTATTCGCCCGCCGTGGAGGCCGAGACCTTCGAGTCACAGCGCGAGGCGCCGGCGCGCATCGAGGCGCAGTTATGACGCCAGCGCCCGCGCCGGCGGCTCCGGCTTCCCTGTAGACTCCCGCCCCTCGGCCGCGACAGCGGTCGCGGTATTCGCGTTATTCCGAACCGCCGGGTCTCGTGCTTGGCGTTATGGTTCCGCGTATCAGTAGATCTGAATGTACTTTTTCGGAGGTTCATCCATGGCAAACCGCAGGCAGTTCCTGCAAGGCAGCGCCAGCACGACCGTGCTAGGGCTCGCCGCAATGGCCGGCTTGCTGCCGGCCACGGCCCAGGCCGCCTGGAACAAGGCGGCGTTCGAGTCCAAGGGCCTGGGCGAGGTCGCCAAGGCGATGGGCGGGGCTGCCCCGAGCGAAAGTGCCGAGGTGGTGCTGACCGCCCCCGAGATCGCCGAGAACGGCAACGTGGTGCGCGTGGGCGTGAGCAGCAACCTCCCCGGCACCACGCAGGTGGCGGTGCTGGTCGAGAAGAACCCCAACTCGCTCGCGGCCGTGTTCGATGTTCCCGAGGGCACGGACGCCAACGTCGCCACCAACATCAAGATGGGGCAGACGTCCAACGTGTACGCGCTCGTGAAGGCGGGCGACAAGTTCTACTACGCCGTCAAGGAGGTGAAGGTCACCCTCGGCGGCTGCGGCGGCTGATCCCCGCAGCAGGTCATCGAATAGGAGTTGCAAGATGGCAGATCCCATGCGCATCCGGGCGCAGGTGCAGGGCGACAAGACCGTGGTGCGGGTGCTGATGGCGCACGAGATGGAAAGCGGCCAGCGCCGCGATTCGAGCGGCAAGGTGATCCCGGCCTGGTTCATCCAGGAGGTGACGGCACAGCACAACGGCCGCACCGTGCTGACCGCCCAGTGGGGCCCCGCGGTGTCCAAGAATCCCTACCTGCAGTTCAGCTTCCGCGGTGGCAAGCCGGGGGACAAGGTGACGATCTCCTGGGTCGACAACCGCGGCGACAAGCGGACCGACGAAGCAGTGATCGCGTGACTGCGGCGAGGTCCGGCCCCGAAGGCGCTGCCCGCGCGGGTGGGCCTGCCATGTGGGGCCCGGGCCCGCGAGGTCAGGGCGCCGCGACTGCCGAGCGGGCGGCGCACGGTCGTCGGAGGGCGGCCGCTCCCAGAACGACAAGGAGACCGGGATGAAACTACCTTTGCTCGCGGCCGCATGTGCCGCGGCCCTGGCGACGGCGCCCGTGCTGGCGCAGAAGTCCGCGGCCGATGCGATCGCGGACTATCGTGCCTCGCTGCAGGACGGCAACCCTGCAGACCTCAACGCGGCCCGCGGCGCGGCACTGTGGAAGCAAAAGCGCGGCCCCAAGAACGCCTCGCTGGAGCAGTGCGACCTGGGCAAGGGCCCCGGGGTGGTCGCAGGCGCCGCTGCCGCGATGCCGCGCTACTTTGCGGATGCCGATGCCGTGATGGACGTCGAGTCGCGCCTGGTGCACTGCATGGTCACGCTGCAGGGCTTCAGCAGGGACGAGGTGACCGCCAAGCCATTTTCCGGCGACGGCCAGAAGGCGACCGAGATCGAGGATCTGGTGGCCTACGTCTACGACGAGTCCCGGGACGTGCCGATCGCCGTGCCGCAGGGCCACCCGAAGGAGCGTGCGGCCTACGAGCGCGGGCGCAAGATCTTCTTCTTCCGCGGCGGCCCGTACGACTTCGCCTGTGCGACCTGCCACTCGATCGACGGACAGCGCATCAGGCTGCAGGACCTGCCCAACCTCACGCAGAAGGGACCCGCGCAGGCGGCCTTCGCATCATGGCCCGCCTATCGCGTGTCGCAAGGGGCGGTGCGGACGATGCAGTGGCGGCTGTACGACTGCTTCCGTCAGCAGCGCTTCCCGGAACTGAAGTACCTGAGCCAGGCATCGGTCGACCTGATCACGTTCCTGGGGGTCAATGCCAACGGCGGCACGATGGCCGCCCCTGCCATCAAACGCTGAGGAGAGGCGCATGAAGGACAACCGCAAGAAGCGCCTGGGGTTGGTGGCCGGTGTCTCGGCCCTACTCGTGCTGGCCGGTTGCGCGATGATGCAGCGCGGCCCGGACGTCGAGGCCGTGCTGAAGGACTCGTTCAAGGAGCGCGGCATTGCCAAGCTCGACCGCCTGGAACAGACGCCGCTGCAGAAGGCCTGCAGCGAAGCGGCTGCGGCCGGCCGTGATCTGGATCCGGCGGTGCGGCAGCGCCTGGAGAAGGCGGCCCAGGACGCCATCAGGTATCCGGCCGCCGGCAACTACCTGGGCGACTGGCGCGAGGGCGAGCGCGTCGCCCAGAGCGGGCGAGGACTGCAGTTCAGCGACACCGCGCAGACCGTCGCGGGCGGGAATTGCTATGCCTGCCACCAGCTGACCAAGACCGAAATCTCCTTCGGCAACATCGGCCCGAGCCTTTATCAATACGGAAAGCTGCGCGGGGTGAGCAATCCCGCGGACCCTGCGTCGGCCGAGATCGTGAAGTACACCTGGGGCAAGATCTGGAACAGCCACGCCTACAACGCCTGCTCCCAGATGCCCCGTTTCGGCGATGCGGGCATCCTCACCGAGGAGCAGCTGCGCCACGTCATGGCCTTGCTGCTGGATCCCTCGTCACCCGTCAACGCTGAATGAGCGGGTGCCAAGGCGGGCCCGCAGGCCGCTTTCACCCCAAACCCTGGATGTCGGCGCGGGCATGCGCCGACGCGGTTGCTCGCCTACAGTAGGCGCCATGACGAAACTACGATGGCGTGAGCCGCTGTTGCTGCTGTCGGCGGCCCTGCTGGGCGGCTGCAGTTCGGTCGGGGTGGGTATCGGCGTGCCCGTGGGCCCGGTCGGCGTCGGTGTGTCGGTCGGCAGCGATGGCCGGGTTGGCGGCTCGGTCGGCGTCTCGCGCGGGGGCGTGGGCGTGGGCGTCGGCGGCACGCTGCCGCGTCGCTCCAGCCCGCCTGCGCCGGCTTCCGGCGCGAGTTCGGCCCCGGAGGCGGGCTGGCCGCCGTGAGGCGCGGCTGCAGATTCCACCCCTCTACACGATCCCTCTAATGGACCGCTCCGCGGCGCCGTTGCCGGCAGTGCCCAGGCGCCACACGCAAGGCCCCGACGCTGGCGATTGCGCTACATCAGTGTTAGAGTGCGCCCTCTGACTAATCGGTCCTTCCCGTCCCCTTTGCTGGTTTCTGCCCCGAACCCAGATTAAAGGCGGGTCGCAATCCGCCAACCGGTCAAGCCGTGTCGCGGAAGGTTGTCCAACCAGCCAACAGCCCTGGAAACCGGGGTATGAGGTGAGCGAGATGATGCAGCAATACAGGTCGAACTCGTACCTGTTCGGGGGCAACGCCCCGTACGTCGAGGAGCTGTACGAACAGTACCTCGACAATCCCGGCTCCGTGCCGGACAACTGGCGCGCCTACTTCGACGCGCTGCAGAACGTCCCGGCGGTGGACGGCTCCGAATCCCGCGACGTCCCCCACGCGCCGGTGATCGAGTCCTTCGCTCAGCGGGCCAAGTCCAACGCGTTCGCCGTCAAGGCCAGCAGCGCCGACCTCGCGGTCGCCCGCAAGCAGGTGCACGTCCAGTCCCTGATCGCTGCCTATCGCTTCCTCGGCTCCCGTTGGGCCGACCTCGACCCCCTCAAGCGCGCCGAGCGCCCGCGCATCCCCGAACTCGAACCGGCCTTCTACGACCTGGTCGAGTCGGACATGGACATCACGTTCAGCGCGACCAACACCTACTTCACCAAGGCCGACCAGATGACCCTGCGGGAGATCCTGCAGGCGCTGCGCGAGACCTACTGCGGCACCATCGGTGCCGAGTTCATGCACATCACCGACCCGGGCGAGAAGCGCTGGTGGCAAGAGCGCCTGGAGAGCATCCGCTCCAAGCCGGCGTTCTCGGTGGAGAAGAAGAAGGCCATCCTCGAGCGCCTGACGGCCGCCGAGGGCCTCGAGCGCTACCTGCACACCAAGTACGTCGGTCAGAAGCGCTTCTCGCTGGAGGGCGGCGAGAGCTTCATCGCCGCGATGGACGAGCTCATCAAGCGCGGCGGCGAGAAGGGCGTGCAGGAAATCGTGATCGGCATGGCGCACCGTGGCCGCCTGAACGTGCTGGTCAACACCCTGGGCAAGATGCCCAAGGACCTGTTCGCCGAGTTCGAGCACACCGCGCCCGAGGACCTGCCCGCAGGCGACGTGAAGTACCACCAAGGCTTCTCGAGCGACGTCTCCACTCCCGGCGGCCCGGTTCACCTGTCGCTGGCGTTCAACCCCTCGCACCTCGAGATCGTCGATCCCGTGGTCGAAGGTTCGGTCAAGGCGCGCATGGACCGTCGCGGCGACAAGGAAGGCAACCAGGTCCTGCCCGTGCTGGTGCACGGCGACGCCGCCTTCGCGGGCCAGGGCGTCGTGATGGAGACGCTGGCGCTGGCCCAGACCCGCGGCTACTACACCGGTGGCACGGTCCACATCGTCATCAACAACCAGATCGGCTTCACGACCTCCGATCCTCGCGACACGCGCTCGACGCTGTACTGCACCGACGTCGTCAAGATGATCGAGGCGCCCGTGCTGCACGTGAACGGCGACGATCCCGAGGCGGTGGTGCTGTGCACGCAACTCGCGCTCGACTACCGCCAGCAGTTCAACAAGGACGTGGTGGTCGACATCGTCTGCTTCCGCAAGCTGGGTCACAACGAGCAGGACACGCCCTCGCTCACCCAGCCGCTGATGTACAAGAAGATCGGCCAACACCCCGGCACGCGCAAGCTCTACGCGGACAAGCTGGTGGCCCAGGGTGTCATCACGCCCGAAGACGCCGACTCGATGGTCAAGGCCTATCGCGCCGCGATGGACGCCGGCCGCCACACGGTCGACCCGGTGCTGACCAACTTCAAGAGCAAGTACGCGGTCGACTGGACGCCGTTCCTCGGCAAGAAGTGGACGGATGCCGCCGACACCGCGCTGCCGCTGGCCGAGATCAAGCGGCTGTCCGAGCGCATCACGACCGTGCCGAGCAACTTCAAGCTGCATCCGCTGGTCGAGAAGGTGATCGCCGATCGCGCCGCGATGGGCCGCGGCGAGATCAACGTCGACTGGGGCATGGGCGAGCACCTGGCCTACGCATCGCTGGTGGCCAGCGGCTACCCGGTGCGCCTGTCCGGCGAGGACTGCGGCCGAGGCACGTTCTCGCACCGCCATGCGGTCCTGCACGACCAGAACCGCGAGAAGTGGGACGAGGGCACCTACATCCCGCTGCAGAACGTGGCCGACAACCAGGCACCGTTCGTCGTGATCGACTCCATCCTGTCGGAAGAGGCCGTTCTCGGCTTCGAGTACGGCTATGCCAGCGCCGATCCCAACACCCTGGTGATCTGGGAGGCGCAGTTCGGCGACTTCGCCAACGGCGCCCAGGTGGTGATCGACCAGTTCATTGCCTCCGGCGAGGTGAAGTGGGGCCGTGCCAATGGCCTCGTGCTCATGCTGCCGCACGGCTACGAGGGGCAGGGCCCGGAGCACTCCTCGGCGCGCCTGGAGCGTTTCATGCAACTGGCCGCGGACAACAACATGCAGATCTGCCAGCCGACCACGGCCAGCCAGATCTTCCACCTGCTGCGCCGGCAGATGGTGCGCATGTTCCGCAAGCCGCTGGTCATCATGACGCCCAAGTCGTTGCTGCGGCACAAGGACGCCACCTCGCCGCTGTCGGAGTTCACCAAGGGCGAGTTCCGCACCGTGATCGGCGAGCTGGACCAGAGCATCGTGGCCGAGAAGGTCAAGCGCGTCATCGTCTGCTCGGGCAAGGTCTACTACGACCTCGTCAAGAAGCGCGAGGAGAGGAAGGCCAACGACGTCGCGATCTTCCGCGTGGAACAGCTCTACCCGTTCCCGCACAAGGCTTTCGCTGCAGAGCTCAAGAAGTTCCCCAACGCCACCGACATCGTCTGGTGTCAGGACGAGCCGCAGAACCAGGGCGCGTGGTTCTTCGTGCAGCACTACATCCACGAGAACATGCTCGAAGGGCAGAAGCTCGGCTACGCCGGCCGCCCGGCCTCCGCGTCGCCGGCGGTGGGCTATGCCCACCTGCACCAGGAGCAGCAGAAGGCCCTGCTCGAGCAGGCCTTCGCCAAGCTCAAGGGTTTCGTCCTCACCAAGTAAGGCACTCCGGTCTTCGGGGCGGCCGCTGCGCGCCGCCCTGAAGGCGCGCGTCTGGCCGGCCGCGTGCCGGCGAACCAGCGCGGCGAAAGAACAAGCGAAAGACAAGACATGGCAATCGTAGACGTCAAGGTTCCCCAGCTTTCCGAATCGGTGGCCGAGGCCACCCTGCTGCAGTGGAAGAAGAAGCCCGGCGAGTCCGTGGCGGTCGATGAGATCCTGATCGAGATCGAGACCGACAAGGTCGTGCTCGAGGTGCCCGCGCCTTCTGCGGGCGTGCTGTCGGAGATCGTCGTCGGCGACGGCGGCACCGTCAGTTCCGATCAGGTCATCGCGAGGATCAACACCGAGGGCCAGGCCGCAGCAGCGCCCGCGGCGGCACCCGCAGCAGCCGCGCCTGCGCCGGCACCTGCCGCTCCTGCTCCCGCGCCCGCCCAGGCAGGCGGCAGCAAGTCCGGCGTGGCGATGCCCGCGGCCGCCAAGCTGATGGCCGACAACAACCTCTCCGCCGGCCAGGTGACCGGCACGGGCAAGGACGGCCGCATCACCAAGGGTGACGTGCTGGGCGCGCTGGAGTCCGGCGCCAAGCCGGCAGCCGCGCCGGCTCCGGCCCCGGCTGCCGCCAAGCCCGCGCTGCCGCCCGTCGCGGCCCCGCTGTCGATGAACCTGGGCGACCGCCCGGAGCAGCGTGTGCCGATGAGCCGCCTGCGCGCCCGGATCGCGGAGCGACTGTTGCAGTCGCAGGCCACCAACGCCATCCTGACGACCTTCAACGAGGTCAACATGGCCCCGGTGATGGAACTGCGCAAGAAGTACCAGGAGAAGTTCGAGAAAGAGCACGGCGTCAAGCTGGGCTTCATGAGCTTCTTCGTCAAGGCGGCGGTCCATGCCCTCAAGAAGTACCCCATCCTCAACGCCTCGGTGGACGGCAATGACATCGTCTACCACGGCTATTTCGACATCGGCATCGCGGTGGGCTCGCCGCGCGGCCTGGTCGTGCCCATCCTGCGCAACTGCGACCAGATGACCTTCGCCGAGATCGAGAAGAAGATCGCCGAGTTCGGGCAGAAGGCCAAGGACGGCAAGCTGGGCCTCGAGGAACTGACCGGCGGCACCTTCTCGATCTCCAACGGCGGCGTCTTCGGCTCGATGCTGTCCACTCCCATCATCAACCCGCCGCAGTCGGCGATCCTCGGCGTGCACGCCACCAAGGACCGCGCGGTGGTGGAGAACGGCCAGATCGTGATCCGCCCGATCAACTATCTGGCGATGAGCTACGACCACCGCATCATCGACGGCCGCGAGGCCGTGCTGGGCCTGGTGGCGATGAAGGAAGCGCTGGAAGATCCAGCCCGCCTGCTGTTCGACATCTGATCCACCCCCGTAGCGGCTGGCTCGCCCCCCCGGGGGGGGCCGCCCGCGGCCCGGCGCAGCCGGGTCGGCGGCAGCCGCTTGGAAAGGCTTCTGAACATGACATCCAAGACCTTCGACGTCGTCGTCATCGGCGGCGGCCCCGGCGGCTACATCGCCGCGATCCGTGCAGCTCAGCTGGGCTTCAACACGGCCTGCATCGACGAGTGGAAGAACAAGGACGGCAAGCCGGCGCCCGGCGGCACTTGCACGAACGTCGGCTGCATCCCCTCCAAGGCGCTGCTGCAGTCCTCCGAGAACTACGAGCACGCGGCCAAGCATTTCGCCGACCACGGCATCCAGGTGAGCGGTCTGGCGGTCGATGTGGCGAAGATGCTGGCCCGCAAGGATGCCGTCGTGAAGCAGAACAACGACGGCATCCTGTACCTGTTCAAGAAGAACAAGGTCAGCTTCTTCCACGGCCGCGGTTCGTTCGTGCAGGCCGCCGAGGGCGGCTACGAGATCAAGGTGACGGGCACCGAGGAGCAGACGCTGGTCGGCAAGCACGTCATCCTGGCCACCGGCTCCAATCCGCGGGCACTGCCCGGCGTCGCCTTTGACGAAGACAAGGTGCTCTCCAACGACGGCGCGCTGCGCATCCCCCAGGTGCCCAAGAAGCTGGGCGTGATCGGCTCTGGCGTCATCGGGCTGGAGATGGGTTCGGTGTGGCGGCGCCTGGGCGCGGACGTGACGGTGCTCGAGGCGCTGCCCACGTTCCTGGGGGCGGTGGACGAGCAGATCGCCAAGGAAGCCAAGAAGGCCTTCGACAAGCAGGGCCTGAAGATCGAGCTGGGCGTCAAGATCGGCGAGGTCAAGACGGACGGTGCCGGCGTCAAGGTCGTCTACACCGACAGCAAGGGCGGCGCTCAGACGCTGGAATGCGACCGGCTGATCGTCTCGATCGGTCGCGTGCCCAACACCAACGGCCTGAACCCGGAAGCCGTGGGCCTGAAGCTGGATGAGCGCGGGGCGATCGTCGTCGACGACCTGTGCCGTACCAACCTGCCGAACGTCTGGGCGATCGGCGACGTGGTGCGCGGCCCCATGCTGGCGCACAAGGCGGAGGAAGAGGGCGTCGCCGTGGCCGAGCGCATCGCCGGCCAGCACGGACACGTGGACTTCAACACCATTCCGTGGGTCATCTACACCAGCCCCGAGATTGCCTGGGTGGGCAAGACCGAACAGCAACTCAAGGCCGAGGGTCGCGCCTACAAGGCGGGCACCTTCCCGTTCATGGCCAACGGCCGGGCGCGGGCGCTGGGCGACACCACCGGCTTGGTGAAATTCCTGGCCGATGCCAAGACCGACGAGATCCTGGGCGTGCACATCGTCGGGCCCTATGCCTCGGAGCTGATCGCCGAGGCCGTCGTGGCGATGGAGTTCAAGGCGAGCGCGGAGGACATCGCCCGCATCTGCCACGCGCATCCGTCGTTGTCCGAGTCCGTCAAGGAAGCGGCGCTGGCGGTCGACAAGCGCTCGCTGAACTTCTGATCGGCGGCCGAGCGCAGACGCATGGGGCGACGCGCAGTCGCCCTTTTTCGTGAAGGAGAGGCGGATCCGCCTGGCAGTCATGGTCAGCGTCACCGAGCTGTACGAACAGACGCTCAAGGAGCGCGGCTACCACAGCGACCCGGCGCAACTGCGCGCGGTCGCGGCCTTGCAGCGCTGCTACGACGAATGGGTGGACTACAAGGCCCGCCGCTCCAACGCGCTGGCCAAGCTGCTGCGCCGGCCGCCACTGCCGCGGGGCGTCTATATGTATGGCGGGGTGGGGCGGGGCAAGAGCTTCCTGATGGATCGCTTCTTCCAGGCCGTGCCGCTGCAGCGCAAGACCAGGCTGCACTTCCACGAGTTCATGCGCGAGGTGCACCGCGAGCTGGCCGAGCTCAAGGGGCTCGCCAACCCGCTCGACGAGCTGGGCCGGCGCATCTCGCGGCGACACCGGCTGATCTGCTTCGACGAATTCCACGTCGCGGACGTGACCGATGCGATGATCCTGCACCGGCTCCTCGAGGCGCTGTTCGAGCACCGTGTCAGCATCGTCACGACGTCCAACTTCCACCCCGACGACCTGTATCCCAACGGGTTGCATCGCGACCGCATCCTGCCGGCGATCGAACTGCTGAAGGACAAGCTCGAGATCGTCAACGTCGACAACGGCACCGACTATCGGCGCCGTACGCTGGAGCAGGTGCAGCTCTATCACGCGCCCCTCGGGCCGGAGGCGGACGAGGCGATGTCGCGCGCCTTCGACCAACTCGCCGAGCACCGTGACGAGGATCCGGTGCTGCACATCGAGCACCGCGAGATCCACGCGCGCCGGCGCGCCGGTGGCGTCGTGTGGTTCGACTTCCAGACGCTGTGCGGCGGCCCGCGCTCGCAGAACGACTACCTGGAACTGGCCACGCAGTTCCACACGCTGCTGCTGTCCAACGTTCCTCAGATGCCGCCGCGGCTCGCCTCCGAGGCCCGACGCTTCACGTGGCTGGTCGATGTGCTCTACGATCGTCGGGTGAAACTCATCATCTCGGCGGAAGTGCCGCCCGAGCAGCTCTATACCGAAGGGCCCTTGGCGCACGAATTCCCGCGCACGGTCTCGCGCCTGCACGAGATGCAGTCGCGCGAATTCCTGTCGCTGCAGCATCGCAACGTCGACACCCGGCTGACATGACCGTGCGCCGCCTGCTCGCCGCCGCAGCGATGGTGCTGCCCAACATCGCCGTCGCCCAGGCCGATCCTTCGCTCAGTGCGAGACGCGAGGCGGTGCGCGCCGAGCACCAGGCGCAGGAAGCGAGCTGCTACCGCCGCTTCGCGGTCCAAGCCTGCCTGGACGAGGTCCGCGCGCGCGAGCGGGACGCCCTGAGGCAGATCGATGCCGAGGCGGATGCGGCCCAGCGCGAGGAGGCCCGGCTGCGGGCTGCGCAGCGACTTGCGACGATCGAGGCCAAACGCGCCGAGCGCGACCGCCGGGCCCAGCTGCCCCCCGTCTCCGTGCCGGCCACGCCCTCGCCATGGGCGCCCCAGCCCGGCGCCCCGACCTACGCGCTCCCGCGCTTGCCCGACACTGCGAGCACTCCCGCTGCCCGCTCGCCGAATGACGAGGAGGCGCAGGAGCGGGCGCGCGGACGGTACGCCGCGAAGGCGGAACGGGCGCAGGAGCACCGGCGCAAGGCCGAGGAGCGGCTTGCGAGGAAACGCGCTCAGGCAGACCGGACGAGGAGCCGGCCCTTGCCGAGTCCCGTCGGTCCCTGACGCCGGGATGGGGGACCGGACCGCGCGGCGCTCAGACGAGCGGCTCGACCCGCACGATCGCCAACGACAGGTTGTCCCCGCCTCCGCGCGCCCGCTGACGCGCCTTGCTCACCAGCATCTCGCTGGCGTCGCGCGGAGGCAGCGTGTTGACGATGGCGCCGAGTTCCCGCGGGCTGAAGTAGTGCCAGAGCCCGTCGCTGCAGGCCAGCAGCGTGTCGCCGACCTCGAGCCGATCGATGTGGTGCAGCGTCAGCGGGGGGTCCTGGAAGGTGCCCAGGCACCCCGTCAGCAGGTTGGACTGCGGGTGCACGTTGGCCTCGTCCTCACTGATCTGGCCTTCTTCCACGAGGCGCTGGACGTAGGAATGATCCTTCGTGCGGTAAAGCATTTCCGCGCCGCGGAAGTGGTAGACGCGCGAATCGCCGGCGTGGATGACGTCGCATTCGCGCGTCGGGCTGACGAGGAAGGCCGCGACGGTGCTGTGCGGCTCCTCCTCGGCAGTGATGGCGGTGAGTTTGATCATCAGGTGCGACTCGAGCACCAGTTGCTTCAGCGTCTGCGTGGGGTCGTCGCCTTGAGGCGAATAGCGCTCGAAGAGCTGCCGCGCGGTCAGGATGACCTGATCGGACGCCTTGCGCCCGCCGCTCTTGCCGCCCATGCCGTCGGCGACGACCGCCAGCAGGCAGCCCGGGACCCGGCCGTGGGGGAGGATCTCCACCTGGTCCTGTTGGTAGAGGCGGTCGCCCCGGTGGATGCCCGTGGCGGCGGTCAGGCGGTAACCCTTTGGATTTGCGCTCATAAGAGGCCCGTGGGAAGAGGTCAAAACTATAATTCACCGATCCCCCGTTTCATCGGGCATTCCTACCGATGGTCTCCATCGCCGACAACCTGCACTCGCCCGAGCGGCGCCTGATCGAGCTGCGCATGGAGCATGCGGACCTGGACAGCCTGATTGACCAGGCCGAACTGCAGCCGCCTTACGACGAACTGGCGCTGCGCCGGCTCAAGAAGCGTCGCCTGCTGCTGCGAGACCAGATCGCCCGGCTCGAAGCCCAACTGGACCCGCAAGAGCCCGCATGAGGGCTGCTTTGCCCGGGCTTGCCCCGTCGCCGCCATGGACGACGTGAACGAACACGCGCTGCGCGGCGCGGTGCGCGAGGCCTTCGGCGCCGACGGAGCGCTGGCCCGCGTGGACCCCCACTACCGGGAGCGCCAGGCGCAGACCCGGCTCGCCGAGGCGGTCGCCGACACGATCGCCGGACGCCGGGTGCTGGTGGCCGAGGCCGGCACGGGGGTCGGCAAGACCTACGCCTACCTGGTGCCCGCCCTGCTGGCAGAAGGCCGGGTGCTGGTCAGCACCGCGACCAAGAGCCTGCAGGACCAGCTCTTCCTGCGCGACCTGCCGCACGTGCGCGATGCGCTGCAGGTGCCGGTGCAGATTGCGCTGCTCAAGGGGCGGGGCAGCTACCTGTGCCTGCACCGCCTGCAGCAGGCCCGGCAGACGGCCACGCTGCCCGACCGCTACTCGGTGCGGGCCCTGGCCAAGGTCGAGCAGTGGTCACAGACCACGCGCACGGGCGACCTGGCGGAGCTGGAAGGGCTGGACGACCGCTCACCGGTCATTCCGCTCGTGACCTCCACGCGGGACAACTGCCTGGGCGCGGACTGCCCGAGCTACCGCAGTTGCCACGTGATGAAAGCGCGCCGCGAGGCCCTGGCGGCCGACGTCGTGGTGGTCAACCACCACCTCTTCTTTGCCGACTTGCTGTTGCGCGAGACCGGCATGGCCGAATTGCTGCCGAGCGTCGACGTGCTGGTGTTCGACGAGGCCCATCAGCTGGCCGAGGCGGGCGTGCAGTTCCTCGGTCGCACCCTGGGAACCGGGCAGGTGATCGACTTCTCGCGCGACATGCTGGCCGCCGGCCTGCAGCACGCGCGCGGCTTGGTGCCCTGGTCGGATCTCGCTTCGGCGTGCGAGCACGGGGCGCGCGAGCTGCGGCTCGTCTGCGCCGGTGCGCTGCGCGAGGCACGCGGCAGCATCAAGTTGCGCTGGCAGGAGCGGGCCGGACGCCCGGAGTTCCGACAGGCGCTCGAGCGACTGGCCGGGCGGCTCGAGCAGGCGGCGCAAGGACTGGACACGGTGAGCGAACTGGCGCCGGACTTTCCCAAGCTGCTCGAGCGGGCGCAGGAGCTGGCCTCGCGCGCCAGGGGGTTCTGTGTCGCCTCGGAGCCCGGGCGCGTGCGTTGGATCGATCTCAGCCCCATGCAGGCGCGTCTCGTCGAGGCACCGCTGGACATCCGCCAGACCATGCAGGAGCAGGTGGGGGCGCAGCCGCGGGCATGGGTCTTCACCTCGGCCACCTTGGGCGACGACGAGCGGCTGACCTGGTTCACCGAGCCCACCGGGCTGGAGGAGGCCGACGTGCTGCGCGTGGGCAGCCCGTTCGACTACCCCAGCCACGCGTGCGTCTACCTGCCGGAGCGCTTCCCGGCACCCAACAGCGCCGACCACCCGGGCGCCGTCGCGGCGCTCGCCGCCCGTCTGGCGGGCCGGCTGGGGGGACGGACCTTCGTGCTCACGACGACCTTGCGGGCCCTGCAGCCTATCGCCGCCGACCTGCGCGAGGCCTTCGACGCGATGCAGGCCCCGATCGAGGTGCTGGTGCAGGGCTCGGCACCCAAGCGCCAGCTGATCCAGCGCTTCATGGCCGAGCCGCGGGCGGTGTTGGTGGGCTCGCAGAGCTTCTGGGAGGGGATCGATGTGCCTGGCGAGGCGTTGCAGTGCGTGGTGATCGACAAGCTGCCCTTCCCGCCGCCCAACGACCCGCTCGTGGAGGCTAGGGTGCGCAAGCTCGAGAGCGAGGGGCGCAGCGCCTTCTTGGAGTATTTCGTGCCGGAGGCAGCGGTCGCCCTCAAGCAGGGCGGCGGGCGGCTCATCCGCACGGAGACGGACCGGGGCCTGCTCGTGGTCTGCGACCCTCGGTTGGCCAGGATGCACTATGGCCGCCGCCTGCTGGCGGCGCTCCCGCCCATGAGACGCCTGGCGTCGCTGGAGGACGCACTGGCCTGGCTCGACGAGTTGAGGTCCCGGGGGGCCGTGGAAACGGCCGGTGTCGGGGTGGGCTGACGCCGTGTCGCCGGCGCCGGTTCGAGCAAAGGCGGGCGCGGACCCGATGCAGGCGGCTCAGCCGCCCGGCGCCGCCGCGCCGCGGCTCACCAAAGCTGCCACCAGGGGCGCTTGTCGCTTTCGAACCGCTGGGTCAGGTAGGCGCTGTCCGGAAAGCTGGCCTGCAGCACCCGCTGCGCGTCGTCGCGCAGTTCGGTCAGGCCCAGCCGGTCGTAGCTCTGCGTGAGGATGTGCAGTGCTTCCTCGATCGCGGGAGACTCCTGGTAGTCCTGGATCGCCTGCTGGGCGCGGTTCGCAGCGGCCAGGTAGGCGCCGCGGCGGAAGTAATACCGCGCCACGTGCACCTCGTAGGAGGCGAGCGAGTTGACGATGTACTTCATGCGCAGACGCGCATCGGGGGCGTAGGGCGAGTCGGGGAATTGCTCGACCAACTGCCGGAAGGTCTGGAACGACTCCTTGGCCGCCTGCTGGTCACGCTCGGACAGGTCCTGGCGCGACAGTCGGCCGAACAGGCCGAGGTTGTCGTTGAAGTTCACCAGGCCCTTCAGATAGAGCGCGTAGTCCAGCGCAGGGCTGCTCGGATGCAGCTTGATGAAGCGGTCCAGCGTCGCCAGCGCCTGGGCCTTTTCGTTCGTGCGGTAGTAGGAGTAGGCCAACTCCAGCTGGGCCTGCTGCGACAGCAGCGTACCGGCCGCGCGGCCTTCCAGCCGCTCGTAGAAGCGGATGGCGCGCTCGTAGTTGCCGGCCGCCGCCTCGTCGCGGGCCTCCGCGTACAATTTTTCGTTCGACATGCCAGCCGTTTCGTCCCTCGGGGTGGACGAACAGGCGGCCAGCAGCGACAGCATCACGGCCGCAGCGCCGATGCTCGCGCGACTCCCCCACAACGGCTTTCCAGCACTCATACCACGCTCGCGCGGCGGGAGCCCCCGCCGCGTACATTCGTTCAGGAATCGGGGATTCTATATGTCGCCCTCCCGGCCTACGTCCGCTTTCCACGTTGACGCCGAGGATCCGGCCCAGGCGGAGGGGGCCGGCGAGGATCCGATCGAATCGCCCGAGGCGTTGGAGGCCGAACTCCGGGAGGCGGCGGTGCAGGCGGCCGATCACGGCATGCGGCTGGACAAGTGGCTCGTGGGCCTCGCGCCCGAGTTCTCGCGCAGCTATCTGCAGCAGCTGATCGAGCAGGGCCTGGTGAGGGTGGCCGGGCATGTGGTGACGACGGCGAGCCGGAAGCTGCAGGCCGGGCAGGAGGTGTCGGTCGAACTGCGACCCACGCCGCAGAGCCAGGCCTTCCGGCCGGAGCCTTTGCCGCTGGCCGTCGTGCACGAGGACGAGCACGTGCTCGTGATCGACAAGCCCGCGGGCCTGGTCGTCCATCCCGCGGCCGGTCATTGGTCGGGCACCGTGCTCAACGCCGTGCTCGCGCACCACGGGGGGGCGGCGGCGTTGCCGCGCGCGGGCATCGTGCACCGGCTCGACAAGGACACGAGCGGCCTGATGGTGATCGGCAAGACGCTGGAGGCGGTGACCGCGCTGGTGCGTTCGATCGCCGCGCGCGAGGTCAGGCGCGAGTACCTCGCACTGGCTTGCGGTCAGGTGCGCGACGCGAGGCGCCTGGCAACCATCGAGGCGCCCATCGGCCGCGACCCGCAGTCCCGGGTGCGCATGGCGGTCGTGCCAGGCGGCAAGCCGGCACGCACCGACGTGGAGGTGCTCGCGGTCGGCGAGGGGGTGACGGCGGTGCGCTGCCGGCTGCACACCGGGCGCACCCACCAGATCCGCGTGCACCTCGCCCACCTCGGCTTTCCGCTCGTGGGCGACTCGCTCTATGGCGGGCGTCCCTTGCACGGGATGCTCCGGCAGGCCCTGCATGCCGCGCGGCTCGGCTTCTCTCACCCGGCAAGCGGCGATGCCATGGAGTTCACTGCGCCGCCGCCGCAGGATCTACGGGCGGCATGGATCGAGGCAGTCGGTATGCCGCCACAGGTTTGAGCGCCGGAAAGTGCCGACGGCGGGGGTGATGCAGATACAATGGCCGCACGACAGGCCGTGGAGGGCCGTGGCCGGCATCGGCCAGGCGGTCTCCTCCCCGGGGCGTTGCCACCGCCGGTATCCCCGGTCCGAGGGCCGGCTGGGCTTGCTGCCTATCGCCTGGGCGCCGGGACGCACCCCTTTGCCGGCTCCCGATCCTTTTCGTGCGACACCGCCGCGGTCGGCCGGTGCCGAGCACTTCGCAAAGCTCGCTCGTCGCGTCCGTCCCCGGGCGCCACGCCGTCGCAGGTGGGGCGTGGTGCACGAGGCGATGCCCTGCGGGAGGCCAGGCCGCACCACTAGAAAGACACGAGAGGCGCGTCGGCGCACGATCCGGTTGAGGACGACAAACGAGACTCCATGAACACACAGGATGCAAAGCGCGTCCTCGAGACGGCGCTGCTCTGCGCACACCAGCCCATGCCGTTGCGCGACATGCGCGCCCTGTTCGACGACGAACTCGGGCCGGACACGCTGCGCATGTTGCTCGACGAGCTGGTCCGGGACTGGGAGGGGCGCGGGGTGGAACTGGTCGCCGTGGCCACCGGCTGGCGCTTCCAAAGCCGTCCCGAGATGAGGGAATACCTGGACCGGCTCAATCCCGAGAAGCCTCCCAAGTACTCGCGCGCGACGATGGAAACCCTGGCCATCATCGCCTACCGCCAACCCGTCACGCGCGGCGATATCGAGGACATCCGGGGTGTCACGGTGAGCAGCCACATCATCAAGCAGCTCGAGGATCGCGGCTGGATCGACACCATCGGCTACCGCGAGGCGCCGGGACGCCCGGCCCTCTACGCCACGACCAAACAGTTCCTCGACGACCTCGGGCTCGCCTCGCTGGACCAGCTGCCGGCGCTCGAAAGCCCCCACGCAGCCTCCCAGGCCCTGGCCGGATCCCTGCCCGAGCAGGCATCCTTGCTCGATGTCGAGGCGGCTGCGGCCGAACTGGCGGCCGATGCGCAGTCCCGGCCGTCTGACGAGGCGGGCGCGGAGGCAGAAAGGCGGGAGTCCGGACCGGCGGTCCTGGCCGATGCACAGGCCGCTTCCGCCGAAAGCTCCGATACTTCCTCCGCGCCTCTTGCCGAGGGCGTATACGGCCATGAGGCCGGTGGACTGCCCGCCGGGGAGGGCGCGGACCGGACCCAGCCGGGCGAACCGCCCCCTCCCGTCGAGGCGCACACGGACGAAACGGTGCCTGCCGAGGCGCCCGAGGGAGCGCCGTTTGCCGGTAGAGCGCAAACCCCTGCACCGCCGGCCGACGAGGGCGAACCCGCTACGCCGCTCGCGGCGGCCCCCGATGGTTCGTCCACACCGTGGACCGAGCCCGACCCAGAGCCGGACCCTGCAGCCGATGCTGCCGGGGAGCCGGAAGGCGAAACCACCACATCCCGATCCTCCGAACCCCCTCGCCATGAATTCTGAATCACAAGACCTGCCGTCCACGGCCCCCGACCTGCAGGACGAGGCATTTCGCGAAGCGGGCGGCGAGGCAGGAGCGCCTGCGGCCGACAAGCCCAAGCGCCGCACCACCCGCAAGCCCAAGGCGGCCGCCCCGGTGCCGGAAGCTGCCGAGGGGCAGTCGCCTTCCGACGGCGATGCCGATGCGCCGGCGCCGGCGCGCAAGACGCCCCGGCGCCGCAAGGCGACCGCCCCGCAGGCGCCAGCCGAGCAAGGCGTCCTGCCCCTCGCCGAGGAGGCGGCCCCGCCGCACGCGGCGGCCGAGTCCGAGGTCAGCCGGCCGCAGCCCCTGCCGCCTGTCGGGGCAAGCGGGGACGCCGAGCCCCAGGAGGGCGCGCCGCAGCCAGCCCCCTTGGAGGGGCAGGGGGGCGAGCCTGCCGGTGACGCCGAGGGGCCGGCAGGCAAGCGCCGTCGTCGGGACCGACGCGGCCGCCGCGGCGCCAAGGGCGAGCAGCGTCCGGACGGCGGGTCCCCGCAGACCGTCGCACCTTCGGGTGCGCGCCAGCGTCCTTCCGGCGGCGCCGCACAGCAGGCGGCCAGCGAGCGGTTCGCGGACGTGTTGGCCGGGGTGTACGACGAGGAAGTCGAGGAGGTCGAGCTGCCGCCCTCCAAGCGGGTGCTGCAACCCGACGCCGATGCGCCCAAGCTGCACAAGGTGCTGGCACAGGCCGGCATCGGTTCGCGCCGCGACATGGAGCAACTGATCCTCGAAGGCCGCATCTCGGTCAACGGCGAGCCGGCCCACATCGGGCAGCGCATCTCGTACGGCGATCAGGTGCGCGTCAACGGCAAGCCCATCAAGGTGCGCATTGCCCCGCCTCCGCCGCGCGTGTTGGCTTACCACAAGCCGGTGGGCGAGGTCGTCACCCACGACGATCCTCAGAACCGTCCCACGGTCTTCCGCCGCCTGCCCAAGCTGCCGCAGGGCAAGTGGCAGTCGGTCGGCCGGCTGGACCTCAACACCGAAGGTCTGCTGCTCTTCACCAACTCGGGCGAGCTCGCCAACCAGCTGATGCACCCGCGCTTCGGCGTCGAGCGCGAGTACGCCGTTCGCGTGCTGGGCCAGCTCGAGGACGAGTCCCGACGCAAGCTGCTGGAGGGCGTCAAGGTGGACGGCCAGCCGGCCAGTTTCAAGTCCATCGAGGACGGCGGCGGCGAAGGCGTGAACCGTTGGTACCGAGTGGTCATCACCGAGGGCCGCAACCGCGAGGTGCGCAAGCTCTTCGAGGCGGTCGGGCTCACTGTCAGCCGCCTGATCCGCATCCGGTACGGCAACGTGGTGCTGCCGCGCGGGCTCAAGCGCGGCATGTGGGTGGAACTCGACGAGGGCGACGTGCGTGCGATCCGGCGTCTGGCCCAGAGCGAGGGCACCGGACAGCAGGCCCAGGGCCAAGGCCAGAAGGGCGCCGGCAAGGGCAAGGCCGGTGCCGCGCCGCGGGACGGCGGCGGCCGTGGCAAGGGGCCGCGCGGGAACAACGCGGGCGCGCGCCAGTCCATCCCGGATCCGCTGGTGCAGACCTACGACAAGCGCTTTGCGCAGTCTCCCAAGGGCAAGAAGGGCGGCAATGGTCCGAAGCAGCCCGACCCCATGCAGACCAGCGTCGGCTACATCGGCTCCGATGCCTTCCTGCGGCGCCTGCACGGCCCCAAGGGCCTCGGAACAGGCGGTGGTGGTGGCGGGTCGAACCCGAACAAGGGGTTCGGCGGCGGCAAGCGCGGACGGCGCCGCTGAAGGTCCCAGCGACGGCGGTGCGCCGTGGCCCGGGCGCCGCAAGCCCTTGCGTCCGAAGGCCGAATCGCAGGGTTGCCATTCTGGCCACCCGCTCGCGCGCTAGAATGAAAAGCTTTGCCAAGTACTTGATTCAGGAGAATTTTCATGGCGATCGAACGCACGCTCTCGATCATCAAGCCCGATGCCGTGGCCAAGAACGTCATCGGCCAGATCTACTCGCGCTTCGAGGCGGCGGGTCTGAAGATCGTGGCGGCCAAGATGGTCCACCTGTCGCGCCAGGAGGCCGAGCAGTTCTACGCGGTCCACAAGGCGCGTCCGTTCTTCAACGACCTCGTCAACTTCATGATCTCGGGCCCGGTGATGGTGCAGGTGCTCGAGGGCGAGAACGCGATCGCCAAGAACCGTGAACTGATGGGCGCCACCGACCCCAAGAAGGCCGAGAAAGGCACCATCCGTGCCGATTTCGCCGACAGCATCGACGCGAACGCGGTGCACGGCTCCGACGCGCCCGAGACTGCGGCCGTCGAAGTGGCGTTCTTCTTCCCCGGCATGAACATCTACAGCCGCTGAACGCGGTTGTCGGCCTCGTACTTTCCAACGAAGGTCATGCCATGACGGCCAACCTGCTCGATTTCGACCTCGACGGATTGGCCGCCTTCTGCGAGCGGCTGGGGGAAAAGCGCTTCCGCGCGACCCAGCTGTTCCGCTGGATCCACCAGAAGGGCGCGCGCGACTTCGACGAGATGACCGATCTGGCCAAGTCACTGCGCGCCAAGCTGAAGGGATCCGCCGAGATCCGGGGCTTGGTCGTGCTCAGCGAGCAGGCCTCCAGCGACGGCACGATCAAGTGGCTGTTCGACGTGGGCGGCGGCAACGCGGTCGAGTCGGTGTTCATCCCCGAGGACGACCGGGGCACGCTGTGCGTGTCGTCGCAGGCCGGGTGCGCGGTTGGCTGCCGTTTCTGCTCGACCGGGCACCAGGGCTTCAGCCGCAACCTGACCACCGGCGAGATCCTCGCCCAGCTGTGGTTTGCCGAGCATCACCTGCGCCAGCGCCTGAAGCTCGCGCCGGGCGAGCGCGCCATCACGAACGTCGTGATGATGGGCATGGGGGAGCCGCTGCAGAACTACTCGGCGCTCGTGCCCGCGCTGCGCGTCATGCTGGACGACCACGGCTACGGTCTGTCCCGGCGGCGCGTGACGGTGTCGACGTCGGGCGTCGTGCCCATGATGGACCGCCTGCGCGAGGACTGCCCGGTGGCGCTCGCGGTGTCGCTGCACGCCCCGCAAGACGCCTTGCGCGACGAGCTCGTGCCGCTCAATCGCAAGTACCCGCTCGACGAACTGCTGGATGCGTGCAACCGCTACCTCGACGCGGCACCGCGCGACTTCATCACCTTCGAGTACTGCATGCTCGAAGGCGTGAACGACGAGCCGCATCATGCGCGCCAGCTGGTGGACCTGGTGCGCGGCCGCGTGTCCTGCAAGTTCAACCTGATTCCGTTCAATCCGTTCCCTGCATCGGGGCTCAGGCGCTCGTCGCGGGAGCGCGTGCAGGCCTTTGCCGACATCCTCATCCAGGCCGGTATCGTCACCACCGTGCGCAAGACGCGGGGAGACGACATCGATGCGGCCTGCGGGCAACTCGCGGGCGAAGTGCAGGACCGCACGAACGTCCAGAAGCGCCTGGGGCGACAGCCCATCCGCATCCACCCTGCCAACGAAGTGAGCCGTCAGGAGACTCGATGAACCGTGGTGTGCGTCCTGCTTTGCGATCCTGGATCTGGGCCGTGTTCGCGGCCCTTGCGCTGCTCGGCTGCGCGACGCCGCCCGGCGAGCGGCGCGACCTGACCACGGCCTCGGACGAGACGGACGCCCAGAAGCGCGCGCGCATCCGCCTCGAACTGGCTTCTGCCTACTTCTCGCAGGGGCAGTCGCGCACGGCGCTCGACGAGATCAAGCTGGCGTTGCAGGCCGACCCCAACCTGCCGCAGGCCTACAACCTGCGCGGCCTGATCTACGCCAACCTCGGCGAGGACGGGCTGGCCGAGGAGAGCTTTCGACGCGGCATGCAGCTCGACCCTCGCGATCCGGACACGCGGCACAACTACGGCTGGTTCCTCTGTTCGCGGCGCCGCTACCAGGAGTCGTACGCCCAGTTCGACGGGGCGATCGCGCTCCCCCAGTACCGCGAAGTGACCAAGACGCTCCTCGCCAAGGGCGTATGCCAGGCGCGGGCCGGCGATCTGCCCGACGCCGAGGCCACGCTGATGAAGTCCTACGAGATGGACCCGGGCAATCCGGCCACTGCGATGAACCTGGCGGCGGTGCTGTTCCGGCGGGGCGAGTACGAGCGCGCGCGCTTCTACGTGCGGCGCGTCAACGCCGTGCCCCAGCTCGTCAACCCTGAATCCCTGTGGCTGGCGGCACGCATCGAACACAAGCTGGGCAACCGCAGCGGCGCGCTGGACTTCGGCGAACAGCTGCGGCGGCGCTTTCCCGACTCGCGCGAGGCGGTTGCCTTCGAACGTGGACGCTACGATGACTGAGCGCGAACAAGATCCGCAACCGTCGACGACGGTTGCGCAGACCCCTGGCCAGATGCTCAAGGCCGCCCGTCAGGCGGCAGGCGTCCACATCGCCGCGCTGGCCGCGTCGATCAAGGTCTCCGTCCAGAAGCTGGAGGCCCTGGAGGACGACCGTTACGACGAACTTCCGGACGCCACCTTCGCCCGCGCATTGGCCAAGACCGTCTGCCGGGCGTTGAAGATCGATCCGGCCCCGGTGCTCGCGCGTCTGCCCGAACCGGGCACGCCTTCCCGGCTGGAGCACGTGGCGATGGGGCTCAACCAGCCCTTCCGCGACGGCAGCCCCCGCCGCGGTGATCGCCTGGACGCGGGATGGTGGAAGCGCCCCGCCGTCTGGCTGCCGCTGCTGCTGGTGCTGGCCGCGCTCGCGTTATGGATCATTCCTGCCGGCATGCTCCCCTCGCTGGGGCAGTGGACCGGTGGTGGAGAGCGAGCCACCGAGGCCGCTCCGGCGGACGGGGAATCGGTGATTCCGGCGACGCCCGGCACGGGCGCGTCCCCGGCCGAGCCCCAGACGAGCGCGGAGCCTGTCCTGCCGCCGTTGCAAGGCGCGACGTCCGGCGAGACCGTCGCTCCGGCCGCGACCGACACCCCGGCATCTGCCGCCCTCGTGGGGACGCCGGCGAGCAACGCCGTGCTGGTGCTGCGCACGTCGGGCGAGAGCTGGGTGGAGGTCCGCGATGCGGGGGGGCGGGTGCTCTTCTCCAAGCTGATGCGCGCCGGCGAGACGGCACCCGTCGATGGCCCCCTGCCCATGAGGCTCCTGATCGGCAACGCCGGTGTCACCGAGTTGACGGTGCGCGGGCAGGCCTTCGACCTGAAGCCCCACGTGCGCGACAACGTCGCCCGCGTCGAACTGCGTTGAGCTCGTGAAAGGCTGGACGGCATGGACGAGAGCTTGACCCCTCTGGACGCGCCCATCGAGCCGGCTCGCCCTGGCACGCGCCGTTCGCTGCAGGCCCGTGTCGTGTGGGGCCCGCGCGTGGTCACCATCGGCGGTGATGCACCCGTGCGCGTGCAGTCCATGACGAACACGGATACGACCGACGTCATCGGCACGGCGATCCAGGTGAAGGAACTGGCCCAGGCCGGCTCGGAACTCGTGCGCATCACCGTCAACACGCAGGAGGCGGCGGAGGCGGTGCCCGCGATCCGAGAGCAGCTCGACCGCATGGGGGTGGACGTGCCGCTGGTGGGCGACTTCCACTACAACGGGCACAAGCTGCTGACCGACGTGCCGGCATGCGCCGAGGCCCTGTCGAAGTACCGCATCAATCCTGGCAACGTCGGCAAGGGCGACAAGCGCGACCGCCAGTTCGCGCAGATGATCGAAGTGGCGATGCGCCACGACAGGCCCGTGCGCATCGGCGTCAACTGGGGCAGTCTCGACCAGGAGCTGCTCGCCAGCATGATGGACGAGAACGCCCGGCGCGCGCAGCCCTGGGACGCAAAGCAGGTGATGTACCAGGCGCTGGTGACGTCGGCGGTGGAG
>DATMBN010000036.1:0-93946 GCA_035559275.1 Burkholderiaceae bacterium
GTGAACCAGCCGGCCTCCTGCAGCCCCGCCACGCCCTTGCCGACCAGGACCACGGCCAGCGCAGCGACCAGGACCGAACTCCACGCGAAGAACTTGCCGATCGGCATGCGCGCGCTGGTTCGCAGGAACACGAAGGCGATGAGGGCAAGCAGCACCACACCAGTGGCCAAGCCGGCAATCAAGGCCTGGCCGTTGCCCTCGGAGGCCAGCGCCGAGTAGAAGAGCACCGTCTCGAACACCTCGCGGTAAACCGCGATGAAGGCCAGGCCAAACAGTGCCCAAGCCGACCGCTTGGTCAACGCGGCGGACAGCCGCTCGCGCAGGTAGGCCTGCCATTGTCCGGCGCTGCTTTTCTGGTGCATCCACAGCCCGACGGACAACAAGACGGCGGCCGCAAACAGCGACGACAGACCCTCGGTAAGTTCGCGGCTCGCGCCGCTGATGCTCACGACCTTTGTGGCGATCAACCAGGTCAAGCCCCCGGCGGCCAGGGCGGCAATCCAGCCGCCGTGGACGTAGCGCAGCGCTTGCGGGCGCTCGGCTTTGCGCAAGAAGGCGACCATCGCCACGACGATCAGCAGCGCCTCGACGCCTTCACGCAGAAGGATGGTCAGCGCACCCACGAAGCTGGCCGTCGCATCCGTTCGTGCTTGACCGAGTTCTGCCTCCACACGGGCGAAGAGTGTGTCGAGCTCACCGGCGGTGTTGGCGGCGGCCTCCATCCGCCCCTCGCTCACCGTGCTCCGGTACAACTGCATCGTCCGTTCGATGTCGATCAGCAGCTGCTTGTTGCGCGTTTCCAGCGTGGCTTCAATCGGCTCGAAGCCGTCGAGATAGGCCGACAAGGCCAAGCGGGTTGCCGCAGCACGGTCGCCGGCGCGCAACGCCGCCAGGCTGGATTGCAGTTGGCCCCGGGCGAGCTTGAGGCCCGACGGCCCGGTGGTGACGGCATTGGGGTGACTGCGCGCGTACGCCATCGCGTCCTGGGCCGTTTCGGGGGGCAAAGTCTTGGCCAGGTCCGCTTCGGTCATGGTGGCCAAAGCATTGAGATCGGTAAGCGCCGAACGTACCCGCGCATCCTTCGTGAACGCCGCTGCCCCGCGCTCTCGGGCAGCCTGGTCGTACGACAGCGTGCCGATGTAGAACGCGAGCGCCCATCGATCGGACTCGGAGAGCGTGGCGAACGGCGGCATCGAGGTGCCTTCAACCCCTTGCGTGATGACTTGGTACAGCGCCATCAGTGACCGAGCGCGGGCGCGCTCGGCGTCCGTGAAGGCGATGGGCTGCGGGTCCAACTGCTTGGCCAAGGGGCCGTCACCTGCACCTGCGGCACCATGGCACGACGCGCAGTGCGCCTGGTACAAGCTCCGGCCCTGTTGCAGATCCGGCACGCTGCGCGGTGCCACCGCAATGGGATACGCCGTCAACAGCAGGCGGCCTGCCTCCTGGGCAATGGCCGAGACTTTCTCTGGCGGCGCCTTGTCGGTAACCGCGGTCACCAGCTGTGTGACAAGGGCGGCCAGACGGGCCTTTAAGGCGTGTTCGGGCAGGGTCCTGGTCTGGGCCAGCGCACTTTGGGAGAACTCACGCATCTCCTGGTACTCGGCTTCACTGATCACAGCACCGTTTCGCACCGCCCCGCTGTAATCGACGGCGACATAGTCGAGCAGTTGCCACAGTTGGCGCACCTGTGGTTCGATCGATGCAGTCGGTGTTGCAGCGGAAGTGCCCAGGCTGACTAGCAGGAGGAAGGCCGCCAGCAGGCCATGCCAGGAGATCAGGTGCTTCATCGCTTCATTTTGCCAATGATTCTCATTTGCGACATTTGAAACCCTGTAGCGGGTGTAGAGTCAAGATCCAAAGCGACGAAGGGGCGATCGTGAAAATCGGCGAACTGGCGCAGACTGCAGGCACCGGCGTGGAAACCGTCCGCTTCTACGAGCGCGAGGGCCTGTTGCCCCTGCCAGCGCGCTCATCTGGCAACTATCGCGTCTATAACGGGGAACATGTCGACCGCTTGGCCTTCATCCGCCACTGCCGATCCCTCGACATGACGCTCGACGAGATCCGGGTCCTGTTGCGGTTCAAGGATGCGCCACACAAGGACTGCGGCGAGGTGAACTCGCTGCTCGACGCCCACATCGGCCATGTCGCACACCGGATTCGAGAGCTCAAGGCGTTGGAGCGGGACTTGAAGCAGTTGCGTGCACAGTGTGGCCGCTCGCGGGAAGCCAAGGATTGCGGCATCTTGGAGGGCCTTGCCAAAACGGCACAGCAGCCAGCGCAGCCGAAGGCGCGCCAGGCGGCACACCTCGACAGCAGCCACCCGCGCGGCAAGGCGGGCTCGCTCCACAGCGCCTAGTTGAGGCTGCACGGCGAGCCGAACATCAAGGGGCACGAATGGAGTCTGCCGGCAGCACCCAGGGCCTGGGCATCGCCGCTGCGCCGAAGACGGGCAGCGGCGCTACACGTGCGCCGATGCTGAACGGCCCGAAGCGACAACACTTCTTGCCGCGCTTCTACCTTGAGGGCTTCTGCCGAGATGGCCTGGTCGCGGTCTACGACCGCAACAACGATGAGGTACGGCTTCAGCAGCCAGTGAATACCGCCGTCATTGGCCACTTCTACACCCTTGAGGACACCGAGGGTCGCAAGCGTTTCGAGCTCGAAGCCGTGCTCTGCGAGTACGAAGGCAAGGCCAAGCCGGCGATTGCCAAGCTCATCGCCTGCGAAGGCTTGAGCGATCAGGAGCGCAGCGACCTGTCCATCTTCATTGCCCTGGCGGCGATGCGCACGCCAGACATGGTCAACTCGGTCCAGTCCTTGAACGGCCAGATGGTCGCGCACAGCGCGAAGCTGCTTTTCCGTGACGTGGAGAAGGTGTACCAGGACCTGCGCGCCGACAAACTGGAAGAAGGCACGTCTGACGAAGAACTGCGCGAGCAGGCTGCTTTCATGGTGGACATGGCGCAAAGCGAAAAGTTCGTCGTCACGACCGATGAGAAGTGGGCGGTGCAGATGACCATGCAGATGGCGCTCGGCGCTGCCCCGTACCTGGCGGGCCGGCATTGGCGCGTGGTGCACCGGGAGCGCGACAAGCATTCATTCGTCACCACCGATTCCCCCGTTTTCCTGAACACCACCGCGCCGCGCGGCCCGTCGCCCTATGGGGTGGGGTTCGGAAGCCCGGATGCCTTTATTTCGTTTCCATTGGACCAATCCTGCGTCCTGCAGGCATGGGGAGACGACGGCCTCCTCGAACACAAAGGTGCCGACGGCAACTACATCCGCAAGGCCAACCTGGCGCTCGGGGCGCGATGTCAGCGGTTCCTGGTTGCCAGGGACGAGGCCCTGGTGAGCTCGCTTGCGCAGGAGCTGGGACTGGCACAAAAACAGTGGCAGCCCAAGCTCAGGCTGGGATGAGGTTGGGCGAAGACGCAGCTATTCATTCGCGTCGTACCGCTTTGCAATGTCACCGAGGTCAAAGCCTTCGCCGTCGAAACAGGCCTGCGTGTGTTCCATCGGCTGACTCGCCAGGGTGGCGGCTTTGTAGGCTCGATTCATCAACTTCGGCGCTTCTTCATGATCCGTGGCGTGGATCATGTAGTACATGACCTTGCCTCGACCACCGTCGGACCGTTCGTAGATCGGCCAGGCCGCAGCGCTGGCATAACCCAGCTCACGCATGAAGCGGTGGCTGAACAGACGAGCGAGTTCCACCGAGTGGGAGGTGGAGCGTGGAAGCTCGATGTCGTCACGTCCCCACCACTCCCGCAACTTCTTGTCGTCCTTCAGCGCAGCGATGGATCGCCCCAGCCAGCCGACTGCAAGGAAGTAGAACTGTTCGATCTTGGTGTTCGTCTTCTTGTATTCGGCGATCTTCCTGACGGTGTCCCACTTGCACTCGAAAGTGCGCTGATCGAGCAGGCAGAAGGTCGCTTCTTTCTCGCGTATCGATCCGGGCACGAGGACTTGCTCGATCACTGTGTTGAAGTCACCTCGGTGAATCTCGATCTTGCGCTTGTCACCCAGGGCCCGGCGGTCCGCCACAAGCTTGTCCAGGTGCTCGACCTGCCGCGGGTTCATGTCGCAAAGGATGAATCGCCGCAACCACGGCGGCTGGATTTCCAGCACGCGTTTGGCTGACCACGACTCATCGTTGTACTGCTCGACCTGGGGGCCGGCAAAGCCGTCGATGTAGGTGCCGTGCTTGGTCACCAGAATGAAGAAGCGGACGTACTGCTGGATGAGCTTGGACTTGTTTTCGCTCCAAACAGGGTAGCCGTCTTGCTTGCTGGACTTGAAGGTGAGCTCGACCACGCCGTCGTTGATCGACGGAGCCTCCAGGTCGCTGAACAGTCCTAGGTTGCGGTCGTTCGCGTCGTCGGAAACTGATCCCATGTTCTCCCTCGCAGAATACGGCCGGCGACGCTCTTGCCGACGCTGACCACGGGAACCTGCTTCTTGCCCTGGTAGAAGTGCACCACTTTGTGGGGAGGGTATCCCTGTGGAACTTCAAGGTTGCTCGCGGGCGCCCAGTGGCCCCACTGCTTGAAGTGGAAGGGCACGCCAGCTGCAGCGCACTGCTTTTGCAGGTCCTCAGGCCAGGCGGGGTCCATGGGGCGTGCGCCGTGGCCGCTTTCGCCGCCCGCGATCACCCAGTCAATGCGGGTGCCCTTGGCATTGGGCTGCAGGTGCGGCGCCAGGTTCAACGGGCCCAGCAGCGGTTCACAGGACACAAACCGCACCGACGGCGAGTCGAGTTCCAGGAGGTACTTCAACCGCTTGCGGGCGTACTCCTCGTTCTCCACGGTAGTTCCGATCCACACGTGGGGCGGCAGCTCATGGCCCTTGGGCAACAACTTCTTGACCAGGTGGATGCGTTTGGTCAGCAGAAGCCAGTCAAGCATGGGGGTTGCGTTGATCAGCGCCAGCAGTCGCTGTCGCGGCGCGACCAGGTCGGGCCGGTTCTCAAAGACATCGGCCATCGAGGCGCAGAACACCCGGCGACGAACGCCTTCAGCCGTCGCGTCGCGGTTCCACTTCAGCGGTTCCTTCCAATGCGCATCGGTGAAGAAGCGCCGCTGCGACTCCGGTCCCCACACGTCAGAGCCGACGCGTTTGGCCCACGACTCGGCGTAGCAGTGGTCGCATGCTGGGGAGACCTTGACGCAACCCCACCAGGGGTTGAAGGTGTGGTGCGTCCATTCGATTCGGGAGTCTTTACCCATGTGAGTCTCGAGTGTAGGGCGGTGCGTTCGACAAAGCGATTGTCTTGAAGGAAGTGGCTCAGGGCGTGCTCCACGCAACACGGTGCACGCCCGAAGTCGCGTCGTGCCGCGCGTCCTCGGCTGTGTGTACATAAACGCTCGTCGTCGCGATGTTTTCATGCCCCAGGTTGTCGCGCACGTTCTTGAGGTCCATGCGGTCGCTTTGGTGGGTGCCGGCCGTATGCCTTAGCCAATGCGTCGAGGCCTTCTCGATGTGGGCTGCGGCGGCCTCGTTCTCGGGGCCTCGGGCACGCAGCCGTTCCGCCGCGCCTCTGACCACTTCTTTCACAAGCTCGTGGATGGCGCTGCGCGCGAGCGGCTTTGCAACCCCGATCACCGGCAGTAGCACCGGCAATCCCTCGCCCTCGACTGGCAGCGGCTTCAAGCCGTTCGCTTTGCGGTAGCGGATCAACTCGGCCATCAGCTCATCGGTGGCTGGGACCAACCGTGTCTTCTCACCCTTGCCAGTGACCTCCAGCCACCATCGCTCTTTGCCGTCGGCACCACGTCGAGCGAAGAAGCTGCCCATGGTGGTGCCGCAAACCTCAGACACCCGCAGGCCACCGATGTAGAGCAGTGAGAACAGCCATCGACACCGCGCCGCATGAACGGCTTGGCGCTGAGTTGCTGTCGGCATTGCTTCAATCGTTGCCTTTACTTCGTTCCAGTGTTCGAGCGGCAGGAAGCGGCTGACCCGGGGCGCACGAGCGCGCGCCTTGCGGCGGCTGAGTGCAAGCGGATTGCCCGCCAAGTAGCCAGCCTCGACCAGCCAATTGAACAAGCTGTTGAGGATGGAGAGTGCTTGGCGCTGGCTGCTGGGTCCAAGCGGCCCTGCAAAGGGTCGCCAGGCAGGGGAGGAACGGCTCGCCTTCTGGCCCGGAGCCATCACCCAGCGCGCCGCCGGCTGTGGATCCGCGATGAAGCGCTGATAGACCAGCAGGTCTTCGTGCGTGAGGTCGGACAAGGCCTTGCCGTGTTGAAGAGCACACCACAGCAACAAGCGTTCTGCTTCCTTGCGATACGCGGCCAGTGTGGCCGGGGAGTCCGAATACCTGGCGAGCCACGCAAGGACCGCGGACCGGTCATCGTCGGCCGCGATCTGGGCGAGCCCCATAGCGCGATTGCGGCCGCTGCGTCCAGAAAGGTGCGCAGGCAGCAGTAGCTGGTCGATGGTCACCAGTTCGGTCACAAGCGTTCCAAAAAGCGCAGGCGTTCCAGTGTATGGACATTAGAAGGTTTATGTCCATAGATTTCGCCGGGTCGTAAGGAAATCAACGTAGTACGTTGTAATATCGACCCATGAGCACTGAAACCGAGATCCTGGCCGAAGTCGAGGCGCTGAAGGGCCGCTTCAACGACACAAAGGCGCTGTACCGCGAGGTGTGCGCGTTGCTGTTCTTCCGGTACGGGATCACGCCGACGACGAATAAGCTCTACCAGTACGTGCGCAAGGGCACGATGAGCACGCCGGCTGACGCACTTGCGAAGTTCTGGGAGGAGTTGCGCTCCAAGGCGCGGGTCGAGATCGATCACCCAGATCTGCCTGCCGAGATCAAGGCCGCGGCGGCGGAATCGATCGCCCAAGTCTGGAAACAGGCCACCGCGGCCGCCCGCAACGAGTTGGCAGCGCTGCGCATTGAGCTGCAGGCGGACCAGGAGCGCGTCCGGCAGGAGCAGCGCCAGGCGGAGCAGGAAGCAGCCCAAGCACACGCCGCCGTCGAGCAGCTGGGCCGCGAGCGCGACAGTGCGCTGGAAGTCGCCAGTCAGTTGCGCACCGAGTTGGAAGCAGAGCGGCGGGCACACGCGGCAGCCGCCGCTCGCCTGCAGGAGTTGCAGACGCAGCTCGATCAGGCGCGGGCGCAGCAGCAACGTCAACAGGAGGCTTTCAGCGCAGACCTAGCCAAGGCGCGTGAAGCGGTCGAAGCGGCTGACCGACGTGCAGCTTCGGCGGAGAAGCGTGCCTTGCTGGAGATCGAGCAAGAGCGGCAGGCCCGCACGAAAGCGGACAAGCAGGTGGAGGCGCTGCGAAGCCAGGCAGCGCAAGCCGAGGCACGTGATCGCAAAGCGGCGCTTGAACAGGCTGAGGCACTCGCCAAGTTGCAGGCCAAGCTCGATGCGGCGGACACCGCAGAGAAGGCGCTGCAGCAGGGCAAGCAGGCGCTGGAGCAGGAACTGCGCACGGCCCGCAGTCAACTCTTGGCTACCCAGCAGGAGGCGGCGCGGTACCGCATCGAAGCACAAACGGTGCAGGCCGTGCTCGACCGTCTCGGCGCCGCCCCGCCAGCCGCCTCCCGGAGGGCGAAGAAGACATCAGCGTAGGCGCTGCGCCGTTTTATCCGGTTTTATCTGGTTCCGATAAATCTATCTTTCAGGGCCGCCTGGATGCTGCGCCGGGCAGGCAGCTCCTGGAATGTCCAATTTCGAGGCTCACTCCAACTGCGCGGGGACCATAAGCAGCAGCTGGTGCCAAGTCACGGCGGGAGTTTTTCAGCGCACAAGTGTGCGACAGGCCGCAGTTGCCCGCATAAGGAGGCGCTCTTTTATAAGTGCAAGGCTTATAAAGGAATACTGGCCTTATCCCGGCACGCCCCCTACTCCGCGTTGCTGGCCGCTCTTGCAGGGAGGGATATGTGTAAACATGCGGCGCGCTGCATGACGCGTCGCCTATGGGTTACAAGTTCTCTTGGGTGAGCGGCTCCGGTCGGCAGACAACGCGCGGAACGGTTCTACCTGAAGTTCACGGCCACGCACGTGCCCCACCGCGTCGTCGATGCCTGAAACTGCCCGGGCGTGATGCCATACGCCGCGCGAAATCGCTTGTTGAGGTGGCTCTGGTCCGCATACCCGACCGCCGAGGCCACGGTCGCGGGCGACTCTCCCTGGGCCAGCAGTCGACGCGCCTCACGCAGCCGCGCCCGGGTCAGATACGCGTGGGGCGGCATCCCCACTTCGCGGGTGAACAGCCTCAGCAGCGCGTAGCGGCTCATGCCGCACTCCAAGGCGAGCGCCGAGAGCGACAGGTCAGCGGCGAAATTCTCGTCCAGGAGTTGCCTCACGTAGCGCACCGGACCCGAGCCCGTGCCGCGATGGGTGCGACGCAGGGTGCCGCTGGCGTGCCGATGCAGCAGCGCGTGCACGAGCACCACGAAGCGCGTCTCCAGTTCCAATGCGAGGGGACCTTCGTGCGTCTCGCTGCTGCGATTCAGTTCGCACAAGGCGCGCGCCAGCTGGACATCCTGCACCACGGGGGACTTGAACAGCGGCAGGCGCCCTTCCGATTCTCCCGCGTCGCGCACCAGAGCCGAGACGACGTCCGGGGCGAGGTACAGCATGCGGTAGCGATACGTGCCCTCCGCCGCCCGGCCGTCGTGGAGCTCGTCCGGGTTGACGAGGATCAGCCAGCCGGGCTTGGAGATCCGTTGATCGCCGCGGCAATGGAATGTCTGGACGCCCGCCTCTATGGTCCCTATGGCGTACTCGTCGTGCGTATGGCGGCTGAAACTGTGATGCCGGAAGCACGCGCGGAAGCCGCTGACCCCTGAAAGACCCGCCATCTGCCAGAAGTGGCTTGATTCCGTGCTCACGCACCACCTCCTCTTGCGACGGCCATGACGCCGACGCCGACCGCGATCGAGACGGGCAGGCTGCGCAGGGTGATCATCGCTACGGCGGTCGCGGCGCCTGCGAGCCATGCGGAGGGTCCGCCGTACACCAGTTCGGGCACGACCAACGCAACCATGACACAGCCCGGCATCGACTCCAACGCCTGCCGCATGCGCCCTTCCTGCGGCAGCCGGTGGGCAACGAACAATCCGCCGGCTCGACAGGCCCAGGTCACGACCGCCATGGCGGCAATAGCAGCGAGGATCTGAACGTTCATGACTTCTCGTTGTCTACGCGTCCGGCGTTGGAGGACCACGCGGCCACAGCGCTTCCGCACACGCCGCCGAGGACGATATACCACTTGCCGGGAAGGACCTCGTACCCGAGGGTGGCGCCGGCGGCGGCCGACGCCCAGGGCAGCACGCGTGCCCACCCTCTCCACATGCTGAGCAACAACGCCAGGAGGCTGGCGACGAAGGCGAAATCCAGACCCAGGCGACGCGGCTCCGGGATACCTGCGCCCATGAGCCCGCCCAGTATCGTCCCCACCACCCAGGTCAAGTAGATCGCTCCTCCTGCACCGAGCAGGAAGCCGACGCTTCCGCGCCCCTGTGTCATCTCATAGGAGGTCAGCGCCCAGTTCTCGTCGCTGACGAAAAACGCCTTGAAGTAGCGCCGGTGCACGCCCTCACGCTCGAACAGTGGTTGGAGCGAGGCACTCATCAGCGCAAACCGGAGATTCACCGCGAGCGTGGCCGTCATCAGCGTCATCAGCGACCAGCCCGAGGCCGGCTCCTGCCAGATGGCCAGGGTGACGAACTGTGCGGTGCCGGCGAATACCGTGGCGCTCATGAGCGCAGCCTCGAACGGAGCAAGACCTGCTTGGACCGCGAGCGCGCCCCACACCCAGCCGTACGCAGCCACGCCGAAGGACAGCGGCAGAGCTTGGTACGCGCCGGCCCGCCATTCGCAGTTCGAGTGGGGTGATGAGGGAACTCGCATGTCCCCATGTTGCGTCGCGGTCCGGCCGCTGTCTTGTAAATCCGTGCACGGGTCGGCTGCCGATCGGCGCACGCCCTGCCGCTACCGCCCCAGCCGGAGCAGTCGGCCGCGGGCAGGGGCGGCGCCTTCACGCACGCCTCAGCTCAGGTAGTCTCCCTCAGCCTCTGGCTGGAAGACGATCTGATCGATCTGTGCACGGTGCACTTCTCCATCCGGGCCCTGCCACTCGATCGTCTGCCCCGCAGTGGCACCGAGAAGGCTCAGGCCCAGCGGAGAAAGGACCGAGATCCGCCCCTCGGCGGCGTTGGCTTCCTCGGGATAGCAAAGCACGACCTCCAGCTCATCGCCACCCGGGCGACGAAGCCTGGCCCGCGTGCGCATCGTCACAACGGTCGGGGCGATCGCTGTGGAATCGACGATGTCAGCGGTGTCGATCACCTCCCTCGCCGTGTCGGCCAGCGATGCGGGCAAGGAGGTGCGGGATGAGTTGAGCAGGCTGGACAGGCGGGCATGGTCGAGCCCCGTGAGCTGGCGCTCGTGAGCAAACGCGCGCATGGGATTTCCTTGGCGGTAGAGAATGAAAAGGCCACACGTCCCCGTAAGACGTGCACTTGCGAAACTGCTGGAGTCGCCCGGCGGCGCAGCCACTCTTGGTGGCCGCCTCCGCCGGGCTCAGCCGTGTCCGGCGTGACCCGCGGAGGGCGGAAGAGGCGAAATAAGCCCGTGCGAAGAAGGCCCGCGCACGAGATCGCGCTCGTGCGAAGAAGGCCCGCGCACGAGATCGCACGGCACAGACACGCGTGAAAACAAGTGCCGACCCGCGTTGGCAGACGCCGCAGGGGCAGCGCTGACAGCAAGGAGGTGGGCCGGCACAGGACGGGCGCGCATGAACCCATGTTAGGAAGTTTCCCCGGGGACCGCAACCCGTTGCCGCGTTCCTCGCGCCCCTGGCGGGCGCACGGTTTCTCGCCTTCGATCCTGGGTCTCACCCCGTCCAGCTCCTACCCGGAGCCGACCCCGCCGCGCGCGCTGGCCATGAGCGAGGCCACCCAGTCGATGAATACCCTCACCTTGGCGCTGACGTACCGGTTCGGCGGGAACACTGCATACATCGGCATCGGCTCCAGGTGCCAGTCTTCCAGGAGACGTACCAGCTCACCGCGCGCCGCGTGCTTTTCGGCCATGTACGTGGGCAGCCAGAGCACGCCCATGCCGGCCAATCCGGCAGCCAGATAGGCATTGCCGTCGTCCACCGCGACCACGCAACGGCCCTCCACCTCGATCCGCTCATCACCTCGCCGCATCTGCATGGGCGCGACCTTGCCGCTGCTCGCCCTCAGGAATCCGACCACCCGGTGATGTGAGCCCGTCAGTTCCTTCGGATGCGAAGGCATGCCGGCGCATTCGAGGTAGGCCGGCGCGGCGTATACGCGCAGCGGCAGCTCGCCGACGCGGCGGGCGGTCAGCGACGAGTCGGCCAAGTCGCCGCCGCGCACCACGCAATCGACGTGGTCCCCGATCACGTCGACCATGCGGTCGCTCACGCCCATCTCCAGTTGGATCTCGGGGTAGCGGGCATGGAAGGCGGGCAGCGCAGGCATCAGCACCAGGCGGGCGAACGGGCTGGGTACATCGACCCTCAGCCATCCGCTTGGGGTGGCTGCAGCACCGTGCACGCTGGCATCGGCATCCGCGAGATCGGCCAGCAGACGCACCGCGCGCTCGTAGTAGGCTGCGCCCTCCGCCGTGACCGCCACGCGGCGCGTGGTGCGGTTCAGCAGCTTCACCTGCAGTCGCGCCTCGAGCTGTTGCACCAGCTGCGTGACACTGGTCTTGCTGAGGTGCAGCGTGTGTGCTGCGCGCGTGAAGCTGCCCGCTTCGACCACGCGCACGAAAGCCTGCAGTGCGTCGAACCGATCCATCCCTGTGCTCCTGGGTCCTCGATTGTCCGTGAGGGCCAAACAGTGATTGTGGCGCTGGCCGGTTTATCCCGCGGCCCGGGAGGCCTAGATTCCCCCTTCGCGGCGGCCAGTCGCCGCGACACGAATCCCAGAGAAAGGTCACCCATGTCTGCACGAGATGTTGTCTTCCCCGCCGGGCGCCAGGCGCTGTATGAAAGGAACCGCTACTCTCCCGCGGTGCGGTCCAACGGCTTTTTGTTCGTCTCGGGCCAGGTGGGCAGTCGGCCCGATGGATCTCCGGAGCCCGAGCTGGAGTCGCAGGTCCGGCTGGCGTTCGAGAATCTGAGCGCCATCCTGGCTGCGGCCGGATGCACGTTCGAAGACGTGATCGACGTGACGGTCTTTCTCGTCGACCCCGCGTCCCACTTCGAGCGCGTCTGGAAAGTCGTTGGCGAGTACTGGGGCGACGCGCCGCATCCCACCCTCACCGGCGTGGGCGTGACGTGGCTCTACGGGTTCCAGTTCGAGATCAAGGTCATCGCAAAGCTTCCCGCGGGGGCCAACCGCTGATCCTGTTCCGATCTGATCTGGCCTCCCCTCCTCCCTGATTCGCCACTGCCGATGTGCGCGCCGCCGCGCCCCCTCAGTCGAGTGGTACGGCGGTTCGCGGATGCGGGCAGAGCCGATAATTCCTGAACGGGCTGCGCCTCCTCGAGGCGGGTCTGGGTCGTGATTGTCTGCGGCGCGAACAGCCTCTCAACGACGAGGAGCGAGCGAAGTGGAACTGTTGGAGCGCGTGCATCGTGCGGTGGACCGCATTGCGCTTGCGCCCGGCGTAAGGAGCTGGGGCCGCAAGCGCTATGAAGCGCGGTTCGCCGCGAACAAGGATGAGAACCTCTTCCGGGGTGTATTTCCGACCTTCAGCGCTGCCGCCGCAAGCGCCCCGGCGCTCAAGCCACTCGGTTACGACAACGAGGATTCGGCGGACATTCCCTACTCCAGCGCCCTCACCCCCTGGGACTACGCGCCCATGTTCTGGCTTGCTCGCTCGTTCGCCGAAGGCATGCGCTCGGTCTTCGATCTCGGCGGTCACGTGGGTGTCAAGTACTACGCCTATCGTCGCACGCTACGTTACCCGGAGGACCTGCGCTGGACCGTGTGCGACGTCCCGGCAGTCGTGCGGCGAGGGCAGGAGCTGGCGCGGGCCCGTGCGCCAGAGGGGTGCCTGCACTTCACGGACCGGTACGAGGACGCGAGCGGGTATCACGTGCTGTTCGCCTCCGGCAGCCTTCAGTACCTGCCGTTGACGCTTGCGGAATTGCTCCGCGATCTGCCGGCCAAGCCGCGTCGCATCATCGTCAACACCACCCCGATCCACTCTTCGCGGTCGTTCTACACGCTCAACAGCATAGGGACCGCTTTCTGCGCCTACCGCGTGCAGGCGCGCGACGAGTTCGTCAAGTCGGTGCTCGACCTCGGATATGAGCGGGCCGACGAGTGGGACAACCTTGGCAAAGGTTTGCATCTGCCATACGAAGACGGCTACGACGTGCCGCACTACACGGGCTTTTGTTTCAATCGGAAGGCGTCCTGAGGCCGGGTGAGCGGGTACGGCCGTGGGGCCGATGATCGCGGGCCTACAATCGCCGCCCGTGTCTCCAGCCTGCCCGTCACTCCTGCCGTCGTGCTCCCGCGACCACCTGCTGGCGCTGTGGCTTGCGGCCGTGGTGCTGCTGCAGGCGGTGCTGGGCAGCTACCTGTCCGCAGCGGTGGCAGGGGGAACCTCCGTCTGTTCCGCGACTGGAACGGCCATCGTCGTCGACGCCGACGGCGAGCCCTTGCCGGCCCATGCCCACTTCCTGCATGACGGCTGTTGCACCCCCGCGTTCGGACTGCATCTTGCCCCTGGCACGGCGGCAGGACCGGGGCTGGCCCACGAAGCGCCCACGGCGCGCCTGAGTGCCCGCCGGCTGGCCGCGGCGTGGATGGCGCCGCTTTCGCGCGGGCCGCCCGCCTTCTCCTGAAACGCCTTCGCTTTCCGTCCGCCGTGCCGCTGATGGCATCGGCGGCGTTCGCCTTTCGTTTCCAGGAGCACACATGCCTGTTCGTTTCCGGCCCGCCTGGGCCCTGCTGCCCTTGTGGATCCCGCACGTCTGCGCTCAACCCCTGTTGCCCGAGGCCCCGCATTCGGCCCTCGAACCCATCGTCGTGGTCGGCCAACCGGACGGTGACCGCTCGACGCTGACCCAACCCGACCTGCCCGCGGCGCGCCAGCAGCTTCGACGGACCCCCGGCGGTGCGTCTGTCCTGGATGCCGAGCGCTATCGAGAAGGCCGTGTCTCCACCTTGGCGGACACGCTGGGCACGGCCCCCGGGGTCTACGTGCAAGCGCGCTTCGGTGCGGAGGAATCGCGGCTGTCCATCCGCGGCTCCGGCCTGCAACGCACCTTCCACGGCCGGGGGATCAAGTTGATGCAGGACGGCGCGCCGCTGAATCTGGCAGACGGCAGTTTCGATTTCCAGGCGGTGGACGCGTTGTCGGCGCGCCATGTAGAGGTCTGGCGCGGAGCCAACGCCCTGCGATACGGGGCGAGCACTTTGGGAGGCGCCGTCAACTTCGTCTCCCCCAACGGATACAACGCCGAGGGCGTTCGCCTGCGAACCGAGGCTGGGAGCTTCGGCTACCGGCGGCTGCACGTCTCGTCCGGCGGAGTACGTGACCGGTTCGACCACTACATGGCCGCCAGCGGCCTCGCGCAGGAGGGCTTTCGCGAGCACGCCAGGCAGCATGGCCGACGCTACTTCGCCAACCTGGGCTACCTGGTCGATGACGACCTCGAAACCCGCTTTTACGTGGGCCACGTGAACAGCGATTCCGAGCTGCCGGGAGCGCTCACCAAGGCACAACTGGAGCGCGACCCGCGAGCTGCCAATGGGGGCAGCGCGGCCGGCGACCAGCGGCGCGACATCCGCTGGACCCGCGTGTCGAACAGGACGGTCTACCGCCGCGGCGCGGATCAGGTGGAAGCCTTCGGGCATGTCTCGGACAAGCGCCTGCACCATCCGATCTTCCAGGTGCTCGAGCAGTCCAGCCTGGACTATGGGATCGAGCTGCGCTATACGCACCGTGGGGAGTTGGCCGGCCGGCCGAACCGGGTGACGGTGGGTCTCGCGCACAGCCACGGCACGACCAAGGAGGATCGCTACGTGAACCAGGCAGGCCGCCCCGGCGCGCGCACCAACCGCACCCGTCAAACCGCTCGCAACGTCGAGGTCTACGCGGAGAACCAGCACCATCTTGCGCCCGCCTGGTCGGTGGTCGCCGGGGTGCAGGCGGCGCGTGCCGACCGGCGCTTGTCGGACCGCTTCGTCGCCGGCACGGCGAGCGACCCTGTGCCGGAGGACTTCGCGGAGAGATACCGTGGCGTCAGTCCCAAGCTGGGGGTACTGTGGGACTACACACCGCAGGTGCAGTTCTTCGCGAACGCCTCGCGCAGTTTCGAGCCTCCGTCCTTCGGGGAACTGGCCGGGGGACTGCGGCCGAATCTCACGAGGGCGCAGCGCGGCACGGGCTGGGAAGTCGGCACGCGCGGTCGGTCCGGCCGCGTTGAATGGGACATCGTCTTTTACGAAACACATCTGCGGGATGAACTGCTCCAGATCGCAACCGACAGTGCCGGAGCCAACATCACGATCAACGCGCGGCGTACCGTGCATCGGGGGGTGGAAGCAGGGCTGCACGGTCAGGCGTTCGCCGATGCGCAAGGCCGGGTCGAATGGCAGGTCAACGGCCTGTGGAACGACTTTCGTTTTCGCGACGACCCCACCTACGGCAGCCGGCGCTTGCCGGGCGTGCCGTCCGTTTTCGCCCGCGCGCAGCTGGGGTATCGCCTTGCCGGCGGCGCGCTCGTCGCGCTGCATGCCGAATCCGCGGGCGGGTACGCGGTGGATTTCGCGGACACGCTGCGGGCGGACGGTTACGTGATCTGGGGCCTCAGGGCGAGCGGGCGCCTCCTCGACCGCGCCACGTGGTTCGTCGAAGGCCGCAATCTGTCGAACCGCCGTTACGCGGCGACGACGAACGTGATCCGTAGCGCAGGGGGTGTGGACGGCCCCCACTTCCTGCCAGGGGATGGACGTGGGGTCTTCGCCGGCGTGGACTGGAAGCTCGACTGAGGCCCCAGCCCAGCCGGCTCGCGCGCATCCGGCGGGCTGTCAAGCGCGCGGGAGCAGGCCTCCCGGGCCGGCGGGCATGCGTGCCGCATGCCGGCGCCGCGCTAGAGCGGCACCACAGCGTCGGAGCGGCCCTGCGCATTGCGGGGCAGCACCGTCTCGGCGAGCGTCTGGTCGGCCTCGGCGCGCAGTTCCACCCGTCCGCCGTGGGCACGGACGAACTGGTCGACGATGTAGAGGCCCAGCCCCAGTCCCGAACGCTGCTGGGGTTGGCCGACGCGTTGGAACGGTGCGAAGAGCGATTCCATGCGGTCTGCCGGGATGGCGCCACGGTTGCGAACACGGATCACGACATGCTCGTCGCCGTCGCCGTCGAGCTCGACCGTCACCGCGTGCCCTGGGTCGCCGTGCTCCAGCGCGTTGCCGATCAGATTGGCCACCACCTGGAGCATGCGATCGCGATCGAGCACGGCCGACAGCGTTCCCCGCCGTGTCACCTGCACACGCCCTTCACGGGCCCCCACGCTCACCTCCGCGCAGATCTGGTCGATCAATTCGCCGAGGTCACACGGCACGGGCTTGAGCGGAATGCCACCGGACTTGAGACCGTACACGTCCAGCAACTGCTCGACCATGCGCGACATGCGCGCCGCGCTCGACTTGAGGCGGTTGGCGATGTTGCGCGTCGCCTCGTCGCGATGCTGCATCAAGAGCAGCTCGGCGCTGACCTTGACGACTGACAGGGGGGTGCGCAGGTCGTGGCCCAGCACGGCGGTGAACATCTCGTTGAGCTGCAGGGCGCGCTCCAGCTCCTCCATGCGCCGGGCCAGTTCCATGCGCTGGCGATGCAGTTCCACGAAGACCCCTACCTTGCTGGTGAGGATGTGCGGGTCGATGGGCTTGTAGAGGAAGTCGACCGCGCCCGCGTCATAGCCCCTGAACGAGCGTTGCACGTCGACCGCCCCGGCGGTCAGGAAGATGATGGGAACGTGCCGTGTGCGGGGCGAACCGCGCACGAGCTCGGACAGTTCGAAGCCGTCCATCTCAGGCATCTGCACGTCGAAGAGCGCGACCGCCACGTCATGGGCGAGCAGCAGCTCCAGCGCCTCGCGGCCCGACTGGGCCTTGAGCACCTTGACGCCGGGTCGCCTGAGCAACGCCTCCATCGCCACGAGGTTCTGCTCCAGGTCGTCGACGACAAGCACGTGGGTGTCCTGTTCCATGATGTCCTACTCGCGTTGCAGGGTGGGCGGAGCATCGGTCGGCACTAGGGGCACGGTGGCCATCTGCTCCAGGCGCTGGGCAATCTCGTCGATGGACAGCACCGCGTCCGCGCCGGCCGCGGCGAGGGCTGCGTCGGGCATGGTCCTCGCAAGGGCACTGGCCGGGTCCTGTATCCACGCCGTGCCGCCAGCGCGGCGCACGGCGCGCAGTCCGGCGCTGCCATCGGCACTGGCGCCGGTCAGCACGACGGCCAGCAAGGCCGGACCGTAGGCCACGGCCGCCGACTCGAACAGCGGGTCGATGGCCGGGCGTGAATAGAGGATCGGCGCATCGATCGACAGCGCGACCGTGCGATCGGGCTCGACGAGCATGTGGTAGTCGGGGGGCGCGACGTACACCGTGCCGGGGACCACGGGCTGCTTGTCCAGCGGCTCGACCACCGGCAAGGCGCAGCGTCCCGAGAAGATCTGCGCGAGGCGACTCGGGCGTCCGGCAGGAAGGTGCAGCACCACGAAGACGGCGAGCCGACAACGCGCGGGCAGCGCTGCCAGGAGCCGCTCCACGGCGTCGATCCCGCCAGCCGAGGCTCCGATGACCAGGGCCTCGATCGCGGTCTGCAGGCGGTGCACGTGTTCCATCGTCCTGCCCTCCTGTCAGCGCCGCCGGTAGATGCGTTGCGCCGGCAGCCATTCCTCGAAGCTCGACGCATGGGACGAGAAACGCAACGTCTCCTTGGCACCCAGGCCGAGGAACCCCCGGTGCACGAGCGCCTCGCGGAACAGCCCCACCGCCCGGTCCTGCAGCTGCCGGTTGAAGTAGATCAGGACGTTGCGGCAGGAGATCAGGTGCACCTCCGAGAACACCTGATCGGTGGCCAGGCTGTGATCGGCGAACAGCACGCGGCGGCGCAGGCGCCGGTCGAACGCTGCCGCGTTGTACCCGGTGGTGTAGTAGTCCGAGAGCGATCGCCTCCCCCCCGCGCGCAGGTAGTTGACGCTGAACTGGGCGATGCGCTCCAGGGGATAGACCCCTGCCTCGGCGGTCGCCAGCGCCTTGGGGTTGATGTCCGTGGCGTAGAAGAGCGTGCGCTCGAGCAGTTCCTCCTCGTCGAAGAGGATGGCCAGCGACCACAGCTCCTCGCCGCTGCTGCATCCGGCAACCCACACCTTGACGGAGGGATAGGTGCGCAGCAGAGGCACCACCTCCTGGCGGATCGCCAGGAAGTACGAAGGATCGCGAAAGAGCTCGCTCAGCTGCACGGTGAAGTACTGCAGCATCTCGCCGAACGCGCCGCCGTCGGACAGCAGCCGCTGCTTCAGCTGCGCCACGCTCTCGCAACGAAAGCGCAGCATCGCCTGCCGTACGCGCCGGCGCATCGATGCCACCGCGTAGCCTCGGAAGTCGTGCTGGTAGACGCGATAGACGGCCTCAAGCAGGTCGCGGACCTCCGCGTCGAAGGAGGGATCGGCTTCGTCGCTCATCGCCCGTCCTAGGCCGTCGGCTACTTGCGGATCCACACGCGGCACAACGAGATGAGCCGATCGAGGTCGATGGGTTTGGCGACGTAGTCGTCGGCGCCGGCTTCGATGCAGCGGGTGCGGTCGTCGGCCATCGCTTTGGCCGTCAGCGCGATGATGGGCAGTTTGGCCAGCTCAGGGCGGGCTCGGATCTCGCGCGTGGCGGTCAGTCCGTCCATCTCGGGCATCATGATGTCCATCAGGACCAGATCCACCATCGGACCTCTCTGGAGCCGGTCCAGCGCCTCCCTGCCGTTACGCGCAATCTCGAGCCGGATCCCCAGCGGCTCCAGCGCGCTCGACAGCGCGAAGACGTTGCGGATGTCGTCCTCGACGAGCAGGACACGCTTGCCCTCGAGCACCGCGTCGCGCTGGCGGACCTGCTGCAGCAGGCGCTGCTGATCGGCCGGCAGCGAGGACTCGACGCTGTGGAGGAAGAGCGTGACTTCATCGAGCAGGCGCTCCGGCGAACGCGCGCCTTTGATGATGATGGAGCGCGAGTACTTGCGCAGCCGTTGCTCCTCCTCCGGGCTCATCACACGTCCCGTGTAGACGATGACGGGCGGGAAGGAGTGTTCGGTGCCGGGCCCGAGACGCTCCAGCAGCTCGTAGCCGGAGCCGTCCGGCAGGGCCAGGTCCATCACCATGCAGTCGTAGGTGTGGGTGGACAGGCACTCCAGCGCCTCGCGCACGGTACCGACGGTGGTGATGTCGGCCTGGGTCGGCGCGAGCAGCAGCGCGATGCTCTCGCGCAGTCCCTGGTCGTCCTCCACCACCAGCACGCGGCGCACCTCCTTGCGCAACTGCTCCTCGATCCGCCGCACCGCCTGCACCAGACGCTCGCGGTCCACCGGCTTGAGTACGTAGCCGATCGCACCCAGTTCCAGCGCCGTGCGTGTCTTGTCGTGCAACGAGACGACATGAACCGGGATGTGGCGAGTGGACGGGTCGCGCTTGAGCTGCTCCAGCACGCCCAGGCCCGACTGGTCCGGCAGTCCGATGTCGAGCAGCACGCCGGTGGGCTGCAGGTCGCGGGCCAGCTCCACGGCCTCGGCGCCGGTGGCCGCGATCACGCAGTCGAAGTCCATCTCGTGCGCGAGGTCGTAGAGCACGCGGGCGAAGTGCTCGTCGTCTTCCACCACCAGGATCAGCCGGTGGCGCCGCGTCAGCCGGTCGCGGTCGTCGCCCGCTTGTGCAGGCGCGGTAGCGGCGGGCGCCGGCCGGGTGGCGGTGCCCGGTTCACGGCGTTCCGCCACCAGTGCCTCGGCCGGGGCCGAGGGCTCCGGAGCCGGTGATGTCCCCGGCAACGGCTGCCACGCAAGGGGCAGCTCGAGCGTGAAGGTGCTGCCCCTGCCGGGCGCGCTGTCCACGGTGATGCGTCCACCCAGGCGGTGGGCGAGTTCGCGCGAGATCGAAAGCCCGAGACCCGTGCCGCCGTACTTGCGGCTCGTCGAGCCGTCGGCCTGCCGGAACGCCTCGAAGATCACCTCCTGCTGCTCCGGTGCGATGCCCACCCCGGTGTCCCGGACCGCGAAGGCGACACGCCCTGCGCCGGCCGGCAGGATCGAGACCTCCACTTCACCTTGCTCGGTGAACTTGAAAGCGTTGGAGAGCAGGTTCTTGAGCACCTGCATCAGCCGCATCTCGTCCGTCAGCAGGGTGGCCGGCACGCGCGCGGCCCGGCGGACGTTGAAGGCCAGGCCCTTGGTTTGGGCGATCGGGTCGAACGTGGCCTTCAGGTTGCGGACGATGGTGTCGACCGACACCGGCTCGGCCTGGATCTCGATACGCCCGGCCTCGATCTTGGACAGGTCGAGGATGTCATTGATGAGCGCCAGCAAGTCGCTGTTGGCGGCGTGGATCGAGCGCGCGTACTTCACCTGCTCCTCGGTGAGCGTGCCCTCCCGGTTGTCCGCCAGCAGCTTGGCCAGGATGAGTGCGCTGTTGAGGGGCGTGCGCAGCTCGTGCGACATGTTGGCGAGGAACTCGGACTTGTGCCGGCTGGCCGCTTCCAGCCGGGTGGCGTTCAGTCGCAAAGCCTGCTGCGCAACGACGAGCTCCTGCTTCTGACGTTCGAGTTCGTGCGTGCGTTCCTCCAGCTGGGTGTTGGTCTGTTCGAGCTGCGCCTGCTGTTCCTCGAGCGCGGTCTGCGATTCCTGCAGCGCCCGCGCCTGCTGCTCCAACTCCTCGTTGGCCACACGCAGTTCCTCCTGCTGCGCCTGCAATTCCTCGCTCTGCCGCTGGGTCTGCTCCAGCAACTCCACCAGTTGCTGGCGGTAGATGGCCGAGCGCAGGGCCTGCCCGAGCGGCTCCTGAAGGCTGCCGGCCAGTTCGGCGACGAGGTCGGGCTCGCGCACCGGGCCAAGGAAGCCCAACTCGATCAGGCCCACCAGCCGCGCGTCCGCGGTCACCGCGAAGATGAGCACCGACTGAGTGTCCGTGCTTCCCAGCGTCGATGAAACCGGCAGGTACCCCGCGGGCAGGTCGCGGACCCAGCGCACACCCTTTTCGCGTGCGACCTCGCCCGCCACACCTTCTCCCAGCGCCATGACCCGGCCCGAGGCGTGCCCCGGTGGCAGCGCATAGCCGCCGGTCTCGAGCAGCCGCCCGGCTTCCATGCGATACAACACCCCCACGTGGGCGCCGACGTAGCGGGCGAGTGCGCCCGTCGCTCCTTCGGCCACTTCGTGCACCGTCTTCTCACCCACCACCGCTTGCGCCACCTCGGCAGCGCCCCGCTGGCGCCATAGTGCTTGCTGTTCCCCGCCGCGGGAGAGCAGGATGCGCCGCACCACCATGGCCATGACCCACAACGCCGCCAGCCCGGCGGCCCGGTTGAGCGTGGCCACGACAAAGCTGACCGAGCCCGGTGGCGAGACGAACAGGCCGATCGCGACGAGCAGCGAGCACACCGAGGCCGTGCCCACGGGCAGACCGACCTGCGGCTGCAACAGGCACAGCGCCACGGGCACCAGGTACAGGACCCAGTACGACACTCCTAGGGGAGTCATGAGATCCACCGCGAACGAGGTCAGTACTCCAGCGGCGATGAGGACGTAGATCAGCAGGTGACGGCGCAGCAATCCCTCGGCAGCCATGGTGTCGAATCATTGGATGATGGCCGCCATTGTTGCGACCGCTCGGCCGGCATTTGTAACAAAACTGCGGGAGCACGAGCGGTCAGCCGAAGAGCTTGGTCGCGATCTGCGTCACATGGCGGCCCTGGTACCTGGCCATCTGGCGCTCCTGGCCGCTGGGCATCCGTTCACCGTTGGGACCGACGATGGTCGAGGCCCCGTAGGGTGAGCCTCCCTTGATCTCGTCGATGCCGGTCTGGGCCGGCTCGGCATAGGGCAGGCCGACCAGGATCATGCCCAGGTGGAGCAGCGTGACGTGGAACGTGAGGATGGTGCTCTCCTGGCCGCCGTGCTGCGTTGCGCTGGAGGTGAATACGGAGCCGACCTTGCCCACCAGGGCACCCTTGGCCCACAGGCCGCCGGTCTGGTCGAGGAAGTTGCGCATCTGCCCGCTCATGTTGCCGAAACGGGTGGGCGTGCCGAAGAGGATGGCGTCGTAGTTCGCCAGTTCGGCGGGTTGGGCGACCGGTGCAGGCTGGTCGGTCTTGCCGCCCGCCTTGCGGAAGACATCCTCCGGCATGGTCTCGGGCACGCGTTTGAGGTCCACCTGAGCACCCGCCACTTCCCTGGCACCAGTGGCGACTTCCTGCGCCATCGCCTCGATGTGACCGTACATGCTGTGGTAGAGAACGAGAATCCGGGCCATCGTCTGCTCCTGGAGATCGAAACCGCGACGTCGGCGGCTTGCACGCGCCGTGCCTGCGCGGCAGCGCGTCGTGCCCCGGTGCCGCCATCGAGGGGACGCGAACCTCGGGCATGCCCTTTGCTTCCCCGCTCGCGATGGAACACCGCACCCACCCTGCCCGAGAACCGTTGGTCGTCGCCATCACCGGCGCCTCTGCCGGCATCGGCCGCGCCACCGCGCGGGCCTTCGCCGCACGGGGAGCGCGGGTGGCCCTGATCGCGCGTGGACGCGAGGGTCTGGAGGCCGCCGCGCGCGAGGTCGAGGCGGCAGGCGCGCAAGCCCTGGTCCTTCCGACCGACGTGGCAGACCCTGCCCAGGTCGAGGCTGCCGCTGCGGCAGTCGAGTCGCGCTGGGGCGGCATCGACGTGTGGGTGAACAACGCCATGGCCACCATCTATGCGCCCGTGGACGCGATCACGCCGGAGGACTTCCGTCGGGCGACGGAGGTCACCTACCTGGGGGCCGTCTGGGGCACGATGGCCGCGTTGCGGCGCATGAAGCCGCGAGACAGGGGCGTGATCGTGCAGGTGGGCTCCGCCCTCGCCTACCGTTCCATCCCTCTACAGGCGCCCTATTGCGGGGCCAAGGCGGCCCTGCGGGGCTTCACCGATTCCTTGCGCAGTGAGTTGCTGCACGAAGGCAGCCAGGTGCGGTTGACGATGGTGCAGTTGTCCGCGTTCAACACGCCCCAGTTCGACTGGGGGCGCACCACGCTCGAACGCCAGCCGCAGCCGGTGCCTCCCATCTTCCAACCGGAGGTCGCGGCGCAGGCGATCGTGCATGCGGCCCTGCATCCGCGCCGGGAGCACTGGGTGGGCTGGCCCGCGGTCAAGGCGATCTGGGGAACGCGCTTGGTACCCGGGTGGCTGGACCGGCTGCTCGCCCGTCGGGCTTACGAGGGGCAGCGTACCGACGACCCCCTGCCGCCGGGCCGGAGGGACAACCTCCACGCCCCGGTACCCGGGGACCGGGGCGCACACGGTCGCTTCGGCGCCCAGGCCCGTCCAGTGAGCTGGCAGGCGCTGGCGAGCCAGTATCGGGCGGCCATCGGCGCACTGGCGGCCTTCGGCGCGCTGCTGGTCTGGATGGCGAGGACCCGCCAACGTTGAGCGGCGGGGCCGCCGCCCTGTCCAAGTCACGCGGGGCGCAGTTCAATCCCGCTGCGTGCGATGCGCATCGAACCGTCCGGCAAGGCCTCGACCAGCCGGCCGTCCTCCAGCCGGTATTCCGCGATCCCGGTCGGTTCCCAGCGGTCCATGGCCGCAGGCAGGCTCAGGTCGCGGGCCAGGTGTTCATACCCGCAAACCTTGTAGGTCTGCCCATCGGAACCACGGGCCACGAAGGACTCCAGCAGGTGCAACTTGCGATCCATCACAGTTCCTCCAGAGGTCATCGAACCAGGCGGCGCCACGGCCGGGGCGGCCGCTGCGTCCGAGACGGTCAGACTTGCACCCGGACCGAAACGTTCCCTTCCTTGCGCAGCACCTCGACGCCCACGTTGTGGTGGTAGCGCTGCAGCAGCAGGTCCACACGGCCCGATCCCACCGTCAGGTCTCGCACCTCCAGCCAGTCCAGGTACTCCGGCAGGCGCGGTGCATGGAAGCGCAATTCCGCCGCCACTGCGTCGATCTCCAGCCCCAGGCAGCCTTGCAGCAAGGCGTACACGGCGGCCGCGGCCCAGGCTTGAGGGGAGCAGGCCACCGGGTACAGGGTCGGCCCTTCGCCCGCGCGGCGAGGAAAGCCGCAGAACAGTTCGGGCAGGCGATGCTGGCTGAAGTGCAGGCTGGCGTCGAAGAGCCCGGTCATGACGCGCAGCGCCGCGTCGGTATGACCGTACTGTGCGAGGCCGGCCGCCAGCAGCGCGTTGTCGTGCGGCCAGATCGATCCGTTGTGGTACGACATGGGGTTGTAGCGCGCCTGCCCTGTGGCCAGCGTGCGCACGCCCCAGCCGCTGTAGAAGTCGGGTTGCATGAAACGCTCCGCCATGCGGGCTGCGTGTTCCGGCGCGGCGATGCCGCTCCACAGAGCGTGCCCCGCGTTCGATGCGGCGATGCGGCAGGGGCGCTTGGCGCCATCCAGCGCGATCGCATAGGTCCCCAGGTCCTCGCACCAGTAGGCGGCGTGGAAGCGGCGGCGCAGTTCCTCGGCCTCCCGCGTCCAGCGCGCGCCCAGTTCCTCCTCGCCCAGCAGTCGCGCGAGTTGCGCCCCCCCGCGCTTGGCCTCGTATACGTAGGCTTGCACCTCGCACAAGGCGATCGGTGGTTCGGCCATCCTGCCGTCTGCGTGGAAGACAGAGTCGTGCGAGTCCTTCCATCCCTGCTGCACCAGTCCCTGCGCACTGCGCCGGGCGTACTCGACGAAGCCGTCGCCATCCACGTCGCCGTAGCGGTCCATCCATTCCATGGCGGCCAGCACATGAGGCCACAGTCGCCGGATGAAGGCCAGATCGCCGGTGCGGCGGTGATAGGCCGCGGCCAGTCCGACGAAAAGGGGCGTCGCGTCGACCGTGCCGTAGTAGCGCGCGAACGGGACCTCGCCGGTCAGGGCCATCTCGCACTTGCGGGCCTCGTGAAGCACCTTGCCGGGCTCGGCGTCGCGAGACGGGTCCTCCTCCCTCGCCTGGTTCTCGGCGAGGAAGGCGAGCACGCCGCGTGCAAGCTGGGGATCGACCCAGAGGCATTCGCGGGCGGTGAGGATCCCGTCGCGCCCGAAGGTGGTGGAATACCAAGGCACACCCGCATACGGATAGGGCCCGGTAGGCAATTCGGTCGCCAGCATCGACAGGTCCGATGCGGACCGCTCGATCCACAGGTCCATGAGCGGGTTGGACGTCTCCATCCGGCAGCGGCCTTCGACCGCCCTCGCCCGGGCCTCGGCATTCGCGCGATACGCCTGGTCGTAGTGCATCGCCCGCTCCGCCGTACCCGTGCCCGTGGCCTGTCCCGTCTCGCAGGTGCACGTGCAGTACAGGTGCACCTCCTGCCCCGGGGCCAGCTCTATCTCGTAGTGCGCCTCGCGGTCCTCCCAGCGCCGCGGAGTGGGCTCCAGGCGCACCCGCGTGCGGCGTTCGCGCCCGTCCAACCCGCGATAGGCGAACACGAGTTCGTCGGCGTGCGTCTGCGGCGTGCGCAGTTCACCGCGACGTTCGCGAGGCATGCCGCGCACCTCGAACAGGTCGACGAAGTCCGCATCGAAGCCCAGCGACACGGGCAGCCGGACCGGTTCCAGCCCGTGGTGCACCAGACGCACGTGCTCATAGCAGGCCGCTTCCCAGATGATCTTTGCCCGGAAGATGTGGACCTCGCCCTTGGCCACATCGATCTGCCCGCCCACGGAGAGATCGGGATTCATCAACTCCACCACCAGCAGGTTGTTGCCTTCCTTGACGGTCGAGCCGAGGAAGAGCGGCCGCACCCCGCCGATGCGCAGTTCCAGGCGCGAGAGATAGCGCGTGTCCTCGTGGTAGAGCCCTTGCTCGCCCGATCCCCACGCGTGAGCATCCCCGTAGCGGTCGAACAGTGCGAACGTCTCCTCGCTCTTGAGGACGTGGGGGCTCTCGTCGGCGCGCGCCGACTTGGCCGCGACATACCACTGGTCTCCGATCCGGATGCGCTCGCTCACGTCTGCCTCCCGCTCAGCACTGGACGGCGTTGGTATCTGCGACGGCGTCTGCCGATCTGTGCCCGCCCCCGCGCCTCACCAGGCGCTCATAGAGCTGCACGTACTCCGCGGCCATGCGTTCGGCCGTGAACCGGGCCTCGAACGCCGCCCGGCACCGGCGGCGGTCCAGCCGTCCTACCTCGCGCGCCGCCGCGATCGCCGCCTGCTGGTCGTCCACGATGTACCCCGTCACACCATGCTCGATCACCTCGGGCACGGCGCCACAGCAGTAGGCCACGACCGGCGTACCGCATGCCAGTGACTCGATCATGACCAGGCCGAAAGGTTCCGGCCAGTCGATCGGAAACAGGAGCGCCCTGGCGCCGCCCAGGAACTCGTTCTTGCGTTCCTCCCCGATCTCGCCGACGAACTCGACGACCGGGTCCTCCAGCAGCAGTCGTACCTCGCGTTCGAAGTAGGTGCGGTCGGCGTCGTCGACCTTGGCCGCGACCTTCAAGGGGACGCCGCAGGCCCTCGCAATCCCGATCGCGCGGTCCAGGCGTTTTTCAGGCGACACCCTCCCAAGGAAGGCGAAGTACCCGCCGGGCTCCCCGTGAAAGCGGTACAGCGCGCGCGGCAGGCCGTGGTGCACCGTTCCGAGCCAGGCGGCCTGCGGCATGCAGCCACGCTGGTGGGCGGAGATCGACACGACCGGATGGGAGGCGAAGGCCGTGTGCAGCATGGCCAGTTCTGGCCGATCGAGCCGGCCATGCAGCGTCGTCAGGGTGGGGGTGGCGCATTCGCGCACAAGGGGGTACTGGAGGATGTCGGTGTGGAAGTGGATGACGTCGTAGTCGTCGGCATGCTGCAGGACCCGCTCCAGCATGAGGGTGTGCCAGACCAGGGGATCCGGCTTGCTCGGATCCAGTCGCAGTCCGCGCTCCACCACCGCCACCAGGTCCGCGCCCGTCACCGAATCGCCGCTCGCGTAGAGCGTGACCTCGTGACCTTGCTGGACGAGCGCTTCGGTGAGGTAGGAAACCACGCGCTCGGTGCCGCCATAGGTCTTGGGTGGAACGCTTTCGTACAAGGGCGCGACCTGGGCAATCTTCATGGGCTCCTCCCAGGGCTCGATGGGGGCAACGCCCGTGCCCGACAGCACAGTTTGTTACTGGAATGGCTTCCCGTCGTCGGCACAGTGCCAAGCGGGCACGGCTCGCGCCGTGCCCTCACCGGTCACCATAGGAGGACTCATGCAAGCTCGCCAAATCCGCAAACCCCTCGACCAGGTTCTCGCGGCCATCGCGCACCTGGACCTGGAGCCGATCAAGTTTCGTCTGACGCACGAGAAGGCCTCCCACGGCTGGACGCCCGCCCGCGCCGACGCGGCCGAGCGAGGCTACCGCCGCTACCTGCAACTCCTTGCCAAATACCCGGACGTCACCATTGCCCCGACCGCCGACATCGACGAGTTCTGGCACGCGCACATCCTCGACACGCGCAAGTACGCCGCGGACTGCGAGGCGGTGTTCGGCGAGTTCATCCATCACTACCCCTACCTCGGCCTGCTCGGCGAGGACGATATGGCGGCGCAGCAGGCCGCGGCGCAGGCGCTGGACGATCTGTACCAAAAGGAGTTCGGCGAACCCGTGTCGGCCCTGCACGCCTTCTGCGCCAGGGCGGCCGGGGCGTTCTGCGCACGTGAACCGAACGCGGCGGCCTTCTGCGCACGCCAGCCAGCGGAGGAGACGTCGTTCTGCGCGAGGCAGCCCTCCCGCGAAGCCGCCTTCTGCGCGCGCCGGCCGGCACAGGACGCCGCGTTCTGCGCACGCGAGCCGCAGCAGGCAGCGTTCTGCGCGCGTCAGCCCGAGGAGCGCACGGCCCCTGTCCCCGCGCGCCCTGCGTTCTGCGCCTGAAGCTGTCAGCGGCAGCACGTCGTGTGCCATCGAGCGGTGCCCGCCTGCCTTGCGGGTCGCCGCTTTTTTCACGACGGGATGCGCCGCGGCGGGCGCACCCCCGACAAGACGCACGGCAATCGCCCCGGCTGCCGTATCCTGACAGCCGGATCAGCGAGGGATGGACATGAAGCTGCACACGCGCCTGGCACTCGTCGTCATCGTCGGATTGATGCCGATCCTCGGGCTGCAGGTGATCGAACAGGCCGACGATGCTCGCGAGCGAGAGGCGCAGGCCCTGCTCGACGTGCAGCGTCAGGCCGAACTGGTCGCCGGGCAGATCGAGCAAATCACCGCCCGCTACCGAGACCTGCTGGTCTCGGTGGCTGCATCGCCCACCGTGCGCACGCGCGACGAGCAGGCGTGCAACGCCTACCTCGCGCTATTGCAGCAGCAGTTCCGGGATGGCTTCACGATCGGCGCCGCGGACCTCAACGGAGACGTCTACTGCATGGGCCTGCCGTTCCCACGCGAACGTCGCATCAACAACGCGGACCGCAGCTACTTCCGCGACGCACTGCACACCAAGGACTTCGTGGTGGGCGAACTGGCCTATGCCCGTGGCCCGGGGATCCCGGTGCTGCACTTCGCCTACCCCATGCTCGAGTCCGATGGCCGCCCGCTCGGAGTGGTGTTCGCTTCCATCAACCTGCCGTGGCTGGCGCGTCAACTCGTCGACACGCCCTTGCCTGCCGATGCGCGGCTGTTCGTCGCCGACCGCCGCGGGACCTTGCTGATCGAGTTGCCTGATGAAGGCGGCATCGGCCGGGCGATGCCCAAGGAATTGCGCCGGCTCGTGCAGGAAGGACTGCCTGGCAACGCCTCCGTGACCGGGGCCGATGGTCCGGAATTGATCGCCGGCTACGTTCCTGAGGCCGCCCATCCGCGAGGCATTTCGATTGTGCTTACCCGGCCGCGCGATGCCCTGCTCACTCCCGTTTGGCAGCAGGTCCTGCGAGAGGCCGCGATGGGCCTTCTTGCCGTGGCGCTGGGATTGCTGCTGGCCTTCGGGGTGGGCCGTACCAAGGTCTATCGCCCGTTGGCCCGCCTGACCGAGACGGCGTTGCGCTGGCGCAAGGGTGACCTGTCGGCGCGCACGGGGCTGGCGGGCGAGGCCGACACCGAACTGCGCGAACTCGGTAGCGCGCTGGACCGCATGGCCGAGCATCTGGCGCAGCGTCAGGAGGAGTTGGCCGCCGCGCACGAGGAGATGCGCCGCTCGCGCGACGAGGCGATCCGGGCCAATCACTCGAAGACACAGTTCCTGGCTGCCGCCAGTCACGACCTGCGCCAGCCGCTGCATGCGATGAACCTGAACATCGCGCTGCTGTCGACCCGACTCGGCCAGACCGCGGAGGCGGCCTTCGTCGAGAGGTTGAAGCGCTCGGTCGGCAGCCTGGCCGAACTGCTCAACGCGCTGCTGGATGTCTCGCAGCTCGACGCGGGCATGATCCGCCCGCATCTCGCTTCGGTCGAACTCGACGGCCTCGTGCGCACCGTGGTCGACGAATTCTCGGCGGCGGCGGCGCAACGAGGTCTCACGCTCGAGGCCGGCGTCTCTCACGCAACGGTCCACACCGATCCGGTGCTGCTGGGCCGGATGCTGCGCAATCTCGTGAGCAACGCCATCAAATACACCCCTTCCGGAGGGGAGGTGCACATCGGTTTCCATGCATGGGGGGGGCGCATGGACATCGCGGTCTCCGACACCGGCGAGGGCATCCCGCCCGATCAGCAGCAGGAGGTGTTCGAGGAGTTCCGCCAGCTCGGCAACCCGCAGCGCAATCCCTCGCTCGGTCTGGGACTGGGGCTGTCCATCGTCAAGCGCATGAGCGCCCTGCTCGACCACCCGGTGCGCCTCGAATCCACACCGGGCGAGGGGACGACCGTGACCGTGACCGTGCCCTTGTCAGTGAGCACGGCAGCCCCCTTGCCCGAGAACCATGTGCCGTTGCTGCAGGGCCGGGTGGTGCTGGTAGAGGACGACGAGATGGTGGCCGAAAGTACCGCGGACGTACTGAGGTCCTGGGGATTGACGGTCGACGTGGTCGGCAGCGGCGAGGAAGCCTTCCAACGGCTCGGCAGCTCTGCCTGGGTATGGGACGCCGTGCTCGCCGACCACCGGCTTCCGGGCCGCTCCGGCCTGGACGTGCTGTTGGAGGTCCGCCAGAGCCACCCGGAAGCCATCGTCGCCCTGCTGACCGGCGATCCCGGGGACGCCCGCGTCGCCCAGGCCCGCCGCACGGGCCTTGCCGTGCTGGAAAAACCCGTCCGCCTGGAGCGGCTGTCCGAACTCCTCGCGCCCATGGCCCCCCGGCCCGGCGCCGAACCTCCGCACATCCGCATCGCCTCGTCCCGTTGACAGGGGCTGCATGGTACCCGCGGGCATTGCGTTTGCCCGCGGGCAGGCATGGACCCCAGCCGCCAAACCCACGCTGCCCCCCGCCCCGCCGCCACGCGGGAACCCTGGCCCGGCACCGAAGGGGACCGGCCGCGCGTGCTCATCGTCGACGACAACCGCGATGCCGCCGACAGCCTGGCGATGCTGATCGGGTTGCTGTCCTATGAGCCGCGGGTCGCGTACGACGGCGAAAGCGGCATGGAAATCGCGAACTGGTTCCGCCCGGACATCGCGATCCTCGACATCTCGATGCCGCGCATGAGCGGGTACGAGCTCGCCCAGCGGCTGCGCCACGAACTGGCCGCGGACGCGCCGGTGCTGGTCGCCCTCACGGCCCTCAGCAGCGAGGAAGACCGCAAGGCAGCACGCGAGGCCGGCTTCGAGCACCACCTGGCGAAGCCGGTGGACAGCGCGAGCCTCTGCCGGCTGGTCATCCGCATCCTCTCCGAGCGCGCGCACTGAGGACAAGACAAATGTGAACGTTCGTGACAGGATAGGCACTCCAACCGAACCGAACTGGAGGATGCCGATGTCCCTGTCCGATGGTGCATCGAAAGACAAACTGCTGGCCGACCTGAATCGGGTCATGGCCGATGTGGATGAACTGTTGCGCAGTGCCGGCTCGGCAGCGGGCAGCGAACTGCAGGCGCACCTGGGCGACCGGCTGCGCGAGCTGCGGCAGCGGCTGGAGGATGTCGAGCACGATGCGGTCGAGCAGGCCCGGGCAGCGGCACGGGTGACCGAAACCTACGTGCGCGAGCATCCGTGGACGTCGGTGGGCGTTGCAGCGTGTATTGGCATGGTCGTCGGCGCACTGCTCGCCCGACGTTGACCGTGCGGGACGACTCCGCAAGCCAGGCCCCGCGCAGCGGTGGGCAGGTGCGCCGTCTTGCCGGCCACCTGCTCGAACTGTTGCGCGTGCGACTGGAAATCTTCGGGCTGGAGGCACAGGAGGAGGCAGTCCGATGGGCGATGCGGCTGCTCCTCGGCTGGGCGGCAGTGCAGTTGTTGTGCTTCGGCCTCTTGTTCGCGGCCCTGACCGCCGCCGTCGTGTGGTGGGACGAACACCGGTTGCTCGCCCTCGGGTGCGCGGCCGCCGTCTTTCTCCTCGGCGGCCTGGGCCTGGGTGCGTGGGCCGCGGCCCTGTGGCGCTCGGGCCCGGCTGCTTTTCCCGTCACCCGAGCCGAACTCGAAGCCGACCGTCGGTGGCTCGCCGGTGACGGGCGAAACAACGCATGAAGCCCCGCCGTCCTTCGCGCCTGGAGCGACTGGAACTGCTCCAACTGCGCTCTTCGCTGCTGCGGCTCGAAGTGGTGCGGGCGTCGCTCGAGTTGGCAGCCGCGCCCGGCATGCGGCGCACGGCAGCGCTCTGGCGACTCGGCCGGCGCCTGCTGCCGTTCGCCGTGGTGGGCGCGCGCTGGGGCCACCGCTCGGCCTTTCCCCGCTGGCTGACCCTCGGCCTGGCCTTGTGGCCTTTCCTGCGGCAACGCCGCTAGCCGCGCAGTTTTGCCGACACGGGATCCCGGATTTACGTGTTTTCCCCCAAACGACGCCGAGCGGCGCGGTGTTCCTCGGACGGACGCACTCGGTTCCGCGCGGCTGTGTTTCGGCGCGGGCGGTGACATCCGGTGAGGATACGTTGCAAAACCGTATCCGTCGGCCATCCAGAAGCCCCGTTGCCCCCATGGTCGCGGGGGACGAAGCGGCCCCGGCGACGCCCACAATGCTTCCAGGACCTGAACTTGCATTGCCACCTCGCCGCGCGGCGGCGGTGCTTGGATGGAGGTGCGCGATGGAGCAAGAGACCTGGGAAGTATTTGTCGTGCTCGCGATGCTGGTCGCGTTGACCGTGGTCGGGGCGGTGCAGTGGGTGAAGCACCGGGCGCTCTCGTGGGGAGCCTTCGGCGTCTGCCTGATGGTGCCCGAAGCAGTCAGCGCCGCGCCCGACGAGGCCCTCCTCTATGGCCTCATGGCGACGACCGCCACTCTCATGGGTTTGCAGACCGCGTGGGACTGGTGGTGGCGACGCCGGCACCGCCGCGTCGTCCAGGCGCAGGTCGAATCGACCGACGCGTCCCCGCCCGAGGGGGCGCAGGACATGGTCCGGCCGCGTCCGGTGCGCTGGAACCTCGTGCGCGGTTGGCGCATCGCCACCCCCTGGAGGCGGGGGTGAATCCTTCACGGCTGGCGCGGTCGGCCGGGGCGACGAAGGCCGGGCGTGCCGGAAGGCACTGCTACAGTCTGGGAAATCTTGCCTTCCGCGCCGGATTCCGGCTTATGAACCTCTTTTCTTCGCCCGTGCACGAATTCCCCGCCGGACCGTGGCGTCCCGCCGTCCTTGCCGTCGCCGGGGACCCGTACACGCTCGCGAAACTGGCCCGGCTGTGCCTGCCCATGGAGCCGCATGCACGGTGGTTGGCAGTGGCCCAGTCCCCGGAGGCGCTCGAGCGCCTCACCACCACGGCGTGCGACCTGCTGCTGGTCGACGCCGCCAGCCTGCCACCGATGCCCGGGGCCTTCCTGCTCGCGGCACGGCGGCTGCGCCCCGGGGCCTCCTGCGCGGTGATCGGCACGCCCGGGCATGGGCCGCAGTGGCCGCCCATCGACGGCGTGCGTCTCCTGGGCTGGGACGACCTGCCCGGCTGGCTGGCGCAGGAACTGGCCCGGCTGCGTTGCCGTGCGCAACTCGCCGCGCTGGACATTGCCACCCTCGGCGACACCACCCTGCCCAGCCCGCTCGCGTCCTGCAACTGAGCCCGTCCTTCTCCGTCGCGGCCGTGCCGGGGGCGCGGCAAGACACGCTTGGCAACGTTTGATCCCCTTCGCTGGTCTATAAACGGTCGCTCGCAGCCCGTCTGCAAGCCTGTTTCCGGCTAGAGGCCTCTTTCCGGTCGCCAGCGAGCGGCCGGCCCCGACGGAACCCGCGCCGCGGGCCTGCGTCTTGCCCTCGGCTCCACGAGAGCCGAGCCGACTCGCGGCCGCCGCGCAGCGCGACCGGACCGTGGGCCGCCGACCCCGCGCCTGCCCGGGAACGGCACCCGCGCCGCGGCCGAGAGGTGCCAGATGCCATGCCGATGACTTCCACGCCACCGCCAGACGATCCCGCCATCCGTCGGGCCTTCGAGCCTACCCAGATCCAGGTGCAGACCGTGCCCAGCCATGACGCCTTGCCTCCCGGCACCCGCCTCGGCGAGTACGAGATCGAGCGCGTGCTGGGCGAAGGCGGCTTCGGCATCGTCTACCTCGCCACCGACCACGGCCTCGAGCGGCACGTGGCGATCAAGGAATACCTGCCGGCGGCCCTGGCGTCGCGCGGCAAGGGCACCGTCGTGACGTTGCGCGCCGAGTCGCACGCCGAGACGTTCGCGCTGGGCCTGCGTTCCTTCGTCAACGAGGCGCGGCTGCTCGCCCGCTTCGACCACCCCAGCCTGGTACGCGTCTACCGCTTCTGGGAGGCGAATCACACCGCCTACATGGTCATGCCCTACTACGAGGGGCGTACCCTCGCCGCGACGCGCGAAGCCATGGGGGGGCCGCCCGACGAGGCCTGGCTGCGGCGCCTGCTGGACGGCCTGTGCGGTGCACTGGCCGAACTGCATGCGAGTTCCTGCTACCACCGGGACATCGCTCCCGACAACATCCTCATCCTGGCCGATGGGCGACCGGTGTTGCTGGACTTCGGAGCGGCGCGTCGCGTGATCGGCGACAGAACGCAAACCCTCACGGCCATCCTCAAGCCGGCGTACGCGCCGATCGAGCAATACGCCGAAGTGGGTCACCTGCAACAAGGCCCCTGGACGGACCTGTACGCACTGGCGGCGGTGGTGTACTACTGCATAGCAGGGCGCTCCCCGACGCCCTCCACCGTGCGGGCCGTGGACGACCAGTTGCGGCCGCTGTCCAGCGTGATCGCCGAGCTGCGCGGCAAGCACCCGGACCTGCACTACAGCGACGAGTTCGTCCGGGCGATCGAATGGGCATTGGCGGTGCGCCCTTCGGACCGTCCTCAGACCGTCGCGGATTTCCTGCGTGCGCTCGGCGAGGGCGACACCCAACTGCCGGCGTCCGTGCGACCGGCGGCTGCGCCACCGCGCTCCGCGCCCGGCGAGGCGCCCCCGGCGGGCAACACCGTGCCGCGCTGGAAGCCTTCCAGTGCGCGGGACGACGCGCCCCCGGCTCCTGCCCCCGGCCCCGTTCACGCCCGCGCGGATCCTCCGGTCTGGCGCTTCGGGCCGGCCTCGCAGGAGGAGCCTTCGGGTCAGGACGATACGGCAGTGATGGCGGCCATCCAGGCCGCGTTGCAAGACATCCCCGCCGATGACCGCGAGGGGACTGCCGCCCGTCGCGCGGAAGCGGGCCGCGCAGCGGCGGCGGAGCGCGGCCCCGCCGCCGGGTCGGGCAGGGGGTGGCGATGGGCGGCGGCCGCCGCATTCGTCCTGCTCGCCGGCGCAGGGGCCTGGATGCTGCACGACCGGGTCGAGACGGAGCGTGTCCTGCAGTCGCTCGCCCGTCCGTCACCGAGCTCCGGGGGGGCGCCGGAGACGCAACCCCTGGCCGCGGCACCCTCCCCCCCTTCCCCGCCGGCGGCCAACACCACGGTACCTTCCCCGGCCGTGTCGCGCGCGCCGGAGCAGCCCCAGAACGCAGCCGCTGCGGCGCTCCCGGTGGCACCGGCCTCGGCCGCCCTCCCCCCGCCGCCGCCTGCCACGCCGCAGGCCCCTCCCGCGACGGTCGCCGCGCCCACCGTGCCGGCGACCACGGCCGCGACTCCTTTGCCGCCGGCGCAACCCGCGGCAACCGAGGCGACCACTGCGACGCCCACGCGTACCGGAGGAGCGCCGGCCGAGGAGGAGGAGTCGGCGCGGGCCCGCGCGACCGACTCACGGGAAGAACCGAGGTCGCCTGCCACGCCGCGGGAGGCATGCGGTGCACGCACGCAATTCGCGCTCTACTACTGCATGCAGAAACAGTGCGAGCGCGGCTCGTTCTACAACCACCCCCAGTGCCAGCGACTGCGCGCCACTGACGAGGTGGGCTGATCCCCGACGCCCGGGTTGCGCAGGGCACCCGAGGCGAACGGCGACCCAGGAACCGGGCTTGCTGCACCTGCGTCGACACCCACGGACGACCACGCATGAGCGACGCCTTGACACCCACGGTTCTGGACGAATTGCGAGCCCGCCTCGACGCGCGGGAGCGTGAACTGCGCGGCCAGGTGGCCTTCGCGCGCCAGGCGCGCGAGGACGGGCGGGTCGCCACGCAGGGCGATGTGCCCGACCGAGGCGACGAGGCCAACCAGCATGTGCAGGCGGGCATTGCCCACCTGGAGCGCGAGCGCGACCTGCAGGAACTGGCCGAGATCGAGGAAGCCCGCCGCCGGATGCGAGACGGCAGCTACGGCGAATGCGTCGACTGCGGGCGTGACATCGCGGTCGAACGGCTGCGTGCGCAGCCGACCGCACTGCGCTGCGTCCAATGCCAGGGGGCTTACGAGCGCCACGCGCCGCAGCCCCTGCGCGACCCTCTGGACCGCTGAGCCCCTTCGACGCCGAAAGAATCGGCCCTGCCCAACTTGCTCACGGTAGGACTTGGCGCTCACGGCGAGTGCGCGTTCGCCACGCGCCCACGTCTGGCTACGATCGGACGGCTGCCCGTGATGGGCGCGGACGAGGAGCATTCGCGATGTGGGGCGAGATCACCGGCTGGCTCGTGGCCTTCAACTATCCCGCAGGAGACACTCCACCCAGGTGGATCGAGGTCCACGAGGCCGAGCGGGACACCGCCGTGCAGAAGGCGCGCGCGTGGGCCGCGCAGCACCTGCCGGAGGCCGTCGTGTGCAAGGTCGTTCCGGTGCTGGACTTTTGAGTCGGACGGGCACGGGCGAGCTTGAGCGGGAAAAGCGCCGCGTTTTCGGACCGGTTGTAGGAATTCTTCTGACACCTGTCGCCCGAGAACGCGACGCGGCGAACAGAACCCTCCCGATATGCCCCTCGGCCCGGGCCCATCAGAATTCGTTCCAAGCTGCTAACGAAAGTAAGCAGAAGAAACAACGCCAATTCTGAGCCGCCCGAAGGAGCCCCAAGATGACCGTCCAGACCGAACAGCTGCTTGCCGAGATCCGCGAAGCCAACCTGTCGTACCTCATGCTGGCGCAGAACCTCATCCGCGCCGACCGCGAACAGGCGCTGTACCGCCTGGGCATCTCCGAGGACACCGCCGAGATGATCGCGGCGCTCAGCCCGGCTCAGATGCTCAAGATCGCCGCAGGCAACACGCTGCTGTGCCGCTTCCGATTCGACGACGAACTCGTGTGGGGCCTGCTGACGAACCATGGCAAGACGGCGGCCAACGATGCGACTTCCCGGCTGCACGCCAGCATCCTGCTGGCAAGCCGCCACCAGGAAGCGGCCTGACGGTCCTTCCATCCAAGCCACAGCCGATCGACGCGCGAACGAGAGCCTCCCATGCGCAACAAGAGCATCCTGACCGAAGCCCGCCAGATCGAGACCGCCGTCACGCTGATCCAGCTCGGCGCGCGCCTGCAGGTCCTGGAGTCGGAAACGGACCTGTCCTACGAGCGCCTGCTGCGTCTGTACAAGGAGGTCTCCGGCAAGTCGCCGTCCAAGGGCCAGCTGCCGTTCTCGACCGACTGGTTCATGACCTGGCAGCCGAACATCCATGCGAGCCTCTTCCTCAACATCCACGAGTACCTGAACAAGGCCGCGGAACTGGAAGAGATCGACATCGTCATCAAGGCGTACCGGCTGTACCTGGAGCAGACCCAGGCCCAGGGCCTGGAGCCGCTGCTGTCCATCACCCGCGCGTGGCGCCTGGTGAAGTTCATCGACAACGGCATGCTGACGATGACGCGCTGCTCCAAGTGCGGAGGCCATTTCGTCACGCACCCGCACGAGATCGCCAAGCACTTCGTCTGCGGTCTGTGCAACCCACCCGCGCGCGCCGGCAAGGGCAAGTCCGCCGGCGGCCTGCACATCCACTGAGTTTCCTGGTTTTGGTCGTCTCCTCCTGAGCACATTCGGTTGTGCTTTCACGCGGGCCCTGGGGGCCCGCTTTTTTTTATCGGTCCAGTCGGCGGGCACCCAGCAGCAGGCCGAACGCCAAGGCTCCATAGACCAGGGCGAGGCTGGGACCCGACAGCCGCCTTTCGAATCCCGGCGTCAGCCGCCTGGGCACCACGAGCAGGTCGACCGCGGCGGCCACGGCGGTGGCCGCCACGGCATCCCCAGCCGTGGCGGCAAGGCTGCGTCCATGACCGCGCCGGGCGCGCAGCGCCTCGAACAGCATGGCCCAGAACACGCCCGAGGCGGCGTGGAGCAACGCCCCGGGAACGGTGTGCCGCACCGTCGGGCGGTCCACGTGCAGCGCCTGGTCGCCATATGCGATATGGCTGGTGGCGTTCAAGGGGGCCGCGGCGCTGCCGACCTCGCGGCGGCCGCGCCACATGAGGGCCATCGCCGATGTCAGGGCGGCCATGCCGCCTGAGCGCAGCGCTCGACGGGTCAGCTGCCCGGGCCGCAGGGCAACGGGAATGTGGTTCATGGGAGGCTCCCGAAGTGACACGCCGGTCCGCGGCAACCGCTGTACCCGCACGGCATGTACCTTGCCACGGCGGGAATACGACAAGGGAGCACGACCATGACGGGAATCCTCCAGGACACTGCGGTCCAGCAGTGCATAGACGACTGCCTCAAGTGCTATCGCATGTGCTGGTCGATGGCGCTGACCCACTGCCTGCCGCGAGGTGGCGCGCACGCCGAGCCCGCGCACGTGAGCCTGATGCTCGATTGCGCCCAGATGTGCGAGACCACGGCACGCTTCATGTTGAGCGCCTCGACCCTGCACACCGAGCTGTGCGCCCTGTGCGCCAAGGTCTGCGCCGCCTGCGCCCAAAGCTGCCGCGGGTTGGAGGGCATGGAAGACTGCGAAGCCGCGTGTCGAGCCTGCGAGGCGAGTTGCCGCGCAGTCGCCGGGGTGGAAGGGCCTGGCGCGCACGCCGACGACGCCATGCCGGCCACCGGCGTTCGGGGAGGGCCGCCCCGGCAGGGCATCATGGGGTAGGAAGGATCGGCACAGGGCCGGCGAGCGAGCGCCGGCTCAGGCGGCCTTGCGCCGGGGGGGCGCCGGCTTGCGCACGTCGCGCTTCTCCGCGGTGTACGACCAGCCGGGCAGGCGGCTGGAAATGAGCTTGATCTGGGCAGGCTGCGCCTCTACCAGCACCGTGCCGGTGCCGGTGGCGATCACCTTCGCGCCGGCGGCGCGCGAGGCTTGCGCCGCCTCCTCCGGGCGCACCGACGCTTCCCCACCGCAATACAGCACGAATCTGCTCATGGCCGCAATTATCGCGCCAAGCCCTTGCCCTGCATAGTCGCGGGCATGCCCAGGTCTTCCGCACAGCGGGCAGCGAGCGTGAGGATGGCCTCCGATCGCCGCGCATCGCGAGGCGCCTGGAGGACCTGTGGAGCCAGCGCCAGCACGCGCGCCAGTACCCCGGCCGCGACGGGCGAGGCCATCGACGTGCCATCCATCACTCCGTAGCGGTCGCCCGGGATGGTCGAGATGATTCCCACCCCCGGGGCGCACAGGCGCACTTGCGGGCCCCGATTGGAGAACCTGGCGAAGAAGGCGTCGTGCCTGCCTTCCGGCGGTCCGGCGTGGCCCGCAGTGGCCGCGTGCGCCGGCCAGGCCTGCTTCACGCCGATGGCCGACACGGCCAAGGCCATGGGGTCGCTGGCGGGGAAGCTCACGGGGCCGCCATCGTTGCCGGCCGCCACGATGCACACCGCTCCGCTCAGGCGGGCGAACTGGATCGCTTCCGAGATCGCCGGGTCGCTTTCACCTCCGCCCAGGCTCAGGTTCAGGATGTCGCAGCCGTCCAGCACGGCTTGGCGGATCGCCTCGCGGATCGCCGCGTTCGATGCGCCCGGCTCGCCGTGTTCGAAGACGCGGTAGGCGTGCAGTTGCACCTGCGCGGCCTCTCCCCAGAAGAGGCCAGGCGCGCCTGACCGCGCGCGCGCCGCGATGACACCGGCCACGTGGGTGCCGTGGCCGTCCTCGTCATGCCAGGCGTCGGTGGGCTCGACCAGCGTCGTGTTCCGTCCGAGCGCCACCGGCAGCGCCCCGTGCGGGCCGACCCCGGTGTCGATCACGGCCACCCGCACGCCTTGTCCGTGCGACTCGCCCGGCAACTGGTAGAGCCGCCGGCGGCTGTCGGCGAAGCGCACGTCCAGCGGGGGCAGCGCCAGCGCCATCTGCGTGCCTTCCACCGCGAGCCGCCGCCATTCGCGGGGCCACCCGCCATGCAACGGATAGGCCGCCACGAGCGGCAGGCGACGCAGGCCCTGAGGCAAGCGCACCCGCAGTTCGCCCCGCGCGTTCGTCGTGCCTTCGACTCCCGTGCCGGTGGCAACATCGGTGAGCACGACCACGAGGCAGTCGGACAGCGGCCGCCCGTCCTCGCCTTCTCCGGCCGTCACCCTGATCGTCACAGGGGCGAGTTCCATGCCCTCCCGCGCGCGCAGCCGGTGCAGCACGCGCAGGCGCGGTGCCCGTGCCGGCAGGTAGCGCCGCTCCGGCACCAGCCGCAGCCCCGGGGCCTGCGCCTGGAGCAGCGCCGCCTGGTCGGCGCCCAGTTCGAGCACCTTGGTGCCGTCGCTGGCGGCCGACGCGAGCACGCGCACCTGCAGTCCGCCCAGCGTCTGGATGGGAGCTTCGGCGGGCACCAGGCGCTTGAGCAGGCGCGTCGATTCGGGCGAGGCGAACCTGCCGGTGGCGAAGCCCACCGGTGGCAGGAGCAGAAAGCGGGACGGATGCATGGTCTCCCCGGGATGTCGTTGTGATGCCCGCATTCTGCCCGCGCCTGCCGGGGCGTGCGGCCGTTCGCGGGCATCCCGCTTGCGACGCGAACACCCGGTGCGAGCATGCCCGAGGAGTTGCCGTGATACCACCCGTCCCAGTTGCCCAGGTCATGACCCGAGAGGTGCATGTGGTGCGCCCCTCCGACAACTTGCAGACCGCCGCATCCGCGATGGAGCGGCACGACGTGGGAGTCCTGCCCGTGTGCGAATCGGAAGAGCGCCTCGTCGGTATCATCACCGACCGGGACATCACCGTGCGGGCCGCCGCGTGCGGCCTCGAGGCGGTGAGCACCACGGTGGCGCAGGTGATGACCGAGCAGGTGCGGTGGTGCTCGACGGACGACTCCCTGCCGGAGGTGGCGCAGCGCATGAGCCAGGTGCGGATCCGACGCCTGCCGGTGCTGGACCCGCAGGCGCGGCTCGTGGGCATCGTGACGTTGGCCGACTTGAGCCGGCTTGCCGACGCAGACGTCGGTCAGGTGCTGGCGGACATCTCCACGCCGTGCGAGCCGGACCGGCCGCCGCCCGAGCGGGGCACACACTGACACCACGGTGTCAGCAGCACGGGTTGACGACGGCGGGGTTCGGGCGGAGCATGCCCTCCACCCCCGTCACGCACCTCCATCCAGGGAGAAATCCATGCCCGTGTCCCAGCCGCTGCATTCCACCGCGCGTCCCGCGGTGGCCGACTTCATAGCCCCTGCCGCTGCCCCCGCCTCCCATGGGCGTGGCATGTGGCGGATAGTGACCGGCAGCCTCCCCAGCCCGGAGACTCGTCGTGCGCAGCTGCTGCATGGACTGCTCGCCCCGCAGGCGCGCATAGCGCCCAAGCATTTCTACGACGCGCAGGGCTGCGCACTCTACGGCGCCATCTGCGAGCTCGACGAGTACTACCCCACCCGCACCGAGCGGGCGCTGCTCGATCGTTACCGCGATGCCATCGCGCGCCGGTTGCCGCCCGGGGGTCAGTGGGTGGATCTCGGCTGCGGAGACGGCACCAAGTCGTGGCCCTGGCTGAAGGCTGCCGCGGCGCGCCGCTACGTGGGCGTGGACGTCTCGTCGACCTGGCTGGTGCAGGCCCTGCAGGGTGTCTCGCACGCGTGTCCGGGCGTCGAGTGCGTGGGCGTGGCGACGGACTTCGAGGAGCCCCTGGACCTGGGCCCGGTGCTGCGCGAGTTGCCTGACGCGCCGCCCATCCTGTTCTATCCCGGCTCGTCCATCGGCAACTTCGAGCCTGACGCGGCCCGCGGCGTCCTCCAGGCTTTCGCCAGGCACACGGGTCCGCAGGGCGCATTGCTGATCGGTGCCGATCTCGTCAAGGAGCGCTCGCTGCTGGAGGCCGCGTACGACGACGCGCTGGGGGTGACGGCGGCCTTCAACCGCAACGTGCTGCGCGCGGTGAACCGCGAACTCGATGCCGACTTCCGCCCCGAGCGCTTCGCGCACGAGGCGTACTTCGACGCGGCCTTGCAGCGCGTCGAGATGCGGCTGGTCAGTCGCGAGGAGCAGCAGGTCCGGCTTGGCAGCGCGGTGCGCCGCTTTGCGCAGGGCGAGTGGATCCTGACCGAGTACTCGCACAAGTACACGGTCGACGGTTTCAGCGCGATGCTGCGGGCTGCCGGCTACCGGCAGGTGCGGCACTGGACCGATCCGCACGGATGGTTTGGCGTCTTTCTGGCGACGCAGGAATGAGGATGGACTCCTTGCTGGCCCGATATCGCCGGGTGCGCGCGCACACCGATGCGCTGGTCGAGGGCCTGAGCGCGGAAGACTGTCAGTTGCAGTCCATGCCCGATGCCAGCCCGCTGAAGTGGCACCTGGCCCACACGAGCTGGTTCTTCGAGACCTTCGTGCTCGAGCAGGCGCTGCCGGGATACCGTCCGTTCGACCCGTCGTTCCGCGTGCTCTTCAACTCCTACTACGTGGGCGTGGGCGCTCGGCATCCGCGTCCGCAGCGCGGCCTGTTGTCGCGGCCCTCGCTGGAGCAGGTCAAGTCCTATCGGCGTGCGATCGACGAGCACATGATGCGCTGGCTGGAGCGCGACGACCCCGCGCCCCACTGGCTGGCGCTCGTGGAACTGGGCCTGCAGCACGAGCAGCAGCACCAGGAGTTGATCCTCACCGACCTGAAGCACCACTTCGGCTGCAACCCGCTGGCCTCGGCCTGGCGACCCCGCCCGCCGCTGGCCGTCAGTGCACCCTGCGCCGCGGAGGCGGTCGAGGTCGAGGGCGGGCTGGTCGAGATCGGCCACGGCGGCCCGGCCTTCGCCTTCGACAACGAGCTGCCCCGCCACCGGGTGTGGCTGGAGCCCTTCCGCCTGGCCAGCCGCCTCGTCACGAATGCCGAGTACCAGGCCTTCATCGACGACGGCGGCTACCGGCGGCCGGAGCTGTGGCTCGCCGAGGGTTGGGATGTCTGTCAGCGGGAAGACTGGCAGGCTCCGCTCTACTGGCGCGCCGACGGCACGCTCTACTCGCTGCACGGCATCACGCAGCGGCTGCCGCATGAGCCGCTCTGCCATGTGAGCTACTACGAGGCCGACGCCTATGCACGCTGGGCGGGTGCCCGGCTGCCGAGCGAGGCGGAATGGGAATGGGTGGTGGGCTCGCGGCAGCCCGTGCCCGGGACGTTGCTCACGGATGCCATGCACTGCCACCCGCAGCCCGCTCGGGAAAACGGTCTCGCACAGATGCTCGGCGATTGCTGGGAATGGACCGGGAGCGCCTACCTCCCGTATCCGGGTTTCCGCCCGGCCGAAGGCGCGGTGGGCGAGTACAACGGCAAGTTCATGATCAACCAGATGGTGCTGCGGGGCGGCTCCTGCGCCACCCCTCTCGAGCACATCCGGGCCACCTACCGGAACTTCTTTCCCGCGCACGCAAGGTGGCAATTCAGCGGCATCCGCCTGGCCTGGTCGTCGTAGGTGCCCTTTGCATCTCAGCCGTTGACGACGTCGCCGCCGTTCGGGTGCAGCACCTGCCCGCTCATGTAGCTGGAGTCCTTGCTCGCAAGGAACACGTAACACGGTGAGATCTCGTCCGGCTGCCCGGGGCGGCCCATCGGCACGTTCCCGCCAAAGCTCTCGACGTGCTTCTCGTCGAAGGTCGACGGGATGAGCGGCGTCCACACCGGCCCGGGTGCGACCGCGTTGACACGGATGCCCCGGCTGGCCAGGTGCTTGGACAACGACCGCGTGAAGGCGACGATCGCCCCCTTGGTCGACGAGTAGTCGATCAGCTGCGGGTTGCCGCGGTAGGCGGTGACCGAGGTCGTGTTGATGATCGCGCTGCCCTCCTTCAGGTGCGGCAGCACCAGGCGGGTCAGGTTGAACATCGAGAAGAAGTTGGTGCGGAAGGTCTGTTCGAGCTGCGCCGAGGAGACGTCCTCGAAGCGCTCGCGGGGATGCTGCTCGGCGGCGTTGTTGACCAGGATGTCGATGCGGCCGAACCGCTCCAGGGTCGATTGCACCAGCATCTGCAGGAAGCCCTCGTCGCCGATGTCGCCCGCCAGCGCCAGGCAGCCCACGCCCTGCTCCTCCACCTTGCGCACGGTGTGCTGGGCGTCCTCGTGCTCGTTGAGGTAGCTGATGACGACGTGGGCACCTTCCTTGGCGAAAGAGATCGCGACCGAACGGCCGATGCCACTGTCGCCGCCGGTAATGATCGCGACCTTGTCCTTCAATTTGCCGGATCCGACATAGTCCTCGGCATCAGACTTCGGGGCCGGACGCATCTGCCCTTCGCGGCCGGGCTGGACGTCCTGGTGCTGGGGGGGCAGCGTCTTGGACTGCTGCTGTTGCGACATCTCGCTCTCCTTGGGTCTAGATGGGATGTCGCTGCCACGGCAAGCTGCGTGCCGTCGCGCCCGGTTTGCGGGGGCTGGGCCCCACCCCCCGAGGGGGTGTCGGCCCGGCTTCGGGCGGCCGGGCGCCGACCCCCGGGGCTGCGCTCACGCGGCCGACAGCCCGAGCTTGGCGAAGAGCTTCTGGTCGCGCTCCCAGTCCGGGTTGCCGGTCGTCAGGAGCTTGTCCCCGTAGAAGATGGAATTCGCGCCGGCCAGGAAGCACAGGGCCTGCACCGCCTCGCTCATCTCCTGGCGGCCGGCGGACAGGCGCACGCGGGCCTTGGGCATGGTGATGCGCGCGACGGCGATCGTACGCACGAACTCCAGCGGGTCCAGCGGATCGAGCCCATGCAAGGGCGTGCCCTCGACCTGCACCAAGTGGTTGATGGGCACCGACTCGGGGTATGGGTCCAGGCTGGCGAGCTGCGCGATGAGGCCGGCGCGCTCGCGGCGCGATTCGCCCATGCCGACGATGCCGCCGCTGCACACATGCATGCCGGCCGCCCGCACGTGCTCCAACGTATCGAGCCGGTCCTGGTAGTCGCGCGTGGTGATGATGCGGCCATAGGCCTCGGGCGCCGTGTCGAGGTTATGGTTGTAGTAGTCCAGGCCTGCTTCCTTCAGCGTGCGGGCCTGTGTGTCCGTCAGCATGCCCAGCGTGCAGCAGGCCTCCAGCCCCAGTTCCTTGACGCTGCGCACGAGCTCGGCGACCTTCTCGATGTCGCGGTCCTTCGGTGCCCTCCACGCGGCACCCATGCAGAAGCGGCTCGCGCCCTGCTCCTTCGCGGCGCGGGCCGCGGCCTTCACGGCCTCGACGTCCAGCAGCTTGCCCGCTTCGACGCCGGTGTCGTAGTGGACCGACTGCGGGCAGTAGGCGCAGTCCTCGGGGCAGCCGCCCGTCTTGATCGACAGCAGGGTCGACAGCTGCACCTCGTTGGCAGGAAAGTGCTCGCGGTGCACCTGCTGCGCACGGAACAGCAGGTCGTTGAAGGGCAGATCGAACAGCGCCTCGACGGCATCGATCGGCCAGTGGGCCTGCGCCGGCACCGGCGATTCACGGCGCACGAGGTGGACGGGCTGGGCGGTGGCAGTGGCTTGACTCATCGGCGAACGCGGTGGTCGTTTGGAAACGAGGGAGTGTATCCCCGCGCCTCCATGCCACTGCATCACGCCGTGATCACCGCTTTGGGCACCGGCGCGACGACGCGTCCTGTCGTGAAGAAGCTGCGCAGGTTCTCGAGCACGAGGTCGGCCATCGCCTGTCGCGTCTGCTCGGTGGCGCTGGCGATGTGGGGCGTGAGCACCACGTTGTCGAGCTCGAACAGCCGGGCCGGCACGTGCGGCTCGTCGGTGTAGACGTCCAGGCCCGCCCCGCCGATGCGCCCCTGCTCGAGCGCGAGGACCAATGCCTCCTCGTCGATCACGCTGCCGCGCGCGACGTTCACGAGACAGCCCTTGGGCCCCAGCGCGTCGAGCACCTCGCCGTCGATGAGGTGGCGCGTGGCCGGTCCACCCGAAGTGATCACGACGAGAAAGTCCGCCCAGCGTGCCAGTTCCAGGAGATCGGGTTCGTGGGCCCACCGCGCGTCCGGCACTGAGCGCCGCGAGTGGTAGCGAACTTCCATCTCGAAGCCCTCGGCGCGACGGGCGATGGTGCGGCCGATGCGACCGAGCCCGACGATGCCCAGCCGCGCGCCACTGACCTTGCGTCCCAGCGGGAAGGCCAGGCCTTGCGGCCAGTGGCCGCGCCGAACGTAGCGGTCCGCGCGGCTCACCTGCCTGGCCACGTCGAGCAGCAGGGCCATCGCATGGTCGGCGACGCAGTCGTTGAGTACGTCGGGTGTGTAGCCGACCTCGATGCCGCGGCGGTGCGCCGCCTCCACGTCGATGCGGTCCAGCCCGACACCGAAGCTGCAGATCACGCGCAGGTCCGGCAGCGCGTCGATCAATGCCGCGTCGACGCCGACGGCGGCGGAAGTGACCATCGCCTCGATGCCGCGTCCATGGGTGTCGAGATAGCCACGCGGATCGGGTTGTGCGGCCAGCGTTTCCAGCCGGAAATCCGCCTGCAGGCGATCGATGAGGGGCTGCGGCAGCCGGCCGACGTTGAGGACGCGCGGCACCATCGTCCGCCCGCTCGGTCAGGCGAGCGTGTAGGCCGTCTTGACCGTGGTGTAGAACTCCACGGCGTAACGTCCCTGTTCGCGCGGGCCGTAGCTCGACCCCTTGCGGCCACCGAAGGGCACGTGGTAGTCCACGCCCGCGGTGGGCAGGTTGACCATGACCATGCCCGCCTGCGCATGGCGCTTGAAGTGCGCCGCATATTTGAGCGAGGTGGTGGCGATGCCCGCCGACAAGCCGAACGGCGTGTCGTTGGCCAGCGCCAAGGCTTCGTCGTAGTCCTTGGCACGGATCACGCTGACGACCGGGCCGAAGATCTCCTCTCGATTGATGCGCATCGAAGGCGCGGTGTCGACGAAGAGCGCCGGCGTCAGGTAGTGGCCGGGCGCGCCATCTTCGTTGTGCTCGAGCGGCTCACCGCCTCCGGCGAGGCGAGCGCCCTCCTCGCGGCCGATGCGCAGATAGTCCAGGTCCTGGGCCAACTGACGCTCGTCCACGACCGGCCCGATGTCCGTGCCCTTCTTGCGCGCGTCGCCGACCTTGAGCGTCTTCATCCGCTCCAGCATGGCGGCGACGAAGCGGTCGTGGATGCCGGCCGTGACGATCACGCGCGACGACGCGGTGCAGCGTTGCCCCGTCGAGAAGAAGCCGCTGTTGATCGCGCAGTTCACCGCGACGTCGAGGTCCGCATCGTCGAGCACCACGAAGGGGTTCTTGCCGCCCATCTCGAGCTGGAACTTCGCGCCACGCGCGACGCACGCCTGCGCGACGTGCTTGCCGGTACCCACCGATCCGGTGAAGCTGATCGCCTGCACGCGCTCGTCCTCCAGGAGCGCCGCGCCGACTTCCGATCCGCGTCCCATCACGAGGTTGAAGACGCCTGGCGGCACGCCGTTGCGATGGAGGATGTCGGCCAGCGCCCAGGCCGAGCCCGGTACCAGTTCGGCGGGTTTGAGGACGACGGTGTTGCCAAAGGCCAGCGCCGGCGCGATCTTCCAGGCCGGGATGGCGATCGGGAAGTTCCACGGCGTGATGAGGCCGACCGCGCCCAGCGGTTCGCGCGTCACTTCGACCCCCACGCCGGGGCGCACCGAGGCGATCGATTCGCCCCCCATGCGCAGAGCCTCGCCCGCGAAGAACTTGAAGATGTTCCCGGCGCGCACGACCTCGCCGATCGCCTCGGGCAGCGTCTTGCCCTCCTCGCGCGCGAGCAGGTCGCCCAGCTCGGCGCGCCGGGCGAGGATCTCGTTGCCGACCGCGTCGAGCACGTCGAAACGCTGCTGTGGCGAGGCGAGCGCCCAGGCCGGGAAGGCGTCATGCGCGGCCGCGATCGCCTGCCGTGCCTGCGCGGAGTCGGCCTGGGCGTACTCGCCCACCACGTCGCGGGTGTCGGACGGGTTGATGTTGCGGGTCGCGCGCGGGCCGTCCACCCACTGCCCGCCGATCAGGTTCTTGAACATGAGATGGTCCTCCGTGTGTGTTGCTGCCGGTCTCGATCTCTCTGGTCCCGCGTTGCGCCCACCCCCCGAGGGGTGTCGGCCCGGCTTCGGGGCGGCCGGGCGCCTGGCCTGCATGTCGACCCCCGGGGGCTGCGCCCCCACCCCCCGAGGGGGTGTCGGCCCGGCTTCGGGGCGGCCGGGCGCCGGGCCTCAGCGCACCAGGCAAGGTTGCTTCGGGTTGAACTTCCAGCCCGGGATCAGGCACTGCATGGCGATCGCATCGTCGCGCGCGCCCAGTCCGTGCCGTCGATAGAGCTCGTGCGCCTTCTCGACCTCGCCCCAGTCGAGTTCGATGCCCAGGCCGGGCTGGTGAGGGACCTCGACATGGCCGCCCCGGATCTGCAGCGGCTCCTTCGTCAGGCGCTGGCCGTCCTGCCAGATCCAGTGCGTATCGATCGCGGTGACCTTGCCCGGCGCGGCGGCAGCCACGTGCGTGAACATCGCGAGCGACACATCGAAGTGGTTGTTGGAATGCGAGCCCCAGGTCAGGCCCCAGTCGCGGCAGGTCTGCGCCACGCGCACCGAGCCGGACAGTGTCCAGAAGTGGGGATCGGCCAACGGGATGTCCACCGCCTGCAGCGCCAGGGCGTGCACCATCTGCCGCCAGTCGGTCGCGACCATGTTGGTCGCGGTCGGCAGCCCCGTCGCGCGACGGAACTCCGCCATCACTTCGCGGCCCGAGTAGCCGTCCTCGGCCCCGCACGGGTCCTCCGCGTAGGCCAGCACGCCGTGCAGGTCGCGCAGCAGTCGCACCGCGTCCTTCAGCAGCCAGCCGCCATTCGGGTCCAGCGTGACGCGCGCCCGCGGGAAGCGTTCGTGCAGCGCGCGCACGGCCTCCACCTCCTCCTCGCCACGCATCACGCCCCCCTTGAGCTTGAAGTCGTTGAAGCCGTAGCGCCGGTGGGCAGCTTCCGCCTGCCGCACGATGGCCTCGGGTGTCAGCGCCGCCTCGTGCCGCACGCGGAACCAATCTTCCTCGCCGGTCTCATCGGCCGGATCGGGGTACGGCAGCTGCGAACGCGAGCGATCGCCGACGAAGAACAGGTAGCCCAGCATCTCGACGCGGTCGCGCTGCTGTCCCTCGCCGAGCAAGGACGCGACGGGCACGCCGAGGTGCTGGCCCAGCAGGTCCAAGAGCGCCGACTCCAGCGCGGCCATCGCATGGATGGTGGTGCGCAGGTCGAAGGTCTGCAGGCCGCGCCCACCCGCGTCGCGGTCCGCGAAGGCCTGGTGCACACGCTGCAACACCTGACGATGCGCGCCGATGGGCTGCCCGACGACCAGCGCCGTGGCGTCCTCCAGCGTCTGTCGGATGCTCTCGCCACCGGGCACCTCGCCGACGCCCGTGTGGCCGGCGCTGTCCGTCAGGACCAGCAGGTTGCGGGTGAAGAACGGGCCGTGCGCGCCGCTCAGGTTGAGCAGCATGCAGTCGCGCCCGGCCACGGGAATCGCGCGCAAGGAGGTGATGCGAGGGGTGTCGTGCAGGGACATGGGAACTCCGAGAGGCGGGGGCGGCGCCCCAGGCTTACTGTGGGCCCAGCGCCGCGATGAGTCGGCGCAGTTCCTCGACCTCCGTGGGCTTGAGGTCCGACAAGGGTGGACGAACCGGGCCCGCGCCGTGGCCGACCAGGGCCGCTCCGGCCTTGACGATGCTTACCGCGTAGCCCTGGCCGCGGTTGCGCAACTCGATGTACGGCAGGAAGAAGTCGCGGATGAGGCGTTCCGTCGTCGCGGTGTCCCCTGCCGCGTGGGCGTTGTAGAACTCGATCGCCGTACGCGGGATGAAGTTGAACACCGCCGACGAGTAGACCGGGCAGCCCATGGCCTTGTAGGCTGCCGCGAACACTTCCGCGGTCGGCAGCCCGCCCAGATAGGCGAAGCGGTCGCCCAGGCGCTGGCGGATGGTGACGAAGGACTCGATGTCGCCGATGCCGTCCTTGAAACCGATCAGGTTCGTGCAGCGGTCGGCCAGGCGCAGCAGCGATTCGGCCGTCAGCCGGCAGGCGCCCCGGTTGTAGACGATGACGCCGAACTTGACGCTGCGGCACACCGCCTCGACGTGCGCGACCAGGCCTTCCTGAGTCGCCTCGGTCAGATAGTGCGGCAGCAGGAGCACACCCTGCGCACCCAGGCGCTCGGCTTCCTGCGCATAGCGGATGGCCAGGGTCGTGCCGCCGCCCGCGCCCGCGATGATCGGCATGCGGCCCCGGCAGGTCTGGACCGCCGTGCGCACCACCTCCGCGTATTCGCCGGGCTCCAGAGAGAAGAACTCGCCAGTGCCTCCTGCAGCGAAGAGGGCCGAGGCGCCATAGGGCATCAGCCATTCGAGCCGGTCGGCGTACGGTCTGGCCGCGAAACGCAGTTCGGCATCGAAGTCCGTCAGCGGGAAGGAGAGCAGGCCGGACGAGATGGTGCGCTTGAGGTCTTGTGGGGTCATGGAACGCTCTTCGATCGTTGGATGGGCGCGCGGCGCAAAGCCGCTCCAGGCCGCGTCCCGAGGAGGGGGAATCCGCGGCCTCTTGTCAGTCATCGTACAACCTTAGCCGACAAGGCGCAAGCAGGGTCTTCTCGCTGTCGCTTCGGGCATCGCGCGCCCGGATCTACCTCGAGGGCTCCAGGCGCGCGGACTCCGGCGCGCATCATCGCCGGGCGTGCCGCAGCACACGGTCGACGCGAAAGCCCGTGGCGACGAGCGGGCCCGAGGGCCGTCGCTCAGGAAGAAACACCGGCGATTTGCTGCGCCTTGCGCAAACGCTCGCGGCTGTTGGACAGATGGGTGCGCATCGCGGCACGCGCCGCTTCAGGATCCTGGTTGGCAATCGCCACGACGATGCTTTCGTGCTCCGCGTGCACGCGCAGCAGGTACTCGCGACGACCTTCCCCGGCCAGGCGAGCGGTGTTCACGCGCGCGCGGGGAATCAGCATGGCCCCCAGGTGGTGCATCAGCTCCGCGAAGTGCGGGTTCTGACTTGCACGCGCAATCTCCAGGTGCAGCTGGCGGTCGGCGAAGACCGCGTCAGTGCCCTCCTCGATGGCCCGCCCGAACGCCTCCACCGCCTGCTGCATCGCCGCCACGTTCGCCGGCGTGCGGCGCGCGGCCGCCAAGGCTGCGGCCTCGGATTCCACCCCGATGCGCAGTTCCAGCACCGCGATGACCTCACGCACGGTCGCCAGTTGCTCGGGCGCGATGCGGAAGTTGCCACTTTCGGCCGTGCCTACGACGAATGTGCCGATGCCGTGCCGCGTCTCGACCCAGCCGCCCGCCTGGAGCTTGGAGATGGCCTCGCGCACGACGGTGCGGCTGACACCGAACTCGCTCATGATCGCTGCCTCCGTCGGCAGCTTGTCACCCACAGCCAACTGCCCGGCGCGTATCCTCTCGCTCAGTGCGTCGACGAGCTCGGAGGCGAGCGAACGGGCCTTGCGGCGCAGTACCGGGGTTGATTCCATGGACTCGTGTAAACCCTAGGATCGCTCGCCTTGACATCCGGGCGGCCGTCGGCGAGGATCGTTGTACGACAACTGACGACGTATGACGTCGTTCGCCTACTGTACCAACCTCGGCCTACGGGTGCAACGCTCATGAGCCCTTCGACCTCCCCCGCCCACCCCACTCCCCTTCGCTTCCCGCGGCTCTTGATGACGGGTGCGGCCGGCGGCCTCGGCCGCGTGCTGCGTCCGCGCTTGAAGCGGTACTGCGAGGTGCTACGGCTGAGCGACATGGCGGATCTCGGGACGGCGGGATCCGGCGAGGAGTGCGTCCAGGCCCGCCTGGAGGACAAGGCAGCGGTCCGCGCCCTCCTCGAAGGCGTGGACGCCGTCGTGCACCTGGGGGGGGTATCGACCGAGCAGCCCTGGGATCTGATCCTGCAAGGCAACATCGTCGGCACCTACCATCTCTATGAGGCGGCGCGCATCCACGGCGTCAAGCGCATCGTCTTCGCCAGTTCCAACCACGTCACCGGCTTCTACCGGCAGGACGAGGTCATCGACGCCGACGCACCGTTGCGCCCGGATTCGCTCTACGGTGTCAGCAAGGCCTTCGGCGAGAACCTGGCGCGCTTCTACTTCGACCGCTACCGCATCGAGACCGTCGCCCTGCGCATCGGATCGTCCTTTCCCGAGCCGAAAGACCGCCGGATGCTCGCCACCTGGCTCAGCTACGACGACCTCGAGCGCCTGGTCGTGTCCAGCCTCACCGCGCCGGTGGTCGGCTACACGATCATCTTCGGCATGTCGGACAACAGCACCACGTGGTGGGACAACACGAAGGCCCGCCACATCGGCTACCGCGCACAGGACACCTCCGACGTCTTCCGCCCGGCCGTGGAGGCCAGGCAGCCGCGCATCGACCACGACGACCCTGCCAGCCTGTACCAGGGCGGGGCCTTCGTCCGCACCGGCCCGTTCGAGTGACACGGTCCGCAGTTCCTCATCCACGGATACCAGCCAGAGAGCCTCACAGGAGACAAACCATGACCCCTCGTCGCCAGCTACTGGCCGCCGGCCTCGCCGCCGGTGTGGCCGCCGCCTTGCAACTGACGCCGTTGGCCGCGGCGGCGCAGTCGATCACGCTCAAGGCCGCCGACGTGCACCCGGCGGGCTACCCGACCGTGGTCGCCGTCGAGAACATGGGCAAGAAGCTGGAGGTCGCCACCAGCGGCCGCATCAAGGTGCAGATGTTCCCCGGCGCCGTGCTGGGTGCCGAGAAGGAGATGATCGAGCAGACCCAGGTCGGCGCGATCCACCTGCTGCGCACGTCGCTGGGCCCTATCGGGCCTGTCGTGCCTGAGGTCAACGTCTTCAACATGCCTTTCGTCTTCCGCAGCCAGGCCCACGTGCGCGCGGTACTCGATGGCGACATCGGGACCGAGATGCTCGACAGGATCACCAGGTCCCCGGCACGGCTGGTCGCCCTGGCGTGGATGGACAGCGGTTCGCGCAGCCTCTACACCAAGAAGCCGGTGCGCAAGCCCGAGGACCTGAAGGGACTGAAGATCCGGATGATGGGCAATCCGCTCTTCGTCGACACGATGAACGCGATGGGCGGCAACGGCATCTCGATGGGCTATGGGGAGGTCTTCACCGCCTTGCAGACCAACGTGGTGGACGGCGCCGAGAACAACCCGCCCAGCTACTTCACCAGCAACCACTACAACACGGGCGCCAAGTACTACACCCAGACGCATCACCTGATGATCCCCGAGGTCCTGGTGATGTCCAAGGTCGCGTGGGACAAGTTGTCCAAGGACGACCAGGCACTGATGCGCAAGCTGGCGCGCGAGGCTCAGATGGAACAGCGACAGCTGTGGGACAAGAGCGTGGCCGAGTACACCGAGAAGCTCAAGGCCGCGGGGGTGGAGTTCATCGACATCGACACCCGGCCATTCCGCCAGGCCACCGCGCCGGTGCGGGCCAAGTACGGGGCACAGTTTGCCGACCTGATGAAACGCATCGAGGCGGTCCAGACGCCCTGACCCGTCCCGCTTTCGCGCAGCGGGCGGCCGGTGGTCGCCCGCTTCTTCCTGCCCTTGCCTTTTGCACCCCATGGACCACCCCTACGTACGCCTGATGGACACGCTGTACTTGGCCGCGATCTGGGCCGCCGGCGTCGCCATCTTCCTGATGTCTCTCATCATCCCGTGGGGCGTGTTCGCCCGCTATGTGCTCGGCACCGGCTCGCAGTGGCCGGAACCCATCGCCATCCTGCTGATGATGGTGTTCACCTTCATCGGCGCGGCGGCCGCCTATCGCGCAGGCGGGCACATCGCGGTGACGATGCTCACCGAGCACCTGCCGGGCGCGCTGAGGCAGGCCGCGGGCTGGGTGGTCAACGGGCTGATGATCGTGATCTCCGTGTTCGTCACCTACTACGGCACCCAGCTGTGCGTGCAAACCATGGGCCAGTCGATCAGCGAGTTGCCCTGGCTGCCGGTGGGCGTCACTTACGCGTCGCTGCCGATCGGCTCCGCCCTGACCTTGCTGTTCGTCATCGAACGCTGCTGGTTTGGGCCGCAGACCGAGCGACCCCTCGTGCGCTACGAAGAACAAGGGGCGCGCTGATGGACTCGCTGATCCTGCTGGGAAGCTTCTTCCTGCTGATCTTCATCGGGGTCCCGGTGGCCTATTCCCTGGGCCTGGCCGCCCTGCTCGGCGCCATGTGGATCGAGCTGCCACTGGACGCGGTGATGATCCAGTTGGCCTCGGGGGTCAACAAGTTCTCGCTGCTGGCGATCCCCTTCTTCGTCCTGGCCGGCGCCATCATGGCCGAAGGCGGCATGGCGCAACGCCTCGTGGCCTTCGCCAACGTCCTCATCGGATTCATCCGTGGCGGCCTGTCGCTCGTCAACATCCTCGCGTCCACCTTCTTCGGCGCCATCTCGGGATCCTCCGTGGCCGATACCGCCTCGGTGGGCTCCGTGCTGATCCCCGAGATGGAAAAGAAGGGTTACCCCCGCACTTTTGCCACGGCGGTCACCGTCAGCGGCTCGGTGCAGGCCATCCTGATCCCGCCCAGCCACAACGCGGTGCTCTATTCGCTGGCCGCCGGGGGATCGATCTCGATCGCCGCGCTCTTCATGGCTGGCGTACTGCCCGGCCTGCTGCTGGGCGGGACCCTGGCGGTGATGTGTCTGTTCCTGGCCCACAAGCACGGCTTCCCGAAGGGCGAGCCCATTCCGATGCGCCAGGCGCTGAAGATCGCCGTGGACGCCATGTGGGGCCTGATGACCATGGTCATCATCCTTGGCGGGATCCTCTCAGGGGTGTTCACGGCCAACGAATCCGCATCGATCGCCGTCGTCTGGGCCTTCTTCGTCACGATGTTCATCTACCGGGACTACAAGTGGCGCGACCTGCCGAGGCTGGTGCACCGCACGGTCAAGACGGTCACGGTCGTGATGATCCTGATCGGCTTCGCGGCCTGCTTCGGCTACCTGATGACGCTGATGCAGATCCCGATGAAGGTGACGCAGTTCTTCACCAGCATCTCCGACAACAAGACAGTGATCCTGCTGATGATCAACGTCATGCTGCTGGTGCTCGGCTGCCTGATGGACATGTCGCCGCTCATCCTGATCACGACGCCCATCCTGCTGCCGGTGGTCACCTCGCTCGGCGTCGATCCGGTGCATTTCGGGATGATCATGATGATCAACCTCGGCATCGGCCTCATCACGCCACCGGTAGGCACGGTGCTCTTCGTGGGCAGCGCCGTCGCCAGGTTGCCGCTCGGGGTCGTCGTCCGCGCGATGATGCCCTTCTTCATCGCGCTGCTGCTGGTGCTGATGCTCGTGACCTACGTGCCATGGCTGTCGTTGTGGTTGCCGCGGACGCTGGGCCTGTGATCGGAACGAGGAGCCCGACGTGGAATTCCTGGTGATCGTCTCCTGCGCCGACAGCGGAGAGCTGCATGCGCTGGACCTGACGGCGGAGGGCGATCTGCGGCCGCGGCAGGTGCTGGAGTTGGGCGGCATGCTGATGCCAGTGGCCGTCCACCCGCGACTGCCGCTCCTGTACGTGGCTCGCCGCAGCGACCCAATGGCCGTGCTCGCGGTGACGATCACTGCCGAGGGCGATCTGGAACTCGTGGGCGACACCGGATGGCCGGTGAGCGCGGCGTATCTGGCCTGCGACCGCAGCGGCAGCGTCCTGCTGTCGGCGTCCTATCCCGATCATTGCGTGACGCTCTCGCGCCTGGCGGCGCAGGGGCTTCCCGAGCCGCCATCCCAGGTGTTGCCCACGGGCCGCCATGCGCACTGCGCGGTCATCGATCCGTCGAACCGGCACGTCTACGCGACCTCGCTGGGAGCGGACCGGATCCATCGCTACACCCTCCACCTGCCGCCTGGACGGCTCGAGCCCGCCGAGGTGGTGCCGACCCGGCCGGGCGCCGGTCCCCGGCATCTTGTGTTCGACCGCGAGGGAACGCGCCTGTACCTGCTCAACGAGCTGGACGCGGGACTGGACGTCTACGCGCGCGAGCCCGGAAGCGGCGAACTGCAGCACCTCCATACCGCGTGGACGGTGCCGGACGGCTGGACCGGTTCCCGTTGGGCGGCGGAACTGCGCCTCGACGCCGAAGGACGCCGGCTCTTCGCCACCGAGCGGCGCTCGAGCACCTTGAGCGTGTTCACCCTCGATCCCGCCTCGGGCCTGCCCGTCGCGCGTGTCCAGGTCCCTACCGAGGAACAGCCCCGGGGCATGCAGGTCTCGCCCGACGGCCGACATGTGCTCGTCGCCGGCCAGCAGTCCCACCACGTCTCCTCGCTCGCGATACCGACGGGTGGCGGGATGCCCCGGTTGCGTTCCCGCATCGAGGTAGGCCGCAACCCCAACTGGGTCGAGATCCTGCCCCTGGCTGGCCGCCCGGTGCAGACCTGACGTCCCCTGTGGCCGCGCCCCATTCCCACCCCTGTCGAAGGACCGCACCATGAAGCTTACTCGCCGCAATGCACTGCTTGTCGCCGCGTGCGCGCTGCTTGCGCCCGCCGTCGTCTCGGCCCAGGACGGCTGGCCGTCCAAACCGATCAAGATCGTGGTCCCCTTCGCGGCGGGGGGCACGTCGGACATCCTCGCGCGGGCGATCGCCGACAAGCTCCAGCAGTCGCTGAAGCAGACGGTGCTCGTCGAGAACAAGGCGGGCGCCGGGGGCGTCATCGGCGCGGACGTGGTGGCCAAGTCCGCCGCCGACGGCTACACCTTTCTCCTCGGCACGATCGCGAGCCACGCGATCAACCCGGCACTGCAGCCGAAGATGCCATACGACGCGGCGAAGGACTTCGCACCGGTGATCCTGCTGGGCAGCATCTCCAACGTGCTGCTCCTCGGGCCCAACCAGCCGTACAAGACCGTGCAGGACCTGATCGCAGCCGCCAAGGCCCAACCGGGTGCCATCGCCTTCGGCTCGGCCGGCCAGGGCAGTTCTCAGCACATGTCGGGCGAGACCTTCAAGTTGCTCACCGGCGCGCAGTTGACGCACGTACCCTACCGGGGCAGCGCGCCGGCGATTCAGGATCTGATCGGCGGTCAGATTCCGATGAGCTTCGAGACGGTGACCGTGGCCCTGCCGCACGTGCAAGGCGGCAAGGTGCGCGCACTCGCCGTGACCTCCGCCAAGCGCAGCCCTGTGATGCCGGACGTCCCCACCCTGCAGGAAGTGGGCGTGGCCGGGTTCGACGTTTCGAGCTGGCAGGCGATCTATGCCCCCGCCGGCACACCACCGGCCATCGTCCAGCGCATGAACGCCGAGATTGCCCGCATCATCGCCACGCCGGGCATGAAGGCCCGCATGGAAGGCCTCGGGCTGGAGCACAGCCCGAACACGCCGGAGCAGTTCGCCGAGTTCGGCCGCAGGGAACTGGCGAAATGGACGAAGATCGTGAAGGACGGCAACGTCACGCCCTGATCCCCTCAGGGCCGAGCTGCCCTGGCACTGCCACCCTCCCATGAACGCCACACCTGCCGCTCAGACCCAGCGTCCGCCGCTGTGCATTCGCATGCATGAGGCGGACAACGTTGCCATCGTCGCCAACGATGGCGGACTGCCGCCGGGCGCCCGCCTTGCCGACGAACTCATCCTGCGCGACCACGTCCCCCAGGGACACAAGGTGGCGCTGGTCGACCTGCCCCAGGGCACGGCGGTGAGGCGCTACAACGTGCCGATCGGCTACGCGGTGCGTGACATTCCGGCTGGCAGCTGGGTGCATGAGCGGCTGCTCGATATGCCCGCGGCGCGCCCGCTCGAGGACCTGCCCAGGGCCACCGTGAAACGGACTCCACTGCCCCCGCTGGAGGGCTACACCTTCGAGGGCTATCGCAACCCGGACGGCTCGGTCGGCACGCGCAACATCCTCGCGATCACGACGACCGTGCAGTGCGTGGCGGGCGTCGTGGACTACGCGGTGCGGCGGATCAAGGAAGAGCTGCTCCCGCGCTATCCGAACGTCGATGACGTCGTCGCGCTCGAGCACAGCTACGGTTGCGGCATGGCCATCGACGCTCCGGACGCGGCCGTGCCCATCCGCACCGTCCGTAACCTCAGCCTCAACCCGAACTTTGGCGGCGAGGTGATGGTGGTGAGCCTGGGCTGCGAGAAGCTGCAACCGGACCGGCTGATGCCACCCGGCACCATCCCGATTTCCAGCGGCGAGGTCGACGAGGGGCTGGACGTCGTCTGCCTGCAGGACGAGGCGCACGTCGGCTTCATGTCGATGATCGACGACATCATGGCTACCGCACAGCGCCACCTCGAGCGGTTGAACCGCCGGCGCCGCGAGACCGTGCCCGCCAGCGAACTGGTGGTGGGGGTGCAGTGCGGCGGCAGCGACGCCTTCTCCGGCGTCACGGCGAACCCGGCCGTGGGCTTTTGCACCGACCTGCTCGTGCGCGCCGGAGCCGCCGTGATGTTCTCGGAAGTGACCGAGGTGCGCGACGCGATCGACCAACTCACCGCCCGCGCGGTCGACGAGGAGGTGGCGCAGGCGATGATCCGGGAGATGGCCTGGTATGACAACTACCTGCGCAAGGGCCAGGTCGACCGCAGCGCCAACACCACGCCTGGCAACAAGAAGGGGGGACTTTCGAACATCGTCGAGAAGGCGATGGGCTCGATCGTCAAGTCAGGCAGTTCGCCGATCTCGGGCGTGCTCGCACCCGGCGAGAGACTGCAGCGCAAGGGCCTGATCTACGCGGCCACGCCCGCCAGCGACTTCATCTGCGGCACCTTGCAACTGGCCGCCGGCATGAACATGCACGTCTTCACCACCGGCCGCGGCACGCCCTACGGCCTGGCCGCCTGCCCGGTGGTCAAGGTCGCCACGCGCACCGAGCTCGCCCGCCGCTGGCACGACCTGATGGACATCAACGCCGGCCGCATCGCCGATGGCGAGGCCAGCATCGAGGACGTGGGCTGGGAGCTCTTCCACTTCATTCTCGACGTCGCCAGTGGCCGCAAGAAGACCTGGGCCGAGCGCTGGAAGCTGCACAACGCGCTGGTGCTGTTCAACCCGGCCCCGGTGACTTGACGTCGTGCGACACCGCCGGCTGCAGGGCCGCTCAGAGCGAACGGCCGTCGAAATGCTGCACCGGCACCGATTCCAGGTCGATGCCCTCCAGGCAGCGGATGTTGATCGCGGCCATCGGCCGGCCTTGCGGATCGGTGCCCTCCCCGTACGGATGGATGCCGCAGGTCGGGCAGAAACGGTGCTTGATCACATGGCGATTGAAGGTGTAGGTAGCGGCGGCGTCTTCCGGCGTCAGCAGGCGCAACTGCTCGCGCGGCACGAACCACAGCAGCGATCCCTTGCGCTGGCAGATCGAGCAGTTGCAGGCCATCGCGCCCTTGAGATCCCCTTCGACTTCGAACGCCACGCGTTGGCAGTGGCAGCTACCTCGGTACTTCATCGCATTGTCTCCACGGTGGTTCGAGAATGGACGCATCCCCGATGCGGCCCCCTCCGGGTACCCTCGAGTGTGCACGGAGGGGCGTCCGCGGCGCAACGATAACGCGTCGCGCCGGCCTGCGGCGTTCAGCTCCCCGCACTGACGGGGCCGGGCAAGGTGGGCCGGGCAAGTGGGGGCGCAGGCCGTCGTGCCAGCCACGCTCCCTGGTTGATCGCTGCCTGCAGCCGCGCAACCGCCTCGTGCAGGTCGCGCGCCTGCGTGATCCCGCGCAACACCGCCACGCCGGCAGCCCCGCAGCGCACGGCCTCGCGGCTGCGAGCTTCGTCCATCCCGGCGATCGCGACCACCGGCTCTTCCAGCACGTGGCACCAGTAGGCCAGGTTGTCCTCGCCCTGGGGAATCCACGGCATGTCCTTGGTCGTCGTCGCATGGATCGGCCCGCAGGCGATGTAGCTCGGCGCCACCGCCCGCGCGCGGCATACCTCCCAGTAGCTGTGCGTGCTGACGCCCAGCCGGATGCCGGCGGCACGCAAGCCGGCAAGCCCTTCGTCCCCCACCGCAGCCAGATCCTCTTGGCCCAGGTGGACCCCGTAGGCGCCCTCCTCGAGCGCCAGGCGCCAGTGGTCGTTGACGAAAAGCTGTGCCCCCGCGGCGCGTGCGGCCGCAACGCCGCGCCGCACCTGCTCGCGCAGCACGTCGGCCGGGGCCTGCTTGATCCGCAGTTGCACCGTGCGCACCCCCGCGGCGACCGCCTGCACGACCTGCTCTGCCCGGTCGACCACCGCGTACAGGCCCATGCGCGGCTCCTGCAAGGGCTCGAAGCGTGCCTGCGGCCATGCCGGTCGCCGCGGATGCAGCGTGGGCAAGCCGCCTCGCTCCCGGGCGAAGTCCTGCATCGGCCGCACGGGGCCCGCGCCTTCGCCTGCCCGGTAGCCGGCACGCAAGGCTGCGGTCGTGCACAGCTTGGCCAGGACCAGCGCGTCGGCCTCGCAGTAGCCCCAGGCCATGGCGCAGGCCGCGGCCGAGGCGAAGACACACCCGGTGCCGTGGTGGTTCGGCGTGTCCACGCGGGGCAGGCTGAGCCAGCCGCGCGCCTGGGGCGTATCGATCCAGTCGCTGGACCAGGCCCGGTCGGCCTCATCCCCACCATCGCCGCCCGTGATCGCGATGGCCCGCGCGCCGCGAGCGCGTAGCGCCGCGGCCGCCTCCGGCACCTCGTCGGCCGGCAACGCGTGCAACCCTAGCAGCCATGCCGCTTCGGCCCGGTTGGGCGTCACCATCGTCGCGCGCGGCAGCACCTCCTCGACGAAGCCGCGTCGCAGCGCCTCGTCCGCAAAAGCGGCTCCCGTGGTCGCGCGCCTCACCGGGTCCAGCACCAGCGCGACCGGGTGCTCGTCGCGCAAGCGGTCGACCCACTGCACGACACAGCGCAGGTTCTCCAAGCTGCCCAGCATGCCGAGCTTGATCGCCAGGGGCGGCAGGTCCTGGGCCAGCGCGGCCAGTTGCCTGTCCAGCATCTGCGGCGCCACGGCCTGCACCTGCAGCACGCGCCGCGAGTTCTGCGCGGTCAGCGCGGCCACCGCAGTGCACCCGTGCACGCCGAAGGCCTCGAAGGTCTTCAGGTCCGCCTGCAGGCCTGCCCCTGCGCCGCTGTCCGAGCCCGCGATGCTCCAAACGATGGGGGGCTGGGTGTCAGGCGCGTTCACTGCGCGACCCTCCGGTGCCTGCGGGACCACCTCCCCAGGAACGCGCTCCCTGGAGCGCTCATGGCAACTCCAGCGGCCGGTCCCACACCGGCGTGGACGGGACTGCCATGGGCTGCGGCGCGAGCAGACCGGAGCGCCAGCCCAGCCGCCCGGCTTCGATCGCGTGACGGAACGCCCTCGCCATTCCCACCGGGTCGGCCGCCTGGGCGACCGCCGAGTTGAGCAGCACCGCGTCGAAGCCCAGTTCCATCGCCTGCGCCGCGTGCGAGGGCCGGCCGATGCCGGCATCGACGATCAGCGTGACGTCGGGCAGGCGCTCGCGCAGCGTGCGCAAGGCCCAGGGATTGATCAGCCCCTGCCCGGAGCCGATCGGCGCGCCCCAGGGCATGAGGACGCGACAGCCCGCATCGAGCAGCCGCTGGCAGGCGACGAGGTCGTCGGTGCAGTACGGCAGCACCTCGAACCCGTCGCGCACCAACTGCCGCGCCGCCTCGACCAGTTCCCACGGGTCGGGCTGCAGCGTGTGCTCGTCGCCCACCACCTCGAGCTTGATCCAGTGCGTGCCGTACAACTCCCGCGCCATGTGGGCGAGCGTCACCGCCTCCCGCGCGGTGCGACAGCCGGCGGTATTGGGCAGCAGCCTCGCTCCGCTGGTGCGCACGATCTCGACGAAGCTGCCTGATCCGCCCGCGATCTGACCGGTGTCGGAGAGCTGGCGTTTGAGGCCCAGCGTCACCACCTGCGCGCCGGAGGACTCGATCGCCTCGCGCAGCACCTGCGGCGACGGGTAACCCGCCGTGCCGAGCAGGAAGCGGCTTTGCAGCGGCACACCCGCGAGCAGGAACGTGTCATCTTGCATCTCGTACCTCCACTGTCCTCACCCTCCCACGATGGGCTCGAAGCAGGCGATCTCGTCGCCCCCCTGCAGCACGACGGATTCGCGTTCGCCGCGCGGCACGAAACGGCCGTTGACCGAGGTGGCGACCGAGGCGGGCGTGCGCCCCAGCCGGTGGATCAAGGCGGCCAGCGTCATCCCCGTCGATACACAGCGCGGCACGCCGTTGAAAGTGATGGCGACGGCGCCAGGCGCATCCGCGTTCACGAAGGCGTCGGTCGTCGTCATCGCCAGTCCTCCGTTCATGCGTTCTCCTCCTTTCCGCGGACAGGGCCGGTCAAGCCGGTGCGCTGCAGCGCCTCCTCCACGACGGCGGGTGCCAGCAGCCATCCATGACGGAACAGCCCGTTGAGGCGCACCAGGCCCGACTCGACCTGGATCAACGGCAGGTTGTCGGGCAGCGCGGGACGCAGGTTCGACTCCCCGCGCACGATGCGCGCCTCGGCCAGGGCCGGCACCACGCTATAGGCCGCGCTGAGCAGACCCAGCGTCGTGCGCACCGACACGGGCGAGAGGTCCTCCGACTCGATCTCGCTTGCACCGACGACGACGATGTCGCCAGGCCGGGGCACGAGATACACCCGCCACCGCGGATGCAGCAGGCGCAAAGGCCGGTGCAGCACGACGCCCGGTGCGTGCAGCCAGAAGAGCTCGCCCCGCACGCCGCGCACCGGACACTGTGCGCGCGCGCCCACGCCTCGCACGTCAAAGACCAGATCGAAGCGTGCCGGATGCACGCTGCCGGCCGGCCACAACTCGCCCGGCTCCACACGCTCGACTGGGCTGCGCCAATGCCACCGGGCGCCCCGCGTGGTCGCGCCGGCGGCCAGTGCCTGCATCGCCTCGATCGGATGTATCTGCCCTTCCGCCGGCAACCACCAGGCATGGGCGGGCCCATGGATGGCCGGCTCCATCGACGCAAGCTCCCGTGCCTGCAGCTCCTGCGCGGGAACCTTCTGGTTCCCGCAGCGGGCCGCCATCATGTCGAGGAGTCGCCGGGCGCTGCCCAGGTCCGCCCGGTGGGCCAGCAACAAGCTGCCGTCGCGTCTGAACTGCACGGGCACGGGCAGGCGCGGCAGCAAAGCCTGCCATCGGTCGAGCGATCTCAACCCCCAGCCTACGAGACGTTCGTCCCCGCTTTCCAGTTCCGAGAACGGGCTCAACATCCCGGCGGCCGTCCACGCGGCGGCGCGAGCACCGACGGGCTCGGGCGGTTGAGGGCCGTCGGCCCAGTCGTGGACCTCCACCTCGTGCCCGAGATCCGCCAACTCGAAGGCGAGCAGCCTGCCCAGCAGGCCCGCACCCGCGATGCCTATGCGCATGGACAGCTCACCGGGCCGGGCGGATCGGGACGTACAGCTCGCCCCCCGCCTCGCGGAACTCCGCCGACTTGGCCTGCAGCCCCTCCACGAGCGCGGCTTCCTCGCTCACGCCCTGGCGCACCGCGAACTCGCGCACCTCCTGCGTGATCTTCATCGAGCAGAACTTCGGCCCGCACATCGAGCAGAAGTGGGCCACCTTGCTCGATTCCTTGGGCAGCGTCTCGTCGTGGAAATCGCGCGCCGTCTCGGGATCGAGAGAGAGGTTGAATTGGTCGTGCCAGCGGAACTCGAAACGCGCCTTCGACAAGGCGTCGTCTCGCGCCCGCGCCCCCGGGTGCCCCTTGGCGACGTCGGCGGCATGCGCCGCGATCTTGTAGGCGATGATGCCCTGCTTGACGTCCTCGCGGTCGGGCAGGCCCAGGTGTTCCTTCGGCGTCACGTAGCACAGCATCGAGGTGCCGAACCAGCCGATCATCGCCGCACCGATGGCCGAAGCGATGTGGTCGTAGCCGGGGGCGATGTCGATCGTCAGCGGCCCCAGCGTGTAGAACGGCGCCTCGTGGCAATGCTTGAGCTGCTCGTCCATGTTGGCCTGGATCATGTGCAGCGGCACGTGACCCGGCCCCTCGATCATCACCTGCACGTCGTGTTCCCAGGCGACCCGCGTCAGTTCGCCGAGCGTGCGCAGCTCGGCGAACTGTGCCTCGTCGTTGGCGTCGGCGAGCGAACCGGGGCGCAGACCGTCGCCCAGCGAGAAGCTGACGTCGTACGCCTTCATGATCTCGCAGATCTCCTCGAAATGCGTGTAGAGGAAGTTCTCCTTGTGATGCGCGATGCACCACTTGGCGAGGATCGATCCGCCCCGCGAGACGATGCCGGTGCGCCGCTTGGCGGTCATGGGGATGAAGGGCAGCCGCACGCCCGCGTGGATGGTGAAGTAGTCCACCCCCTGCTCCGCCTGCTCGATCAGCGTGTCGCGGAAGATCTCCCAGGTCAGGTCCTCGGCCACGCCGCCCACCTTTTCCAGCGCCTGGTAGATGGGCACCGTGCCGATCGGCACCGGCGAGTTGCGGATGATCCAGTCGCGCGTGGTGTGGATGTTCCTGCCCGTGGACAGGTCCATCACCGTGTCGGCCCCCCATCGGATCGCCCACACGAGCTTTTCCACCTCCTCCTCGATGGAGGAAGTCACGGCGGAATTGCCGATGTTGGCGTTGATCTTCACCAGGAAGTTGCGGCCGATGGCCATCGGCTCGATCTCCGGGTGGTTGATGTTGGCCGGGATGATGGCCCGCCCACGGGCCACTTCGTCGCGCACGAACTCGGCAGTGATGACCTCGGGGATGCGCGCGCCCATCGGGTGGCCCCGCAGGCGCCCTTCCCGCTCGGCGTCGGCGAGGTACTCGGCCATCCATTCGCGCCGCCCGTTCTCGCGGATCGCGACGAACTCCATCTCGGGCGTGACGATGCCCCGCCGCGCATAGTGCATCTGGGTCACGTTGTGCCCCGCCTTCGCGCGCCGCGGGCGCCGCTGCAGCCCTGCCGCTTCCTGGCGCAACCGCTCCAGCCGCTCGGCCTCGCGCGCCTCGTGCTTGGCGCCGTCGTCCAGCGCCTGGGGCGGGCGGCCGTCGTACGGCTCGGTGTCGCCCCGCGACTCGATCCATCCCGCGCGCAGGGCCGGCAGGCCGCGGCGCACATCGAGTTCGGCCTCGGGGTCCGTGTACGGACCCGAGGTGTCGTAGAGCGTGACGGTCTCGCCGTTCGTCAGCCGCACCTCGCGCATCGGAACCTGGAGCCCGGGATGCGACTGTCCCGGCACATGGATCTTGCGGGAGGCGGGAAACGGCTCGCGCGTCAGCGCCAGCAGCTGGGAAAGTCTGTCGGGGGCGTTCATCGGGGCTCCTTCCGTGGATGTGGCGCGACCCCGGAAGTGCCCCATGCGGCGCCGCGCGCCCACGACGGGCGGACGGCAAGGGACTTCGTAGCTCTTCTTACGCCGGTACTAGCCGGATCAAGTTCACGGGTTCGGCCGGGTCCATCGACCCTGCAGCCGTCTCAGCACGAGGTGCACCCCGGAGCGCGTGTCGCAGTGTAGGAGCCGGTCCCGCCCGTCGTCAACCTCGGAGAGGCACATTCAAGGCGCGCGGGAACGGATACCACCGCATCCGGCCCACGAAGCTATATTTGCCGCCTCCCGCCCCGTCGGGCCGGGCCCACTCGCCATGTTCGCCCTTCATCGCGTCTCGTTCCGCCAATTGCTCCTGGTGGCCTTCCTGCTCATCGCCGGCCTGCTGGCGGCTGTCTCGCTGCGCGGACTGGTCACGCTCGAGCGCCTGATGTCGCAGGCCAGGCAGGCGTCCGAAGCATCGATGCGGCTGGCGGCGGAGGCGCAAGCCCTGATGGATCACAGCGTCTCGATGGAGCGCGCGGCACGCCAGTACCTGGTGCTGGAAGACCGGGCCCTGCGGCAACGCTACGAGGACGCCGCCCGCGAGGGCGAAGCGGTGCTGTCCCGGCTGGCACCGGAACTCCCGCCCGAGCAGGTGAACGCGTGGCGCGAGCGCGCGGCCCAGGTCGCCGAGCAGATGCAGGGGCCGCGGGCCAACGCGCGCCTGCGCGAACAGTCGCTGATCCTCACCTTCCGGGAATTGGCGGACATCAATGCGACCATCGCGCTGCAGATCCGACGTGCCGGCGAGGAGCGCACCCGCCGGGTGCAGGATGCCCTCGAGGCCAGCCGCCTGGCCTTCGGCCGGCAGGTCCTGGTCGCGATTGCCGTCGCCGTGTTGCTGGCGCTCGGATTCGGCCTCTGGCTGGCCCGTCCCTTCAAGCGGCTGGAGCGGGCGATCGTCGGCCTGGGCGAGAACCGCCTGGAGCGCCCCATCGAGATCCGGGGCCCGGCCGACGTACGCCAACTCGGCCGGCGGCTGGAGTGGCTGCGCCTGCGGCTGGCCGAGCTGGACGCGGACAAGGCGCGCTTCCTGCGCCACGTGTCCCACGAACTGAAGACCCCGCTGGCGGCGATGCGCGAAGGCGTTGCGCTGCTGGAAGACGAGGTGGCAGGGCCGCTCACGGGCAACCAGAAGGAAGTCGTGCGCATCCTCAGCGAGAACACCGCGCGTCTGCAGAGCCAGATCGAGGACCTGCTGCGCTTCAATGCCGCAGCCTTCGAGGCCCGCCGCCTGCAGCGACAGCAGGTGGACTTGGCCGCACTGCTACAACGCCTGCTGGACGAGCAGAAGCTGCAATGGCAGGCCAAGCAGCTGCAGGTGCGTATCGAGGGTGAGACGGCGGTCGCCGAGGTCGACCCGGACAAGCTGGGCACGGCACTCGGCAATCTGCTGTCCAATGCCATCCGTTTCAGCCCGCCGGGCGGAACGATCGTCTTCCGGCTCGGCCGTGCCGGCGAACATCTGACCATCGACATCGCCGACGAGGGGCCCGGCGTGGCCCCGGGCGATCGGGCCCGGGTGTTCGAGCCCTTCTATCGCGGCGAGCGCCAGCCCGAGGGCGCGGCCCGCGGCACCGGGGTCGGCCTGTCCATCGTGCAGGAATACGTCGCTGCCCACGGCGGCCGTGTCCAGCTGCTGCCGGAAGGCCCCGGCGCCCATTTCCGCATCGAGTTGCCCCATGCCTGACATCCGCCCCTTGCTCACGGCCGCTGCCGTGGCCCTGCTGCTCGCCGGCTGCGCTCCCCTGCCGGAGGTGACCGAGGTCCGACAGGTGAAGGTGCCCGTGCGCGTGCCCGTCGAGATGCAGGTGCAGGTCTTCGAGCCCACCGACGCCGCGGCGCGGCACGCGCTCGCCTATTTCGAGCGTGCGCGGGCGATGCCGCCGGCCGAACAGCAGAAGGAACTGGCCCGGCTGGCCGAGTCGCGCAGCACGCCGTCGGTGGTGATGGAACAGGCCATCGTGCTCGGTTTCACCCGCGGCCCCAACGACCTGCAGCGCGCGCTCGTGCTGCTCGATGCGCTGCTCAAGTCCACGGCGCCCGACGTGACGCCGTGGCACCCGTTCGCACGCCTCCTTCAGGCCCGGTACCAGGAGCAGCGCCGGGTCGAGGAGCAGCTGGATCGGCAGAACCAGCGACTGCTCGAGGCGCAGCGCCGCCTGGACCAGGTCAATGAGAAACTGGAGGCCCTCAAGGCGATCGAACGCAGTCTGGCGCCCCGGACTGCTCCCCCCTCGCCGCTGCCCGCCCAACCGCCGGCACCGCCCTCCCCGGCCTCCACTCCTCGCAACGGAGACGCTCCCCGATGAACGCCCACCTGCTGGTCGTCGACGACGACCCCGACATGCTGCGGCTACTGTCCATGCGCCTGACCGCGGCTGGCTACCGGGTGACCGCGGTCGAGTCGGCCGAGGCCGCGCTCGCGCAGTTGGCGGCCGAGCGGCCCAACCTGGTGCTCAGCGACGTGCAACTGCCCGGCAAGGACGGCATGGCCCTGTTCGACGAGATCCGCAGCCGCCACCCGGCGCTGCCGGTCATCCTGCTGACTGCCCACGGTACCATCCCCGACGCGGTCGAAGCGACCTCACGGGGTGTCTTCACCTATCTCACCAAGCCGTTCGACGGGAAGCTGCTGCTCGACAAGATCGCGCAGGCGCTCGCGCTGACCGTCCCCGCCTCGCGAGCCCCGCAGGGCGACGACAGCTGGCGGGCCGACATCGTGAGCCGCTCGGGCCGGATGGAGGAACTGCTCGCCGAGGCGCGCCTCATCGCACAGTCGGACGCGAGCGTGCTGATCCACGGCGAGAGCGGCACCGGCAAGGAACTGCTCGCGCAGGCGCTGCACAAGGCCAGTCCGCGGGCCCAGCGCCCCTTCGTGGCCGTCAACTGCGGCGCCATTCCGGAGGCCTTGCTCGAGTCGGAGCTGTTCGGCCATGTCAAGGGTGCTTTCACCGGCGCCGTGGCCAATCACCGGGGCCTGTTCCAGGCCGCAGACGGTGGCACCTTGTTTCTGGATGAAATCGGCGACATGCCCCTGGCGCTGCAGGTCAAGCTCCTGCGCGTGCTCCAGGAACGGTCGGTCCGGCCCGTCGGCGCGAGCCTGTCAGTGCCCGTGGACGTTCGCATCATCTCGGCCACTCACAGGAACCTCGAGGCGGCGATGGCCGAGGGCCAGTTCCGCGAGGACCTGTACTACCGCCTGAACGTCGTCTCGCTCACCTTGCCCACCCTGGCCGAACGCCGCGAGGACATCCCGCTGCTGGCCAATCACTTCCTGGGCAAGCTGGCGGTCAAGTACGGCAAGGAACTCAACGGCTTCGCGCCCGACGCGCTCAAGGCCCTGGCGACCGCCCCCTGGCCCGGCAACGTACGCCAGCTCTACAACGTGGTGGAGCAGGTCTGCGCCTTGGCGACCACGCCCATCATCCCGCTCACGCTGGTGCAACGGGCCCTCAGGGTGCCATCGGTCGAAGTGCTCAGCTATGCGGAGGCCAAGCAGCGCTTCGAGCGGGAGTACCTGGTGGGCCTGCTCAAGCTCACCGATGGCAGCGTGGCCGACGCTGCCCGCCTGGCGCAGCGCAACCGCACCGAGTTCTACCGCCTGCTCCAGAAGCACGGACTGACTCCCGGGTTGTTCCGATCCGAAGGCGGCCAGACCGAGTAACCGAACGCGTGTGTCGCTGCGTAGCGACAGCGCATTTTGCTGACACGACAAGGACTTGCGAGAGGAACGCGGGAATTTGTCGCTGCTTGGCGACGCCGGTGCGGGTTTTCGCTGACCCGTTGTTCAAGTCCTGCATCAAATTCCACGCCTAAATCGTTGCCAGATAACAAAAAACACTGACTGGCACATACCTTGCGAACCCCGTCGCATCCCGCGTCGGCTCGACCCGGCGCGGCCATGACAGGGAGCACAGGAAACGCATGCCACGGATCGACAGGCACCCTCACCAGCGGGCACTGCTGGGCCCGTACCGGATCGGGTGTCGAACGAGGACGGGCAGCGTGCTGCAGATTCACGAGCCCCAGGGGGGCGGGCCGGCACGCCGGCATTCTCCCCACCACCCGCCCGGGGGCTCGTCCTTTCTTGTTCCCGTCATGGGCTCTTCGCTCGGGCCGCCGGTGCCTGGTGCACCAGCGGCATTCCAACCCGCTACGAGGAAGTATTGAGCAGCCCATGGAGCATCCCGAGTACCACTCCTCCCACCGCCGGCGCCAAGCGTCCGCGGCCTACCGTGCCGGCGCCAGCGCGCCTCCCCTGCATCGCGGCTCCATGCCGGCCCAGCCCTGGCGGGGCTTCGCCCGGGGGCTTGCCGAGGCGCTGCTGCGTGTCCTGACCGGGCGCACCCTGCCCAGGGCCGTGCCGCAGACGGCGTGGGAACGGGCCGCTCTGGCACGCCGCCGCGTCTTCATGGCCCTGATCCTGAGCTGCAGCGTGGCCGCCACACTGCTCATGGCCCATGCCCAACCCGCTGGTGGCGATCCCTGGCTCAAGTACGGCCAGCTCGCGCTGTTCGGCCTGCTGTTCGCATGGGTGTCCGCGGGCTTCATCACCGCGCTGATGGGCTTCATGGTGCAGTTGGGAGGGGACCCTCATTCCATCTCCCGCCGCGACGCCGACGGTCAACCCCTGTCTCCCGATGCGCGCACCGCAATCGTGATGCCGATCTGCAACGAGCACGTGCCGACGGTCTTTGCAGGACTGCGGGCGACTTGCGAATCGCTTGCGGCCACCGGGGCGCAGCACCTGTTCGACGTGTTCGTCCTGTCCGACAGCAGCGATCCCGACGTGCGCGCGGCCGAGCTGGCCGCCTGGTCCGAGTTGCGTGACCGGCTGGGGGACCGCGCCCGTATCTACTACCGTTGGCGCCAGCGCCGCACCAAGCGCAAGGCCGGCAACGTCGCCGACTTCTGCCGACGCTGGGGCCGCGACTATCGCTACATGGTCGTGCTGGATGCCGACAGCGTGATGAGCGGCGACTGCCTGACGACCCTCGTGCGGCTGATGGAAGCCCACCCCAAGGCCGGCATCATCCAAACCGCTCCGCAGGCGGTGGGCCATGCGACGCTGCACGCTCGCGCGCAGCAGTTCGCCAGCCGGGTGGCCGGTCGACTGTTCACGCTCGGGATGCAGTATTGGCAGCTCGGCGAGTCGCACTACTGGGGCCACAACGCCATCATCCGCGTCGAGCCCTTCATGAAGCACTGCGGCCTGGCACCGTTGAAGGGCCGCGAGATCATGTCGCACGACTTCGTGGAGGCCGCGCTGATGCGCCGTGCAGGCTACGAGGTCTGGCTGGTCGGGGACCTGCAGGGCAGCTACGAGCAGCAGCCCCCGAACCTGATCGAGGAACTCCACCGCGACCGCCGCTGGTGCCAGGGCAACCTGCAGAACGCGGGACTCATTGCCGAGCCCGGGCTGCACGGCGTGCATCGCGCGATGCTCTTCACCGGAGTCATGGCCTACCTGTCCGCGCCGCTGTGGCTCGCCTTCATGCTGCTGGGCGGTGCCCTGTGGTTCAGCGGCGCCGTGCCCAATGCCGTGGTCGCCAGCGACCTGCCCCGCGTCGTGATGGCCTTGTGGGCGGCCACGCTGACCATGCTGGTGCTGCCGCGCGTGCTAGGCATCGTCGCCATCCTGCTGCGGCGCGAGCAGCGGTTTCACGGCGGCACCCGGCGCCTGATCCAGAGCGCGATGCTGGAGGCAGGCCTGTCCATGCTGCAGGCACCGGTGCGCATGGTGGCCCACACCCTCTTCGTGCTGGGGCCGCTGACCGGCGTGCGCATCGAGTGGAAGTCACCCCCGCGGGAGGCCGAGTCCATCAGCTGGAAGGACGCTGCGCGCCGCTTCGCGCCCATCGGGTTGGCTGCGCTGGCGGTCCTGTCGGTTGCCGCCCTCCTCAACCCGACCGCGATGCTCTGGCTGATGCCGGTTGCCGTGCCGCTGGTGCTGGCGGTCCCGATGATCGTGCTGACGAGCAAGGAAGATCTCGGTGAGAAGGTCCGCCGCCGCGATCTGCTCGTGATTCCCGAGGAAGCGTGGGCGCCGGCCGTGCTGCGGCATGCCTGGGCTTATGCGAAGCGCCGCTGTCGCGAGGTGCGCTGGGTCGACGTGCTGCTCGACGACCGCTTGTTCCAGACGGCCGTGCGCGCGGTCGGCCCACGCCGCACGGGTGCCGGGCTGCGCGCCCTCACCCGCGAGCGTCAGTTGCAGGAGGCCACCGCCGCCCCGGGCGAAGGCCTTTCCCGCGAGGCCCGGCTGCGTGCGCTGGTCGAGCCATACACCTTGCAGCTGTTACGCGCCTCACGCGAAACCTGGGGTTGGGCCGACCGGCTCGCCGCGGCCCGCTCCGATGCGCCACCCTCCCCAGCACCCCATGCCGGCGTCCGTCCGGCCAGAGCCTGATCCTCCGTCGAGGGTGCTTTCACGGGGCCTGCGGGCCCCGTTTTTCATGCGCGGCGGCAGCGCCGCGGCTGCCGGCTGATTCACAACAGCTCGATCCCGGGCAACTGCTTCTGGCACTGCTCACGCATGATGTGCACCAGTTCGGGCACGTAGGGTCGCGCGGCCAGGGCCTTGGGCGCGAGGGCGTACAGCTCGCTCCACAGCCCCTGGGTGCCGATGCGCTTGGCGATCACGTAGTCGTGGTCGACGTAGCTCTTGACGCCCCAGTTGGGGAGCGCCGCAACACCCCGGCGGCTGGCCACGAGCTGCAGGATGGCGATCGTGAGCTCCGCGGTACGTCGCTGGAACGGCACGCCGGCCGGCCGCAACACCTCGCGGATCACGTCGATGCGTTCCTCAGGCACCGGATAGGTGATGAGCGTCTCCCCTGCGAAGTCTTCGGCTTCCAGCCTGCGGCGATGTCGCAGCCGGTGCTCGTTGGACAGCACCGCCTGGATCTCGTAGCGAAAGAGGGGCCAGCTCGCGATGCCTCGCGGCAGCCGGTCGGGCGCAGACCCCACGACGAGCTCGCACTTGCCCTGGGCCAGCAGGCTGATCGGTTCGCTGTGAAAGCCAGCGACGAGATCCAGCTCCACCTCGGGCCATCGCCTTCGGAACTCGTCCATCACGGGCATCAGCCAGTCGAAGCAGGTGTGGCACTCCAGCGCGATGCGCAATTCGCCGCGGGTGTCCCCTGCCAGACGCATGAGATCGCGTTGCGCCTCCGCGACTTGGCCGAGCACCTGCCGGGCCAGCTCCAGCAGCCGCTCTCCCGCCGGGGTGAAGCGCAACCCCTGGCTGGTGCGCCGCAGGAGTTCCAACCCGTAGTGCTCCTCCAGCGCCCGGACCTGGTGAGACAGGGCCGATTGGGTGAGATGGACGCGCTCGGCCGCCGTCGCCATCTTCCCCGTGTCGGCAATGGCGAGCAGGGAACGCAGGTGGCGCAGTTCGATCATGGTACTTGAGCCTGATTCAAGTTCTGCTGAAAACATTTCGCTTGATTCAAGCAGTGTGGCAGACCAGACTGCGCAGCGTCAACACTCACGCTGTCATCCCATGCCATACACCCATGTCCTCGGATATCCGCGCATCGGCGCACGCCGCGAGCTGAAGTTCGCTCTCGAGTCCTGCTGGAAAGGCGAAACCGATGCGGCGCAGCTCGAAGAGGTCGCCGCCCGCCTGCGGCTCGCTCACTGGCAACGCCAGCGCGATGCCGGCCTCGACCTGCTGGCTGCCGGTGACTTCACCCTCTACGACCACGTCCTCGACCACGCGCTGCTGTTCGGTGCCCTGCCCCGGCGCTTCAGGAGTGTGGTCGGGGAAACGCGCACCGCCACCGTCTTCGCGCTGGCCAGGGGCACGTCCACCGAGCCCGCCCTCGAGATGACCAAATGGTTCGACACCAACTACCACTACCTCGTCCCCGAACTGCACCGGGAGATGGCATTCGAGCTGGATGCCCGTCCCTACCTCGAACACGTGCGCGAGGCCCAGGCGGTGCACCCCGGCGTCAAGCCGGTGCTGCTCGGGCCGGTGACCTTCCTGTGGCTGTCGAAGACGGTCGACGGGAGCGACCGGCTGGCGCTGCTCCCCGGGTTGATCCGTGCCTACCGCAGCCTGCTGGCCGAACTGGCGGCGCACGACGTTGCATGGGTGCAGGTGGACGAGCCCGTGCTGGGACTGGAACTGGACGAGCACTGGAGGCGGGCCCTGCGCCAGGCGTACGAGGCGCTGCAGGGGGCGCCGCGTCCCCGGCTCCTCGCCGCCACGTACTTCACGGGCATCGACCACCAACTGGACCTGGTGCGGGAACTGCCCGTGGATGGCTGGCACATCGACGCCGTGCGCGCGCCGCAGCAGGCGCAAACCGTGGCGCAGGCGCTGGACGGCGACCGGGTGCTGTCCGTCGGCATCGTCGACGGGCGCAACGTGTGGCGCACCCACCTCGGCGACGCCCTCGCCCGCCTGAGGCCGCTGCACGAGCGGCTTGGTGAACGCCTGTGGCTCGCGCCATCGTGCTCGCTGTTGCACGTGCCGCACAGCGTGGCACAGGAATCCCGGCTGGATCCGGAGGTGCGGCGCTGGCTGGCGTTCGCCGACGAGAAACTGGACGAGGTCGTCACGCTGGCCCGGGCGCTGGAGCATGGGGAGGACGCGGTGCGCGAGCGGCTGGCCGAGAGCGACGCCTCGCTGGCCAGCCGGCGCCACTCCCGGCGCGTCCCCCACGCCACCGTGGCGAAGCGGCTGCAGCAGCTCCATCCCAGGATGGCCGAGCGCGCGAAACCGTATGCCGAACGCCAGCAGCTGCAGCGCGAGGCGCTGGGCCTGCCGGCCCTGCCGACCACGACCATCGGCTCCTTTCCGCAGACGCCGGAGATCCGCCGGGCACGGGCGGCGCACAAGCAGGGCCTGCTGGGCGCCTACGACTACGTACAGACGATGCGTGCCGAGGTGCGCCGGGCGATCGAGGAGCAGGAACGCCTGGGCCTGGACGTGCTGGTCCACGGCGAGCCCGAGCGCAACGACATGGTGGAGTACTTCGCGCAGCACCTGTTCGGCTTCGCGATCAGCGAGCACGGCTGGGTGCAGAGCTATGGCTCGCGCTGCGTCAAGCCGCCCATCCTCTACGGCGACGTGTTCCGGCCGGACCCGATCACGGTGGACACCGCTCGCTATGCGCAGCAGCTCACCGACAAGCCGGTCAAGGGCATGCTGACGGGTCCCGTGACCATGCTGCAGTGGTCCTTTGTGCGCGACGACCAGCCGCGTGAGCGCACGGCCTTGCAACTGGCCCTGGCGATCCGCGACGAGGTGCAGGACCTGGAGGCTGCCGGGATACGGATCATCCAGATCGACGAACCCGCGTTCCGGGAGGGGCTGCCGCTCAAAGCGAGCGAATGGCCCGCCTACCTCGACTGGGCGGTGCGCGCATTCAAGCTCGCCTCGTGCGGGGTGCGCGACGACACCCAGATCCACACCCACATGTGCTACTCGGAGTTTCACGACATCCTGCCGGCGATCGCCGCGCTCGACGCCGACGTCATCACGATAGAGACGTCGCGATCGCGCATGGAGTTGCTCGATGCGTTCCGCGACTTCGCCTATCCGAACGCAATCGGTCCCGGCGTCTACGACATCCATTCGCCGCGCGTGCCGGGCGTCGACGAGATGCGCGCGCTCATCGAACGGGCCTGCGAGGTGGTGGACCCGGCCCGGCTGTGGGTCAACCCGGACTGTGGACTCAAGACCCGAGGCTGGGCGGAGACGCGCGCAGCGCTGGCCAACATGGTGCATGCCGCCTGTGTCATGCGTGAGCGTCTCGGGGCAAGGACGCCGACGGACGTGGCCGCCTGATCTGCGGGAAGTGAGGGGATCGGCGACAGGGGGCGATCCGGCCGGGCACACGTTTCGTGAAGGGTTGCGCTTGGCGCGACGCGAAGGACAGGGAATACTTCACGTCAATCGCGTCCACTTGCATGACCCCCACGAGCCACAGCAGGGAGCTTCCCCCCACGCCGGAACCGGGCGACCTGGTCGCCCAGCCCCAGGCACACGTCGACAGGCCCACCGAGGTCGTCTGCGCAGTGCTCCTCACGGCCTTCTTCACGGGGCTGGCCGGCTTGGCCGGCGCCGGTCGCGGCGTCATGCTCGCCGCGGCCGTCGCAGCGGGCTGCGCCTGGAGCCTCGTGTGCGCCGTGCTCTACGCACGGCGTGTCTCGCTCTTCCAGCTGTGGCGCCGGCGGTGGCTCGCCCGGCTCAGGTCCGCGCGTTCGCCCGAAGCCCTGCGCGCCACGCTCGCCGAAGGACTGCCTGCCTCCCTCGTGCACGCGCTGGAGCCGCAGGAACTCGCCCGCCTGCAGGGCATCGCGCGCAGCGAGGAGCGGGACGCCGCCGTGGACTACAAAGGAGCGCTCGGGGTCGCGGTCCTCTCCTTCATGGCGCCGCTGCCCATCCTGTGGCCGCTCCTGTGGGTGCCCGACGCCGCGCTTGCGTTGCGCCTGCTCCACGGCACCGCGGCGGTCTGGCTGTTCCTGCTCGGGGCATGGTGGGCGCGGCGCTGCGGCCTGCCACCCTGGCTGGCCGGCGCAACGCTCGCCGTCCTCGCGGGCCTGCTGGGCACCGCCAGCGTCTGGCTGCGTGGATGAACGGCGCCTGCCCCTTCAGCGGGGCTCCAGGCTCAGCACCTCCTTCGCCTCCGATGCCCACAGCGGCACGTAGGCCACTTCCGCCCAAGGACCGACGAAGCTGCGATACCAGCGTGAGAATGGCAGTCCGGACTGCCCGGTGGAGTGCATGACGCGCGACTGCGCCGGGTCGCCCAGGTCGTAGAGGGCGCGCAAGCTCGGCCCGTGCTCGTTGAGGTAACGCTCGCCGGTGACCGCATCGGCCGCGAGATTCACGCGCGCCGCGTTGACCGTGTAGGTGTCGCCGCCCACCGGCGTGCGCAGTTCGAAGAAGCGCGCCAGCGCCGGCACCTTGCTGAAGGGTCGATGCTCGCTGCGTGCCTGGTGTGCCTGCCCCCAGCGCCACGCGCCCGGGTCGGGCCCTTGCAGCTGCTGCAGTTCGTCGAGCGCAAGGGTCAAGGCCTGGTCGACCATCTGCTGACAGCTTTCGATCGGCGTCGTGCGCTTGTCGTCGCACCACCACGCATCCTGCCGCTGCAGCACCTGTTCCATCGCGTCGTAGAAGTTCCGGTTGAGGCTGCCCCAGAGCTTGTCGCCCAGTTCATCGGCGAAGAGCAAGGCCTGCAGGTGTCGCGTCCACGACCAGAGAATGAGCGGAGCGGCGCGGTCGGCCTCCATCCGCCCATCGAAGGCTTCCAACTGGGCCAAAGCGGCCGCCGCGAGCGGGTGATCCGACCTCGCCTTGCGCACGTGGGACAGCATCTTGCGCGCGGCCAGCGAGGTGACGTCGGCATGCAACCGGGCCAGGCTGTCCATGTCGTGCCGGGGTCTAGCCTCGAGCCATTCCTCGATGCGCTGCTGCCGGTAAGGCAAGGTCCACTCGCTGGTGATGAAATGCGGATAGTCAGGCCCGTGGATGCGCTGGTTGGCGGTCGCGATCCAGCCCCTGGCCGGGTCGACCTCCCGCGGCGTCAACCCAGGGTCCAGGTAACCCGTCCAGTCGTAGCGCGCCTCCCAACCGAGGGCTGGCACCAGGCCCTTGAGGTCATGCTGCGGGCCTCGCAATGGCACGCGGCCGGCAGCCACCATCGCGATGCGGCCCGCCCGGTCTGCCACCGCCATGTTCTGCATCGGCGCCACGTGCAAGGCGCTGGCACGGAGGAACTCGTCGACCGAGCGCGCGCGGTTCAGGGCCAGGCCCGCTTCCACCGTCGTGTTGGGGACATCCAGCGCCGTCCAGCGCATCGCCAGCGCGTAGCGGGGGCGCCGCGCCGCTCCGGTGAGCCCATCCGCGACGTCCGGGGCATCGGAAATCACCGGCCCGTGCCGGGTCGAACGCACCGTCATTCGCACGTCCCCCGACCCCTTGACTTTGATGATCTCCTCGCGCGTCTCGAAAGGCCGCCATCCCTCGGGGGTGCGGTAGCGCGAGGGATCTTCCGGGTGGATTTCCTCCAGGTACAGGTCCTGCACGTCGGGGCCGGTGTTGGTGAAGCCCCAGGCGATGTGTTCGTTCTGACCCAGCACGACCATGGGCAAGCCCGGCATGGTCGCGCCGGCCACGCGCAGCCCCGGAGCTTCCAGGCGTGCGAAGTACCACAGCGCCGGGGCGCTGAGCTTCAGGTGCGGGTCGTTGCCGAGCAAGGGTGCCCCGGTGCTCGTGCGGGTACCAGCCAGCACCCAGTTGTTCGACCCCACGCCGTCCACGCCCGATTCCGGCGCCGCCAGCTCGGCCTGCTGACCGAGGTTCGGATCCACCTTGAGCTCCCGGAAGAGCCTGGCGTAGTCCGCCGTGGGCAGGGGTTGCGTGCCGGGGTACGGTGGCATCACCTCGTTGATGCGCTCGACCGGCAGGCGTAGCGCCAGGCGCATGCGCAGCAGCTCGGCGTTCCAGTTGCCGCCCAAGTCCCAGGCCATCATGATCGCCCACGCCAGGCTGTCCGCCGGCTCCCAGGTCGTGGGTTGCAGGCCGAGGATCAGGAACTCGGGCGGGCGTGCCTGCATATGGTCGCGCACGTATGTGTTGATCCCGTCCGCGTAGGCCTGCAGGGCCAGTCGTGCGTCCCCCTGCACGCTCTCCCACTGCCGCCGCGCCGTCTCGCGCACTGCCAACGCCCGCAGGAACTGGTCCGTCTTGACCGCGGCCTCGCCGAAGGCCTCCGCGAGCCGGCCAGCTCCGATGCGCTGATGCGTCTCGATCTGCCATAGACGATCCTGCGCATGGGCGAAACCCAGACCCCACATGAGGTCATGCAGATTGCCCGCGCGTATCGTCGGGATGCCGTGGGCGTCCCGCTCGATCGTCACGCCCTCGCGCAGGCCCCGCACCTGCACGCGACCCTCTGTCTGCGGCAGAGCCCGGGTCGCGTAGAACACACCGGCCCCCAACGCGACCACCACGAGCAGCAGCACCGCCCACACGACTCGCCTGATCCACTTCATCGCACCCATCCGTTTCCCCTCATCGTTGCATCCCTTGCCGACCGCGGCGGTCCGCCGCCGACCGCTCGCCTCGCATCCCCTCAGGGTCTGCCGGAAATCGCCAGGCGCACCCCGAGCGCGATGAACAAGCAGCCCACGACCTTGTCCAGCCAGCCGCCGCCGGCCGCCACTCGCCGCCGCAGCCATCCGGCGCCCCAGGCCACCGCCGCATTCACCAGCGTCCCGCTCAGGGTGAACCACAGACCGAGGAGCACGAACGCAGCAGTCTTGCCGGGGCTGGAGGCATCGATGAACTGCGGCAGGAAGGCGAGGAAGAAGAGTGCGACCTTGGGGTTCAGCACATTGACCAGCAGCCCTTGCAGGAAGACGCGCCCGGCAGGGGGCACCGCCGTGTCCACAGCGGATCCCGCCCGGCGACGGCGCAGCAGTGCCACGCCGGCGTACACGAGATAGCCCGCGCCGAGGTACTTGACCAGATCGAAGGCCCAGGGCGAGGCGGCGATGAACGCGGACAACCCGATCGCGGCCAGCGCCACGTGCACGAGACAGCCCCCACCGATGCCCAACGCGGCGAGCAAGCCCGCGCGGGTGCCCTTCGCGGTGCTGGTGCCGACCACGTAGAGCATGTCGGGCCCGGGCGTGAGGTTGAGCAGCAGTCCGGCGACGATGAAGATCGGCAAATCGTGGATCGCTTCCATCTCAACCATTCAAGAGCAAGATCCATCCGTCGGGTGCGCGCCCTCCACGGGCCGATGGGCCCTGCCGTGGATGGCGTGCAGGCCGGCCCGCATGCACATCCTCATGGAATGCGGGTTCACGAGCATGCCCGTTCTCCTTGTTGCGGCTGCATCCTAGCCGGTCGGGGAGAAACATGCAGAATGACAGCGGGACGGGGCCCGACGCCTCGCCTTCTGCCCCCGCGCCCGGTGACGCCCTGCCTTGACGGGGCCGCCGCAGGACGGGCGGCATGGCCTCATTGCACCGACCATGAACATCATCATCCTGGACGACTATCAGGACGCGGTACGCAAGCTCAGGTGCGCCGCCAAGCTGGAACCGTACAACGCCAAGGTCTTCACCAACACCGTCAAGGGCATCGGCCAGCTCTCCGTGCGATTGCGCGATGCCGACGTCCTCGTGCTCATCCGCGAGCGCACCCACCTGCCGCGGCAACTGCTCGAGAAGCTTCCCCAGCTCAAGTTGATCGCACAGACCGGACGCGTAGGCCCCCACATCGACATCGACACCTGCACGCGCATGGGCATCGCCGTCGCCGAAGGGGTCGGCTCCCCGGTGGCACCGGCCGAGCTCACCTGGGCGCTGATCATGGCCTCCATGCGCCGCCTGCCTCAGTACATCGGCAACCTCAAGCACGGCGCCTGGCAGCAGTCGGGCCTCAAGGCGGCGTCCATGCCACCCAACTTCGGTATCGGCATGGTGCTGCGGGGCAAGACGCTGGGCATCTGGGGCTACGGCAAGATCGGGCAGCTGGTGGCGGGTTATGGGCGCGCCTTCGGCATGCGGGTCCTGGTCTGGGGCAGCGAGGCATCGCGGGCCAAGGCGGCTGCCGACGGCTACGAGCCGGCCCCTTCCCGGGAGGCGTTCTTCGAGTCAAGCGACGTGCTGAGCCTGCACCTGCGGCTGGTCGATGCGACCCGCGGTATCGTGCGCCTCGACGACCTGCTGCGGATGAAGCCGACAGCGCTCTTCGTCAACACCTCGCGCGCGGAGCTGCTCGAGGAGAACGCCCTGGTCACCGCCCTGAACCGCGGGCGGCCGGGGATGGCAGCGGTCGACGTCTTCGAGAGCGAACCCATCCTGCAGGGACACCCGCTCCTGCGCCTTGAGAACGCGGTGTGCACCCCGCACATCGGCTACGTCGAGCAGGACAGCTACGAACTCTATTTCAGCGCCGCCTTCGACAACGTCGTCAACTTCATCGAGGGGCGGCCGACCAACATCGTCAACCCGGACGCACTGAAGGTCCTGCGGCGCTGAGCGGGCCGGAACCCGCCCGCGTGCATCGACGGCTACACTGCCTCATGGCGCTTTCATCCGATGATTCGACGGCCCGGTCACGCCCTGGGCCGCGGGGGCTCGGGGAGCTCTTTCTCGTCTTCAGCCGCCTGGCCCTGCAAGGCTTCGGCGGCGTGCTGCCCATCGCACAACGCGAACTGGTCGAGCGCGTGCGCTGGCTGAGCCGCGAGGATTTTCTGGAGCTGCTGTCGGTCTCGCAACTGCTGCCCGGCCCCAACGTGGTCAACCTCTCGCTGATGCTCGGCGACCGCTTCTTCGGGGTGCGCGGCGCGTTCGTCGCCCTGGCCGGCATGCTTGCGGCGCCCACCGTGCTCGTGCTCGCCCTGGCGGCCCTCCACGGCCATTTCGCCGACCAGCCGCTCGTCGCGGGTGCCCTGCGCGGCATGGGTGCGGTGGCCGCAGGCCTGGTCCTTGCGACCGCGGTCAAGCTCGCCCTGGCGCTGCGTGGGTCCCCGCTGGGGCTGCCGCTGGCGACGGTCCTGGCCGCCGCCACCGCTGGCCTCATCGCCCTGCTGCGCTGGCCGTTGCCCTGGGTGCTGGCCGCATTGGGCCCCCCGGCGCTCGTGCTCGCTGCCAGGAGGCTGCGCGCATGACCCTCCTGCCACGCCAGAGGGCGCACCCATGATGCCGTCCCTTGCCGACTTCGCCGGGCTGTTCGGCCACTTCCTGGTGCTGTCGCTCCTGTCCATCGGAGGCGCCATCACGACGGCGCCGGAGATGCACCGCTACCTGGTGCTGGAGCGCGGCTGGCTGTCGGATACGCAATTCACCGGGTCGATCGCGCTGGCGCAGGCCGCGCCCGGCCCCAACATCCTGTTCGTCGCCGTGCTGGGGTGGAACGTGGCGGGGCTGCTGGGCGCAGCAGTCGCCATGCTGGGCATCATGTTGCCTTCCACCACCCTTGCGCTGGGCGCTGCCCGGTGGGGCCGAACGCGGCGGGACACGACCGCCGTGCGGGCCTTCACTGCCGGAATGGCGCCGTTGACGGTGGGGCTGCTGTTTTCAACCGGCTGGGTGCTGACCGAGCCTACCCGCACGCACCCCACCGCGGTGCTGCTGGTGATCGGCTCGGCCGCGCTGATGCTCGGCACCCGCCTCAGCCCGATGTGGATGATCGCGGCGGGCGCCGCGGCAGGGTTGCTCGGCTGGGTCTGACGAGAGGCGAAACAGTCCGCCGGGGGGGCGGTTCCATCAGACCCGGACGGGAGCGCTCAAGCCAGCGCAGAGTCGATCAGTTCGACCAGCCGGACACCCGCCTGAGGTCCCTCCCCGCCCCGCATACCAAGACGCTGAGGATCCGGAAACCGCACTTCCGCCTGCCCATCGGGCAAGGGGACGACGACGATCGCCAGGGGCGCATCGATGCAGCGGTCCTGCTCGTCGACCACGACGGGGGTCAGGCCTTCCGGCAAGGCGAGCACCAGGGCCGTGCTGTCCGGAACCTCCTGGGCAGGCGCGGCGACCTTGGCGAACACGGTGTACCCGCTGCCCCGCGCCGCGGACTCCAGCTTGCGCAGCGTCTCGCCGGCGCTGTACCGGCTGTGCCGCGCGGTCAACTGGCGCTCGATCTGCGCACGGGCGAACTCCGCGCTGACGGCCGCCATCACGACCGCCAGACACCCAGTCAACCAGATCCGTACTCCGTGGCTCATCACGTTCTCCTCTGGCTACGGGAAGCTGGGTTACAGGCTGGGCAGGAAGGTTTCCTCGAGGGAGGTAAGGCTGTGTTTCCGCTCGGCGCATGACCCGCCCGGCATTGAAGACTAGGCGACGTTCGTTCCGCCGGCGACTGGTAAATGTGCCAAGGACGGGTGACAAGCGTGTGAAGCGAGGGCGTGGCCGCCCTCGCTAGCCAGGATGGACAAAGATGCCGGTCGGGAGCGCGCGGTGGGTCCAGGGGGACGCCAGCGGCCCTGCCGGCTCATTCGTGCTTGGTGCCGAAGATCTTGTCGCCCGCGTCGCCCAGGCCCGGAATGATGTAGCCTTGGTCGTCCAGGTGCCTGTCGATCGCGGCGGTCCAGCAGCGTACGTCCGGGTGGGCCGCATCCAAGGCCTTGACGCCCTCGGGGGCGGCCACCAGCACCAGGGCGCGTATCTCGCGGCAGCCCTTGCGCTTGAGCAGGTCGACCGTGGCAATCATGGACCCGGCCGTCGCGAGCATGGGATCGATGATGAGCGCGGTGCGCGCGCCCAGGTCACCTACGAACTTCTCGAAGTAGTGCTCGGGCGCCAGCGTGTCGTGATTGCGCGAGAGGCCCACGACGCTGATCTTGGCGTTGGGGACCATGTCGAGCACGCCGTCCAGCATCCCGAGGCCCGCCCGCAAGATGGGAACCACGGTCACCTTCTTGCCTCGGATCTGATCCACCTCGGTGGGGCCGCTCCAGCACTGGATGGTCGTCTTCTCGAGCGGGAAGTCCGCCGTCGCCTCATAGGCCAGCAGTCGGGCCACCTCGGCCGTCAGCTCGCGAAACTTCTTGGTCGATATGTCCGCCTCACGCATGAGGCCGACCTTGTGCTTGACGAGGGGATGCTTGACTTCGATGACAGGCATGACTGCAAGGCGGCCTCTGGGACCGCACGTCGTGAATGTGCAATGTGCGCAGTGTAGCGAGCGCGACCGGGCCGTCGGCCGGGGGCGCTCAAGGCGTCAGGAGGAGTTGCGGGAGCAGCTGCGCCGCCGTGCCGCGCAGCACGACGTCCGCCAGACCGTCCAGTTCGGTCGGATGGGGGTTGATCACGACGACCCGGGCACCGCAGTGCTTGGCGACGCCTGGCAAGCCGGCGGCGGGGTAGACCATCCCGGAGGTCCCCACCACGAGCATCAGGGTGCAGTGCCTGGCCGCCCGCTGCGCCCCGTCCAGCGGATTCCAGGGCAAGGCCTCGCCGAACCACACCACGCCGGGGCGCACGAGGTTGCCGCAGGCCTCGCACCGTGGAGGTCGGCCGGGCGCGGCCCGTCGCGGATCGCAGGCAAGCTCGCCACGCGCCAGCCGGGGGCAGGGATCCAGCCAGGCGTCGACGAAGAGGCTGCCGTGCAGGCACAGCACTTCGGTGCTGCCCGCGCGCTGGTGCAGATCGTCTACGTTCTGCGTCACCACTGTCATCCGGCCCGGGTGTGCGGCCTGCCATCGCGCCAGGGCCATATGCCCGGCATTGGGCTCGGCAGCCCGCACGCCTTCCCGGCGCGAGGCATACCAGTCCCACACCAGTTGCGGATCCGAGCGGAAGCCGGCCTCGGTCGCGAGTTCCTGGGGGTCGTAGCGCGCCCACAGACCCGAGAGCGCATCGCGGAAGGTCGGCACGCCGCTCTCCGCCGACATGCCTGCGCCGGTCAGGACGCAGACCTGCCCTGCGGCCTCGACCCAGGCGCGTACCTCGGGCAGCGGGTCGGTCACGCCCCTGCCCCTCGCTGACGCAACGCCTCGTACAGGCACACGCCGCTGGCCACCGAGACATTGAGGCTTTCTACCGCCCCGCGCATCGGGATCTTGACCAGCTCGTCGCAGCTCTTGCGCGTCAGCTGCCGCATCCCGGGGCCCTCGGCGCCGAGAACGATGGCGACGCCCGACCGCAGGTCGGCCTCGTACAGCGTCTTCGGCGCCTCCTCAGCCGTGCCGATCACCCAGATGTTGCGCTCCTTGAGCTCCGCCAGCGTGCGTGCGAGGTTGGTGACCATGAAGTACGGCACTGTCTCGGCCGCTCCGCTGGCCACCTTGGCCACTGTCGCGTTCACGCCCACTGCGTGGTCCTTGGGAGCGATCACCGCGTGGGCCCCCGCGCCGTCCGCCACGCGCAGGCACGCCCCGAGGTTGTGCGGGTCGGTCACGCCGTCGAGCACCAGCAGCAGCGGCGGCTCGGTGAGCGCATCCAGCAGGTCGTCCAGAGATCGGGCCTGCTGGACGGGCGAGACCTTGGCGACGACGCCCTGGTGGCGATGCGTGCCGCACAGCTTGTGCAGCCGCTCGTCGTCGCTCTCGATCAGCCTCGCCCCCGCCTCCTCGGCCCGCGCGAGGAACTGGCGCATGCGCTGGTCCCGGCGGGAGGCGTCGTAGTAGATCTCCTGGATGGAGCCGGGTGCCGTCTTCAGCCGGACGGTGATGGCATGGAAGCCGAACAGGATCTTTGCGGTCATTCGCGCATCGTAGCTCGGCAGCGCGGGTCCATCATGGGCCCCGCCGCAGTGTTCAGGTCGCTTCGGCCACCCGCCCCGCCTCGATGCGGATCTGCCGGTCGCAGCGTGCTGCGATCTGTCGATCGTGGGTCACGAGGACGAGCGTGGTGCCCCGCTCGCGATTGAGCGCGAACATCAGGTCCATCACCTTCTCGCCCGTGGCGAAGTCCAGGCTGCCCGTGGGCTCGTCGGCGAGGAGCACCGCCGGCTCGACGACGAAGGCACGTGCCAGGGCCACGCGTTGCTGCTCGCCGCCGGACAACACCTTCGGGTAGTGATGCAGCCGCTCGCCGAGTCCCACGCGCTCCAGCATGGACACAGCCGCGCGTCGCGCGTCCGCCCGCCCCTGCAGTTCCAGCGGCAGCATCACGTTCTCCAGCGCAGTCAGGTTGCCCATCAGCTGGAAGCTCTGGAACACGAACCCGATCTTCTGCGCACGCAGGGCGGCACGCGCGTCTTCGTCGAGTGCGAAAAGGTCCTGCCCGGCGAGGCGGACGGTGCCCTCCGTCGGCGTGTCGAGTCCGGCAATGAGCCCCAGCAGGGTCGACTTGCCGGAACCGGATGCCCCGACGATGGCCACGGATTCCCTGGGCCACAAGGTGAAATCGATATGCCGGAGAATGGTGAGTTCTCCGGTGGAATCCTTGACCCGTTTGGTCAAGCGCTCCACCACGATGATGGGTTCGGTCATGATCTGCCTGCCGATGCGACGCCGCGACTTTATCCTGCAATGGGCCGCCACGGCCGCCCTGGGGTCTGCCCTGTCCGCCCGGGCGGCTCCTTCGCCTGCGAAGATCCTCATCGTGGGCGACAGCCTGTCTGCCGAGTACGGGCTCAAGCGCGGAAGCGGCTGGGTGGCATTGCTGGAACAACGCCTCAAGCGCGAAGGGCTGACAGCGCAGGTGGTCAATGCGAGCATCAGCGGCGACACCACATCGGGCGGACGCTCGCGACTGCCGGCGCTGCTCAGGCAACACCACCCCACCCACGTGGTGATCGAGCTGGGAGGCAACGACGCGCTGCGGGGCCTGCCGCTGGACATGACCCGCGCCAACCTCGATGCGATGACGCGCGCCGCGCAGGACGCGGGCGCCAAGGTCCTGCTCCTGGGCATGCAGATGCCGCCCAACTACGGCCGCAAGTACGGCGAGGAGTTCGCCCAGCTCTACCGCGACGTCGCGCGCGAGCGCAAGGCCGAGTTGGTGCCCTTTCTGCTGAAGGGGCTGGCCGACGTGCCGGACGCGTTGCGCTGGTTCCAGCCGGACCGCATCCACCCGAACGAGTTGGCGCAGGAACGCATGCTCGACAACGTCTGGCCGGCCCTGGAGCGGTTGCTGCGGCAGCACTAGCGGCCCGCCCCCGACGGGCGGCGACAATAGCGGGATGGCCGTACATTCCGTCACCGCCGCCGAGGCCATCGCCCGGCTGGCCGAGTTCGACACGATCATCGACGCGCGCTCGTCGAGCGAGCACGCCGAGGACCGCCTGCCCGGCGCGGTCAACTGGCCGGTGCTCGACGACGAGCAGCGGGCTCGCGTGGGCACCGTCTACAAGCAGGTATCGGCTTTCGAGGCCCGCAAACTGGGTGCCGCACTGGTCTCGCGCAACATCGCCGGTCACCTGGAACGCGAGGTGCACCACCGCCCCAAGCACTGGAAGCCTCTGGTCTATTGCTGGCGCGGCGGCAAGCGTTCGGGCTCGCTGGCCCTCGTGCTCGACCAGATCGGGTTCCGCACCCACGTGGTCGAGGGCGGCTACAAGGCCTTCCGGGGGGAGGTGCTCAAGGCGCTGGACGAATTGCCGCTGAGGTTGCAGTTCCGTGTCGTCTGCGGCCGCACGGGCAGCGGCAAGACGCGCCTGCTGCAGGCCCTGCGCCAAGCCGGCGCCCAGGTGCTGGACCTGGAAGGCTTGGCATGCCATCGCGGGTCGGTGCTGGGGGTGCTGCCCGGCCAGTCCCAACCTTCACAGAAGCACTTCGAAACCCGGCTCTGGGACGAACTGCGCCGCTTCGACCCGGCCCGTCCGGTCTACGTCGAGAGCGAAAGCCGCAAGGTCGGCAACCTGCGCGTGCCACAGGTGCTGATGGAGCGCATGCGGCGCGACTCGCCCTGCATCCGGGTGGAGCTGCCAGACGAAGCCCGCGTGAAGCTGCTGCTGGAGGACTACCACTTCTTCGTCCACGACGTCGACCTCTTCGCGCGCCAGCTCGACGGCCTGGTCGAACTGCGCGGCCGGGCGACGGTCGAGCGGTGGAAGGAGGAGGCCCGGGCCGGGCGCTTGGCTGCGGTTTGCGAGGAACTGATGCTCACCCACTACGACCCGGTGTACCTCAAATCCATGCAGCGCAACTTCGCAGGCTTCGAGTCGGCCCGGATCGTGCAACCGAACTCGGGCGACCCGGCCGACCTGGCGCGCGTGGCCACCGAGCTCCTGGCGGCCGAAGCCTCAGCGGGGTTCGCTCACGGGTGAGGCCCGGCGCCCGGCCGCCCGAAGCCGGGCCGCAACCCCCGTCGGGGGGTGGGGCGCAAGCCCCGGGGGCAAAGTTACAAGCCCCCTCGCCGCGGGGCGTGAGGCGGGCTGCCCGTCAGTGCATGTGCAGGCCGCCGTTGATCGAGAAGTCCGCGCCGGTCGCGAACCCTGCCTCGTCCGATGCCAGCCAGCCGACGATGGACGCGATCTCCTCCGGCGTGCCCAGCCGGCGCACCGGGATGGTCGCGACGATCTTCTCCAGAATCTCGGGCTTGATCGAGCGGACCATGTCGGTGCCGATGTAGCCTGGGCTCACGGTGTTGACCGTCACGCCCTTGGCCGCCAGCTCCTGCGCCAGCGCCATCGTGAAGCCATGCATGCCGGCCTTGGCTGCCGAGTAGTTCGTCTGGCCCGCCTGCCCCTTCTCGCCATTGACCGAGCTGATCTGGATGATCCGGCCCCATCCGCGCTCGACCATGTCGGGCACCACCTGTTTCGTCACGTTGAACATCGAGTTCAGGTTGGTGTTGATGACGGCGTGCCAGTCCTCCGGCGTCATCTTGAGGAACATCCGGTCCCGGGTGATGCCCGCGTTGTTGACCAGCACGTCGATCGGCCCGTGTTCCGCCTTCGCCTTGGAGAAGGCCTCCACCGTCGAGTCCCAGTCGGCCACGTTGCCCACGGAGGCATAGAACGTGTAGCCCAGCTCGCGCTGCTGCGCCAGCCACTTCTCGTAGTCCCGGCTGGGGCCGCAGCCTGCGATGACCTTGTAGCCCATCTTGGCCAGCCGCTGGCAGATGGACGTGCCGATGCCTCCCATGCCACCGGTGACGTAAGCGACTCGTTGTGTCATTGTCGTTGCTCCTTCAAGAAAGCTCTTTCGTCGATCCGAGGGTTGCGTCGAACCGCATACCGGTCAACCCGTGTTCCCCCTGCCCCCGGTCGTCCGGAACGCCGCCTCAGCGCTCGACGGTCAGCGCCACACCCATGCCACCGCCGATGCACAGCGAGGCGATGCCCTTCCTGGCATTGCGGCGCACCATCTCGTGCAGCAGCGTGACCAGGATGCGGCAGCCTGAGGCGCCGATCGGATGGCCGATCGCGATCGCGCCGCCGTTGACGTTGACCTTGCTCGTGTCCCACCCCATTTCCTTGTGCACCGCGCAGGCCTGGGCCGCGAAGGCCTCGTTGATCTCGAGCAGGTCGAGATCTGCCGGGTTCCAGCCCGCGCGCTCCAGCGCCTTGCGCGCGGCAGGCACCGGGCCCATGCCCATGTATGCAGGATCCAGGCCGGCGCTGGCGTACGAGGCGATGCGCGCGAGCGGCTTGAGGCCCAGCTGGTCCGCCTTCTTCGCGCTCATCACCACCACGGCCGCCGCGCCGTCGTTGATGCCCGACGCATTGCCTGCCGTCACGGTGCCACTCTTGTCGAAGGCAGGCCGCAGGCCGGCCAGGGCGTCGGCATTCGTCTTGCGGTTGACGAACTCATCGGTGTCGAAGGCAATCGGATCGCCCTTCTTCTGCGGCAGCATCACCGGCACGATCTCGTCCTTGAACTTGCCGGCGTCCTGGGCCGCTGCCGCCTTGCGCTGCGATTCCAGCGCCAGCTCGTCCTGCATCTGGCGCGAGATGCCGTACTTCTTGGCCACGTTCTCGGCCGTGATGCCCATGTGGTACTGGTTGTAGACGTCCCACAGGCCGTCGGTGATCATCGAGTCGATCATCTTCCAGTCACCCATGCGCTGGCCCTCGCGGGAGCCGAGCAGCACGTGCGGCGCCAGGCTCATGTTCTCCTGTCCGCCGGCCACGATGATCTCGGCGTCGCCGTCACGGATGGCCTGCGCGGCCAGCATGACCGCCTTCAGGCCCGAGCCGCAAACCTTGTTGATGGTCATCGCCGGCACCGCGGCGGGCAGTCCGGCCTTGATGACCGCCTGCCGCGCCGGGTTCTGCCCGCAGCCGGCCTGCAGCACCTGGCCGAGAATGACCTCGCTGACCTGTTCCCCCTGCAGCCCGGCGCGTCTGAGGGCCTCGGCCACGACCACCGCGCCCAGCTCCGCAGCTGGGGTCCTGGCGAGGCTGCCCCCGAACTTGCCCACGGCCGTGCGCGCGGCCGAAACGATGACGATGTCGCTCATGGAATCCTCCTGGTCGATGTCTGCCTTGGCCCGCGCTTGCGCCCGGTCCGCCACATGTTCATGCCTTTTGCTTGACGTAGCGGCCTGGGGCCGGCTCTATGGGTTTGTACGTCCGGTTGCCGGGAGTCCTGGGTGCGGTGACCTGCCTGCCGGCATGCTGCACGAGCCATTCGCTCCACAAGGGCCACCAGCTGCCCGGGTGTTCCCGCGCCCCGGCCAACCACTGCTTGGCATCCGCCGGTAGCCGCTCGTGCGTCCAGTGGCTGCGCTTCTTCTTCGCCGGCGGGTTGATGACGCCGGCGATGTGCCCCGAGGCGCCGAGGACGAAGCGCTTGTCCCCCCCTAGCAACCGCGTCGAGGCGTAGGCTCCTTCCCAGGGTACGATATGGTCCTCGCGTGACCCGTAGATGAAGGACGGCACCTCGATGCGTCCGAGATCGACGGGCACGCCACACACCCTCACCTTGCCCGGCGTGGCCAGGTTGTTCTCGAGGTAGGTGTTGCGCAAGTACCAGCAGTACATCGGGCCTGGCAGGTTGGTACTGTCCGAGTTCCAGTACAGCAGATCGAAGGGTGGCGGCGTCTCCCCCTTGAGGTAGTTGCCGACCACATAGTTCCACACGAGGTCGTTGGGCCTCAGGAACGAGAACGTCGCCGCCAGGTCCCGGCCCTGCATCACGCCGCCGCCCGCGGGACTGTGCTCGCCGATCGTCATCTCGCGCAGGCGCACCGAGGCTTCGTCGACGAAAATGTCCAGCACGCCGGTGTTGCTGAAGTCGAGGAACGAGGTCAGCAGCGTCAGGCTCGCCGCCGGCTGCTCACCCCTGCCCGCCAGCACGGCCAGGGCGGTGCCCAGCAACGTGCCGCCGATGCAAAAGCCCAGCGTGTTGATGCGCGGCTGCCCGCTCACCTCCTGCACGATGCGGACTGAGCGCATCACCCCCTCCTCGATGTAGTCGTCCCAGGTGAGGTGCGCCATGCTCTGGTCGGCATTGCGCCAGCTCACGAGGAACACCCGCACGCCCTGTTCGACGGCGTAGCGCACGAAGGAGTTATCCGGCTGCAGGTCGAGGATGTAGTACTTGTTGATGCAAGGCGGCACGATCAAGAGCGGCCGCTCGTAGACCTTGGCGGTGCGCGGTGCGTATTCGATCAGCTGGAACAGTTCGTTCTCGAAAATCACCTGGCCTTCGGTGGTCGCGACGTTGCGCCCGACCTCGAAGACCGACTCGTCCGTCTGCGACAGGTGCCCGCGACGGATGTCATCCAGCAGGTGCTGCACGCCCTGCGCGATGCTCTGCCCCTGCGTCTCGAGGGCCTTGCGCTGCGCGTCGGGGTTGAGTGCCAGGAAGTTGCTGGGCGCACTGGCGTCGATCCACTGCTGCACTGCGAAGCGGATGCGCGCCCGCATCTTCTCGTCGGCCTCGACGCTGTCGGCCATCTGCATCAACGTGCGGGCGTTGAGCAGGTACATCGCCGCGGTATAGGCCGCGGCGGGATTCTGCAACCATGCCTCGCCCGAGAACCGCCGATCCGGCAGTTCGAGCCCTTCGCCGGCGTGCACGACGGCCTTGTTCCAGATCTCGGCGGCCTCGCGCAGGTACTGCGCCTGCAGATCCGCCAGCGTCTGCACGGGCACCCGCAGCGAGCCGAGCGGCCGCCACAACGCCTCGAAGGCCGCGAAGGGATGGGAGGAAGGCGGTGGATCGCTGGACGAAATGCCAGGTGGAGGGGGCGCGCCGGCCGCAGTGTCCACGCCTGGAGCCCCGGCTTTCTGCGGATCGTCCTCACGCCGGCGGCCGCCGGGTGGCTTGGAGGTGGGCCGGGGACGCATGGTTCGTTTGTACACTGGCTGGGCGGTGTCGCCTGCCTTCATCGTCGCTGCCCGTTGACGCTTGTCAATGGGGCTTGTCTGCCTTTTCACCATCCCTCCTCGATGTATCTCGTCGCGATTGCCTGGCTCTATGTCGCCCTGATGATGGCCGTTGCGGAGGCCACCCACCCGCAAGGCACCATCCTCGGTGCGGTCTTCACCTTCCTGCTGTACGGCGCGGGTCCGGTGGCGCTGGTGATGTACCTCCTCGGCACGCCGGCGCGGCGCCGCGCGCGCAAGGCCGCGCAGGCCGCCGCAGTGCACGGCGCTCCTGCCGCCTCACCCCCGCTCGATCCAAACGGCAGCCGCCATGCGGCCCGTGACTCGGTCCCGCCGGAACGAGTAGAACCGTGAAGGGTCTTCCACCGTGCACCATTGCCCTCCGCTGACGCGTTGCACTCCGGCGTCGGCCAACCTCCATTGCGCGAGGCCGGCCAGGTCGGCCAGCCATTTGCCGGGCAACTCCGCCGGCCGGAAATAGCCCCGCGCCTGCGGACCGCCGGCTTGCTCGAACACGAGCCGCACCTCCTCCCCGACCTCGAACCGCCGCGGACCGATGCAAGGCCCGAGCCAGGCGACGAGATCTCGGGGCGCGCACGATGCTGCTCGACAAAGCGAAGACACGGTGGCCTCCAGCACGCCTGCGGCCAGTCCCCGCCATCCCGCATGGGCAGCGGCCACCGCCCGCCCCTGCGGCGCCGCGAACAGCACGGGCAGGCAGTCGGCCACCATCACCACGCAGGCCAGGCCGGGCTCGGCGGTCCAGGCCGCGTCTGCCCGCGGGGGCACGGCCGGCAAGGTCGCACGCGAAAGAGGCACCACGGTGGTGCCGTGCACCTGGTCCAGAAACACCGGTTGCGCGCCCAGGGCGGTGGCGAACATCTCCCGGTGGCGGGCGACGGTCCCGGGGTCGTCGCCCACGTGCGAAGCCAGGTTGTACCCCTGGTACGGAGGTGAACCGAGGCCAGGCTCGCGCGTGGTCATCACCGCCCTCACGCCCGCTGGGGCGGGCCAGCGGGGCACCAGCCAGCCGTGCTCGAGGCCGGGAGGCAGGTCGTCCAGGTTCATCCGCGCGACCGGTCAGCCTTGCGCATCGGGACAGCGTGAAGGCTGGGCCGTAGCGAACGCCGGATGCTGCATGCATTGCTCGAACACACGCATGACCGTGGGCACGTGGTCCAGATTGCACTCGAACCGCTGTGCGTTGAAGATCTGCGGCACTAGCACGCAGTCGGCGAGCGTCGGTGTGTCGCCATGGCAGTAGCGGCCCGTCGCGGGGTCGTCACGCAGCCGGGACTCCACCACTTCCAGGCCGGACTCGACCCAATGCCTGTACCAGGCGTTCTTCGCTTCCTCGCCGACGCCCAGTTCGTTCTTCAGGTACTTCAGGACGCGCAGATTGTTGAGCGGATGGATCTCGCAGCCGATGTCCAGGGCCAGCGAACGCACGCGCGCGCGCCCCAACGCATCGGACGGCAGGAGTGGCGGCTCGGGATGGATCTCGTCGAGGTACTCGATGATCGCAAGCGACTGGGTGATGCCGTGTTCGCCGTCCTGAAGCAACGGCACCAGCTTGGCCGGCGCCAGGCTCGCATAGCCGGGCGCCAGTTGCTCTCCCTTCACGAGGTGGACCGGTACGTACTCGTACTCCAGTCCTTTGAGGGCCAGTGCGATGCGCACGCGGAAGGAGGCCGAGGAGCGGAAGTAGTTGTAGAGCTTCATGCGCCGCAGTGTAGCGAGCCCCGGGCCGCTATCATCGCGCGCTTTGCAACACGCCTTCTCGGTCGATGGCCGTCTGGTCCTCACGTCGCCCCAACACTTGCGCCCTGCGCCGCTGGCTCGCAGCCCCCGGCTCCCTGACGGCGCATCTGCGCCGCAGCGCCGAGCGCGTCGAGGTCGATCTGAGGCGTCAGGGCTCCCCCATCGGAAGGCCCAGCGTCGCGAGGCTCCTGCGCGCGGGACGCGCGACCCGTCATCTGCGCGAGGTGGTCTTGCGCGCTGACGGGTTCCCCCTGGTCCACGCCTGGAGCGCGGTCCACGTGGCTGCCACCTGCGGGCCTTGGCGGGCCCTGCGGGGCCTGGGTCACCGCCCCCTGGCGGAAGTGCTGTTCCGCCATCCCCGGATCCGGCGCGCCTCCATGCAGTGGAGCAAACTGCGACCGGCCCATCCCCTGCGCCGGCGGGCCACGGCCGCATGGGGCCGCGAATATCCGGAAGGCCCCTGCTGGGCCAGGCGTTCGGTGTTCACTCGCGGGGACCTGAGGCTCGTGCTGATCGAGGTGTTCTCGCCCGAAGTCGCCTTGCGCCGGCCCTGCCCGGCCCGCACGCCCTGGCGGGGCAGGCAGTAAGGAGCAGACGCGGCCCCGGTGGCCGCGGCCGGTCACCGGTCAGGCGTTTTCCCAGGCCGCCGGCGTTCCCGGAGTCAATCGACCAGCCGTACCGACAGCGCCGGCAGGCCATCGATGTGGCCTTGCAGCAGGTCGCCACTGGCCACCGCGCCCACCCCTTCGGGCGTCCCGGTGAAGATCAGGTCGCCGGGCGCCAGCGTCCACGCGGACGACAGGTGTTCGATGATTTCCGGCACGCTCCAGATCAGCTTGTTGGTGCGGCTGCGCTGTCGCACGGCGCCGTTCACCTCCAGACGGATCTCCGCGTCCAGCACGCCCGGCGCCTGTTCGGCACGCACGACCGGGCCGATGGGGGCCGATTCCTCGAAACCCTTGCCGATACACCAGGGCCGGCCCTGCTTCTTCATGTCGTTCTGCAGGTCGCGGCGCGTCATGTCCAGCCCCACGGCATAGCCCCACACGTGTTCCATGGCACGCGAGGCTGGGATGTCCCGCCCGCCCAGTCCGATGGCCACCACCAGTTCCAGTTCGTGATGCAGGTTCTTGGTCAGCGTCGGGTAGTGCATGGTGCCCGTGGCGCCCGCCTCCACCGGCAGGACCGCGTCCGCCGGCTTCAGGAAGAAGAAAGGTGCCTCGCGGCCCGTGTGTCCCATCTCGATGGCATGCTCGACATAGTTACGGCCCACGCAGTAGATGCGCCGCACGGGGAACAGCCCGCCGCCTAGCACGGGTACGCGCGGCACCGGCGGGGCCTGGATCACATCGCTCAAGACTGGCTCCTCGTCATGGAAGCAAGCATGCTACATCGTCCG
>DATMBN010000037.1:0-67813 GCA_035559275.1 Burkholderiaceae bacterium
CCGCCACACCGGCTCGGGTGCGCCCCAGCGGTGGGGCACGGTGTGGAAGGCAGGCGCCGCCCCGTCGGCGCGGCTCGCGCGGCCGTAGTGGAAGGCGTGTCCGCGCAGCCCGCCCTCGTGATCGGGCCAGGCCTGCAATCCCACCGCCTGGGGGCGGTCAGCGATCTCCACCTCCAGCGGGAGCAGCCCGGCCATCGCGTGCCGGCGTCCCTGCAGGTCGCACAGGCCCGCGGCGCACAGCATCAGTCCCCCGCACTCGGCCACGATGGGACGACCGGCTTCGTGGAAGGCACGCAGGCTCGCCTTGAGCGACAGGTGGGCCGCCAGCCGCGCGGCGTGCAGTTCCGGATACCCGCCAGGCAGATAAAGGGCGTGCGCGTGCGCCGGTACGGGTTCGCCGGCCAGGGGAGAGAAGAAGCACAGGTCGGCGCCGAGATCCTCGAGGGCCCGCAGGTTGGCGGCATAGCAGAAGGAAAAGGCGTCGTCACGTGCAATCGCGATCGTGCGCCCCTGCAGTCCCCGCACGGGTCGCCCGGTACTCGCTGCCGCCGGGGGCGTCCAGTGGGGCACGCCGCGCCAGCCGTCGACATCTATCACCAGCGCCTCGGCCAGGTGCTCCAGGACGAGCGCCAAACCGCGGATCTCCTGGGCCTGCACGAGCCCGAGGTGACGCTGCGGCAGCGTGGCCGGCGAGTCGATCGCATGGCCCAGCCACGGCAATGCGTCGCCAAGGCTCTCGCGCAGCATCTGTGCGTGCCCGGGGCCGGCGACACGGTTGGCGAGCACACCGGCCCAGCGCAAGTCGTGGCGGTACTGGCGCAGGCCGAGGGCCAGGGCACCGAAGGTCTGGGCCAAGGCATGGGCATCGATCACCGCCAGCACCGGCAGGCCGAAGGCCTCGGCCAGGTCCGCGGCGCTCGGTGCACCGTCGTACAGACCCATCGCCGCTTCCACCAGCACCCAGTCGGCCTCGCGGGACGCGGCAGCAAGCTGTCGCGCGCAATCGGCGGGGCCGACCATCCACAGATCCAGAGGATCGGCCGGCGCGCCAGTGGCGGCCTCCAGGAAGCCCGGGTCGATGAAGTCGGGCCCGACCTTGAACGCGCGCACTCGCTGGCCCTCGCGTCGCAACCGCCACGCCAGGGCGCACGTGATCGTCGTCTTTCCCTGGCCGGAGGCGGGCGCGGCGATCAGCAATGCGCGGGTCATCGCGCCCCCCTCGGGGTCGTCGCGGGCAGGTAATGGAGGCGGCCGCCCAGCGGAACCGGCACCATGGCCCAGCCATAGGCGGCTTCGAGCGTCGCGGGGCTGAGCACCTCTTCGACCGGACCTGCGAGCCAGCGCGGCGCCAACCGGTCGGTGCATACCAGCGCATGCGAGCAGCAGGCGAGCGCGAGATTCACGTCGTGAAGCGAGAGCACGACCGCGCGGTCGGCCAAACCGAGCAGCAACTCGCACACCCCCTGCTGGTGAGGCACGTCCAGGTGCGCGGTGGGCTCGTCGAGCAGCAGCAGCGGCGTGTCTTGAGCGAGCGCGGCAGCCAGTGCGACCCGCTGGCGTTCGCCGCCCGAAAGATGCCGCACGTCCTGGTCGACGAGATGTGCCGCGTCGCAGCGCGCCAGGCAATGCAACGCGAAGGTGCGGTCCTGCGGTCCCAGCCATCCGAACGGCCCGGCATAGGGGCGACGCGCAGCCAGCACGACGTCCAGCGCGGTCATCGCAAAGACGTCGTGGTGTTCCTGCGCGGCATATGCGCGCAGGCGCGAGAGCCGCTGCACCGACAGGTTCTGCAGCGGCTCCCCGTCCAGGAGCACCAGGCCGCGTGCCGGGTTGAGCCCGGCCAGCACCCGCAACAGGCTGCTCTTGCCGCAGCCGTTCGGCCCCAGCACGGCCCAACGCTCGCCTCGGCGCACCTGCCAGTCCAGGCGCCCGATCAAGGTGCGCGGGCCCGCGACGACGTCGAGGGCTTGCGTCTCGAGCAGTGGGGACGTCATCGGCGGCCTCCGTGGCGGATGAGGAGGGCAAGGAAGGTCGGCACGCCGACGAAGGCGGTGACCACGCCGACGGGCAGTTGCAACGGCGCGAACAGCGTGCGGGCGAGCGTGTCGGCCAGCACGAGGAAGCTGCCTCCGGCCAGGGCCACGGCCGGCAGCAGCAGGCGCTGGTCGTGCCCGAGCACCAGACGCAGCGCATGCGGAACGACCAGCCCGACGAAGCCGATGCTGCCGCCCACGGTGATCGCGACGCCGGCTGCCAGCGACGCGAGCACCACCGCCTGCCAGCGTGCGCGGCGGACATCCACGCCCAGCGTGTAGGCCTGGGCGTCCCCGAGCAGCATCAGGTTGAGGTCGGGGGCGAGCCGCAATGCCCCCGCCAGTGCCAGGGCAGCTCCGGCAAGCGCCAGGCTATAGTGATCCGCCCCGCTCAGGTCGCCGAGCATCCAGAACACCATGCTGCGCAGCTCGCGGTCCGGGGCGATGGAGAGGATGAAGCTCACCACCGCACCGAAACCCGCGCCGAGCACGACGCCCACCAGGAGCAGTTGCAGGCTGGCCGAGCCCGTGTCGGCGTGACGGCGGAAGGCGCGGGCGCCGAGCACGAAGACGAGCACGGTGGCCGCCAGGGCTCCAGCAGACGCCCCGACACCGACCCACACCGTGCCGAGCCCTGCGAACAGCGCGAACAAGGCGCCGACCGAGGCGCCGCCCGACAGGCCGAGCACGTAGGGTTCGGCCAGCGGGTTGCGCAGCAGCGCCTGCAGGATGGCGCCGGCCAGCGCGAGCAGGGCGCCGCAACCGAAGGCCGCGAGCGCCCGCGGCAGGCGCAGCGCCAGCACGATGTCGCCCTGCGTCGATCCGGCGCCTGCCCACAGCGCGTTCCACACGGCGGCCGGTGCCAGCGCCTGGCTGCCGAGCGCGAGGGCCAGCGTCAGCGCGGCGAGGGCGAAGCCGCCCAGCAGCGCAAGTGGCAGGAGCGCACGCTTCATGAACCGGCGGCCGGGCAGGTCAGAGGTCGGCCCTCCACTGCAGGCCCACGAACGCACCGCGTGTCGGCTGCCGGTAGCCGTAGGCCGTCTCGTAGTGCTTGTTGCCCGCGTTCTCGATGCGGCCGAAGAGCGTGAGGTCCCGCGTCAGCGCGCGGCGCAAGGTCAGGTCCACGACCGAGTAGTCGGACAGGTCCTGGGTGCCGTCGGTGCGGTCCCCCGTGTAGCGCCAGTCGGCGCCGATCAGCCAGCCGGCAAGGTCGTGCGCGACCGACAGCGAGGCCAGCGTGCGGGCGCGGCGGTTCAGCCGCTCGCCGGTGTCCTCGTCGCGGGGATCCTGCCGGGTGAGGCTAGCGCGCAGGTCGGTGCGGTCCAGTCGGCCGGTGTACGACACTTCCACTCCTCGATTGCGGGCTCGGGCCACGTTCTCGAACCGGTTGGTGGCGAAATCGTAGACCAGTTGCTCGCGCACGCGGCCGCGGAACCATGTGGCCCGCACCACGTGGGCGCCTTGCGCGTACTGCAGCCCGAGCTCCTGCGTGCGCGCTTGCTCGGGCTTGAGGTCCGGGTTGCCGTAGAAGGGCGCATACAGGTAGCCCAGCGGGGGCGCGTTGAAGGCCGTGGACGCGCTCGCGATCGCCTTGAGGCTGTCAGTCAGCTGGTAGCCGTAGCCAAGATAGTAGGTGCTCTTGGAGCCGACCGTCTCGGTGTCGTCGTGCCGCAGGTTCAGCTGCATGCTGTGGGCGCCCATGCTGCCCGAGATGCCCGCGAACACCGCGTCGACCGTGCGCGACTTGTCGTAGTCGTCGGTGTCGATGTGCTGGTACTGCCGCGACAGTCCGCCGGTCAACTGCCACCGCGGTGCAAGCGTCACGGTGTTGGTCCACTGCAGCGAGCGGGTGCGCGTGCGTGCATCGCTGACCATGTCGAAGGAGCCGCTTTGCTCGTTGCGGTCGCGGTCACGGAACTCGCCGATCGCCAGCATGCTCTGCCAGGCGTCGGTGAACCTGTTCTCCGAATGCACCTGCACGCTGGACAGCCGCGAACGGCGCTTGTGCACATCGCCGGCCGCACCGAAGGAGCTGTCGTACTCGCCGCGCCCGTCGCTGGAATACACCTTCACGCCCACCGTGTGGCCCTGCGCCACATCGTGCGCCAATCCCAGCGACACGCTGCGGTTGTGGTAGCCGTCGTCGTCGGGGTTCGCACCCGCGGACTTCGCCGGGTCGATGGCCGTGAAGCCGGCCGTGCTCAAGTACGACGCCGCGACCGACCAGGACGTCGCACCGCTGCGGCCCCCCAGGTTAGCGCTCGCGCGCCCCGTCTCACGGGATCCGGCTTCCACGCGCACCGAGGCGCGCGGCGGCCCTTCGCCGCGGCGGGTGAAGATCTGGATCACGCCCCCGACCGCGCCCGAGCCGTAGATCGCCGAGACGTTCCCTCGCACGATCTCGACGCGCTCGACCTGGTCCAGCATCAACTGCTCGATGCTGACCGCGCCAGTGGCATCCTGCTTGGTCATCGGCATGCCGTCGACCATCACGAGCACCTGCGAGGACGATGCCCCGCGCATGAAGATGGAGGTCGCCGTGCCGAGGCCGCCGTTCGCGGTGAACTGCAGGCCCGCCTCGCGCGACAGCAGCGTGGGCAGGTCGGGCACTTGGGCGCGCGCGATGTCCTCGCGCGTGATGACGGTGGTGTGCGGCAGGGCTTCGGCGAGCGGTTGCGGCACGCGCGAGGCGGTCACGACGACGGTGTCGAGGGTGTTCTGGGCGAAGACGCCCAGGGGCAGACCGACGCACAGCGGCGCCAGCATCCATCGCCGCGCGCGATGGCCGGAAGCGTTGGGTTTCATGGACAAGGACGAGCAAGACACCCGGACCTGCTTCCCCGCAGGCCGGGCACATGAACGCGGCGGGCCGCGTCCCCCTGTTGGCCGGTATCCGGGCTGACAGAGCGACCTCGGGCGGCCTTCCCAGCCCGTGAGAGCCAGTGGCGGTGGACCGAGGCGGATGCCTTGCGGCGATCCGTCTGCTTACCGTTGCGGGGGCAGCGCAGGTTGGAGTCCGGCGGGGCCGGCGGCTCTCCCTGCTTCCCGTTTAACCGCGCCGCCGGGCGGCGGCGCGAGCACCAACGAGGCGGATTGTAATGAGCCGCACGCGATACGCGGCTTGCGCGCGGGCAAGGGCCGGCCGATGCCGGCCTGGCCGCGCTGGCGCAAGGACAGGTCCCTCGGGGCGGCAGGCGGCAGGCTCAACGTGCCGCGAGGGCCTTGCCTCTGAGCATCAGGACCACTCCCGCCAGTACGATGCCCGCGGCCAGCCATTCGTAGCCGGTGATGTGCTCGCCGGCGATGAAGACGCCCAGCAGCATCGCGATGACGGGATTGACGAAGGTGTAGCTGGAGGCCAGGGCTGCGCTGGCCCGGCTGAGCAGCACCATGTAGGCGTTGAAGGCGATCAGCGAGCCGAAGACCACGAGGTATCCCCAGGCGGCGACGGCCAGCGGCTGCGGCGGCCATTGCGGCGTCTCGCCGGCCAGCCACGCCATCGCCATCAGGAGCGCTCCGCCGCACAGCATCTCGCTGGCGAAGCCCATCGCGCCGGGCGCGAGCGGGAAGCTGCGCTGGCTCAGCACGCTGCCCAGCGACCAGGTGGCGCAGGCGATCGCGATCGCGGCCAGGCCCGCGGGCGAGGACTGGAAGCCGGCCCCCTGCGTGAGCAGCAGCACGCCGGCCAGTCCCACGACGATGCCGGCCATCTCCCACCGGGTGGGGAAGACGCGCCAGAAGAGGTTGAGGGCGGCGATCATCAATGGCACCACCGCGATGAAGGCGACCACGAGGCCCGAGCCCACCGTCTGCTCGGCGTAGGCCGTACCCCCCATGCCGCCGCCCAGCATCAGGGCGCCGACGACGGTCGCATGCGCCCACTGGCGGGCGGTGGGTAGCGGCCGGCCCCGCCAGCGCATCCAGGCCATCAGCACCGCTCCGGCGACGAGGAAGCGGGAGCCCATCTGGAAGAAGGGCGGGAAGCTGAGCAGTGCGTACTTGATCGCCAGGTAGGTGGACCCCCACACCAGCCAGGTCGCCGCCAGGCAGCCGACAAGGATGGGATCCAGCGCACGGCCGGGGGCTGCGGATGGGGCGGTGGCGGCGGCCGGCTGGCCGGCCGAAGACAGCGAGACGGAGCGGGGCATGAAACGGGACCTCCTCGGGGTGTTCTTGGTTGGACGCGGCCGCGCGCGCGCCGCACCGGCCGAGTGCAGCCATCGTAAGAAAGCCAGGCTCACCGATACAGTGGAGTATCAAGGAACTGGCGCCCATAATCCTTGCGATCCCTGCTTCATCGAGGAGCGCTACCTTGAAAATCGATCTGGACCACTACGACACCCGCATCCTGGCCGAACTGCAGGCCGACGCCCGGCTGTCGATGGCCGAACTCGGACGGCGGGTGCATTTGAGTCAGCCTGCCGTCACCGAAAGGGTGCGCAAGCTGGAGTCGGCGGGCGTCATCACCGGCTACCGGGCGCGGGTGAGCCTCGAAAAGCTCGGCTACGGCATCCGGGCCCTGGTGCGGGTGGGCCGCGCCGAGTACGCGCGTGTCGTGAAGCTGATCGAGCAGACTCCCGAGGTGGTTTCGGCCTACAACGTCACCGGCGAGGACAGCTGGATCCTGGAGATCGCCGTGATCGACGTGGCCCACCTCGATGCGGTGGTGACGAAATTCTGCATCCTGACGGAAACTTCCACCTCCATCATCCTCAACGCACCGCGCGAGCAGCGGCCGATGCTTCCGGCGCGCCGCGAGGACGTCCACCCACCGATCCAGAAGGTCCACGACGCATGACTTCCACCTGTGATCTGTGCGACGCGCACAAGAACGACTCGGACGGCGCCTTCCGCGTGCTGCCGCCCGTGTTCCGCGATTTCGGCAAGCGCACCCGCTTCCAGGGGCGCATCGTCACCGTCAAGTGCCACGAAGACAACTCGCTGGTCAAGGCCGTGGTCGACAGCCCCGGCGAGGGCCGGGTGCTGGTGGTCGACGGTGGCGGGTCCCTGCGCCGTGCCCTGCTCGGGGGCAACCTGGCAGCGGCGGCGGCACGCAACGGCTGGGCGGGCGTCGTGGTCGACGGTTGCGTGCGCGACGTGGCCGAGCTGGCGCAATGCGACATGGGGATCCGCGCGCTGGCCGCCATGCCGCTGCCGACCGAGAAGCGCCAGGAAGGCCAGCGCGACGTGCCGGTGCAGGTGCAGGGCGTGTGGGTGCGGCCCGGCGAATGGCTCGTCGCGGACGAGGACGGCATCGTCCTGATGCCCGGCGCACCGGCTTGAGGTCGGGCATGTCCCTGTCCGGCAGTACCGCGTCTTCGTCCGGTTCGGTGCCGCGCGAGCACCTGGCCCACCTGGAGCGGCGGGTGTCCATCATCGCCTCGAGCTGCAACGCGAAGCTCCAGCCGAGCCTGATGCGCGCCCTTGGTTGCCGGGTGCAGCGCCAGCCGCTGCGGGTGTCGATCCTGCTCGCCGCCAGCGCGGCCTCGGAACTGATCGCCGACGCACGGGCGAGCGACCGCGTGGCCGTGGTCTTCAGCGAGCCCAGCACGCACCGGACGGTGCAACTCAAGGGCCGCGGAATCGACGTCGAGCCTGCAAGGGCCGACGAGCGAGGGCTGGCCGCCCAGTACGTGGAGCGCATGGTCGCGGAGATCGGCGGTCTCGGTTACCAGGTGCCCATGGTGCGCTCGATGTTCGCCCATGACCCCGAGGACCTGGTCTGGATGCACTTCACGCCCTTCATGTCGGTGGACCAGACACCCGGTGCGAGGCCGGCAGCCGAACCGGCGCGGTCGGGAGTGGGTTCGTGAACACGCCCGCGCTCACGATCGACGACATCCGCCCCTGTCTGGAGGGCGCGGTCCCTGGCGTGATGGCGACCTGCGACGCGGCAGGGCTGCCCAACGTCGCCTACCTGTCACAGGTGGACTACGTGGACAGCCGGCATGTGGCGCTGTCGTTCCAGTTCTTCAACACGACGCGGCACAACGTGCTGCAGAACCCGCAGGTGCAGATCCTGCTCGTCCATCCGGTCACCGGAGCACTGTACCGCGTGCGAGCCCACTACCTGCGAACCGAGACGGCAGGGGCCCTCTTCGAGCGCATGAAGGCACGGCTGTCCGGCATCGCATCGCATTCGGGGATGAGCGGCGTGTTCCAGTTGCGTGGCGCGGACATCTACGCGGTCGACCTCGTCGAGCACGTGCCCAAGACCGACCTGCCGCCGCCCGCGAGCTGCGGGAGCTTGCTTGCCGGACTGCGGCGTTGTTCGGAGCGGCTCGCCGAGTGCAACGACTTGGAGAGTCTGTTCGAGGCCCTGCTCGAGAACATGGAGCGCGAGTTCGGCATCGCGCATTCGATGCTGTTGATGTTCGATGCCGCCTGCGGGCGGCTCTACACGGTCGCCAGCCGAGGGTACGACGCGTCGGGCGTGGGCTCGGAGGTGCCGCTGGGCGAGGGCGTCATCGGCGTGGCGGCCCGGGAACGCGCGCCGGTACGCATCAGCCACCTGACGGCGGAGTACACCTACAGCCGGGCGGTGCGGGACAGTCTCGCGCGCCAGGGGCTGCGGGACGTGCTCGAGACCGGCATTCCCTGGCCCGGGTTGCCCGAGCCGCACAGCCAGCTGGCGGTGCCGGTACTGGCCGGCCCCGAACTGGTCGGCGTGCTCTTCGCGGAAAGCCCGCAGGACCTGCGCTTCAGCTATGACGACGAGGACGCGCTCGTCGCCTTGGCCGCGCAACTGGGCCCCCTGATCCGGCATTTCCAGGCGCATGCCGAGTCGCCGGAGGAATACGCGACGGGCTCAGGGCCGCTTGCCGCCCCCGTTGCGGTGCAGGCACCGGCCAGCGTGCAGCCCAGCGCCTTGCAGGTGCGCTACTACCCTGCCGACGGGAGCATCTTCTTCGACGCGGAGTACATCATCAAGGGCGTCGCCGGTTCGGTGCTCTGGACCTTGTTGCAGGAGCACGACGCGACCGGCCGGGACGAGTTCACCAATCGGGAACTGCGCCTGGACCCGCGCGTTCGGCTGCCCGACGTCAGCGACAACCTGGAGGCGCGCCTCGTGCTGCTGCGACAGCGCCTGGCCGAACGCGCCAGCGGCGTGGCGCTGGAGAAGGCCGGGCGCGGCCGGCTCCGGCTCGTGGTATCCCGCCCGATCGCCCTGCTCGAGGTCTGCGGATGAGCCGGGAAGGCCGGTCCCAGCTTCAGGGGGGGGCGGCGACCCACGCCGCCGCGCGTCCCGCTGACGATCAGGCGACCGGGACGTACTCCGGCCAGACCTGCGGCGCGGCGGGCACCCCCAGACCGCGCGCGAGCTTGGTCCAGTCCGTCGGGGCAAGGCGCGAGCGCGCCAGGCCCAGTACCGCATCGAACACCGGCGGGGGCGCTTGCTCGCGCATCTCGCTCAGCATCCCCAGGCGCTCCTGCGGCGTGGTGCTGGGCAGCATCCACGACAGCACGAGGCTCATCTCCTGCGGGCCGATGGTCGCCACCAGCGCCTGGTGGATGTCCGCCAGCTCGGCGTCGGTGTAGTGGGCCCAGAGCACGGCGTTGTGGGCGGTCTCCTCGTAGTGCATGTGCTCGAGGTTCTCGGCAACGAAGATGCTGAAGGCGTAGTACAGATCCTGCAGGCGGGCGGCGCGGTCGGGGCCCCGGGCGGCCTCGACGGCATCCGCGCGGGCCGCGAGGGCCGCCAGGTCGGCCAGGTGCTGCACGTGCTCGGTGGCGATGCGCGAAGCCGAGCCGGGCTGCACGCGCTCCAGGGCTGGGTGCATGAAGTCGTTCTCGTGCTTGACGTGGCTGTGCATCAGCTCGACGAGGGTGCGCAACTGCGAGAGGCTTGCTTCCACGTGCGCGTCGTCGTCGCCGTCGGTGCTGCCGAGCTTCGTCAGCGTGTCGGTCATGAAGGCGCGCAGGGCCTTGTGGATACCGGCATACAGGTTGATCCGCGTGGGGGCGGAGGGCGAAAGGCGGTCGTTGTTCATGATGTCCTACTGTGGTGTCCGAGTGTCGGCGGCGTCCTGCTCCAGGACGGAACGCGAGGCCGCGGGACCTCGCCAGCGTCGGGTGTCGACGCGGCACGAACTGTAGGAACCTGTCCGCCGGGGCGTTGCTAAATCAATCGTCAGCAAACCCTAAAGAGTTCTTAACCCCGGGGAGCTGTCCCGTGTTGAAGGGGCAGGCGAGCGAGTAGCGGGCCGCCCCGGCGCAAAGGCGGACATGCAAGAAGGGGGGGAAGGGCCGGTCAGGTCTTCAGCACTTCGAGCAGGCGGTCCAGTCCGCCCTCGTTGATCGCGACCATGGCCTGCTCGCGCACCTTGGGCTTGGCATGGTAGGCGACGCTCAGGCCCGCCTCGCCCATCATCGGCAGGTCGTTGGCGCCGTCGCCCACCGCGATCGCCTGCAGGGGAGAACACCCTACCTGCGCGCACAACGCCAGCAGTTGGCGGCGCTTTTCCTCGCCGTCCACGATGTCGCCGAGCACGCGGCCGGTGAGCCTGCCGTCGACGATCTCCAGCACGTTGGACTTCGCCCGATCCATGCCGAGCCGCTCCTTCACCTGGTCGGCGAAATACGTGAAGCCGCCGGAGACGAGCAGGGTCTTGAGGCCGGCGTCGCGGGCGGCGGCCACCAGTTCCGTGGCGCCCGGATTGAGGCGCACGCGCTCGCGCCACACCTGTTCGAGCGCCGACGCCGGCGTGCCGGCCAGCAGGGCCAGGCGCCGGCGCAGGCTTTCCTTGAAGTCGGTGATCTCGCCGCGCATCGCCGCCTCGGTGATCGCCGCCACCTCCGCCTTCTTGCCGGCAGCCTCGGCGATCTCGTCGATGCACTCGATGTTGATCAGCGTCGAGTCCATGTCGAAGGCGATGACCTTGAAGTCGGAAAGCTTCATCGGCGGCATGGCGATGCGCACGACCAGGCCGGGGGCGATCTCGTTGTACATGGGTCAGAGGGTCAGGCGGGTTGGGGGACGGGCGTGCCCAGCGAACGCAGCACGTCGCGCACGAACTGCGCGCGCTCCTTCGCGTCCTGCGTGGTCTTCTCGATGCGCAGCTTGTCGTTGCCGGCCAGCTTGATGTGCCGGTTCTTCTGCACCAGCTCGATGATGCGCATCGGCTCGACGGGCGGGTTGGGGCGGAAGGTGATGTTGATGAGTCCGGGGCCGGCGTCGATCTTCACCACGCCGTAGGGTTTGGCCATCACGCGCAGGCGGTGCACGTCGAACAGGGTCTGGCCCTGCGGGGGGAGCTTGCCGAATCGGTCGGTGACCTCCTCCAGGAGCGCGTCGATCTGGTTCGTCGATTCCGCCGAGGCCAGGCGCTTGTACAGGTTCAGCCGCACATGCACGTCTCCGCAGTAGCTGTCGGGCAACAGCGCCGGGGCGTGCAGGTTGATCTCCGTGGTGGCGGCAAGGGGCGAGAGCAGGTCGGGCTCGCGGCCGGCCTTGAGCGAGCGCACCGCCTCGGCCAGCATGTCGTTGTAGAGCTGGAAGCCCACCTCCTGCATGTTGCCGCTCTGGCTTTCGCCCAGCACCTCGCCCGCCCCTCGTATCTCCAGGTCGTGCATCGCCAGGTAGAAGCCCGATCCCAACTCCTCCATGTTCTGGATCGCCTCCAGCCGCTGGGCCGCCTGCTTGGTCAGGCCCTCCACATCGGGCACCAGCAGGTAGGCGTACGCCTGGTGGTGCGAGCGGCCGACGCGCCCACGCAGCTGGTGCAGCTGCGCCAGGCCGAACTTGTCCGCACGCGAGATGACGATGGTGTTGGCCGTGGGCACGTCGATGCCGGTCTCTATGATGGTCGAGCACAAGAGGATGTTGTAGCGCTGGGCGACGAAGTCGCGCATCACGCGCTCCAGCTCGCGTTCGGGCATCTGGCCGTGCGCGACCGCGATGCGCGCCTCCGGCAGCAGTTCCTCCAGCTTCTGGCGCCGGTTCTCGATCGTCTCGACCTCGTTGTGCAGGAAGTAGACCTGCCCGCCGCGCTTGAGCTCGCGCAGCACGGCCTCGCGGATCACGCCGCTCGATTCGTTGCGCACGAACGTCTTGATCGCCAGGCGCCGCTGCGGCGCGGTCGCGATCACCGACAGGTCGCGCAGACCCTCCAACGCCATGCCCAGCGTGCGGGGGATGGGCGTGGCGGTGAGCGTGAGCACGTCCACCTCGGCCCGCAGGGCCTTGATCGCCTCCTTGTGGCGCACGCCGAAGCGATGCTCCTCGTCGATGATGAGCAGGCCCAGGCGCGCGAACTTCACGTCGGGCGACAGCAGCTTGTGCGTACCCACGACGATGTCCACCGTGCCGTCCGCCAGGCCCTTGAGGGCAGTGTTGACTTCCTTCGTCGAGCGAAAGCGCGACAGCTCCGCGACCTTGACCGGCCAGTTGGCGAAGCGGTCGCTGATCGTCTGGTAGTGCTGCTCGGCCAGCAGCGTGGTGGGAGCCAGCAGCGCGACCTGCTTGCCGCCGGTCACCGCGACGAACGCGGCGCGCAGCGCGACCTCGGTCTTGCCGAAGCCCACGTCGCCGCACACCAGCCGGTCCATGGGCTTGGGGCTGATCAAGTCGTGGATCACCGCATGGATCGCGGCCGCCTGGTCCGGCGTCTCCTCGAAACCGAAGCTCGCGGCGAAGGCCTCGTAGTCGTGCGGCGAGAAGCGGAAGGCGTAGCCTTGGCGGGCGGCGCGGCGGGCGTAGAGGTTCAGAAGTTCCGCCGCGGTGTCTCGCACCTGCTCGGCGGCCTTGCGCTTGGCCCGTTCCCACTGCCCCGAGCCCAGCTTGTGCAGCGGCGCTTCCTCCGGGCTCACGCCGGTGTAGCGGCTGATCAGGTGCAACTGCGCCACGGGCACGTAGAGCGTGGCCTTGTCCGCGTACTCCAAGTGCAGGAACTCGGTGGGCCCGTCCCCGAGGTCCAGGTTGACCAAGCCCTGGTAGCGGCCGATGCCGTGGTTGGCGTGCACGACCGGGTCGCCCACCTTGAGCTCGGACAGGTCCTTGATGAGCGCGTCGACGTTGCTCGCCTGTTCCTGCTGGCGGCGTCGGCGGCGACCGGCGGGCGCGACGGCGAAGAGCTCGGTCTCGGTGACGAACTGGATGCCCGGCTCTTCCGAGTCCGTTTCCGCCTTGCGAGCCCAATGGAAGCCGGCGGCCAGCGGGGCGACCGCGATCGCGAACTTCTCGTCACGGTCCTCCAGGAAGGCCGCGAGCGAGTCGATCGTGGGTGGCTCGATGCGGTTGTCACGCAACAGTTCGAGCAGGCTCTCGCGTCGGCCGGGAGACTCCGCCACCAGCAGTACGCGGTGCGCGGTGGCCTCGAGGTGGGCGCGCAGCCGCCGCAGCGGCTCGGGAGCACCGCGGTCGGCGGCCAGGTCGGGCAGCGGCCGTGCCCAATCGACCGCCTCGTGGCCGCGTACCGCGAGCTGCGGATGCGCGTTGGCCCGCTGGAAGAATTCCTCGGGCTTGAGGAACAGGTCCTCGGGCGGCAGCAACGGTCGCTCGGGATCGTGCTGCAGGAAACGATGCCGCTCGCGCGTGTCGGCCCAGAAGCGTTTGAACGCCTCGTCGATCTCGCCGTGCAGCACCAGTGCCGCCTCGCCGCCGAGGTAGTCGAAGAGCGTGGCCGTCTCGTCGAAGAAGAGCGGGAGGTAGTACTCGATCCCGGCGGTCGCGATGCCGTTGCCGATGTCCTTGTAGACCCGCGCCTTGCTGGGATCGCCCTCGATGCGCTCGCGCCAACGGGCCCGGAAGGCCGCGCGCGCGTCGTCGTCCATCGGGAACTCGCGCCCTGGCAGCAGCCGCACTTCCGGCACCGGGTAGAGGCTGCGCTGGGTGTCGGGATCGAAGGTGCGGATCGAGTCCACCTCGTCGCCGAACAGGTCGACGCGGTAGGGGACCGGCGAGCCCATCGGGAAGAGGTCGATGAGGCCTCCCCGCACCGCGTACTCGCCTGGCGAGACGACCTGGCTCACGTGCGTGTACCCCGCCAGGGTCAGCTGGGACTTCAGCGAGGCCTCGTCCAGCTTTTCCTTCTGCTTGAAGTGGAAGGTGTAGGCCGCGAGGAACGATGGCGGGGCCAGGCGGCCCAGCGCGGTCGTCGCCGGCACGAGCACCACGTCCAGATCCCGCTGGCGGATGCGCCACAGCGTCGCGAGCCGCTCCGAAATCAGGTCCTGGTGCGGCGAGAAGGTGTCGTACGGCAGCGTTTCCCAGTCCGGGAAGACGGCGCAGCGCAGACCGGGGACGAAGAACCCCAGTTCGTCCTGCAGGCGTGGGGCGTCGGCCGGCTCCGCGGTCACGATGACCGTCAGGCGCTTGGCCTCGCGCTGCTGCTTCGCGAACTCGGCGAGCAGCAGGGCGTCGGCCGAGCCGGGCGGACGCGGGAGGGTGTAGCGTTTGCCGGGGGCGATCGAGGGGATCTGCATGGACGGACGCAACGACAAAAGCAAATCGCCCCGAAGAGACTGTCTTCGGGGCGAAAACGAGGTCGAATTATAGAATTGCCGCCTTTTCCCGCCGTGCGCCCACGCCTTTGCCGCGCCTGTCCATGACGTCATCTTCCACCCTGGACTGCGGTGCCGCCTCGACCCGAGGCGAGCCGCGCTACTACGCCGTCGTGCCGTGTGCCGGCGTCGGCGAGCGGGCCGGGCAGGGCGGGCCCAAGCAGTACGCTTTGCTTGCCGGCCGGCCGCTCGTCGCGCATACCCTGGCGGCCTTGCAGGCCGTCGGCCGTGTGGCCGGGGTGCTGGTCGTGCTCGCTCCAGGCGACGAGCAGTTCGCCCGGCTGGTGCCGGATTTCCCCGGCTGGGTCGCCCCGGTGGGCGGCGCGACGCGTGCCGCGTCCGTGGCTGCCGGCCTGGAGGCCCTGGCCGGATGCGGCGCCTGCGCCGAGGACTGGGTGCTCGTGCACGACGCGGCGCGTTGTCTCGTGCGGCCCGAGTGGGTCGACGCGCTCATCGACGCCTGCCGTGACGACGAGGTGGGCGGATTGCTCGCGCTGCCCGTGGCGGACACCCTCAAAGACGAGCACGAGGGCCGGGCGCGCGCGACGCTGGAGCGCCGCGGCAAGTGGCAGGCGCAGACGCCCCAGATGTTCCGGCTCGGCCTGCTGCGCGAAGCGCTGGCCCGGGCGGGCGACGCCGTGACCGACGAGGCGAGCGCCGTGGAGCGGCTGGGCCTCGAGCCCAAGCTGGTTCCGGGGTCGCTCGAGAACTTCAAGCTCACCTATCCGCAGGACTTCGCGCTCGCCGAACGCCTGCTCAGGAGCCGCGCATGACGGATCTGCGCATTGGAGAGGGTTGGGACACGCATCGCCTGGTCGAGGGCCGGCCCTTGATCCTCGGCGGCGTGGAGATTCCCCACCGCCTCGGCCTGCTCGGCCACTCGGATGCCGACGCGCTGCTGCACGCGATCACGGACGCGCTGCTCGGCGCCGCAGCCCTGGGCGACATCGGCCGGCACTTCCCCGACACCGACCCCGCGTTTCGCGGCGCCGACTCCAAAGTGTTGCTCGCCGAGGCGATGCGCCGGGTGCGAGAGGCCGGCTACGAACTGGTGAACCTCGACAGCACCATCGTCGCGCAGGCGCCCAAGATGGCCCCTCACATCCCGTCGATGCGCGAGACCATCGCGCGGGTGCTGGGCTGCGAGTCATCCCAGGTCAACGTCAAGGCCAAGACGGCCGAGAAACTCGGACCGGTCGGGCGAGAGGAGTCCATCGAAGCCCGCGCCGTCGCGCTGTTGCGCAGGGCCTGAAGCGCTCGCCGCGTTCGGAAGGCGATCAATCAGGAAGGCGCCTTCTTCAGCCGGATCCGTGCGACCAGGCCCGTGTCGGGGGGCGGGGCGTTGGTGAGCTCGAACGTGCCACCCATGCGCATCACGGTCTTTTCCACCACCGCGAGGCCCAGGCCCGCGCCGGTCGCCGCCGTGCGCGCGGCGTCCCCGCGGAAGAACGGCGTCGTGAGCTGTGGCAGCTTCTCGGGCGGCACGCCCGATCCGTGGTCGCGCACCGTCAGGATCACCCAGGGGCCGGTGCGCGCGTAGGTGACGTCGACGTGCGCGATGCCGTCCTCGCTGCGGCCGTAGCGGCGAGCATTCTCGAACAGGTTGGCCAGCACCCGGCCCAGCTCGGTGTCGTCGGCCATCACCTTGGTGTCGATCGCCACCCGGGAGGTGATGCGGATCTGGTTCGTGTCGCGGAAGGCAGAGATCTCGCGGTCGACCACGCTGCTCAGATGCACCGGCACCAGCTTGACCTCGCCAGGGCGCGCGTAGTCCATGAACTTGTCGATGATCGCGTCCAACTGGTCGATGTCGGCGGCCATGTTGCGGCGCGCCTCCTCGTCAGACACGCTCATCTCCGCTTCCAGCCGCAGACGCGCCAGCGGCGTACGCAGGTCGTGCGAGATGCCGGCCAGCATCACCGCCCGGTCTTCCTCCACCTTGGCCAGCTCGCGCGCCATGCGGTTGAAGCCCATGTTGACCTCCCGGATCTCGCTGGTCAGCGTCTCCTCGTCGAGCTGCGACTCGTACTCGCCCTCGCGGATGCGGCTGGCGGCGAACGAGAGCTGCTTGAGCGGCTGGTTGATGAGCCGCGCGACGCCGGCGGAACCGAGGATCGTGGCGAGCAGCGCGATGCTCACCCAGATGAACCAGGTGCGGCCGGCCACCGCCTGCACCCGCCCCGGGTCGACCTGCAGCCAGTAGCGGTCGTTCTCGATCGTGAAGTCGATCCACAAGCCCGGCGTGCCGTTGACCGAGGTGGCGACCGTGGTCGTCGGGCCGAGCCGCGAGCGCAGTTCCTGCCCGATGCGGCGGGTGAAGCGGTCGGTCTCGAAAGGCTCGTGCCGGTCCTCAGGCTCGCGCGGCTGCACCTTGATCGACTCCTGCTCGGAGATCGTCTTGAGCAGCGTGACCCGGTTGATCGTGTCGGCGTAGCGCAGGGCCGCGCGGGAGAGGTTCACCAAGCTGGCCAGCTGCTGCGCCGCCTGCACCGCGCGCGGCTCGAACTCCAGCGCGCGAAAGGTCTGGACCCACGCGAAGATGCCGAAACCGAGCAGGACCCCCAGCAGAATGAAGGTGCGCCAGAAAAGGCTCAGCGTCAGTCGTTTGCGCGGCATCGAACGGTGGGAATCGGGCCCGAAGCGGGCTGAGGATCAACAAGTGCCATCCAGCCGCCAGTATCGGGCACAAAAAACCCGGCGAGGCCGGGTGATGATGAAAACGGGAGGTGCACCCGCAAACCTTGACGGGGTTTGCGGGCGCGCGACCTGCTTCCGAGGAGAGCAGACCGGCCCGCGTTTCCTTGCTCTTTCGACGGGGATGTCCGGGGGGTACTCCCGGCGGCGCTCAGGACGTGCCGTCCGGCACGAAGACGTAGCCGACACCCCAGACGGTCTGGATGTAGCGCGGCTGCGACGGATCCGGCTCGATCATCTTGCGCAGGCGCGAGATCTGCACGTCCAGGCTGCGATCGAAGGGCTCGAACTCCCGGCCGCGGGCCAGCTGGGCCAGCTTGTCGCGCGACAGCGGCTGGCGCGGGTGGCGAACCAGCGCCTTGAGCATCGAGAACTCGCCGGTCGTGAGGGGAATCTGCTCGCCGTCCTTGGTCAGGCGGCGCAGGGCCAGGTCGAACTCGAAGGGGCCGAACGTGACCGTCTGCGGCTCCTTGGCAGGGGCGCCGGGGGCCTCCAGCGTCGGACGCCGGCGCAGCACCGCATGGATGCGGGCCAGCAGTTCGCGGGGATTGAAGGGTTTGGGCAGGTAGTCGTCCGCGCCCACCTCCAGGCCGACGATGCGGTCCACGTCCTCGACCTTGGCGGTCAGCATGATGATGGGGGTGGCGTCGTTCGCGGCCCGCAGCCGCCGGCAGATGGACAGGCCGTCCTCGCCGGGCAGCATCAGATCCAGGACGATCAGGTCGATCGTCTCGCGAGTCAGCACTCGGTTGAGCGCCTTGGCGTCCTCGGCCAGCAGCACTTCGAAGCCTTCCTGCGTCAGGTAGCGGCGCAGGAGGTCGCGGATGCGCGCGTCGTCATCGACGACGACGATGCGGTCCATCCGGCCGTTGGGCGATTGAGATGTCATGGGCAAAGCTCCCGAACTTGTAACAGGCGCGATTGTGTGGGTCCCCAACAGGCATTTTTGGGCGACCTGACCACCTGTTACAAATCTTGCGCCTCCGGACAGGCCCTGACAAGGGTTAGGCGCGTTGACGACGAGGGACCCCCGCGTGTAGGTGGGTTGCACCTGGATCTCGTGTCCCCGGCCACAATGACCGCCTTCCCGTCATCGAAAGGAACCGAATGAATCGACGTGCCACCGCGGCCGCCTTGCTGGCTGCCCTTGCACTGGGCACCGCCCAGGCCCAGACGGACACCCACCCGAACAACGTGGTGAACCTCACGGCGAACGCCACGCTCGAGGTGCCCAAGGACCTGCTGACCGTCACGCTCGCCGCCGTGCGCGACGGCGCCGATGCGGCCTCGGTGCAGTCGGCCCTCAAGCAGACACTGGACGCCGCGCTCGGCGAAGCGCGCCGCGCCGCGCGCCCCGGGGACATGGAGGTGCGCACCGGCAACTTCTCGCTCTATCCGCGCTACAGCCAGCAGGGCCGCATCGCCGGCTGGCAGGGGCAGGCCGAGCTGGTGCTGGAGGGCAGGGACGTGAGCCTCGTGGCCCAGACCGCCGGGCGCCTTGCCGGCATGAACGTGACGCAGGTGGTGCAGGGGCTGTCGCGCGAGGCGCTGGCCCGCCACGAGGGCGAGGTGACCCAGCGCGCGATCGCGGGCTACCGTGCCAAGGCGGCCGAGATCGCGCGCCAGTTCGGCTTCAACAGCTATGTCCTGCGCGAGGTCCACGTCTCCGTCGGCGAACCCCCGCGCTATCCGGTGCCCGTGATGATGCGCGCCAAGGCGGAAGCCGCTCAGGACGCCTCCCCGTTGCCGCTGGAAGTGGGCAAGGGCACGATCACGGCCACCGTCTCGGGCAGCGTGATCCTGAAGTAAGAAGGGCGCTACTGCGCGGCCCAGCCGCCGTCCATGTTCCAGGCCGCGCCGCGGACGTTGGCGGCGGCTTCGGAGCACAGGAAGACCGCCAGCTCGCCGAGTTGCTCCGGTGTCGTGAACTGCAGCGAGGGCTGCTTCTCGCCCAGCAGGCGTCGCTTCGCATCGTCCACGCTGATGCATTCACGGGCGGCGCGGTCGTCCACCTGCTTTTGCACCAGCGGCGTCAGCACCCAACCCGGGCAGATCGCGTTGACGGTCACCCCGGTCGTCGCCGTCTCCAGCGCCACCGCCTTGGTGAAGCCGACGATGCCGTGCTTGGAGGCGACATAGGCAGACTTCTGGGCGGAAGCGACCAGACCGTGGGTGGAGGCGACGTTGATGATGCGGCCCCAGTTGCGCTGCTTCATTCCCGGCAGCGCCAGCCGGGTGGTATGGAAGGCCGATGTCAGGTTGATCGCGATGATCGCGTCCCACTTCTCGACGGGGAAGTCCTCGACGTTGGCCACGTGTTGGATGCCGGCGTTGTTGACGAGGATGTCCACGCCGCCGAATTCCTGCTCGGCATAGCGCATCATCTCCTCGATCTCGGCGGGCTTGCTCATGTCGGCGCCGTGGTAGCCCGCTTTCACACCCCACCGCGCAACCGCTTGCCTCGCCGCCTCGGGGTCGCCGAAGCCGTTGAGCACCACCTGGGCGCCCTCACGCGCCAGCGCCTGCGCGACGCCCAGACCGATGCCGCTCGTGGAACCGGTGACGAGAGCGGTCTTACCTTTCAACATGGTCAGTCCTCTTTGATATGGTTGCGAAAGCGGCGACAAGCGTGGCCGATTATCGGAGATCGCCCGGATCTTGCGCCGGCGGCTTCGTCCAAGAAGAACAGGAACTCGACCATGAACGAACCCCGTCTGGACTACGTGCAGTGCCTGGACACGCAGGGCCTGCACCGCATGGCGTACTGGGAGTGGGGCGATCCGCACCATCCCCATGTGCTGGTGTGCGTCCATGGGCTGTCGCGCCAGGGACGGGACTTCGATACGCTGGCACGTGCGATGTGCAAGGACTACCGGGTGGTGTGCCCGGATGTCGTGGGGCGGGGCCGCTCGGATTGGCTGGGTGACCCGATGGGCTACCAGATCCCCGCTTACGTCGCGGACATGGTGACGCTGCTGGCCCGCCTGAAGGCGAGCACGCTGGACTGGGTCGGCACATCGATGGGCGGACTCGTCGGCCTGGGGATCGCCTCGCTGCCCGGCAGCCCCATCCGCAAGCTGGTGCTCAACGACGTGGGGCCGACCATCGAGGCCCAGGCGCTGCTGCGCATCGGCAGCTATCTCGGACGCACACCGCGATTCGGCTCGCTCGAGGAGGCGGCGGACTACTTCTGGTCGATCAGCCAGGGATTCGGCCCGCACACCCGCGAGCAGTGGCTGGCCCTGACCGAACCCATGCTCCGGTCGGTGAGCGACAGCCGCGGTCACGCCTATGTGCCCCACTACGACCCCCGTATCGCCGTACCTTTCCATGCCGTGACGCCGGAGGCGGCCGCGGCGGCCGAGGCGGCGCTGTGGCAGCGCTACGACGCGGTGCGGGCGCAGACCTTGGTGCTGCGCGGCAAGGAGTCGGACCTGCTCACCCGCAAGACGGCGCTCGAGATGACCCGCAGGGGGCCCCAGGCCCGTTTGCATGAGTTTCCCGGCGTGGGCCACGCCCCCACGCTGGTCGCACCCGAGCAGATCGCCGTGGTGCAGGAGTTTCTGACGTCGGCATGAAAACCGGATTGCTCGACACGCCGCCGCAGGCGGCGCCCATCGTCCAGCTGGTCGGCGACGAGACTGGGCCGCAGCGTGCCAGGACCTCCGCCGAGAACCTGGCGCAGGACCTTGCCCGGCTCGAGCAGGCGCGTGCCTTCGCCGCGCCGCTGCTGGCCGGCCATGTCCTGGACACGCAGGAGGATGCCCTCGAACACGCCGACGGCGTCGCGACCATCTTGCGAGGCATCGGCGCATCCGCGTCGATGCAGGCCGCGGTGTACCTCGTCTACGTGAGCGACTACCTCAACAAGCCCGAGGAGGTGATCGCCAAGGCCTTCGGCCCGTCCTATGCCAGCCTGGTGGCGGCCACGCGCAAACTGGTGCAGATCCAGCGCAACGCCCGCGAGTCGCTGCTGGACGACGAGGCGCGTGCCGACCAGACCGAGCGCGTGCGCAAGATGCTGCTGGCCTTCTCGAAGGACCTGCGCGTGGTGCTGCTGCGCCTGGCCTCTCGCCTGCAGACGTTGCGCTACTACGCGGCGCGCAAGCGCGAATGCCCGGCGCTGCTGGCACGCGAGTCGCTGCAGGTCTTCGCGCCGCTGGCGAACCGGCTGGGCATCTGGCAGATCAAGTGGGAACTGGAAGACCTGTCCTTCCGCTTCCTGGAACCCGAGCAGTACAAGCGCATTGCCCGCATGCTCGACGAAAAGCGCCTCGAGCGCGAGCAGGTGGTCGAGGCGGCACGCCAGCACGTGTGGCAGCTGCTGGCGCGCAACGGCATCTCCGGCGAGGTGCAGGGCCGCCCGAAGCACATCTACAGCATCTGGAAGAAGATGCGGGGTAAGCAGCTCGACTTCGACCACGTCTACGACCTGCGCGCGCTGCGCGTCATCGTGCCGACGGTGCGCGACTGCTACACGGTGCTGAGCCTGGTGCACGAGGCCTACCGGCCGCTGCCCGAGGAGTTCGACGACTACATCGCCAAGCCCAAGCCGAACGGCTACCAGTCCCTGCACACGGTGGTGTTCGACGAGCGGGAGCGGCCGCTGGAGATCCAGATCCGCACGCGGGAGATGCACGAGCACGCCGAGCACGGGGTGGCGGCGCACTGGGCGTACAAGGAGGCGGGAACCAAGGGCTATGCCGGCGTGAGCGCCGCGGGCGATTTCGAGATGCAGGTGGCGGAGGCCCGCAAGGCCGTGCTGCGCCAGCTGCTCGCCTGGGAGCGCGACTTCGCCGGGCAGGGCGACGGCGGGCCCGGGGTCTTCGACGACCGCATCTACGTGTTCACGCCGCAGGCCGCGATCGTCGAACTGCCCAAGGACGCCACGCCGATCGACTTCGCCTACACCGTGCACACCGACCTCGGCCACCGTTGTCGCGGCGCCAGGGTGGACGGCGCGATGGTGCCGCTCAACACCCCGCTGCAAAGCGGGCAGACGGTGGAGATTGTCGCCGCCAAGGAAGGCGGCCCATCGATGGACTGGCTCAACGCCGAGCTCGGCTATCTGAGGAGTCCTCGCGCGCGGGCCAAGGTGCGGGCATGGTTCAACGCGCTCGCCCAGCAGCAGACGATCGCCAAGGGCCGGGAGCTGGTCGAAAAGCTCCTGCAGCGCGAAGGCCGCACCGCGATCAAGCTGGAGGACCTGGCCGGGCAACTGGGCTTCAAGAGCGCCGATGCGCTCTTCGAGGTGGTGGGCAAGGACGAGTATTCGCTGCGCAACATCGAGCAGCTGCTGCGCCCGAGCGAGCCGCCTCCCACGCCCGATGAGGTCATCGCTTTCAAGAAGTCGCGCGCGAGCGAGGGCGGCGCGCCGCGCGGGGGCGTGCTGGTCGTCGGCATCGAGTCGCTGCTCACGCAGCTGGCACGCTGCTGCAAGCCCGCGCCCCCCGATGCGATCGGCGGTTTCGTCACCAAGGGCAAGGGCGTGGCCATCCACCGCACCGACTGCTCCAACTTCCGCCAGATGGCCGGCCGCTATCCTGAGCGCGTGATCGCGGTGGAGTGGGGTGAGCCGGGCGGCGAGAAGCCCGCCGTCTACCCGGTGGACGTGATGGTGCAGGCCAGCGATCGACAGGGGCTGCTGCGCGACATCTCCGAGGTGTTCGCGAAGGAGAAGATGAACGTGATTGGCGTCAATACCCAGACGGTGCGAGACGTCGCCTCGATGACGTTCACCGTCGAGGTGTCCGACTCCGCGCGGCTGGCGGCGGTGTTGAACCAGGTCGCGCAGGTGCCGGGCGTGAAGATCGCGCGGCGGCGTTAGCCCTTGGCACACCCAGAAAGTGATGCTATAGTGTCAGCTTTCGCAGGCGCGTAGCTCAGCTGGTTAGAGCACCACCTTGACATGGTGGGGGTCGTTGGTTCGAGTCCAATCGCGCCTACCAGATTCGAAGCCCGGCATGTTTTTGCATGCCGGGCTTTTTCGTTGGCACCTGGTGCGATGCAACGCGCGCGGGAGCGGCGTGACCCCCGGTCGTTCCTGCGTCGACGCTCGGTGAGCCTTACGCGTCTTCTCGGGGCGTTTCCCCTGGGGAAACCCTCTGCCGCGTCTCGAGAAGCGGCCCCCTAGAATCGAACGGCTGTGCGCCCGTTCGGGCGCACCCGCTGGAGAAGATGCATGCCCCAAGCGAAACGCGGTCAGGCGGGCGACGAAGCCCCAGGGCAGGCCGTTCGCACCCTCAAGAAGTACCCGAACCGCCGGCTCTACGACACCCAGACCAGCAGCTACATCACGCTGGCCGACGTCAAGCAGATGGTGCTCGACGGCGAGGAGTTCGTCGTGCGCGACGCCAAGAGCAACGAGGACATCACGCGCAGCATCCTGCTGCAGATCATCCTCGAGGAGGAGACCGGCGGCGTGCCGATGTTCTCGACCAACATGCTGGCTCAGATCATCAGGTTCTATGGACACACGATGCAGGGCCTGATGGGCTCGTACCTCGAGAAGAACATCCAGGCCTTCATCGAGATGCAGAACCGCTTCGCCGAGCAATCCAAGGGCATGTACGACCCCAAGAGCTTCAATCCCGAGCTCTGGACGCAGTTCATGAAGGTGCAGGCGCCGATGATGCAGGGCCTGATGACGAACTACCTCGAGCAGTCGAAGAACATGTTCGTGCAGATGCAGGAGCAGATGCAAAAGCAGGCCGGGTCGCTGATGCCTGGCTTCCCCGGCTTTCCCGGTCAGAACAAGCGCTAGCTCCCGCCACGGCCCCTCGAGGGCGGGCGCGCCCACCCCGGATCGGCGAAAATCCGGGGGATCATGTCCTCCACCTCCCACGACACCCCGACCGCCGGCGGCCAGGCCGGCGCTCCCCGCATCGGCTTCGTCAGCCTCGGCTGCCCTAAGGCGCTGACCGATTCAGAACTGATCCTCACCCAGCTGCGCGCCGAAGGCTACGAGACGTCCAAGACCTTCCAGGGCGCGGACCTCGTCATCGTCAACACCTGTGGCTTCATCGACGACGCGGTCAAGGAAAGCCTGGACACGATCGGCGAGGCGCTGTCCGAGAACGGCAAGGTCATCGTCACCGGATGCCTGGGCGCCAAGACGGGCGAGGGCGGCGGGAACCTGGTGCGCCAGGTGCACCCCAAGGTGCTGGCCGTGACGGGCCCGCACGCGACCCAGGAGGTGATGGACGCGGTGCACCAGCACGTGCCCAAGCCGCACGACCCTTTCGTGGACCTGGTGCCGGCCACGGGCGTCAAGCTCACCCCCAAGCACTACGCGTATCTCAAGATCAGCGAGGGCTGCAACCACCGTTGCGCGTTCTGCATCATCCCCTCGATGCGCGGCGACCTGGTCTCGCGGCCGATCGGCGACGTGCTCGGCGAAGCCGAGCGCCTGTTCGAGGCGGGCGTCAAGGAGCTGCTGGTCATCAGCCAGGACACCAGCGCCTACGGCGTCGACGTCAAGTACCGCACCGGCTTCTGGAACGGCCGCCCCGTGCGCACACGCATGCTGGACCTGGTGCAAGCGTTGGGCGAGCTGGCCGAGCGCCACGGCGCCTGGGTGCGGTTGCACTACGTCTATCCGTACCCGCACGTGGACGAGGTCATCCCGCTGATGGCCGAGGGCAAGGTCCTGCCGTACCTGGACGTGCCATTCCAGCATGCCCACCCGGAGGTGCTCAAGCGCATGAAGCGCCCCGCCAACGGCGAGAAGAACCTGGAGCGCATCCAGCGCTGGCGCGAGATCTGCCCCGAGATCGTCATCCGCAGCACCTTCATCGCGGGCTTTCCCGGCGAGACCGAGGCCGAGTTCGAGTACCTGCTGGACTTCATGCGCGAAGCGCAGATCGATCGCGCCGGCTGCTTCGCCTACTCGCCTGTGGAAGGCGCGAGCGCCAACGAGCTGCCCGGCGCGTTGCCCGACTGGGTGCGCGAGGAACGTCGTGCGCGTTTCATGGCGGTGGCCGAGCAGGTCTCGGCGGCCAAGCTGCAGCGCCGCATCGGCGCCACGATGCAGGTGCTCGTCGACTCCGCCCCTGCATTGGGCCGCAAGGGCGGGGTGGGGCGCAGCTACGCCGATGCGCCTGAGATCGACGGACTCGTCAAGCTACTGCCGCAGGAGAAGGCCTCCAAGACGCTGAAGGTCGGCGAGTTCACGCGAGCCCGTGTCGTCGGCGCCGAGGGCCATGACCTCGTCGCCATACCGGTGTGACCCCTCCCATGAGCCGCGACCCCAGCACCGAGTTGATCCATCACCCCTACCGGGCTCCCGAGGGTTTCGAATCGCCCGCGGTGCCGGTGCACAAGGGCTCGACGGTGTTCTTCCCCAACGTGGCGGCGATGCGTTCGCGCAGCTGGAAGGACAAGTCCGCGTACACCTACGGCCTGCACGGCACCCCCACGACCTTCACGCTGGAGGAGCGGGTGTCCGCGCTCGAGGGCGGTCGCTACACGTTGCTGACGAGCAGCGGTCTGCAGGCCATCATGTTGGTCAACCTGTCGCTGCTGCGCGCCGGCGACGAGGTGCTGCTGCCGGACAACGTCTACGGCCCCAGCCGTGAGCTCGCGATGCACGAGCTCGCGCAGTACGGCATCACCCACCGCATCTACGACCCGATGGGAGGCGCCGAGGCGCTGGCGGCCGCGGTGACGGGGCGCACCCGGCTGATCTGGGTCGAGGCGGCCGGTTCGGTGACGCTGGAGTTCCCGGACCTGCCAGGGTTGGTGCGCGCGGCGCGCGAACGGGGCGTGCCGGTCGCGCTCGACAACACGTGGGGTGCGGGCATCGCGTTCCGCCCCTTCGACCTCGGGGGCGGCGTGGGCGTGGACATCAGCGTCCAGGCACTCACCAAGTACTCCTCGGGCGGCGGCGACGTGCTGATGGGCTCGGTCACCACGGCGGACCGCGCGCTGCACGAGCGACTCATGATGACGCACAGCCGCTTCGGCATCGGCGTGGCCGGCGACGACGCGGAACTGGTGCTGCGAGGCCTGCCAAGCATTGGGCTGCGCTACCGGGCGCAGGACGCGAGTGCGCGGCGCATCGCGCAGTGGGCGGTCGAACGGGGGGAGTTCGTCCAGGTGCTGCACCCGGCCTTGCCCGGATCGCCTGGCCACGAGCACTGGCGCGAACTGTGCGAGGGAGCCGCGGCGCTGGTCTCGCTCGTCTTCGACGAGCGCTACGAGGGCGGTGCCGTGGACGCCTTCGTCGACCGGCTGCGGCTCTTTCGCGTCGGCTACTCATGGGCCGGCCCGGTCAGCCTTGCCGTGCCTTACCGGCTGGCGTCCATGCGCAGCCTGACGCCGCGCTGGAAGGGCACGCTGGTGCGTCTGGCCATCGGCCTGGAGCGTACCGAGGACCTGATCGCCGACCTCGAGCAAGCGCTGACGGGGCTGCCCTCGCCCTGAATCACCGCCTTCGCTGCTCAACCCTTCGTGTTGGATGAGACCTTGTGTCTCATCAGGCGGCCCTTCTCGCGTTCCCAGTCCCGTTTTTTCTCGGTCTCGCGCTTGTCGTGCAGCTGCTTGCCCTTGGCCAGCGCGATCTCGGCCTTTACGCGGCCGCCCTTGTAGTGCAGGTCCAGCGGCACCAGGGTGTAGCCCTTCTGTTCGGTCTTGCCGATCAGGCGCCGGATCTGGTCCTTGTGCATCAGGAGCTTCTTGGTGCGGTCGGCTTCCGGCCGCACGTGCGTGGAGGCCGTGCGCAGCGCGTTGATGCGGCAGCCGATCAGGAACAGTTCGCCGTTCTTGATCACGACATAGCCGTCGGTCAGTTGCACTTGGCCGGCCCGGATGGCCTTGACCTCCCAGCCCTCCAGCACGATGCCCGCCTCGAAGCGTTCCTCGATCAGGTAGTTGAAACGGGCTTTGCGGTTTTCTGCGATGGACATGGCGAAGAGGTATGGGCGGACTCGCTCACTACAATCCGTGCATTCTATGAAGCACGTCAAGAAGTCCGTCCTGCTCTGGTATTCGGCCCAGGAAATGTACGAGCTCGTGACGCGCGTGCGGGACTACCCGAGCTTCCTGCCCTGGTGCGAGAAGGCCGAAGTGCTGGAGGAGTCGGGCGACCAGATGACCGCGCGCCTCACGCTGCGCTATGCCGGATTGCACCACGCCTTCACTACCCGCAACACGCACGTGCCCGGCCAGAGCGTGGTCGTCCAGCTCGTGGACGGGCCGTTCTCGCTGCTGGAAGGGGAGTGGCGCTTCGTGCCGCTGTCCCAGCCCGGCAGCCCACCCGCATGCAAGGTGGAACTGGACCTGCGCTATGCCTTCTCGAGCGTGGCGCTGCAGGCGATCGTCAGCCCCGTGTTCGACCGCATCGCCAACACGCTCGTCGATTCCTTCGTCAAGCGCGCCGAGCAGGTCTACGGGGCGCGGTGAGATGCGGGTCGAAGTGATCTACGCACCGGGCCCCGGCCAGGTCGATCACGTGGAACTGGAACTGGCCGAAGGGGCGACCGTTCTTCATGCGCTGCGGGCCAGCGGCCTGCTGATGCGGCATCCGCAGATCGATCTTGGGACGCAGGCGGTCGGCGTGTGGGGCCGCGTGCAGCCGTTGAACACCCCCCTGCGCGACCGCGACCGGGTGGAGGTCTACCGGCCGCTGGTGGTGGATCCCAAGGAGGCGAGGCGGCTGCGCTACCGGCAGCACCGGGAACGCAAGCAGGGCAAGCGAGGCTAGCCGAAGGCGAGGGCCCTACTTGCAGTCGCTGGCGATGACCTGGCGCGTGCGCTCCATTTCCTGGGCGCGGGCGGCGTCGTCCAGGATCTCGCGTTCGCCCTTGTCGTTCGTGCGGGCGATGCGCATGCCGCTTTCCAGCGACTGCTGGTAGCTGCGGGCGCGGGCGCAGTTCTCGGCGCGGGCCTTGGCGAGCTTTTCCTCCTCGGCGCGGCGCTTGGCTTCCCGCTCCTGCTCTTCCTTCTTCTTGCGTGCCTCGAGTTCCTTGTCGACCGCAGGCGCGGCGGGCTTGGCGCTCGCTTCGGGGGCAGAGGCGGCAGCCGCGGCCACCGGTGCCGGCGCGGCGATGCGAAGGGCGCCACCCGGGCGTTGCAGGATGTCCTTCTCCGGCACGCTCGCCGGCGGCGGGCGGTCGCTGTACTGCACCTTGCCGGCAGCATCGCGCCACTTCCATTGCGCTGCGGCGGGCAGGCACACCGCGAGGCCGAGCAGCAGGGCAAGCGAGGCGTGCAGGCGAGGCGAGAGCTTCTTCATGCGGCGCAGTGTAGCGGCGGGGTAGGGCGTGCCCAATGCCGGCCCGTCCGGACGGTCCCCGAGGCGTGATCAATGGCACGAATCGCGTCCCCGCGATGCGGGCCGCCCGCCACACCCACGCGGGGCAGGGTCGGGGGCGCTTCCGTATAATCCGCTTTTGCGTCTGGAGCTTCCCAATGCGCCTGCTCGGTAAAGCGCTGACCTTCGACGACGTGTTGTTGGTGCCGGCGTTCTCCCAAGTCTTGCCCCGCGATACCTCCCTCGCGACCCGCCTCTCCCGCAATATCACCCTGAACCTGCCGCTCGTGTCCGCCGCGATGGACACGGTGACCGAGGCGCGCCTGGCCATTGCCATCGCGCAAGAAGGCGGTATCGGTATCGTCCACAAGAACTTGACGCCCAAGGCCCAGGCGGCCGAGGTGGCCAAGGTCAAGCGCTACGAATCCGGGGTGCTGCGCGACCCGATCACGATCACTCCCGACATGCCGGTGCGGGCGGTCAAGGAACTGTCGCAGCAGCACGGTGTCTCGGGCTTCCCGGTGCTGGAAGGCAAGACGGTGGTGGGCATCGTCACCGGCCGGGACCTGCGCTTCGAGACGCGCTTGGACCTGCCCGTGCGCGAGATCATGACGCCGCGCGAGCGCCTCATCACCGTCAAGGAAGGCGCCTCGCTGGAGGAGGGCAAGGCGCTGATGCACAAGCACAAGCTGGAACGCGTGCTGGTCGTCAACGACGCGTTCGAGCTGCGCGGGCTGATGACGGTCAAGGACATCACCAAGCAGACGACCTTTCCCAACGCGGCGCGTGACGCCCACGGCAAGCTGCGCGTGGGCGCGGCGGTCGGCGTGGGCGAGGGCACCGAGGAGCGCGTCGACCTGCTGGTCAAGGCGGGCGTCGATGTGATCGTGGTCGACACCGCCCACGGACACAGCAAGGGCGTGCTGGACCGCGTGCGCTGGGTCAAGCAACACTATCCGCAGGTCGACGTGATCGGCGGCAACATCGCCACCGGCGCGGCCGCGCTGGCCCTGGTGGAAGCGGGCGCCGACGCGGTCAAGGTGGGCATCGGCCCCGGCTCCATCTGCACCACGCGCATCGTGGCGGGGGTGGGCGTGCCGCAGATCACCGCGATCGACAACGTCGCCAAGGCCCTGGCCGGCACCGGCGTGCCCCTGATCGCCGACGGCGGCATCCGCTATTCGGGCGACATCGCCAAGGCGATCGCAGCCGGCGCGCACACGGTGATGATGGGCGGCATGTTCGCCGGGACGGAGGAAGCACCCGGCGAGGTGATCCTCTACCAGGGCCGCAGCTACAAGAGCTACCGTGGGATGGGCTCGATCGGTGCGATGAAGGCCGGCTCCGCGGACCGCTACTTCCAGGAGAACGACGAGGCGGCGAACCCGAACGCGGACAAGCTGGTGCCCGAAGGCATCGAAGGCCGGGTGCCGTACAAGGGCACGGTGGTCGCGATCCTGTTCCAGATGGCCGGCGGTCTGCGCGCCGCGATGGGCTACTGCGGGTGCGCGACGATCGAAGAGATGCGCAGCAAGGCCGAGTTCGTCGAGATCACCTCGGCGGGCATCCGCGAGAGCCACGTCCACGACGTGCAGATCACGAAGGAAGCGCCCAACTACCGCGTCGAGTAACGAACCCTCGCGACGGAACCAGGCAGCACCCGGTGCTGCCTTTTGCATTTTTCAGGACAGGACCACCCCGTGCACGACAAGATCCTCATCCTCGATTTCGGCTCCCAGGTCACGCAGCTGATCGCGCGTCGCGTGCGCGAGGCCCACGTGTACTGCGAGATCCACCCGAACGACGTCAGCGAGGCGTTCATCCGCGAGTTCAACCCCAGGGGGGTGATCCTGTCGGGCAGCCATGCGAGCACCTACGAGTCGCACGATCTGCGCGCGCCGCAGGTGGTGTTCGAACTGGGCGTGCCGGTCCTGGGCATCTGCTACGGCATGCAGACCATGGCCGAGCAGCTGGGCGGCAAGGTCGAATGGAGCGACCACCGCGAGTTCGGCTACGCCGAGGTGCGCGCGCGCGGGCACACCAAGCTGCTCGAGGCCATCGAGGATTTCTCGACCGCCGAGGGCCATGGCATGCTCAAGGTGTGGATGAGCCACGGCGACAAGGTCACCGCGCTGCCGCCCGGCTTCAAACTGATGGCCTCCACGCCGTCGTGTCCGATCGCCGGGATGGCCGACGAGGACCGCCGCTTCTACGGCGTGCAGTTCCACCCGGAGGTCACGCACACGGTGAAGGGCCGCGACATCCTCAACCGCTTCGTGCTCCAGATCTGCGGCGCCAAGCCCGACTGGGTGATGGGTGACTACATCGCCGAGGCGGTCGAGAAGATCCGCGCGCAGGTCGGCGACGAGGAGGTGATCCTCGGCCTGTCCGGCGGCGTCGATTCCAGCGTGGCCGCGGCCCTCATCCACCGCGCCATCGGCGACCAGCTCACCTGCGTGTTCGTCGACCACGGCCTCTTGCGCCTGAACGAGGGCCAGATGGTGATGGACATGTTCGCGCGCAACCTGGGCGTCAAGGTGGTCCACGTGGACGCGAGCGAGCAGTTCATGGGGCACCTCAAGGGCGTGACCGACCCCGAGGCCAAGCGCAAGATCATCGGCCGCGAGTTCGTCGAGGTGTTCCAGGCCGAGGCCAAGAAGCTCACCCGCGCCAAGTGGCTGGCGCAGGGCACCATCTACCCGGATGTGATCGAGTCTGCCGGCGCCAAGACCGGCAAGGCCACCACGATCAAGAGCCACCACAACGTCGGCGGCCTGCCCGAGACGCTGGGTCTGAAGCTGCTGGAGCCGCTGCGCGAGCTCTTCAAGGACGAGGTACGCGAACTGGGCGTCGCGCTCGGCCTGCCGCACGAGATGGTCTATCGCCACCCCTTCCCGGGGCCCGGGCTGGGCGTGCGCATCCTGGGCGAGGTCAAGCGCGAGTACGCCGACCTGCTGCGCCGCGCGGACGCGATCTTCATCGAGGAATTGCGCAACACCGTGGACACCGCCAGCGGCAAGAGCTGGTATGACCTCACGAGCCAGGCCTTCGCGGTGTTCCTTCCGGTCAAGAGCGTGGGCGTGATGGGCGACGGCCGTACGTACGACTACGTCGTGGCGCTGCGCGCGGTGCAGACCAGCGACTTCATGACCGCCGATTGGGCCGAACTGCCGTACAGCCTGCTCAAGCGGGTGTCCAGCCGCATCATCAACGAAGTGCGCGGCATCAACCGCGTGACCTACGACGTGTCGTCCAAGCCGCCGGCGACCATCGAGTGGGAGTGACCCAGGCGCCGTCCCGACCGATGGCCGGGCGCTGCGGACGGGCGGCGTGCGCAGTCGCTCGGGTGGTGCTACAACGTCGCCACCCCGATACTTTCCGTTCAGTCCATGCGCGTCTTGTTCAGCCTCGCCGCCCTGATCGCCGTGGTGGCCCTCGTGGGGTTGCTCTTGAAGAAGCAGCTCGGTGCCACCCCGGTGCCTGCCGTCGCGCCCGCCGAGGTGCCGGCCGACGCCGGACAGACGCAGCGCCAGCAGATCCAGGGGCAGTTGCAGCAGCTGCAGCGGGATCTGAACCAGGCGGTGCAGTCTTCCGCCTCACGGGCGGAGCCCTGAGATGAGCGCTCCTGCCATGACGCCCCTGCCCGTGACGCCGGCCGACGAATATGCGATGCGCATCGCGCTGGACCAGGCGCAGAACGCCTGGCTGGTGGGCGAGGTGCCGGTGGGTGCGGTCATCATGCGCGACGGGCAGGTGATCGCGACCGGCTACAACCGGCCCATCACCGAACACGACCCGACGGCCCATGCCGAGATCGTCGCGCTGCGGCACGCGGCGCAGCTGCTGTCCAACTACCGCCTGCCGGACTGCGAGCTGTACGTGACGCTGGAACCTTGCGCGATGTGCGCGATGGCGCTGATGCATGCCCGCTTCAAGCGCGTGGTGTTCGGCGCCTACGATCCCAAGACGGGCGCCGCGGGATCGGTGGTGGACCTCTTCGCCCAGCCTCAGCTCAACCACCACACCCAGGTCGTGGGCGGGGTGATGGCCGAGGCCTGCGGCCGCGTGCTGCGCGATTTCTTCGCCGAACGCCGGGCCCTGCATCGCGCGCGGCGCTCGCCGGTGCAGCCGTCCATCTTCGACGAAGGCGAGGCCCCCATTCCCACGGGCGAAGTGCGAGAACTGCCCCCGGAGACCGAGTTTTGACGACCCGCCGACGATCCAGCGCTCCCGCGCGCGACCACGAGCATGAGCAGGAGGGCCGCCCTCACGGCCACGATCACGATCACCGGCTTCCCGCCTCGCTGCGCATCTTCTCGCCGGCAGGCGTGGTGGCCGAACCCGCGGTGTTGCGCCGGGCGGTCAAGCGGCTGAAGGGGCACGGCTTCGAGGTCGGCCTCGACGAGGCGGCGCTTGCCCGCCACCAGCGCTTTGCGGGCGACGACGAGGTGCGGCTGGCGGCGATCCACCGGGTCGCTGCGAGCGGGGTGCAGGTGGCGATGGCCAGCCGCGGGGGCTACGGCCTCACACGCCTGCTGGACCGCATCGACTACGCCCAGATGGCGCGCAGCATCGAGGCCGGCACCCGCTGGGTGGGGCACAGCGACTTCACGGCGCTGCAACTCGCCTTGCTCGCGCGCCACCCGAAGGCGGTGACGTACGCCGGCCCGATGGCCTGTTTCGACTTCGGTGCCGAGGCGCCCGACGACGTGACCGAGGCGTGCTTCCTCGAGGCGATGAGCGGGGAGTTGGAGGCCGTCGGCTTTCGCACCGACGACGGCTTCGACGGCCTGGAAGTGGCGGGCCCGCTGTGGGGCGGCAACCTGACGGTGCTGGTGGCCCTGCTCGGCACCCCGCACTGGCCGCGCGTGCGGGGCGGCATCCTCTTCGTGGAGGACGTCAACGAGCATCCGTACCGCGTCGAGCGGCAACTGCTGCAGCTGGAGCAGGCCGGCGTGCTGGCGGCGCAGAAGGCTGTGGTGCTGGGCGAATTCACGGACTTCCGCAAGTCGCCGCTGGACCGCGGTTACGGGCTGAAGACGGTGGTCAACTACCTGCGCGGGCGCATCCGCACCCCGATCCTCACCGGGCTGCCGTTCGGGCACGTGCCGACCAAGGTGACGCTGCCGGTGGGCCGCAAGACGCAGCTCGTGGTGCAAGGGCGCGACGCCTTCCTGGCCTGGTGACGCGGGGGCGGGCAGGGGATCGAAACCCGGCTGAAACGACCGCTGTGCGATCGGTGACCGGGGGCGGCGCGGAATTGTGGAGAATCGCCCCATGAACCGTCTGCTCGCGCAAGCCTGCGCCCTGGCGCTGCTGCTGGTCGGCCTGTCCCCTGCCTGGGGCGCCCATGCCTACGCACAGTTCGGCGACATCAAGTACCCGCCGGGTTTCCCGCATTTCGACTACGTCAACCCCGACGCCCCCAAGGGTGGCGCGATCGTGCTGGTTCCGCCCACCAGGATCAGCAACTTCGACAAGTACAACCCGTTCACGCTGAAGGGCATCGCTCCTCCGGGCTTGAGCGGCCTGCTGTTCGAGTCGCTGCTGACGCGCAACTTCGACGAGCCGACCACCGCCTACGGCCTGCTGGCGGAGGACGTGGACGTGGCCCCGGACCGCCGTTCCGTCACCTTCCGGTTGCGACCCAACGCGCGCTTCCACAACGGAGACCCGGTGCGCGCGCAGGACGTCAAGCACTCCTTCGACACCTTGACGAGCAAGCATGCCGCGCCGCAGCTGCGCAGCTACTTCTCGGACATCGAGGCGGTGCAGGTGATCGACGACCGGACCGTGCGGTTCGACTTTCGGCGCGTCAATGCCGAGCTGCCGCTGATCGCGGGCGACCTGCCGGTCTTCAGCCGCAAATGGGGCGAGGGCAAGCCGTTCGACGAGGTGGTGACCGACATCCCGATCGGGACAGGACCGTACAGGATAGACCGCGTGAACTTCGGCCGCGACATCACCTATGCGCGCGACCCGAACTACTGGGCGAAAGACCTGAACGTGCGGCGCGGCATGTTCAACTTCGACCGCGTGACGTTCCAGATCTACAAGGACAACACGGCACAGCTGGAGGGCTTCAAGGCGGGCGAGTTCGACTACATCCAGTCGTTCATCGCACGCGAATGGGCCAGGCAGTACACCGGCGGCAAGTTCAAGTCCGGCGAGCTGGTCAAGCGCGAGCTGCGCCACGGCAATGCCGGCGATTTCCAGGGATTCATCTTCAACACCCGGCGCGAGAAGTTCAAGGACCCGCGCGTGCGCGAGGCTATCGCGCTGGCGATGGACTTCGAGTGGATGAACCGCCAGCTGTTCTACAACGCCTACACCCGGGTGCGCGGCTACTTCCCGTCCAGCGACTTCGAGGCCAAGGGGCTGCCGGGGCCCGACGAGCTGAAGCTGCTGGAGCCGCTGCGCCCGCACCTGCCGCCCGCGGTGTTCACGCAGGAGGTGCCGCAGCCGCCCAGCACCGACCCGCCCTCCAGCCTGCGCGAGAACCTGCGCCGTGCCAAGCGGCTGCTGGCCGAGGCGGGCTGGACGTATCGCGACGGCGCGTTGCGCAACGACAAGGGCGAGGTGCTGACGGTGGAGTTCCTCGACGAGTCGGCGTCTATGGGGCGCGTGGTCACGCCCTATATCGGGAACCTCGCGAAGCTGGGCATCCAGGCGAGCTACCGGGTCGTGGACTTCGCGCTGCTGCAAAAGCGCCTGGACGTGTTCGACTTCGACCTCATCAGCCTGCGGCTGCCGGGGTCGGAGGCGCCCGGTTCGGAGCTGCTCGATCGCTTCGGCTCCAAGGCCGCGGACACCGAAGGGTCCAGCAACCTGATCGGCGTCAAGAGCCGCGCCGTGGATGCCCTGATCGAGCAGGTGATGTCCGCGAACACGCGGCCCGAGCTGGTGGCCTCGCTCCGCGCGCTGGACCGCGTGCTGCGCTTCGGCCACTACGTGGTGCCTCACTGGTATTCGGGCACCTACCGCATCGCCTATCGCGCCGGGCGCTTCGAGCAACCCAGGGTGGTGCCCAAGCATTACAGCCCCGATGCCTGGGTGCTGAGCACCTGGTGGGCGGCGCCCGGCAACCGTTGAAGGAGACGCGCGCATGTGGGTCTACATCCTCAAGCGGCTGCTGCTCATGATTCCGACGCTGCTTGGTGTGCTGCTGGTGACCTTCGTCGTGATCCAGTTCGTGCCGGGCGGCCCGGTCGAGCAGATGGTTGCGCAACTGCAGGGACGCAGCACCGGCGGCGAGGGGGCGGCCGTGGGCGGGCAGGGCTACCGCGGCCGGCAGGGCGTGGACGCCAAGCAGATCGAAGAGATCAAGGCACTGTACGGCTTCGACAAGCCGGCACACGTGCGCTTCTTCCAGATGCTGGCGTCGTTCGCGCGCTTCGACCTGGGTCGCAGCTTCTTCCACCACAAGGACGTGTGGGACCTGGTGAAGGAAAAGCTGCCGGTGTCGATCAGCCTGGGGCTCTGGACGTTCTTCCTCACGTACCTGATCTCGGTGCCCCTGGGCATCGCCAAGGCGGTGCGGGCAGGCTCGCGCTTCGATACCGTCACCAGCATCCTGGTGCTGGTCGGCTACGCGATACCCGGCTTCGTGCTGGGGGTGCTGCTGCTCGTGCTCTTCGGTGGCGGCAGCTTCCTGGCATGGTTCCCGCTTCGCGGCCTGACTTCGCCGAACTGGGAAGAGCTGAGCCTCTGGGGCAAGGTGGTCGACTACCTCTGGCACATCGCGCTGCCGGTGACGGCCAGCGTGTTGGGCAGCTTCGCGGTGGTGACGATGCTGACGAAGAACGCCTTCCTGGAGGAGATCCGCAAGCAGTACGTGCTGACCGCCCGGGCCAAGGGCCTGGAGGAGCGGCGCGTGCTGTGGAAGCACGTGTTCCGCAATGCGCTCATCCCCATCGTCACGGGGTTTCCGGCCGCATTCATCGGCGCCTTCTTCACGGGCTCGCTGCTGATCGAGACGCTGTTCTCGCTGGACGGGCTGGGCCTCCTGAGCTACGAGTCGGTCATCCGGCGCGACTACCCGGTGGTGCTGGGGACGCTCTACCTCTTCACGCTGATCGGCCTCGTGACCAAGCTGATCTCGGACCTGTGCTATGTGTGGGTCGATCCACGCGTGAAGTTCGACTGAGGGGGATCATGACGACGACTGCACTTCCCGCGGCCGCAGACGCTCCCGCCCTTCGGCCGCCCGTGTCGGTGTCGCCCGGTCGCCGTGCCTGGATGCGCTTCAAGCGGCGGCGGCTCGGGTACTGGAGTTTCGTGATCTTCTGCGTCCTGGTGGTGCTGAGTCTCGGGGCGGAGCTGCTGTCCAACGACAAGCCGCTGGTCGTGCGCTACCAGGGGCAGTGGTTCTTCCCGCTGATCCACAACCCGCCCGAAACGGCGTTCGGCGGCGATTTCGAGACGCCCACGGACTACCTGGATCCGTTCATCGCCGAGCAACTGCAGCGCGGCGACAACTTCGCCGTCTATCCGCCCAACCCGTATCACCACGACACCATCAACTACTTCGCCACCGAGCCGAATCCCGCGCCCCCTTCGCGCGAGAACCTGCTCGGCACCGACGACAGGGGCCGCGACGTGCTGGCGCGACTGCTCTACGGCTTTCGGATCTCGGTGCTGTTCGCGCTGGCGTTGACGGTGATCGGCGTGATCCTGGGCGTGGTGACCGGCGCGATCCAGGGCTTCTACGGCGGGCGCACGGACCTGGCCTTCCAGCGCTTCATCGAGATCTGGGGCGCGATGCCGGAGCTGTACCTGCTCATCATCTTCTCGGCGCTGTTCAACCCGAGCATCACGCTGCTGCTCGTGCTGCTCAGCCTGTTCGGTTGGATGGGGTTGTCGGACTACGTGCGCGCCGAGTTCCTGCGCAACCGCCAGCTCGACTATGTGCGGGCCGCGCGGGCGCTGGGCCTGTCCAACTGGCAGATCATCTGGCGGCACATCCTGCCCAACAGCCTCACGCCGGTGGTGACCTTCCTGCCGTTTCGCATGAGCGCGGCCATCCTCGCGCTCACGTCGCTCGACTTCCTGGGCCTGGGGGTGCCGCCCGGCACGCCGAGCCTGGGTGAACTGCTGGCGCAGGGCAAGAACAACCTGGACGCATGGTGGATCTCGTTGTCGACCTTCGCGGTGCTCGTGGCGACGCTGCTGCTGCTGACCTTCATGGGCGATGCGTTGCGCGACGCCCTCGATCCGCGTACGCCCGATGATCCCAAGGCCGGTCGCCGGCGCACGGCCGAGGTGCTACCCCCGGCGGTGGCCGCGTCCACGGCAACGGGTCCGCAGGTGCGGCCATGACGATGCCTGAAGACGCGATGCCGCCGCTGCTCGACGTGCGCGGCCTCAGGGTGCGGTTCGGCGACCAAGAGGTCGTGCACGGCGTCGACCTGCGTGTCCATCCCGGCGAGAAGCTCGCCCTGGTGGGCGAGTCCGGTTCCGGCAAGACGGTGACGGCGCTGTCCTTCCTGCGTCTCGTGGCCGGCGCGGACGTGACGGGGCAGGCCCTGCTGTACCCGAAGCCGGGCGAGCGCGAGCCGGTGCGGGACCTGCTGGGTCTTCGCGAGCGCGACCTTCGCGGTGTGCGTGGCCGCGACATCGCGATGATCTTCCAGGAGCCGATGACCGCGCTCAACCCGTTGTACCCGGTGGGCGACCAGATCGCGGAGGTGCTGCAACTCAAGCACGGACTCACGAGAGCCCAGGCCTGGCAGCGCGCGATCGAACTGCTGCAGGACACCGGCATCCCGGAGCCGGCGCGTCGAGCACGCGCCTTCCCGCATCAGCTCTCCGGCGGGCAGCGCCAGCGCGCGATGATTGCGATGGCGTTGGCCGGAGAACCGCGCCTGCTGCTCGCCGACGAACCGACGACGGCGCTCGACGTCACGGTCCGGCAGCAGATCCTGGAGCTGCTGGCGCAACTGCAGGCACGCACCGGCATGGCCATCCTGCTCATCACACACGACCTGAACCTCGTGCGGCGCTTTGCCGATCGGGTCGCGGTGATGGAGAACGGGTATCTCGTCGAACAGGGACGCGTGGATGACGTGTTCCGCGCGCCGCAGCATCCCTACACGCGCAAGCTCATCGACAGCCGGCCGGTGCGCGACGTCGTCGAACAGCCGCGGCAGGACGAGGTGCTGCTGCAGACGCAAGGGTTGAAGGTCGCCTATCCGGTGCCGCTGCCAGGGCTGAAGGGCTGGTTCCGCAAGGGACGCTTCGAGGCGGTCAAAGGTGCCGACGTGAGCCTCGCCGCGGGCCGCACGCTCGGCGTAATCGGCGAGTCCGGGTCCGGCAAGTCGACCCTGGCCCTTGCCGCGCTGGGGCTCCTGCCCAGCGAGGGGGATCTGGAGGTCTGCGGCGGCCGCTGGGCTTATCGACAGAACGCCGACCGGCCGCTGCGCCGGCAGGTGCAGGTGGTGTTCCAGGACCCGTTCTCGTCGCTGTCGCCGCGCATGACCGTGGGCGAACTGATCGGCGAGGGGCTGCGGGTGCACGCGCCCGAGCTCGACGCCGAAGCGCGCCGGGCGCGAGCGGCTCAGGCGCTGGCCGACGTGGGGCTGACGCAAGCGCAGTTCCCCGGGTTGCTCGACCGCTACCCGCACGAATTCTCGGGTGGGCAACGGCAGCGCCTGGCGATTGCCCGCGCCCTGGTCGTGGACCCCCGCGTGCTCGTGCTGGACGAGCCGACCAGCGCACTCGACGTCACCATCCAGCAGCAGGTGCTGCGGCTGCTGCAACGCCTGCAGCGCGAGCGCGGTCTGGCCTACCTGCTCATCACCCACGACGTCGACGTGATCCGCGCGATGGCGCACGACGTGATCGTCATGAAGGACGGCGAGGTGCTCGAAAGCGGCCCGGTGGGGGCGATCCTGGAGTCGCCCCGGCACCCGTACACGCAGCGGCTGGTCGCCGCCGCGATGCCGGCGGGCGCGACGGCAGCCAGCGCCTTCTGAGCCTGGAGACCCGGACCGACGGAGTCCGGCCTGCGTCGGGGGTGAACGTGCCAGTTCGAGCAGCCGGCACCGACGCCCGAGCCAGGTAGACGGGTTGAGCGGCCGCGGCGCCGGGCGGAGCGGGAGCGGTCGTCAGGTACCAGCCGGCGTCCGCGGCGCCGCGTGCGCCCGCCGCGCTTCGTCGCGTACCAGCCGGTCGAGCGCCTGACACACCTCGTCCATGCGGCCGCTCACGACGGCGCGGCGATGGTCCTGCGGATCCTGCCGCACACGCAGGCCCGGCCGCGAGAGGTCCGTCTCCGCGGCCGGGGTCGCTGCCGGAGCGACCGGGACGTCGGCCCGCCACGCGAGCTGCAGCGTGCGACCCGTCGGGCGGTTGTCGACGCGCACGTGAACCTGCGCGCCCCGCGCGCCCGGGGCGATCAGGGACAGCCTGGCGTCCGCATGGAGCTCGTCCCAGCGCGCGAGGCTGGGTCGCACCACGCAGACCCAGGCGTGGGCCCGGCGGGCAAGCCGTTGGAGCCGACGCAAGCCTGCCCGGGGGGCCTCCAACGCCCAGACGAGGAGGAGTGCACCCCGCCCATGTTCGGAGCACCAACCGGCCGCCGCTTCGCAAGCGGTCTGCCAGTCCGCTCCGGTTTGGAGCGGTGGCACGGAAAGCCGCCTTTCCGCCTGAGGACCCGACGGTGGAACTGCGCCGAGAAAGGACCATGCAGCCCGTGCCACGCTGGCTGGAATCGGGCTGCCCTCCGGCATGCCGACGAGGCCGATCGGACACCCGCGACCTGCCATTTGGTCCAGCAGCGGCAGGAGCAGGGGCAGTTCGGACCAGCCCGGATGGGGGGTGCACAGTTCGACCACCTCTCCCGCACACCAGCCCCCGGACGGCAGGGCGTCATCCAACGCGGCCCAGCCCGTCGGCACCAGCCGTTCCTGATCGGCGGCGCGCCGCGATGCGCGGCTGCCGGGCCCACCCGCGGTCGAGGTTCCACCCATCCAGCCGCCCCACACCCGTGATGCCAGGGCACGAAGGGTGGAGGGCGCTTCCCACCTCGCGGCAAGCATGCCGCTGGGATTCGCCAGGCACGCGGCCGTGCGCAGGCGCGCCCTCGGGGGAGTGGGCGTGGGCCCGGGGGGGATGACGAAAGGCAGGCTGAGCGTGTGAGAGGCAGGCATGTCCAACTCCGAAATATCAAGAACCACGAATGACGTTTCGGCAGGATTGGAGGCAAGGAGGTGCGCAGGCGGCGTCGAGGACGGCCTTTGCACACCGGCACCACCCGCGGGGCCTGTCGACGGCCGTGGCCACCGGACAAGCGCCCGCCACCCGCGGGCGGTGCACTGATGGATCTCAGGCGCGTCGGCTCACATGAGCATGGTGTTGCGAATGAGGCCAACGGCGATGCCCTCGAGCTCGAAGTCCTGCCCCGGCTCCACGATGATGCTCGGGTAGTCGGGGTTCTCGGCGATGAGCTCGATGTGCTGGCGATGCCGGCGCAGCCGCTTGACGGTGACGTCGTCGCCCAGACGGGCGACGACGATCTGGCCGTTCTTCGCTTCCTTGGCACGCTGGACCGCGAGCAGGTCGCCGTCGAGGATGCCGGCGTCGCGCATGCTCATGCCGCGCACCTTGAGGAGGTAGTCGGGGCGACGCTGGAAGAGCGAGGCTTCGACGTGCAACGTCTGGTCGATGTGCTCCTGCGCGAGGATGGGACTGCCCGCCGCCACCCTTCCGACCAGCGGCAGGGCCAGCTGCGCCAGGCTGGGCAAGGGCAGGCTGAACTGCTTGATGCGGGACTCGTGCAGCGAGCGCAATGTGTCAGACTTCAGGCGGATGCCGCGGGAGGTGCCGCCGACGAGTTCGATGACGCCCTTGCGGGCCAGCGCCTGGAGGTGTTCTTCGGCGGCGTTCGCCGAGCGGAAGCCCAACTCGGCGGCGATCTCCGCGCGGGTGGGGGGCGCGCCGGTGCGCTCGATCGCGCTCTGGATGAGCTCCAGCACCTGCTGTTGGCGGGCGGTGAGCTTGGGCGACTCGGACATGACGGCTTCCTCCTGTAGGGCCCGGCGGCAAGTGCCCGGGTGAACGGCCGAACCGTGCAGGGGCGGCGCCTTCGCACTGTTCGGGCATCCAGTATCTGTATTTTTATCCAGGATCGCAAAAAATGCAAAGACAGGCAGGGCGGATGGTGGTGCTGGGCACCGGCGGCACGATCGCCGGCACGGCGTCCCACGCCGGCGACCACACGGGGTACAAGGCGGGCCAACTGGGTGTGCAGGCGCTGGTGGACGCCGTGCCGGCGCTGCGCGAGGTGCCGCTGGAGGCCGAGCAGGTCGCGCAGCTGGACAGCAAGGACATGGACCACGCGACCTGGCAGGCACTGGCCCGACGGGCGGCGCACCATCTGTCGCGAGAGGACGTGTGCGGCATCGTGATCACGCACGGCACCGACACGCTGGAAGAAACCGCCTACTTCCTGCACCGGGTGCTGGCGCCCCGCAAGCCGGTGGTGCTGACCGCCGCGATGCGCCCGGCCACCGCGCTCCATCCGGACGGCCCGCAGAACCTGCTCGACGCCGTCGACGTCGCCCGCACCCCGGGCGCGCATGGGGTCGTGGCCGTCGTCGCGGGGCTGATCCACGGGCCCACCGAGGTGCGCAAGTCCCACACCTATCGGCTCGAGGCGTTCGGGAGTGGCGACGCAGGGCCGCTCGGTGCCGTGGAGGAGGGGCGGGTACGGCTGTGGCGACCGTGGCCGGAAGGCGATCCGATGGGGCTCGCGGTGCTGGAGCGCGATCCGGCCTCCTGGCCGAGGGTGGAGATCGTGATGAGCCACGCGCAGGCCGACGGGGCCTTGGTGCGGGCCCTGCGCGGACTGGGCGTGGCGGGTGTCGTGGTGGCGGCAACCGGCAACGGGACCGTGCATCGCGACCTGGAGACGGCGCTGCTGGAGGCGCAGGCCGCGGGGGTGCGCGTGTTGCGCAGCACCCGGTGCCTGGAGGGCGTGATCGTGGGGCGCGAAGGCGACACGCTGCCGGTCACGCCGCTCATCCCGTCGAAAGCCCGGGTCGAACTGCTGCTACGCCTGTTGGCGGGGCGCTGACACGGCCGGCTGTCGCACACCGACGGAGACCGCCCGGCACGATGCGCTGGGCGGCGCTGCCTGCTTCCCTGCACGCGGGCGTCAAGGGCGCCCGGTCTCCCGTCAGGCGAGGCTCAGCCGCACTTCGATGAGGTGGCGCTTGAATCTTGACCCCGGGGCGGCGCCCCACCCCCGCGGGGGTGTCGGCCCGGCACCGGGCCTCAGGCTGCGAGCTGCTCGCGCTCGCGAGGCAGGGCGCCGGGTGCAGCCGGCGGCGCAGGTGCGAGCCAGGCGCGGTGAGCATCGCCCACCCGGAGCCGCGCCCGCGGCGCGGCTACGAGGCTCCCAGCCCCTCGAGCTGATCGGCCAGTTCGAGCCAGCGGGTCTCGGCGGCTTCCAGTTCCTCCGATATCGCCTTCAGCCGACGTCCCTGGTCGGCCAGTTCCGCTGGGCTGAGGCTCCCGCCGGCCAGGGCATGTTCGAGCGCCTGTTTTTCCTCGGTCAGGCGAGCGACGTCGGCTTCGACCGCCGCAAGGGCCTTCTTGATCGGCTTGGCTAGTTCGGCGAGGCGTTGCCGGGCCTGCGCCTGCGCGCGGCGTTCGTCGCGGCGGTTGGCGCTGCCTTCCCGCGCCGCGTCTGAGGTCGGCGCGCTGGCACGGGCCAGGGCCTCGCGCTGCAGGCGCGCCTGCTCGAGCAACCAGCGCTGGTAGTCGTCCAGGTCTCCGTCGAAGGGTTCGACACGCCCGTTGGCGACCAGCCAGAACTCGTCGCAGACCTCGCGCAGCAGCGCGCGGTCGTGGCTCACGAGCATCACCGTGCCCTCGAACTCGTTCAGCGCCATGCTGAGCGCCTCGCGGGTCGTGAGGTCGAGGTGGTTGGTCGGCTCGTCGAGCAACAGCAGGTTGGGGCGCTGCCACACGAGCATCGCCAGCACCAGGCGGGCCTTCTCGCCGCCGCTCATGGAGCCCACGCTCTGCTGCGCCATGTCGCCCACGAAGCGGAAGCCCCCGAGAAAGTCCCGCAGCTCCTGCTCGCGCGCCTGGGGGCTGACCTCCTTGGCCAGGCGGATCATGTGCTGCAGCGGGTTCTCGTCGGGCCGCAGCACATCCATCTCCTGCTGCGCGAAGTAACCGATCGCCAGGCCCTTGCCTTCGGTGAGCTGGCCGTCCAGGGGCGCCAGCACGCGCGCGATCGTCTTGACGAGGGTGGACTTGCCCTGTCCGTTGGCGCCGAGGATGCCGATGCGCTGGCCAGCGAGCACAGTGCGGCTCACGTCGCGCACGATGACCGCGGGGGCCATCCCCGGTGCGGCAGGCGGGTAGCCGCACGCCACGCCCTTGAGCGACAGCATCGGGTTGGGCAGGCTCGCCGGCTCGCGGAACTCGAAGCTGAAGTCCGAGCTGGTCAGCACCGGCGCCAACTTTTCCATGCGCTCGAGCGCTTTCACCCGACTTTGCGCCTGGCGCGCCTTGGTGGCCTTGGCCTTGAAGCGGTCGATGAATCGCTGCAACTGCGCGATACGCTCCTGCTGGCGCTCGTAAGCGGCCTGCTGCTGGGCGAGCCGCTCGGCGCGCATGGTCTCGAAGGTGCTGTAGTTGCCGCCGTAGCGGGTGAGCTTGGCATCCTCCAGGTGGATGGTCACGCGGGTCACCGCATCGAGGAACTCGCGGTCGTGGCTGATCACGAGCAGCGTGCCCTCGAAGCGCTTGAGCCAGCTCTCCAGCCACACCAGTGCGTCCAGGTCCAGGTGATTGGTCGGCTCGTCGAGCAGCAGCAGGTCACCCGGGCTCATCAGCGCCCGCGCCAGTTGCAGCCGCATGCGCCAGCCGCCCGAAAAGCTGTTGACCGGGCGGTCGAGCTGGTCGGCGCGGAAGCCCAGGCCGAGCAGCAGGGCCTGTGCGCGCGGCCGCGCGTCGAAGCCGCCTGCGTCGTGGATGCGCTGATGTGCTTCCGCGATCGCGTGGCCGTCTGCGCTCGCCTCGGCCGTCGCGAGCGCGGCCTGCGCGTCCATCAACGCCTGGTCGCCCTGCAGCACGAAATCGGTGGCCGAGTCGGTCGTCTCCGGCATCGACTGGGCCACCTCGGCGATACGCCAGCCGGACGGGATCGTCGCGTCGCCAGCATCGGGCAGCAGCTTGCCAGTCAGCAAGGCGAAGAGCGACGACTTGCCCGCGCCGTTGCGGCCGACCACGCTCGCCTTCTCGCCGGCGTGGAGGGTGAGGTCGACGCCTTCCAGCACCACCTTGGCACCGCGGCGCAGCGTGAGGTTCTTGAGGACGATCACCGGGGGCCTCCCGAGAGCAGCGCCTCGCGGGTGACGAGCAGCACCTGGTCATCGCCCGCGCTGGTCGAAAGCCACACGACTTCCAGCCGCGCGAAGGCCGCCTCGAAGTGCTCGCGTTCGTTCCCGATCTCCAGCACCAGCACGGCATGCTCGCTCATGCGTGCCGGGGCGTCGCGCAGCAGCCGGCGCACGAGGTCCATGCCGTCGTTCCCGCCAGCCAGGGCCAAGGCGGGCTCGGCCTGGTACTCCGGCGGCAAGGCTGCCATCGAGCGGGCGTTGACGTAGGGTGGGTTGCACAGGATGAGGTCGTAGGGCCCTGGCAGCGCATCGAAGAGGTCGCTGTGCACCAGCCTCACGCGCCCCGTCAGTCCGTGGCGCTCGACGTTGATGCGGGCGACCTCGAGCGCGTCCGCGCTCAGGTCCGCCCCGTCCACGTCCACGTCGGGATAGGCCATGGCGGCCAGCACGGCCAGGCTGCCGTTGCCGGTGCACAGGTCGAGCACGCGGCGCGTGCGGTCGGACAGCCACGGGTCTATCGTGCCGTCGGCGAGCAGCTCGGCGATGAACGAGCGCGGCACGATCGCGCGCTCGTCGACGTAGAACGGCACCCCCTGCAACCACGCTTCCTGCGTCAGGTAGGCGGCCGGGCGGCGGGTGGTGATCCGCTCGTCCACCAGCGCGTTGATGCGCGCCTGGTCCGCCGGCGACAGCTCGCGCCGGCCGTGCTCGTCCAGCCCGTCCAGCGGCAGCTGCAGCGCCCACAGCGCGAGCCAGGCGGCCTCGTCCCGGGCGTTGGTGGTGCCGTGCCCAAACGAAACGCCCGCCTGGTCGAGGCGGGCGCTCATGCGCTCGATCATCTCGAGGAGGGTCATGCGATCAGCGCTTCCAAGGTCTTGCGGTAGATGTTCTTCAGCGGCTCGACGAAAGCCACGTCCACATGCTCGTCGATCTTGTGGATCGTGGCGTTCGGCGGGCCGAACTCGATGACCTGCGGGCACAGCCTGGCGATGAAGCGCCCGTCGGAGGTGCCGCCGGCGGTGGACAGCTCGGGCACGAGCCCCGTCTCGCTGCGTATCGCCTGCGCGATGGCGTCCGTCAGCGACCCCGGTTCGGTCAGGAACGGCCTTCCGCCGAGCGTCCAGTGCAAATCGTAGTCCAGACCATGGCGGCGCAGCACGGATTCCAGCCGCTCCTGCAGGCTTTCCGGTGTCGATTCGGTGGAGAAGCGGAAGTTGAAGTCGACCGTTGCCTCTCCCGGAATCACATTGGTCGCGCCCGTGCCCGCATGCAGGTTGGAGACCTGCCACGTCGTCGGCGGGAAGAAGGCGTTGCCCTGGTCCCAGTCCATCGAGGCCAGTTCGGCGAGCGCGGGCGCCAACAGGTGGATCGGGTTGCGCGCCAGGTGCGGGTAGGCGATGTGGCCCTGGACGCCCTTGACCACCAGCCGGCCCGACAGCGAGCCCCGGCGCCCGTTCTTGATCATGTCTCCCAGGCGCTCGACCGAGGTTGGCTCGCCGACCACGCAGTAGTCCAGTCTCTCGCCGTGCTCCTGGAGCCACTCGCAGACCCTCACGGTGCCGTCGACCGAGGGGCCTTCCTCGTCGCTCGTGAGCAGGAAGGCCACGCTGCCCCGGTGGGCGGGCCGGGCCCGCACGAACTCCTCGGCTGCGACCACCATGGCCGCGACCGAGGTCTTCATGTCGGACGTGCCACGGCCGTAGAGCTTGCCGTCACGGTGGGTCGGAACGAAGGGATCGCTGGTCCAGCGCTCCCGAGGGCCGGTGGGCACGACGTCGGTGTGGCCGGCGAAGACGAGCAGCGGCCCCGAGGCGCCAGCCGTGCCACGCCGTACCGCCCAGAGGTTGCTCACCGCTGCCTCGGCCGGGCCGAACACCAGGGTATGGCATTCGAAGCCCAGGGGACGAAGACGTTCGGCGATCAGCGCCTGACAGCCCGCGTCATCGGGTGTGACGGAGGGGCGCGAGACCAGTTCCTCGACGAGACGCAGGGTGGCGGTGGACATGGCGTCAGCGGATCGTGCCGAAGCCGGTGGTGCCGAAGCCCGTCGTGCCGAAGCCGCTGTTGACTCGGTCCTCGCGCACCTCGAGCGTGATCTCGGTGAACGACGGCCCGTCCTCGACCTCTTCCTTCTTGGGCGTGGCCTTGGACTGCGCCGTCATGTCGTTCTGCAGGCGCCACATCAGGTTGGTCGGAGAGTCGGCGTGGGTCAGGCCTTCGTCGCGCGTCACGCGGCCTTCAGTGATCAGCCGCGCGATGTCGGCCTCGAAGGTCTGCGAGCCCTCGGCCATGGATTTCTCCATCGCTTCCTTGACGCCGGCCAGGTCCCCGCGTTCGATCAGCTCGGCGATGAGCTTGGTGTTGAGCAGCACCTCGACGGCCGGGACGCGCCCGCCGGTGATCGCCCGCAGCAGACGCTGAGAGACGATGGCCTTGAGGCCGGAGGCCAGGTCCGACAGCAGGGCCGGGCGCGACTCGGGGGTGTAGAACGACAGGATGCGGTTCAGCGCGTGGTGGCTGTTGTTCGCGTGCATGGTCGCGAGCACCAGATGGCCAGACAGCGCATACGACAGCGCCGCGGTCATCGTCTCGCGGTCGCGGATCTCGCCGATCAGGATGCAATCGGGCGCCTGGCGCAGCGCGTTCTTGAGGCCCACCTGCAGCGACTGCGTGTCACGGCCGACCTCGCGCTGGTTGATCACCGACTTTTTGTTGGTGAACAGGAACTCGATCGGGTCCTCGATCGTGAGAATGTGACCGGTGACTTGCTGGTTGCGGTGCTCGATCATCGACGCCAGCGTCGTGCTCTTGCCGGTGCCGGTCGCGCCCACCATGAGGATCAGGCCGCGCTTTTCCATCACGAGGGACGACAGGATGTCCGGCAGGTTGAGCGACTCCAGCGCCGGGATCTTGCTGGGGATGCAGCGGAACACGGCGGCCACCGAGCCGCGCTGCTTGAATGCGCTCAAGCGGAAGCTGGCAACGTTGGGCAGTACGACCCCCACGTTCAACTCGCCGGTCTCGTCCAGTTCCTCCAGCTGCGACGGCGTCAGCAGCTCGGACAGCAACTGGCGCGGTTGGCTGGGCGCGAGCGCCTGATCGCTGACCTGCAGGATCTGGCCGTGGATCTTGATCAGGATCGGCGTGTTCGCCGACAGGTACACGTCCGAGGCCTGCTTCTCGGCCATCAGACGCAGCACCTTCTCCATGTTGCCACCGTTCATCCCCGTCCCCCTCCGATGTGTCGATCCGGTCTCGTGTGGTCCGCCGATCAGGCGCGCAGCAGCTCGTTGATGCTGGTCTTCGCGCGGGTCTGCGCATCCACGCGCTTGACGATGATCGCGGCGTACAGGCTGTACTTGCCGTCCGCGCTGGGCAGGTTGCCCGGCACCACGACGGAGCCGGCCGGCACGCGGCCGTAGATCACCTCGCCGGTGGCGCGGTCGTAGATCTTGGTGCTCTGGCCGATGAACACGCCCATCGAAATCACCGAGTTCTCTTCGACGATCACGCCCTCGACGATCTCCGAGCGTGCACCGATGAAGCAGTTGTCCTCGATGATGGTCGGGTTGGCCTGCAGCGGCTCGAGCACGCCGCCGATGCCCACGCCGCCCGACAGATGCACGTTCTTGCCGATCTGCGCGCACGAGCCGACGGTGGCCCAGGTGTCGACCATCGTGCCTTCATCGACATAGGCGCCGATGTTGACGTAGGACGGCATCAGCACGACGTTCTTCGCGATGTAGCTGCCGCGACGGGCGACGGCGGGCGGCACGACGCGCACGCCGGTCGCGCGCATCTCTTCTTCGCTCAGGTGTGCGAACTTGGTCTGCACCTTGTCGAAGAAGCCCAGGTCACCGGCCTTCATCGGCGCGTTGTCGTTCAGGCGGAAGCTCAGCAGCACGGCCTTCTTGACCCACTGATGCGTGACCCATTGGCCGTCGATCTTCTCGGCGACGCGCACGCGGCCCTTGTTGAGGTCTGCGATCACCGTCTCGACCGCCTCGCGGATCTCCGCCGGCGCGGACTTGGGCGAGAGGGCGGCGCGGTCTTCCCAGGCCTGGTTGATCAGTTGTTCGAGTGCTTGGCTCATGATGTTCAGCGAGGAAGGGATCGGACGTAGGCGACGATGCGTCGCGCGGCTTCGAGGCATTCTTCGACCTCGGCGACCAGCGCCATGCGGATGCGCCCGGCGCCGGGGTTGCCGGCCGGGGTCTCACGCGCGAGGAAACTGCCGGGAAGAACGGTGACATTGTATTGAGCGAGCAGCCCCCGGGCGAACTCGGTGTCGGAGCCCGGGACCCCTGCCCAAAGGTAGAAGCCGGCGTCCGGCAGGCGCACGTCCAGCACCTCGGCCAACATCGGCGTGACCAGATCGAACTTGCGCTTGTAAAGCGCCCGGTTCTCGGCCACGTGCTCCTCGTCGTTCCAAGCGGCGATGCTGGCCTGCTGCACGACCGGGCTCATCGCGCTGCCGTGGTAGGTGCGGTAGAGCAGGAAGGCCTTGACCAGCTCAGCGTCGCCCGCGACGAAGCCCGAGCGCATGCCGGGCACGTTCGAACGCTTGGACAGGCTGGTGAAGCAGATCAGCCGCCGGAAGTCGGTGCGGCCGAGCTTGGCCGCGGCTTCCAACCCCCCCAGGGGCGGCTCGTTGCGGAAGTAGATCTCGGAATAACACTCGTCCGAGGCGATCACGAAGCCGTGGCGGTCGCTCAGCTCGAAGAGCTCGCGCCACTCCTGGAGCGGCATCACGGCACCGGTGGGGTTGCCGGGTGAGCAGACGTAGACGAGCTGGGTGCGCCGCCATACGGACTGCGGGACGCTCGCCCAGTCGGTGGCGAAGTTGCGGTCCGGGCGGCTGTTGGCGAAGGCCACCTCGGCCCCGGCAAGCAGGGCTGCGCCCTCGTAGATCTGGTAGAACGGGTTGGGGCAGAGGACCACCGGGCCGCCCAGCTCGCGATGCCGAGTGGGATCGACGACGGTCTGCGCCAGCGCGAAGAGCGCTTCGCGCGAGCCGTTGACGGGCAGGACCTGGGTGGCAGGGTCCAGTCGCACGCCGTAGCGGCGTTCGACCCAGCGGGCCATCGCCTCGCGCAGCGCGACGGTGCCGGCGGTGGCGGGATAACTGGCCAGGCCGGCGAGGGCGTCGGTGAGGGCCTTTTGGATGAAGGGCGGCGTCGGGTGCTTGGGCTCGCCGATGCCCAGGCTGATCGGCGCATGGGCCGGGTCGGGCGTGACGTCCTTCGTCAGTGCGCGCAGCCGCTCGAAGGGATAGGGCTGCAGCCGGGACAGCAGGGGATTCATGCGACCGATTATCCCCGCTGCCCCGCGGCCGCACTCAGCCGAGCAGCCCGGTTTCCTGGGAATGTGTGGGCAGCTCCACGCTCGGCTGCGGCTTCCAGCCCTTCTTGCGGTGCTCCGCCACCACATTGGTGTAGATGCCGCCGCGCACGTACCACTTGGCGGTGATGCGGATGAAGCGCGGATCGACCGCCTTGACGATGTCGTCCAGGATGTCGTTGGTGACCTTCTCGTGGAAGGCGCCCTCGTTGCGGTAGCTCCACATGTACATCTTCAGGCTCTTGAGCTCGACGCACAGCTTGTCGGCGATGTAGTCGATGGTGAAGTGCGCGAAGTCGGGCTGGCCGGTCAGCGGGCAGTGGCAGGTGAACTCGGGCACCTGGAACTGGATCACGTAGTCGCGCTTGGGCGCCGGGTTCGGGAAGACGTGCAGTTCCTTGGACGGCTGCGAGGGCGGCGTGGCCGGCACGGGGCGCTGAGGGGCGGCGGCCGGCTTGGCGGTGCGGGAGGCGGATTTGGGCATGGCGTCGGACAGGTGTTGAAGGGCCGGACGGCGGGGCACCGCAGGTGGTGCCGAGCCTCGAGGCGGCAGGGGGCGGATGCTATCATCCTCCGTCGATCGAGACCCGCCGCCTGGCGGGTTTCTTCAATCCGATCAAGCACTTACAGAGGGCGGGCCAGCCGCTCCGACGCGAGACCCATCGTCCCATGCGCCTGAATTCCATCAAGCTGTCGGGCTTCAAGTCGTTCGCCGAACCCACGCATTTCCAGCTTCCCGGCCAGCTCGTGGGCGTCGTCGGGCCCAACGGCTGCGGCAAGTCCAACATCATGGACGCGGTGCGGTGGGTGCTGGGCGAGTCCAAGGCGTCCGAGCTGCGCGGCGAGTCCATGCAGGACGTGATCTTCAACGGCTCCGGCAACCGCAAGCCGGCCAGCCGCGCGAGCGTCGAGCTGGTGTTCGACAACTCCGACGGCCGCGCCGGGGGGCAGTGGAACCAGTTCACCGAGATCGCCGTCAAACGCGTGCTCACGCGCGACGGCACCTCCAGCTACTTCATCAACAACCAGCCGGTGCGCCGCCGGGACGTGCAGGATGTGTTCCTCGGCACGGGCCTGGGCCCCCGCGCCTACGCCATCATCGGCCAGGGCACGATCAGCCGGATCATCGAGTCCAAGCCTGAGGAACTGCGCATGTTCCTGGAGGAAGCGGCCGGCGTGTCCAAGTACAAGGAGCGTCGCCGCGAGACGGAGAACCGTCTCAAGGACACGCGGGAGAACCTGACGCGCGTCGAGGACATCCTGCGCGAGCTCAACGCCAACCTCGAGAAACTGGAGAAGCAAGCCGAGGTCGCCGCGCAATACCGCAGCCTGCAGGAGCAGGGCACCCTCAAGCTGCACCAGCTGTGGTTCCTGAAGCACCGCGACGCCGCGAGCGAGGAAGAGCGCGTGCGTCGCGAGGTGCTGGACGCCACCAACGCGCTGGAGTCGCGCCTGGCCGAGCTGCGGCACGTCGAGGCGGAACTGGAGACGATCCGCCAGGCTCACTACGCGGCGAGCGACGAACTGCACGCCGCGCAGGCGTCGTTGGCCGAAGCCAACCTCGAGGTGAGCCGCCTCGAGGAGCGCATCCGCTATGTGGTCGAGGGTCGGCAGCGCGCCGAGCAGCGCCTGCGCGACCTGCAGACGCAAAGCGAGCAGTGGGCCGAGCGGCGTGCCCAGGCCGAGTCGGAGCTGGAGACCATCGCCGAGCAGATCGCGATGGCCGAGGAGCAGGCCGAGGTGCTCGCGGCCCAGGCGGAGGAGCAGGCGGGGAATCTGCCGATGTACGAGGATGCCGTGCGGGCCGCGAGCCAGAAGGCCAACGAGCAGCGCAATTCGGTCTCGGGCATCCAGCAGCAGATCCAGCTGCTGGCGGCCGAGTCCCGCAGCATCGACGAGCAGTCGCGCCAGCTGCAGATGCGCCGCGAGCGCCTGGTCGCCGAGTCCAAGGGCCTCGCGGCGCCGGACGAGGCACGGCTGGCCGAGTTGACCCGCCAGCACGAGCAGGCGGCCGAAGCCCAGGCCGTGGCCGAGGAGCGGCTGCACGAGCTGACCGAGCTGGTGCCGCAGCTGGACGAGGACCGCCGCGCCAAGCAGGAGCAGGTCAATGCGGAGTCGGCCAGGCAGGCGGACCTGACGGCGCGGCTGGAGGCGCTGCGTGCCTTGCAGGAGAAGGTCCAGACGGAGGGCAAGCTCAAGCCGTGGCTCGCCAAGCACGGGCTGGAAGGCCTGCAGGGCCTGTGGACCAAGATCCACATCGAACCGGGCTGGGAGACGGCGCTCGAGTCGGCGCTGCGCGAGCGGCTCAACGCCTTGGAGGTCGGACGCGTCGAGACCGTGCGTGCCTTCGCCGGCGACGCTCCCCCGGCCAAGCTGGCCTTCTACACGCTGCCTGCCGCGGCGATCGCCAACACCCACCACACACTGCCGCGCCTGTCGGACCTGCTGCGCCTGAACGATGCGGGGCTCAAGGCACTGCTCAACGACTGGCTGGAGGGCGTCTACACGGCGGCCTCGTTGGACGAGGCGCTGGCCCAGCGCGACAAGCTGACGCACGGCGAGGTCATCATGACCCGCGAGGGCCACGCCGTCTCGCAGTTCGCCGTCAGCTTCTACGCGCCGGACTCGGAGCAGGCGGGCATGCTGCAGAGGGCACAGGAGATCGAGAACCTGGAACGCCAGGTCAAGGCCCAGGCCCTGATCGCCGAGGAATCGCGCTCGGCCCTGGTGCGGGCCGAGGCGGCCTATACCGATGCGTCTCAGCGCCTGGTCACCGCCCGCCGCGAGGCGGCCGAGTTGCAGGCCCGCGCCCACCAGCTCCAGGTCGAACTGCTGCGCCTGACGCAACAGGCCGAGCAGACGAGCAGCCGGCGCGGGCAGATCGAGGCGGAACTGGCCGAGATCGACGCGCAGCTGGAGGAGCTCAACGAGCGCCGCGCGACCGGCGAGGCCCGCTTCGAGGAGCTGGACATGGCGCTCGCGAACGAGCAGGAGCGCCACGCGCAGCTCGAGGAGGCCGTGATCGATGCCGAGCGGCGCCTCAACGAGGCGCGCGAGCAGCTGCGCTCGCTCGAGCGCGAGGCGCAGGAGGCGCAGTTCTCGGCCCGCGCGCTGGCCGCCCGTCGGGGGGAACTGCAACGCTCGATCGAGACCGCTGCCGAGCAGATCCAGGCCAACGAGCAGAGCGCCGAGCAATTGCGCATCGAACTCGACAACCTCAACGACCAGGCCGCCCAGGCGGGCCTGCAGGAAGCACTGGCGCTCAAGCTCGATCGCGAGTCCACGCTGGCGGCCAGGCGCAGCGAGTACGACGACCTCTCGGCCAAGCTGCGGCGCGCCGAGGAGCAGCGCATGGAGTTCGAGCGCAGCCTGCAGCCGCTGCGCGACCGCATCACCAAGCTCCAGCTGGAGGAACAGGCCGCCGCGCTGGGCGGCGCCCAGTACATGGAGCAGCTTACCGCGGCCCAGGTGGACCTGGAGGCGCTGGCACGGACCATCGAGGAAGGCAACGTCAAGCTCTACGGCCTGCAGGGGGAGATCGACCGCATCAACCGCGAGATCGCCGCACTAGGCGCCGTGAACCTGGCGGCCCTGGACGAGCTCACCGCCGCCCGGGAGCGCAAGACCTTCCTCGATTCGCAGTCGGCCGACCTCAATGACGCGATCAAGACGCTGGAGGACGCGATCCACAAGATCGACCTGGAGACGCGCGAACTGCTCAAGAAGACCTTCGACACGGTCAACGAGCACTTCGGGCGGATGTTCCCCAGCCTGTTCGGCGGGGGCAACGCCAAGCTGGTGATGACGGGCGACGAGATCCTCGACGCGGGCGTGCAGGTGATGGCGCAGCCGCCGGGCAAGAAGAACTCGACCATCCACCTGCTGTCCGGTGGCGAGAAGGCGCTGACGGCGATCGCGCTGGTGTTCGCGATCTTCCAGCTCAACCCGGCGCCGTTCTGCCTGCTGGACGAGGTGGATGCCCCGCTGGACGACGCCAACACGGAACGGTACGCGAACCTCGTCAAGAGCATGTCCAGGAGCACGCAGTTCCTCTTCATCTCGCACAACAAGATCGCAATGGAGATGGCCGAGCAGCTGATCGGCGTGACGATGCAGGAGCAGGGCGTCTCCCGCATCGTCGCGGTGGACATGGAAGCGGCCATCGGCATGGCCGAGGCGGCCTGATCGGTGCCGGCCGCAAGCCCAGGGAAGGACAACCCGCGATGAGTTCCTTGCAGCTCGCCCTTGCCGTCCTAGGAGCTTTGGTGCTGGTGGCGATGTTCGCCTACAACAGTTGGCAGGCCCGGCGGTCGGGCATCCGACGCCCGGCGCCCCGTGTCGAGCCGGCCGTACAGGTGGAACCGACACTGGATCTGGGCGAAGGGCGAGCTTCGGCCGAACGCATCGAACCCGAACTGGACGTGCCGCCACTGGTGGCCGCGGTGCCCCCACGCCGCCTCGGGCCGAGACTCGATCCCCTGGTCGACGCGATCGCGACGCTGCACGCGGAGACGCGGCTGTCGGGCGAAAACGTCCTGGCCCATCTGCCGCCGACGCGCCGCGCCGGCAGCAAGCCATTCCAGATCGAGGGGTTGAACGAGGCCACGGGCGAGTGGGAAGCGCCGCAGCCGGGGCAGACGTACCGCCAGTTCCAGGCTGGAGTCCTGATGGCCAGCCGCACCGGGCCGCTCAACGAGATCGAGTACTCCGAGTTCGTCCACAAGGTGCAGGCCTTCGCCGACGGGCTGGGCCTGGCCGCCGACTTTCCGGACATGCTGGAGGTCGTCGCGCAGGCGCGCGAGCTGGACCAGTTCGCCAGCCAGCACGACGCCCAGCTCGCCTGCCGGCTGCACGCACGCGGCGCCGCCTGGTCGGTGGCCTACATCCAGCAGCACGCCGCACGGCATGGCTTCGTGCCAGGCGTGGTGCCGGGCCGCTTGGTCCTGCCCGGCAGCGAGGAGGGTGCGCCGCCCGTGCTGATCCTGCAGTTCGACTCGCAGGCCGTCTTCGCGGAGGACCCGAACGCCGCCGCGGTGCGCGACGTCACCGTGGCCTTCGACGTGCCGCAGACGCCAGCCGCGGAGGAGCCTTTCAAGGCCTGGCAGGCCAGTGCGCAGGCGCTGGCGCTGGGCATGGAGGCCGACGTGGTCGACGACGCCGGCCGTGCGCTCACGCCCGAGGCGTTCGCCGCGATCGGTGCCGAGCTCGACAAGCTCTACCAGGCCCTGGAGGCGCGTGGATTGCCGGCCGGATCGGCCGCGGCGCGCCGGCTCTTCAGCTAATCTTCTTCGGACGATGACGCCCGATCTGTTCACCGGCGCGCCCCCCGGGCGCGCCGATCCACCGCCTGCCGACGCCCCTCCGGCCGACCGTGCTGCCTGGCTGCGCGAGCAACTGCAGCGTTACGACTACCACTACTACGTGCTCGACGCGCCGCTCGTGCCGGATGCGGAGTACGACCGGCTGTTCCGTGAGCTGCAGGCACTGGAGGAAGCCCATCCCAGCCTGCGGACGCCCGACTCGCCGACGCAACGCGTGGGCGGGGGCCTGCTGGACGAGTTGCCGACGGTGCGTCACCGCGTGCCGATGCTCTCGATCCAGACCGAGACCGACACGACGCCCGATGGCGCATTCGCCTTCGATGCGCGCATACGCAAACGGCTCGGTCTGGGACAGGACGATCCGCCGGTGGAATACGCCGCCGAGCTCAAGTTCGACGGGCTGGCGATCAGCCTGCGGTACGAGGACGGCGTGCTGGTGCAGGGCGTGACACGCGGCAACGGCGAGGCCGGGGAGGACGTCACCGCCAACGTGCGCACGATCAGGCAGATCCCACTGCGCCTGCGGGGGCCCGTGCCGCCGGTGCTGGAGGTGCGCGGCGAGATCTACATGCGGCGCGACGACTTCGAGCGCCTCAATGAGCGGCGGCGCGCCGCAGGCGAGCCGACCTACATCAACCCGCGCAACACCGCGGCCGGCGCAGTGCGTCAGCTCGACCCCAAGGTCACGGCCACCCGGCCGCTGTCCTTCTTCGCGTACGGACTGGGAGACGTGCAGGGCTGGAAGGACGCGCCCGCGACCCATGGCGGCATGCTGGACGCGCTGGCCCGATTCGGCCTGCCGGTGAGCCAGGAGCGCGCCGTGGTGCAGGGCGGCCAGGGCCTGGCGGACTTCCACGCGCGCATCGCGGGCTTGCGCGACCAGCTCCCGTTCGACATCGACGGCGTGGTCTACAAGGTCAACAGCCTGGCCCTGCAGCGAGAGCTCGGCTTTCGCAATCGCGAGCCGGTGTGGGCTGTCGCGCACAAGTACCCCGCGCAGGAACAGATGACGGTGTTGCGCGACATCGAGGTGCAAGTGGGCCGCACCGGCAAGCTCACGCCGGTGGCCAAGCTGCATCCGGTGTTTGTCGGCGGCGTCACCGTCACGAACGCGACGCTGCACAACCAGGACGAGATCGGCCGCAAGGACGTGCGCATCGGCGACACCGTGGTCGTGCGGCGCGCCGGCGACGTGATCCCGGAGGTGGTGTCGGTGGTGCTGGAAAGACGCCCGGCCGAGGTCGCCGCCAGCGAGCCCTGGGACCTGTACGCGCGTCTCAAGGGCCGGTGCCCGGTGTGCGGATCGGACATCGTGCGCGAGGAGGGCGAGGTCGACTGGCGTTGCACCGGCGGGCTCTTCTGCGCCGCGCAACGCAAGCAGGCGCTGCTGCATTTCGCGCAGCGCCGGGCGATGGACATCGAGGGCCTGGGCGAGAAGCTGGTCGACCAGCTGGTGGACGGCGGCATCGTCCGTACCTTGCCCGACCTCTACAAGCTCGGCGTGGCCAAGCTCGCCGAGTTGGACAGGATGGCGGTGAAGTCGGCGCAGAACCTCGTGCAGGCATTGGAGAAGTCCAAGCAAACCACCTTGCCGCGCTTTCTCTTCGCACTCGGCATCCGCCATGTGGGCGAGGCCACCGCCAAGGACCTGGCGCGGCATTTCGGCAAGCTGGACCGCATCATGGACGCGTCGGTGGACGAACTGCTGCAGGTGCCCGAAGTCGGTCCGGTGGTCGCGCACAGCATCCGCACCTTCTTCGAGCAGCCGCACAACCGCGAGGTCGTCGAGCAGCTGCGGGCGGCCGGCGTGATCTGGGAAGAGACCGATGGACGGTCGCCGGCGGGCCCACAGCCGCTGGCCGGCCTGACTTTCGTGCTTACCGGCACGCTGCCCACGCTCACCCGCGAGGACGCCAAGGCGCTGATCGAGGCGGCCGGCGGCAAAGTGGCCGGGTCCGTGTCCAAGAAGACCAGCTACGTCGTGGCGGGCGAAGAAGCGGGCAGCAAGCTGGCTAAGGCCCAGGAGCTGGGTGTGCCGGTGCTCGACGAGGCGGGGCTCCAGGCCTTGGTGAACAAGGAGGCGTGAGATGGCGGTGCGCGAGATCCTCAAGATGGGTGACCCGCGGCTTTTGCGCGTGGCGCGCCCGGTCGAGCAGTTCGACACCCCCGAGCTGCATGCGCTGATCGCCGACATGTTCGAGACGATGGAGGCGGCGAACGGAGCAGGGCTGGCGGCGCCCCAGATCGGCGTGGACCTGGCGGTCGTGATCTTCGGCTTCGAGCGCAACGAGCGCTACCCGGACGCGCCTCCCGTGCCGCGGACGGTCCTGGTCAATCCGGCCATCGAGCCGCTGTCCGACGAAGAGGAGGAAGGCTGGGAGGGGTGCCTTTCGGTGCCCGGCATGCGCGGGGTCGTGCCCCGCTGGCGGCGCATCCGCTACACCGGCTTCGACCCGCAGGGCGGTCCGATCGAGCGGGAGGCCGAGGGCTTTCACGCCCGTGTGGTGCAGCACGAGTGCGACCATCTCGTCGGCAAGCTCTATCCGATGCGCATCCGCGACTTCTCTCGCTTCGGCTTCACCGAGGTGCTGTTCCCAGGTCTCTATCCTGTCTCGGACGATTGAATCGTCCTGCCCGCAACGCACCCCCCTCAGGCCAGCGCGTCCAGCAGGTCGGACTCCAGTTCGAGCTGGGTCCTGCTCTGCTGCAGTGCTGGCCCGTCGATCAGAAAGGTGTCCTCGACACGCTCACCGAGCGTGGTGACCTTGGCAAGCTGCAGGTTGATGCGGTACTTGGCCAGCACCCGCGCGATCGAGTAGAGCAGACCCGTGCGGTCGCTCGCGGAGACGCTGAGCAGCCAGTGCTGGGCCCGTTCGTCCGGCCGCAGCATCACGCGCGGCTGGACGGGGAACGACTTGACCCGGCGGGACAGGCGGCCGCGGCTCGGCTCCGGCAGGGGCCCCTGGTCTTCCAGGGCCCGCACGAGTTGCGCCTCCACCAGCGTGACCAGATCGCGATGGTGGTGGTCGGTATAGGGCGAGACGACCTGGAAGGTGTCCAGCGCATACCCCGTGCGCGTCGTGTGGATCTTGGCATCCAGGATGCTGAAGCCCGCGCCGTCGAAGTAGCCGCAGATGCGGGCGAAAAGGTCGGGGCGGTCCGGCGAGTAGACCAGCACCTGCAGTCCCTCGCCGACGGGGGACGGACGGGCCTTGACGATGGGTCCTTCCGTCTGGACGTGACGCCAGAGCGAACGCGCGTGCCAGGCGATGTCGCTCGCCTCGTGACGCGCGAAATAGCTCAGCTCCAGCGTCTTCCACAGTGCCTCTTGCGTGCCTGGCAGCTGGGAATGCAAGGCAAGGGTCTGCAGGGCTTCCTGCTTGCGGGCTTCGATCTCGGTGTCCAGGTTGGGTTTGGCGCCGCCCAGCGCGCGCAGGCTCAGCCGGTACAGGTCTTCCAGGAGTTTGCCCTTCCAGGCATTCCACACCTTGGGGCTGGTGCCGCGGATGTCGGCCACCGTCAGCAGGTACAGCGCCGTGAGGTAGCGCTCGTTGCCCACGATGCGCACGAAGTTCTCGATGACCTGCGGGTCGCTGAGGTCCTCCTTCTGCGCGATACGCGACATCGTCAGGTGGTGCTGCACCAGGAACTCGACGAGCTTCGTGTCCTCCTTCGGCAGACCATGGTCCCGGCAGAAGCGCCGCACCTCCATCGCGCCGAGCTGCGAGTGATCGCCGCCGCGGCCCTTGGCCACGTCGTGGAAGAGAGCGGCGATGTACAGCACGTAGGGCGACTCGAACTGCGAGGCAAGCTGCGAGCAGAACGGATACTCGTGCGCGTGCTCGGGGATGAAGAATCGCCGCACATTGCGCAGCACCATCAGAATGTGCTGGTCCACGGTGTAGACGTGGAACAGGTCGTGCTGCATGCGGCCGACGATGCGGCGGAACACCCACAGGTAGCGCCCAAGCACGGAGGTCTGGTTCATCAGCCGGAAGGCGTGGGTCTGGCCTTGCGGCTGGCGCAGGATCTCGATGAAGGTGCGCCGATTGATCGGATCGCGGCGGAACTCCGAGTCCATCAGCTCCCGTGCGTTGTAGAGCGCGCGCAGCGTCTGCGCCGACAGACCCTTGACGCCCGGCGTCTGCTGGTAGACGAGGAAGGTGCGCAGGATCGCGTGGCGGTCGCGCTCGTACAGGTCGTCGCCGGCGACCTCCAGCATGCCGCCGCGGTCGAAGAACTGTCCGTCGATAGGGCGCATCGGCAGATCCTGCGTGCCGTTGATCACCTCCTCGATGTTGAGCATCAGAATCTGGTTGAGCTGCGAGACCGCCTTGGCAGCCCAGTAGTAGCGGTGCATCAGCGCCTCGGACGCCCGCCGCGCCCGCGTCGGCTGGTAGCCGAAGCTTTCGGCCACCGCGGTCTGCAGGTCGAACACCAACCGGTCCTCACGTCGACCGGCGATCAGGTGCAGACGGGCACGGATGAGCTTCAGCACCCCTTCGTTGCGCTGCAGCTGGCGCGCCTCGAAGGGCGTGACCAGCCCTTTGGCGGCCAGCTCGCTCCAGGTCTTGCCCAGGCTCGCGGCGCGCGCGACCCACAGCACGACCTGCAGGTCGCGCAAGCCACCGGGGCTTTCCTTGCAGTTGGGCTCCAGGGAGTAGGGCGTGTCCTCGTACTTCTGGTGGCGTTGGCGCATTTCCAGCGTCTTGGCGCGCAGGAAGGCCTTGGGGTCCATCCGCTCCTCGAACGCTCGACGGAAGCGGGCGTACACCGGCCTGGCGCCACAGAGGAAGCGCGATTCCAGCAAGGCAGTCTGCACTGTCACGTCGCGCTCGGCCTCTTCCAGGCACTCATTGACGGTGCGCACGCTCGAGCCGATCTCCAGGCCGATGTCCCAGCACGCGGTGATGAAGCCCTCGACGCCCGATTTCAGCGCCTCGTTCGCGCCCTGATGCAGCGAGCTTCCGTCCGGCAGCAGCACCAGCACGTCGACGTCGGAGTGCGGGAACAGCTCGCCCCGACCGTACCCGCCGACCGCGATCAGCGCGGCGCCCTTGGGCAGGTAGGCTCCCTCCCACAACTGCTGCAGCGTCTGGTCGACGTGCCGGGCCAGCCCCTTGAGCAGGCGGGCGGCCGAGCCGGGCGTGGGTCGCGCCTGCCGGAATTCCTCGATCAGCGCCGCCTTGCCCTCGCGGAAGCGCTGCCGCAGGGCGGCGACGTCGATCGCGTCAACGGCGGCGCTGGCTTGCGGCTGGGCGGACATGAGGTGCAGGGTGTCAGGCCGCGGGCACCGCAACGCCTGTCACGAAGTCAGGCAGCGGCGGATAGCCCGGGGAGATGGTCAGCACCTCGAAGCCGGTCTCGGTCACGAGCACCGTGTGCTCCCACTGCGCGGACAGCGACCGGTCCTTGGTCACGATGGTCCAGCCGTCCGGCATCTCGCGGATCTCGCGGCGGCCGGCGTTGATCATCGGCTCGATCGTGAACGTCATGCCGGGAACGAGCTCCTCGCCGGTGCCCGGGCGGCCGTAGTGCAGCACCTGCGGCTCCTCGTGGAACTTCCGGCCGATGCCGTGGCCGCAGAACTCCCGCACCACCGAATAGCCGGCGTTCTCGGCGAACGTCTGAATGACGTGGCCGATGTCGCCCAGGCGGGCGCCGGGCTTGACCTTCATGATGCCGCGCCACATCGCCTCGTAGGTGATCTGACACAGACGCCTGGCCTGGATCGACGCCTCGCCTATGACGAACATGCGGCTGGTGTCGCCGTGGAAGCCGTCCTTGATCACGGTGACATCGATGTTGAGGATATCGCCGTTCTTCAGCGGCCGGTCGTTGGGGATGCCGTGGCAGATGACGTGGTTGATCGAGGTGCAGATCGACTTGGGATAGGGCTTGTAGCCCGGCGGCGCGTAGTTCAGCGGGGCCGGGACCGCGCCCTGCACGTTGACGATGTAGTCGTGCGCGATGCGGTCGATCTCTTCGGTCGTGACGCCCGCCTTGATGTGAGGCGTCAGGTGATCGAGCACTTCGGAGGCCAGGCGCCCGGCCAGACGCATGCCTTCGATCTCGGCGCCGGTCTTGATGGTGATGCTCATCCTGCAATTATCTCCGGGTAAGCCCGGACTTGCCGGGCCGCGACCAGTAAAATCGCTGTTTCCGTGGGCATGCGGCCCGGCGCATCGTGTCCACGCGTCCCTTGAACCTCCTCCCGAGTTCCAGCGTGACCGCCACCGCCAAATACCTCCGCCACTTCGAGGGCGGCAATGCCCTTTCCGCCTTCCGCGCTCAGGCGCTCCTGCCCAGGCTGCAGGCTATCAACCCCCGGGTCGTCGCCGTCCATGCGCGTCACGTGCACTGGGTGTGGTCGGACCACGCGCTGGCCCGCGAGGAACTGGACAAGCTGGAGGCGTTGCTTGCCTACGGGGACCCGTACACTGGCCCGGCGGAGGGTGAACTCCTGGTGGTGACGCCCCGGTTCGGCACCGTCTCGCCCTGGGCGTCCAAGGCCACCGACATCGCCCACAACTGTGGCCTTGCGATCCGGCGCGTCGAGCGGGTGACGGAATATCGCCTCACGCTCAAGTCCGGGCTGCTCGGTGGCGCCCGCCACCTCGAAGGGGCGGACCGGCAGGCCGTGGCGGCCCTGCTGCACGACCGCATGACCGAAAGCGTCGTTTTCGAGCGCGAGCAGGCGCAGCACCTCTTCGACGAACAGCCGGGCAAGCCGATGGCGCACGTGGACGTGCTGGGCCGTGGCCGCGAGGCACTGGAGGAGGCCAACCGCGAATTCGGTCTGGCGCTGTCGGACGACGAGATCGACTACCTGGTCGAGGCCTTCGCGGGACTCAAGCGCAACCCGAGCGACGTCGAGCTGATGATGTTCGCGCAGGCCAACAGCGAGCACTGCAGGCACAAGATCTTCAACGCGAAGTTCACGATCGACGGCGTCGAGCAGGAGCGCTCGATGTTCCAGATGATCCGCAACACGCACCAGCTCGCGCCGCAGTACACCGTCATCGCGTACGCCGACAACGCCGCCGTCATGGAAGGCGGGCCGATCGAGCGCTGGGCGCCGGGCAGCTACACCAACGCGCCGCCCTACGTCGCCCGCCCCGAGGTCGCGCACGTGCTGATGAAGGTCGAGACGCACAACCACCCGACCGCCATCTCGCCGCACCCTGGCGCGGCGACCGGCGCGGGCGGGGAGATCCGCGACGAGGGCGCGACCGGACGGGGGGCACGGCCCAAGGCGGGACTGACCGGCTTTTCCGTCTCCAACCTGCACTTGCCCGAGACGAGCGAGCCGTGGGAACGCGAGCCCTACGGCAAACCTGAGCACATCGCCAGCGCCCTGCAGATCATGATCGAGGGACCTCTCGGCGGCGCGGCATTCAACAACGAGTTCGGCCGGCCCAACCTCGGCGGCTATTTCCGCGTCTACGAGCAGACGGTGGCGGGCGTGCGCCGCGGCTACCACAAGCCCATCATGATCGCGGGCGGTGTCGGCCAGATCAGTGACGGGCAGACGAAGAAGCTGCCCTTTGGGGCGGGTACGCTCCTGATCCAGCTCGGCGGCCCGGGCATGCGCATCGGCATGGGCGGCGGCGCCGCCAGCTCGATGGCCGCCGGCGTCAATGCCGCCGAGCTGGACTTCGATTCGGTCCAGCGTGGCAACCCCGAGATCCAGCGTCGCGCGCAGGAAGTCATCAACCACTGCTGGGCGCTGGGCGACAAGAACCCCATCCTCGCCATCCACGACGTGGGCGCGGGCGGCCTGTCCAACGCCTTCCCGGAACTGGTGGACGGGGCCGACAAGGGCGCGACCTTCGACCTGCGCCGCGTGCCCCTGGAGGAAAGCGGCCTCGCTCCCAAGGAAGTGTGGTGCAACGAGAGCCAGGAGCGCTACGTCCTCGCGATCGCGCCGGAGAGCCTGCCTCTGTTCGAGGCGATGTGCGAGCGCGAGCGCTGCCCCTATGCGGTGATCGGCACGGCGACGGACGACAAGGAGCTGGTCCTCGAGGACGGCCCTGGCGGCCAGCGCGCGATCGACATGCCGATGGAGGTGCTGCTGGGCAAGCCCCCCAAGATGCACCGCGTGGTCGAGCGCATCGAGCGCCGAGGGGCGCCCATCGACCTGACCGGCGTCAAGCTCGATCAGGTGGCCTTCGACGTGCTGCGCCATCCCACGGTGGCGAGCAAGCGCTTCCTGATCACCATCGGCGACCGCACGGTCGGGGGCCTCAGCCACCGCGACCAGATGGTGGGTCCCTGGCAGGTGCCGGTGGCCGACTGCGCGGTGACGCTGGCCGACTATGCCGGCTATCGCGGCGAGGCGATGAGCATGGGCGAGCGCACGCCGCTGGCCAGCCTCGATGCGCCGGCCTCCGGGCGCATGGCGGTGGCCGAAGCCATCACCAACCTGCTGGCCGCGCCGATCGAGCTGCCGCGGGTGAAGCTCTCGTGCAACTGGATGGCCGCCTGCGGCGAACCGGGGGAGGACGCGGCGCTCTACGACACGGTCCGTGCGGTGGGCATGGAGCTGTGTCCGGCCCTGGGCGTGTCGGTGCCGGTCGGCAAGGATTCGCTGTCGATGCGCACCCGCTGGGAGGAAGATGGTGTCGACAAGCAGGTGACCGCGCCGGTCTCGCTGATCGTCTCGGCCTTCGCGACGCTGGACGACGTGCGGCCGACCCTCACGCCCCAGCTGCGCAAGGACGTGGGCGACACCACGCTGATCTTGGTGGACCTCGGGCGCGGTCGTCATCGCCTGGGGGCGTCCATGCTCGCCCAGGTGCTGGGCCAGACCGGCGATGCGGTACCCGACCTGGACGACCCGGAACTGCTCAAGCAGCTGGTCGCGGCGGTCAACCGCCTGCGCGCGGATGACAAGCTGCTCGCCTACCACGACCGCTCGGACGGAGGACTGTGGGCCGCGGTGTGCGAGATGGCCTTCGCCGGCCACACAGGCGTGTCGCTGAACGTCGACCTGCTGGTGACAGAGAGCGACGGCATCGAGGACAGCCGCGCCGAGTACGGCGACTCCAAGAACTGGGCCAGCCAGGTGAGCGAGCGCCGCAACGAGCTGACCTTGCGCGCGCTCTTCGCGGAGGAACTGGGCGTGGTGCTGCAAGTGCGCACGGCAGACCGCGACGCCGTGATGCAGGTGCTGCGCGAGTTCGGCCTGTCCCGCCACAGCCACGTGATCGGCAAGCCCAACGAACGTGGCGCCGTCGAGGTCTGGCGCGATGCCAAGTCCATCTTCTCCGCGCCGCTGGAGCAGCTGCACAAGGCCTGGGACGAGGTCTCGTGGCGCATCGCTCGCCTGCGCGACAACCCGGCGTGCGCCGACAGCGAGCATGCCGCGGCCGGCTCCGCCGACGATCCCGGCCTGCACCTGCATCTGACCTTCGACCCCCAGGAGGACATCGTGGCCCCGTATGTGGGGAAGGCACGGCACAAGGTCGCCATCCTGCGCGAGCAGGGCGTCAACTCGCACGTGGAGATGGCCTACGCGATGGCGCAGGCCGGCTTCGAGTCGTACGACGTGCACATGAGCGACCTGCAGACGGGGCGTGCGCGGCTGGATCAGTTCCAGGGCTTCGTCGCCTGCGGCGGCTTCTCCTACGGCGACACCCTGGGCGCCGGCGAGGGCTGGGCGCGCTCGATCCTGTTCAACCCGAAGCTGGCCGAGCAGTTCGCGCAGTTCTTCGGTCGCGGCGACACCTTCGCGCTCGGAGTGTGCAACGGCTGCCAGATGATGGCGGCACTCTCGCCGATGATTCCCGGCGCGCAGGACTGGCCCAAGTTCACCCGCAACAAGAGCGAGCAGTTCGAGGCGCGCTTGAGCATGGTGGAGGTGCTCGACAGCCCATCGATCTTCTTCGCCGGCATGGCCGGCAGCCGGCTCCCGATCGCGGTGGCGCACGGCGAGGGGTACGCGGACTTCTCGCAGCGCGGCAACGCCGAGCGCGTGCTGGCGGCGATGCGCTACGTCGACCACCAGGGCCTGGCGACCGAGACCTACCCCTACAACCCCAACGGCAGCCCGGGCGGCCTGACCGCCGTCACGACGGCCGATGGCCGCTTCACGGTGCTGATGCCGCACCCCGAGCGCGTGTTCCGCAACGTGCAGATGAGCTGGACCTCGGGCACCAAGACCGGCTTCAGCCCTTGGATGCGCATGTTCCGCAACGCGCGCAAGTGGGTAGGGTGAGCGCAGGGCCGGAGTAGGTGCCGGCCATGGTGGGCGCCGCTCGTGCCGCACCGCCGCGCGACCCCGCGGCGAGCCCCCGAACCTGGGGCGCCGGGCGGCGCCGGGGTGCTGCGAACCCCGTCACTCCAGGGGCCGCTCGGCCTCGAAGAGCAGCCGCACCCAGCGGGCGGTCGGGGCCGTCAGTTCGGCCAGGCGATCGACCCGGTCTTGCTCGATCGCCTCGAGCACCAGTTCGTTGATGGCCCCGACCACGCCCATGGCGGTCTGGTGCAGGTGGGGGCGCAATGCCACCACAGGGCCGGTGGACGAGCCGGCCACCGTGCGGGCGATGAACTCCGCGATGTCCTGCATCACTTCCCGACGAGCACGCAACCCCGCTTCGCCAAGTCCGAGGATCTCGATGAACAGCGTGCGCAGCAGCACGGGGTTCGCCGCGAGCGCTGCGAGGTAAGCGCCGATCGCCTGTTCGACCTGCTCCTGCCACGGGCGGGCGGGATCTATGGCCTGCCGCAGCACGTCCAGCGCGTGGGCACTGGCCGTGCGGTACAGGGCCACCAGGCAATCGGCCTTGCCATCGAAATGTTCGTAGAAGGTGCGCTTGGAGACGCGAGCCTGGGCGGCGATGTCGGCGATCGTCGTCTCGGGGTAGCCCTTCGAGGCCACGCAAGCGGCCATCGCGTCCAGCAGTCGCCGGCGATGATCCGACAAGGGCAGGGGAGCAGATGCACTCATGACGCCATTCTCCCTGACCGCCGCAGCGGTACTTGACTGTACCGCGGTTTGATGGCAGCATTGGTACTGTATAGTACCGGCGCTGCGCCGGGCCGGCTGGAGGTTGCGATGACACAACTCGTGGTGCGACGCCTGTTGATCGACCTGGAACGCCCGTTCGAGCGGCACTGGGCCGGCGGCGACGCTTTTCGGAGTGCGTTCATGAACGCCTTGTCGATGAGCTTCCCGGTGGGAGAGCAGTTCTTCATCGACTCCGTGCGCCAGGGCCTCAAGGGCCTGCCCGATCTGCCGCGCTCGCGTTTCGAGCGCGAGGTGCAGGGGTTCGTGGGGCAGGAGGCGACCCACCGCCGCATCCACGCGCTCTTCAACGGCCACCTCGAGAACCTCGGCTACCGCAACCGCTGGGAAGAGCGCATCCGCCGGCGGCTCAAGCGTCTGGAGGGCGCCGACCCCCGGCACGCCGTGGCCGCGACCGCCGCGACCGAACATTTCACCGCCATCCTCGCGGAACACCTGCTGGCCCATCCGGACTCGATCGGCCCTTGTGAGCCTCGGCTGTTGACGATGTGGCTGTGGCACGCGTCGGAGGAGTCCGAGCACAAGTCCACCGCCTTCGACCTCTACAGAGCGCTAGGGGGCAACGAGCGTTGGCGCCTGCGCTGGTTCAGGCTCGTCACGATGTTCTTCCTCACCGACGTGCTGCGCCAGACCGTCGCCAACCTGCGTCACGACCGGGCCTTGTGGCGCTGGTCGACTTGGAAGAGTGCCTGGCGCTTCCTGTTCGGACCGACGGGCCTGGTGCGGCTGACCTACCGGCCCTGGCGCGAGTACCTCCGGCCCGACTTCCATCCTTCCCAACAGGAATCGGGGCGCGCGCACCGGTGGTTGTCCGAGAACGCGCAGGCCTATCGCATCGTGGGCGAAAGCACGCCGCCCACCCGCGCCCCGGTGGCGGCCTGAAGCTTCCGGCACGGCAAGACAAGCAGCACCCGTCTTCGGAAGCAGAGGGCGCAGGTCAGGTGGCCCGCGCTGCGGCCGTCCTCGCGCTCATGCGCGCGAGACACCTCCGCCTGCCAGGCATCTTGTCTGCCCCGGGGCTGCGCCCCACCCCCCGTGGGGGTTGCGGCCCGGCTTCGGGCGGCCGGGCGCCGGGCATGCATGTCGACCCCCGGGGCTTGCGCCCCACCCCCCGTGGGGGTTGCAGCCCGGCTTCGGGCGGCCGGGCGCCGGGCCTTGTATCTTTGCCCCCGGGGCTTGCGCCCCACCCCCCGTGGGGGTTGCAGCCCGGCTTCGGGCGGCCGGGCGCCGGGCCTTGTATCTTTGCCCCCGGGGCTTGCGCCCCACCCCCCGTGGGGGTTGCGGCCCGG
>DATMBN010000038.1:0-9740 GCA_035559275.1 Burkholderiaceae bacterium
CCGCTTCTCGGCGGCGTACTCGCGCGTCGGCCTCTCGCCCGACGGAGGGCTCACCTGGCACCTGATGCAGACCCTGCCCCGCCAACTCGTCGCGCAACTCCTGTGGACCGCCGAACCGGTGGGCGCCGAACAGATGCAGGCCTGGGGACTTGTCAATCGAGTGACAGACAAGGGCCAGGCGCTGCGCGAAGCTGTGCAACTCGCGCGTCAGGTGTCCCAGCGGGCGCCCAACGTGCTGGCCTCCACCAAGGAGCTGTTGAACCTCTGGCCGGCCCGCAGCCTGCCGCAGCAACTCGATGCCGAACGTGACGCCTTCGTGGACAACCTGCTCCATCCGAACGGGGCAGAGGGCATCGACGCCTTCTTCGAGAAGCGGGAGCCTCGGTATCGCTGAAGCCCGAGGGCCGTCACTTTGCGAGCCCCCCGGCGCACGCTCGACGGCCGCGCTTTTCATGCACGGGGCGCGGCCCCACACGCATCCATGAGCCTGCACGACTGGCAACCCAGACGCCGGCGCATCTACCTCATGCGTCATGGCTCGGTCGACTACTTCCTGCCCGACGGCACACCGGTGCCACCGGACACCGTACCGTTGAACGACACCGGGCGCGAACAGGCGGCCGCCGCCGGTCGGCTCTTTGCCGCGGTCGGTGTGCGCTTCGATCGCGTGCTGACCAGCGGACTGCCACGCACCGTGGAGACGGCGCAGCGCGTGCTGCATGCGGCGGGCGCATCGGTGCCGATCGAGATCGACGAGCGCCTGCAGGAGATCCGCCCCGGTCGCCTCTCCGACATCCCCCGCGAGTCGCTGCGCGAGGCCTTTCTCGGGGTGTTCCAGGGCTTCGTCGACGAGTCGGCCCGCTTCCTCGGCGGCGAGTCGGTAGGCCAGATGCTGGACCGGGTGCTGCCGCCGTTCCAGCAGGTGCTGGCGGACGAAAGCTGGCAGCAGATGCTGCTGGTGCTGCACGGCGGCGTCAACCGCGCGCTCATCTCCTATCTGCTCGCCGGGCAGCGTTGCTTCCTTGGACGCATGGAGCAGGCACCGGCCTGCATCAACGTCGTGGACGTGGGTCCCCGGGACTCGGTGGTGCGCGCGGTGAACCTCGCGCCCACCCAGTGGCTGCACGAGCACGAGCGCTACACCACCATGGAAAAGCTGCTGGCGCAGTACCTGCGTCTGGAAGGCGCAAGCCCCAGGACCTGAAGAGCCGCGCCCAGTGGCTCAACGCGCGCGCTACTGTCGATAGCCCGGGTCCATGCGGTCCAGGCGCCGCAGCAGCCCCGGCCAGCTCAGCGCCCCTCCGCCCTGCCCCCGCGTGACCTGCCGCGCCTGCTCCTGCGCGGTGCGGATGATGTGCGGATCGACGTGGATCAGTTCGCTTGCGCCCGCGAGCGCTCGCACCTGGATCGCGCAGACGGTCTCGAAGAGGTACATCGACAGGAAGGCGTCGGCGACCGTGGGCCCCAGCGTCAGCAGTCCGTGGTTGCGCAGCATCAGGAAGTTCCTGTTGCCCAGGTCGCTGACCAACCGCGCCTTCTCGTCTTCGCGCAAGGCCACGCCTTCGTAGTCGTGATACGCGAGGCTGGACAGCACGAAGATCGACTGCTGCGACAGGGGCAGCACGCCGTGCTTCTGCGCCGACACGGCCACGCCATTCAGGGTGTGGGTGTGCAGCACGCATTGCGCGTCATGCCGCGCCGAGTGGATGGCGCTGTGTATCGTGAAGCCCGCGGGGTTGACCGGATAGGGGCTGTCGTCCAGCTTGTTGCCCCGCAGGTCGATCTTCACCAAGCTGGAGGCCGTGATCTCGTCGAACAGCAACCCGTACGGGTTGATCAGGAACTGGTCCTCGGTGCCCGGCACGCGGGCGGTGATGTGCGTGAAGACCAGGTCGTCCCAATGGAATGCGGCCACCAGCCGGTAGGCCGCCGCCAGGTCCACGCGCACGCGCCATTCCTCCTCGCTGACCTGCCCACGCCGGCTTGGAATTTCGAGCTCGGATGCCATCGTCGTCTCCTCTTGTCGGTGAGGAGAACATAATCGGCGACAACTGCTGTCCCTGTCACTTCAGCGACAAAACATGAACACCCCCGTTCTTACAATCGCCGAACGCAACACGATCGAGTCCGGCCCATGGTTCTCCAAGCTGTCGCCATCGCTGCGCCTTGCGATCCTCTCGAGGGCCGCGGTACGTCGAGTGCAGGATGGCGCCCTGCTCTCCACGCGTGGCCAGCCGGCCGACGAGTGGATCGGCGTGGCCAAGGGCGCGGTGCGCGTGAGCTCGGTGTCGCTCTCGGGCAAACAGATCACGCTCACGTACGTCGAGCCCGGCACGTGGTTCGGCGACATTGCGCTGTTCGACGGCCTGCCTCGCACCCACGATGCGAACGCGCATGGCGAGACGACGTTGCTCGTGGTGCGCAAGCCGGACTTCAAGGAGCTCCTGCAGCAGCACTCGGAACTCTACGATGCATTGCTCAGGCTCAATTGCAGGCGGCTGCGGCTGATGTTCAATCTGATCGAAGATCTGAACACGCTACCTCTGGCCGCGCGGCTGGCCAAGCAGCTGCTGCTGCTGGCGCGCAGCTACGGCGTCCCGCAGGGCGAAGAGATCCGCATCGGCCTGCAGCTGGCACAGGAAGACCTGGCCCAACTGCTCGGTGCGTCGCGCCAGCGGGTGAACCAGGAACTGAAGGCCTTCGAGCGGGAAGGTGCGGTGCGTATCGAACCGACCCGGCTCGTCGTGCTGTCCAAGGACAAGCTGATGGCGATCGCGGAAGGGGGTTGAGCGCCCCCGCCCGGTCCGTCCCTCGCTGTCCGCCATACGAAGAGGAGACCTGGCATGCCCGCGCGTCCATGCACGCGCGGCAAGACCAGAGGGGAGCACAGTGATGGATGCCTACACCGGCACACGGCCCGTGGCCGAACAGCATGCGTTCGACGTGGAGCGCCTGACGCAGTACCTGACGCAGCACCTGCCCGGCTTCCAGGGGCCGCTGTCCGTCGAGCAGTTCAAGGGCGGCCAGTCCAACCCCACCTACAAGCTCGTCACCCCCTCGCGCAGCTACGTCATGCGCGCCAAGCCGGGGCCCGTGGCCAAGCTCCTGCCCTCGGCCCACGCGATCGAGCGCGAGTTCCGGGTGATGCAGGCATTGCACGGCACGGAGGTGCCGGTCGCCCAGATGCACCTGCTGTGCGAGGACGAGTCGGTCATCGGGCGCGCGTTCTACGTGATGGAGTTCGTCGAGGGCCGCGTGCTGTGGGATCAGTCGCTGCCTGGCATGAGCCTCGCCGAACGCGATGCGATCTACGACGAGATGAACCGCGTGATCGCGGCGCTCCACTCGGTGGATTTCCGCGCGCGCGGCCTGGCCGACTACGGCAAGCCCGGCAACTTCTTCGAGCGCCAGATCGCGCGCTGGACGAAGCAATATCAGGCCTCCATCACCGAGCCGATCGAAGCGATGGACCGCCTGATCGAATGGCTGCCGGCGCACATTCCCGCCAGTGCCCGCGACGAGAACCAGGTGTCCATCGTCCACGGCGATTTCCGACTCGACAACCTCATCTTCCACCCGAGCGAGCCGCGAGTGCTGGCCGTGCTCGACTGGGAGCTTTCGACGCTCGGCCATCCGCTGGGCGACTTCAGCTACCACTGCATGTCCTGGCACATCCCGCCGGGATCGTTCCGCGGCATCGGCGGGCTCGACCTCGCCGCACTGGGCATCCCCGACGAGCGCGAGTACGTGCGACGCTACTGCGCGCGCACCGGCCGTGGTGACCCTGACGCCGTGATGGCCGACTGGAACTTCTACCTGGCCTACAACATGTTCCGCATCGCCGGCATCCTGCAAGGCATCGCCAAGCGGGTGGTCGACGGCACGGCCTCGAGCGCGCAGGCGCGCCAGGCGGCCGCAGGCGCGCGCCCGATGGCGGAACTGGCCTGGAAGTACGCCCAGCGCGTCTGACGCGCCCGCCCCGCCCTTTCCACCCTGACGGAGATCCCCGCATGGACTTCGATTACTCCCCCCGGACGAAGGAGCTGCAGGCCAAGCTGCGCGCCTTCATGGACGAACACATCTACCCGAACGAGGGCCGCTACTGGGCCGAGATCGAGGCCAATACCCAGGCCGGAAAGCGCTGGACGCCGCTGCAGCTGATCGAGGAACTCAAGCCCAAGGCGCAGGCGGCCGGGTTGTGGAACCTGTTCCTGCCCGAGAGCGAGTACGGCGCGGGCCTGACGAACCAGGAGTACGCCCCTCTGGCCGAGATCATGGGTCGCGTGCCATGGTCCAGCGAGGTATTCAACTGCTCTGCCCCGGACACCGGCAACATGGAAGTGCTGGTGCGCTACGGCACGCCGGAGCAGAAGAAGCAATGGCTCGAGCCTCTGCTGGCCGGCAAGATCCGCAGCGCCTTCGCGATGACCGAGCCGGAAGTGGCGTCGTCCGACGCGACCAACATCTCGTCGCGGATCGAGCGGCAAGGCGACGAGTACGTGATCAACGGGCGCAAGTGGTGGACGTCCGGCGCCGGCGATCCGCGCTGCAAGATCATGATCTTCATGGGCAAGAACGACCCCGAGGCGCCGCGACACCAGCAGCAGTCCATGATCCTGGTGCCGGTGGAGAGCCCGGGCGTGAAGATCCTGCGGCCGCTCAACGTCTTCGGCTACGACGATGCGCCGCACGGCCACATGGAGGTCCTGTTCGAGAACGTCCGCGTGCCGGCTTCGAACATGCTGCTCGGCGAGGGCCGTGGCTTCGAAATCGCGCAAGGCCGCCTCGGCCCGGGCCGCATCCACCACTGCATGCGCCTGATCGGCCTGGCCGAGCGCTCTCTGGAGCTGATGTGCCGCCGGGCCTCGGCCCGCGTGGCCTTCGGCAAGCCGGTCGCCGCGCAGACGGTCACGCAGGAACGCATCGCGGAAGCGCGCTGCATGATCGAGCAGGCGCGGCTGCTGACGCTCAAGGCAGCCTGGATGATGGACGTGGCCGGCAACAAGGCGGCCAAGGCCGAGATTGCCATGATCAAAGTGGTGGCGCCCTCGATGGCCTGCAAGGTGATCGACTGGGCCATCCAGGTGCACGGCGGCGGGGGCGTGTGCGACGACTTCCCGCTCGCGAGCTACTACGCCCACGCCCGGACGCTGCGCCTGGCCGATGGGCCGGACGAAGTGCATCGCAACGCGATCGCCAAGATGGAACTGGGACGTCACGCCTGATCCGTGTCCTGAGCCCATCGACCAAGGCCCGCGAACGCGGGCCTTTTTCATGGCTGGGTCCTGCCGGGCAGGCCGGGGCAGCCAAGGGGACAAGGGCGTCTTCCTGCAAGCTTGGCCCGAGCCTGCTAGATTGCCTGTCGTCCAAGACACCAAGCGGAGCGACACGGATGATCGAGGTCTATTCCTGGGCCACGCCGAACGGGCACAAGGTCCACATCATGCTGGAAGAATGCGGGCTGCCTTACAAGGTGGTCCCGGTGGACATCGGCGCGGGCGATCAATTCGAGCCGAGGTTCCTGGAGATCAGCCCGAACAACAAGATCCCGGCCATCGTGGATCCCGCAGGGCCCGACGGCCGGCCGATCTCGTTGTTCGAGTCGGGTGCGATCCTCGTGTACCTGGCGTCCAAGACCGGCAAGTTCCTGCCCCCGGATGACCGCGGGAAGTTCGAGACGCTGCAGTGGCTCATGTTCCAGATGGGCGGCGTCGGGCCCATGCTGGGGCAGGCGCACCACTTCCGCATCTATGCCCCGGAGAAGATCGACTACGCGATCCAGCGGTACACGAACGAGGCCAAGCGTCTCTATGCGGTGATGGACAAGCGCCTGGCGAAAAGCCGCTACATCGCCGGGCCCGAATACACCATCGCCGACATCGCCATCTTCCCGTGGTTGCGCTCGTGGAAGAACCAGGGCATCGACTGGGCGGACTATCCCCACCTGAAGGGCTGGTTCGACGAGATCGAGGCGCGTCCCGCCGTGCAACGAGGCGTGGAAGTGCTGGCCGACCGGCGCAAGCCGATCAGCGGCGACAAGGAACGCGAGATCCTCTTCGGCGCCAAGCAGTACGAGCGCCGCTGAGCGACCCGCTCATCCCCCGGAGTCGGCCTGCTGGAAGCGCACGCCGACGACCCGGATGTCCCCGCCGGCCATTTCGCGCACGCTCAGGTGGGCGGCGCCGAAGACGAGCATGTCGCCCACCACCGGCGGGCGGCCGAGGCGACGCGCGAGCCATTGCCCGATCGGCTCCTCGGGGAGATCGGGCGCAGGCAATCCGTAGAAGGCGCACACGTCGCCCACCGGCGTCGCCCCATCGAGGGTGAAGTCGCCGTAGACGGCCCGGGCGAGGGTCTCCTCGTCCTTGCCCGGCAGCGCGACGCGCAGTTTGCGCGCGGCGTATGCAATCGTGGTGCCTTGCAGCAGCAGCGAGGTGAGCACCACCACGAACGCGACATTGAAAAAGAGCGTCGCGTCGGGAATGCCGGCCATCACCGGAAACACCGCGAGCACGATGGGAACCGCACCGCGCAGCCCGACCCAGGACACGAACCACACTTCCCGCGGGCTGAAGCGAAAAGGCGCCAGGCACAACCACACGGCCAGCGGTCGGGCCAGGAGGATCAGCACCACAGAGATCCCCAGCGCCGGCCACAAGGTCTGGACCATCTTGGACGGCGTGACCAGCAGCCCGAGCAGCAGGAACATGCCGGCTTGGGACAACCAGGCGTAGCCGTCCATCGCCGACAAGGCCTCGCGCACGAGGTCAGCGCTGCGGTTGCCGACCACCAGTCCGAACAGATAGACCGCCAGGAATCCGGAGCCGCCCAGCAAGCCGGTCGCCGCGAACACGGACAACCCCGCGGAAACGAGCAGCAGCGCCAGCGGGCCGCCCTTGAGCTCGGTGCGCCGTGCCAGCCGCGGCAGCAGCCACGACAGGCCGAAGCCGGCGACCAGTCCGAGCACCGTCCCCCAGCCGAACTGGCGCGCCATGAGCCCGGCCAGTTCGGTGAGCGCGTGGCTGCCCCCCGCGCTCATCTGGACCCAGGCGATCATCGCCACCGTGAGGTACACCGCCATGGGATCGTTCATGCCCGACTCGATCTCCAGTGTCGCCGCCACCCGTTCGTTCAGCGTGACGCCGGAGGACTTGAGCAAGGAGAACACGGCGGCCGCGTCGGTCGAACCGACGATGGCACCGAGCAGCAGGCCCATTCGCCAGTCCAGACCCAAGAGCCATACCGCCGCCGCGCCGGTGAGCGCCGCGCTGAACACCACCCCCAGCGTCGCGAGCGTGAGGGCAGGCCTGAGACCCGTCCGGAACGTCGGGTAGGCCGTCCTCAGTCCGCCGTCGAGCAGGATCACCGCCAGGGCGACGTTGGCCACCCAGAAACTGAGGACGAAGTCGTCGAACCGCAGCCCTCCGGGCCCGTCTTCGCCCGCCAGCATGCCGGCCAGCAGAAAAACCAGCAGGAAGGAGAACCCGACCCGCGCGGAGACGAGTCCCGACAGCACGCTGAGGAAGACGAGCGCCGCGGCGGCAAACAGCGGAATGTTGAGAAAGTCCATCGATCGAGCACACGGAAGGTGCCCGACCATAGCAGAGCGCCGCGCCCCCCGTCGCGGTAGACAAGGCAATCAGGGCCGGGCGCCGAGCGGCGGCCGTGCACGGGCGGCAGATCAGGGATCGAGTTCGAAAACGAGCGCGGCCTCGCGCTCCTCGCGGCTGTGGCCGGCGAGTACCCGGCCCCACAGGTCTTCCTCGGCCCCGCGTCGGGGGACGACACCTTCTGTCATCACGGCAACCTCCTCCGAGGTCGCGTCGATCTCGGCCAAGGGAGACCGTTGGGCGTCGAACAGGCGCGCCACCATGGCGCCCCCGGACTCGATCAGGACCAGGTACTTGGCAGGCTTCTGGACGTGCATGGCAAGGCGGAAGGGTCAGGTCTCTCACATGCGGCCGCAGCCGCGCCCGCTCAAGACTAGCACGCGTGACCCGGCGACCGGTTGCCGCCCGGCGATGCCCCGTCCGAGCACTCCTTGCACACACCGTAGAGCGTCAGGTCGTGGTCCTCGACACGGAACCCGGGCGGGGCCAGCCGCGCGAGATCCCCCGGGCAGGCGTGGACGTCGAACACGCGCTCGCAGCGCCGGCACTGGAAGTGGTGGTGGTGCCGCCCCACCGGCTCGAAGCGCGGGTTCTCGCCGGGCAGTTGGACCAGTTGCAGTTGCCCCTCCTCGACCAGTGCCCTGAGGTTGCGGTAGACGGTGGCGATCCCCAGTCCCGGTGCCTGGCGCTGCGCCACCTCGAGGACCTCCTGGGGGAGCAGCGGGCGTCCTGCTTCTAGCAGCGCGTCGCGTATTGCCGCGCGTTGACGGGTGTGGCGTTCCATGTGGCAAGCGTAGCCGAGTGCGTCGCCTTTAGTGATATTGCATTATCATTATCTTCAAGTTTGATCATCCCTGGTCTTCGAAGGAGTTCATGCCATGCCGCTGCGCACCCCCACGACCTCGCGCATCGCCCTTCCGCTCATCCTCTGCGCTACCCTGCTCGCGGCATGCGGCGGGGGAGCAGGCTCGGGCGATGACCACGATCACGACTTCGAGCCGATAGACACCGCCGGGCGTCTGGCCATCGCGGAGAAGGACGCGCCCATCTTGCGCATCCAGGATCTCGACCTCGGGCAGGTCGAGGCCTCCCACTCGCTCGATCACCCTGCTTCGGCGGTCTACGCCAGCCCGGGCGGCCGCTATGCCGTGATCTTCCAACGCACGCAGGACCAGGTGCAGTTCGTCGACGGCGGCATCTGGCAGGAAGACCATGGCGACCATTTGCACGACTACAAGCAGGCGTCACGGAAGCTGGCGTGGAAGCTCTCGGGTCCCCGTCCCACCCACTACGACGTGCAGCACGGCCGGCAGGCGGCGGTCTTCATGGACGGCGTCGGAGACGCAACACCCCCCCGCCTGGCGTCCGTGAAGCTCCTCACCGACGCCTCCATCGGCGCGGCGAACACCGTCGCATCGCTGGATCTGGACCTTGCCATCCACGGTTTGGCCGAACCCGTGGACAACAGGCTGCTCGCGGTGGCCCGCGCGGCCGACGCCTCCGACGCCCTGCCCACCCATCTGCGCCTGTATCACCGCACCGGCTCCACCTACTCGGCCGTGCGCGAGTTGCCCACCCGCTGCGACGGCATGCACGGCAGCTTCAGCTCCGGCAGCTACACCGCCGTGGGATGCAACGATGGGGTACTGCTCGTGCGGCACGTGAGCGATATCGAGGTCAGCGACCAAAAGGTGTCCACGCCGGTGCGCATCGGCACCATTGCGGGACACCCGCGCGCGCCGGGGCAGTTCGTGGGCATCGGCAACGACGGCATCGCTCCCGCGCCCATGACGACGCGCTTCTTCGCCATCGACGGCAGCACGGCCCAGGCCCAGGAATTGGAGCTGCAAGGCTGGAGCACCGGCCGGCTGCGCCGGGCACACGCTTTCGACCGCACCGGGCAGCGGTTCTTCGTGCTCGACGATGAAGGCAGCTTGACCGTCTTGCAGCGCCAGCAGGGCGGACAGTGGGCGCCCCTGGTCCGCGTTCCCCAGGCCATCCCCGCGATGCCGGCCGCCGCCCCGTGGCCGGCGTTTGCCACCAGCGGCGCGCGTGACGAGATTTACCTGACCGACCCGGTTGCGCGTCAACTGGTCGTCATCGACAGCACGGCGGGCACCGTCACTGCCC
>DATMBN010000039.1:0-24004 GCA_035559275.1 Burkholderiaceae bacterium
TGCGAGCGCGCGGCGCAGGAACTGGAGAACTGCCTGGCCCGCTACGGAGAGCGCGCAGACGCGGGCGGCACCGCGGCGGGCGCGGTGCACCGGGGCTGGGTGGCCTTGCGGGGATCGCTGTCGGGCAAGAGCGACCTGGCCATGTTGGAGGAATGCGAGCGCGGGGAGGATGCGGCCGTGGCGCGCTATCGCAATGCCTTGCAGAAAACCCTGCCGCCCGAGGTGCGCGAAATCCTGCAGCGCCACTACGAGGGCGCGCTGCGCAACCACGACCAGGTGAAGGCCCTGCGCGAGCGCTACCGCGCGCAGGAAGCAGGCGATACCGGCGACACGCTGGGTGACACCGACGGCGCCATCCCGCCGCGCGGACCGGCGGGAACGACGCACCGTCCGAGGGCCTGACGCATGGACGCGAAAGTCCCGCGAGCCGCCCCGCCGCCGGGGACCGGGGTGGTCCTGGTGGCCGGCGCGGCGGCCGCCCTGCTGATGCTCGGCGGCTGCCGGCCCAACCCCCCTTCTTCGACCACACAGGGCCCGCCCGACAGTGCCCCCGCCCCGACACCCGCGCCGACCAGCGGGACCGGTGCGCCGGCGGGCAGCGGCAGCCCCTCCGACACCGGCACCTCGGGCGCGACGGGAGTCGGCCCGACCGGCAACGCCGCAGACTCCACGACCGGAACGGGCAGCGGCACGGATGCGGGGACCACGGGCGGAGCGACCGGGGCCGCGTCTCCCTCCGGCACCGTGGGCAGCAGCGAGGCGGCAGCCAGTGCCGCCACCAATCCGGCGGGGGGCGTTCCGCCCACACGAGGGACCACGCCCTGACCTCCATGGCGACCGCCCCGCGCGCGCCGGATGCCGACTCCGGCGCCCCGGCGGCGCCGCATCCCGGTGCTCCGGTGCGGGTGGCGCGACGCCTGGCGCGAGCGTTGAAGGAGATGCTGGACGAGGAGCCGCCGCGACTCGTCTACGTCACCGACACGATGCCCGGGTTTCGCCGCGAAAGATGCGGCGAGGAGTTCATCTACCTCGACACCGAGGGACACCCGCTGCGCGACGAGGAGCACTTGCGGCGCATCCGGCGCCTGGCCATCCCGCCCGCCTACACCGACGTCTGGATCTGCCCGGACCCGCATGGACACCTGCAGGCCACCGGACGGGACGCCCGCGGACGCAAGCAGTACCGCTACCACCCGTATTGGCAGGTGATGCGGGACCTGGACAAGTTCGATCGCATGGCGGCCTTCGGGCAGGCGCTGCCGCGCATCCGCGGGCAGGTGCGCAAGCACCTCGGCCTGGACGGGTTGCCGCGCCAGAAGGTGCTGGCCGCCATCGTGCAGCTGCTCGACACGACCTACATCCGGGTGGGCAACGACGAGTACGCGCGGGAGAACAAGTCCTACGGACTGACGACGCTGCGCGATCGGCATGCCGCCGTGCGCGGCGACACCCTGCGGCTCAGATTCAAGGGCAAGAGCGGCGTGGAACACGACATCGCGGTGACGGACCGGCGGCTCGCCCGCATCGTGCGCCGCTGTCAGGAACTGCCGGGGCAGGACCTGTTCCAGTACGTCGACGACGCGGGCGAGGTGCGAACCATCGGCTCCACGGACGTCAACGAATACCTGCGGGAGATCTGCGGCAGCGACTTCACCGCCAAGGACTTTCGTACCTGGCACGCGAGCGTGCAGGCCCTGGAGCAGTTGGCGCCGCTGCAGGCCGAGGGGATCACCGATGCCAGGCGCTTGGTCAAGGCGGCGCTCACCGAGGTGGCAGCCCTGCTGGGCAACACGGTCGCGGTATGCCGCAAGTCCTACGTGCACCCGCAGGTGATCGCCGCGTTTCTGGACGGCGAGCTCACCAGACGCTGCCAGCCGTGCGAGAAGGTCTGCGTGCCGCGGGGCCTTTCCCCGGCGGAAAGGCGGCTGATGATCTTCCTGCAACGCTGAACGGCAGTGCATCGAGGGAGGTATTTCCAGCCTCGGCAAGGGTCATGCACAAGATGCATAACGAGGGCATCCACGCGACGGGCGGGACGCCTACAGTTCGTCTGCGCTCCTGGCGCGTCCAAGAGGCGTACCAGCATGACTCTTTCACGAAAGGAACCCGTGTGAGCCTGTCTTACGTCACCCCCTCACCCGACAGCCCGTGGTCGACCTACCTGTCGCAGGTCGACCGCGTGATCCCCTATCTCGGCCCGCTGGCCCGGTGGGCCGATACGCTCAAGCGGCCCAAGCGTGCACTCGTCGTCGACGTGCCCATCGAGATGGACGACGGCACCGTGCGCCACTTCGAGGGCTACCGCGTGCAGCACAACCTCTCGCGCGGCCCGGGCAAGGGCGGCGTGCGCTACCACCCGGACGTCACGCTCGAGGAGGTGATGGCGCTGGCCGCGTGGATGACGATCAAGAACGCCGCGGTCAACCTGCCCTATGGCGGCGCCAAGGGCGGCATCCGTGTCGATCCCAAGCTGCTTTCACAGAAAGAACTGGAAAAGCTGACGCGCCGCTACACCAGCGAGATCGGCATCATCATCGGTCCGCAGCAGGACATCCCGGCGCCCGACGTCAACACCAACGCGCAGATCATGGCGTGGATGATGGACACGTATTCGATGAACGTGGGCGCGACCGCCACGGGTGTCGTCACCGGCAAACCCATCCATCTCGGCGGCTCGCTCGGGCGGGTGAAGGCCACGGGCCGGGGAGTGTTCGTGACCGGGCGGGAGGCGGCGCGCCGCATAGGACTGAAGCTGGACGGCGCGCGCATCGCGGTGCAGGGCTTCGGCAACGTGGGCAGCGCCGCGGCAGAGCTCTTCGTGGGCGCCGGCGCGAAGCTGGTGGCCGTGCAGGACCATACCGGGACGATCTTCAACCCCGAGGGCATGGACATGGCCTCGCTCATGCAGGCCGTGCGCGAGGAAGGAGGCGTGGGCGGCTTCCGCGGGGCCGAGCGCATCGACGGCGAGTCCTTCTGGGACCTCGACTGCGACATCCTGATCCCCGCCGCGCTGGAAGGCCAGATCACCGCCGAGCGGGCCAACCGCATCAAGGCCAGGCTCGTGCTCGAGGGCGCCAACGGCCCGACGCTGCCCACCGCCGACGACGTACTGACCGACCGCGGCATCCTCGTCGTGCCGGACGTGATCTGCAACGCGGGCGGCGTGACCGTGTCCTACTTCGAGTGGGTGCAGGACTTCTCCAGCTTCTTCTGGAGCGAGGACGAGATCAATCTGCGCCTGGACAAGATCATGGTCGATGCGCTCAGGAAGATCTGGGACACCTCCGAGCGCCACAGGATCTCGCTGCGAACCGCGACCTTCGCGGTGGCCTGCGAGCGCATCCTGATGGCGCGCCAGGAGCGCGGGCTCTATCCCTGAACGGGGCCGCAGGAGACGCCCGAAAGCAAGAAGGGGCTGCCATCGGCAGCCCCTTCTTGCTGTGGCCCGCCGCACCGGTAGTGCCGGGCGGGCGGCGGGAGGATCAGAACGACGCGATCGGTGCCGGCTCGCCCTTGCGGAAGGTGAACACGGTCACCGGCGAGGCCTTGAGGTTGCCCTTGGCGTCGAAGGCGTAGGTGCCCGCCACGCCCTTGTAGCTGCCCGAGGAGATCGCCTGCGCCACCTTGGCCGGATCCGTCGAATTGGCCTTCTGCATGGCCTGTGCGAACATGTGCACCGCGTCGTAGAACGAGACCGCATAGGTGAGCGGATCGCGCTTGTGCGCGGCGCGGTACTTCTCGATGAAGGCCTTGCCTTCGGTGGCCTTGTCCAGCAAGGCGCCGCCCTGGGTGCACCACACGGTGTTCTCGACGAGGTCGTTGCCGGCCAGCTTGGCGGTTTCGGTCGAGCAAATGGTGTCGCCGCCCAGCAGCTTGGCGTTCAGGCCCAGCGACTTCAGCTGGCGCACCATCGGGCCGGCCTGCGGCGCATAGCCGCCGAAGAAGATGGCGTCCGGGTTGTGGGCCTTCAGTGCGGTCAGCGCTGCAGTGAAATCGATCGCCTTGTCCGAGGTGTACTCGCGACCGACGATGGTCAGGCCCTGGGCCTTGGCCTCACGGGCGAACTCGTCGGCCACGCCGACGCCGTAGGCGGTGCGGTCGTCGATGATCGCCACGCGCTTGACCTTCAGTTCCTTGGCGGCATAAGTGGCAATGTTCGCCCCCAGCTGTGTGTCGCTCGGACCGACGCGGAACAGGCGCGAGAAGCCCTGCTCGGTGATCTTGGGGTTCGACGCGACCGTTGCCACGATGGCGCCAGCATCGTTATAGACCCGCGAAGCAGGCATCGTGACACCGGAGTTGTACGGACCGACGACGAAACGCACCCCGCTGTCGACGAGTTTCTGCGCGACCTGCACCCCCTGGCGCGGGTCGGCCTGGTCGTCTTCGGCCACCAGCTCGAAGCGCACCGGCTGCCCGCCCACCTGGATCGGCCTGGCGTTCAGTTCCTGGATGGCCAGACGGGCCCCGCCGAGATTGTCCTGGCCGTGGGCAGTCTGTCCGCCCGACAAGGGACTGCTCAGCCCGATCTTCACGATGGTCTGGGCCGCGGCCCCCCCGCTGACGGCAGCCAGCGCCAAGGCCGCGATCAGGCCACGCACCTTGTTCTTCGCGCATGCGAACGACATGTCATCTCCTTTGTAGGGTGGACAGGCATGGCGGGGCGCAAGGCGTCGTGCGGATGGCGAACCGCGCATGCCGACGGGGACGGATTCTCTGCCCCGCCCTGTCGAACAACTGGCGGAACTGGGGTTCCCAAAGCGAATTATTCACGCTCGCGCACGGCTGTGAGCCCCCCCCGCACCCCCGGGCTCCCGCCCCCCCGGGGGGGCGGTCCTCAGTGCGAGGACAGGCTCTCGAAGACCGCGGCCAGGGAGCGTCCTTCGGGCAGCACGTAGACGACGCCGCGTTGCCGGCCCAGCGTGGGCTTGACCAGGCTGTCGTAGAAATCGACCGGTACGACCACGCAGCCGAGCGACTGGCGATTGTCCGTCGCGGTCGGGCTGGCCAGGGCCCGGGCCCGACGGGCCTCGGAGCTCCCCGGCCGCAGGCGGTGGATGGCCAGCGCGGCGTCGTAGTCGAACCACACGATGTCCTCGCCCTTGTCGTTGACCCCCGGCTCGGAGGCGAAGCGCCCGGCCGGCGTGGTTCGCTCGTGCAGCAGCAGCTGGGAGGGGTGTTTGGCGCCGACGCCCGGTAATGACTGGTCGCCCCCGGCCTGTCCGAGGAGCACGGCCGTGGTGCCCAGCAGTCGGCCCTGTGCCGAGAACAGGTACAGCCGCGCATCCTTCTTGTCCACCACGGCGAACGGTCGCCCGCGGTGGTCCGCGGTGGCGAGCACCTGCTCCACCACCCAGGCCGCCTCGTTCGAAGGCCCCTGCGCCTGATCCGCGTGCGCCGTCACACCCAAGCTCATCGCGATCGAGCCGGCAGCCGCCGCCCGGGCCCACGCCTTGACGCCCATTCCCTCACCTTGCGTTCGCGCCGGCCCATGCCGGCGTGCCAACCCGTAATGCTAGGGGCGGGCGACCTCCTTCAAAGAGGCACAAGGGAGGCTATTGCGGTCCAGTTCCGCGCTTTAGCCCGGGAACGGCGCCCGGGCCGCCGTCACTGCGACCCCGGGCGCGGGGCTTGCCGGTCAGGGCAGGCGAGGCCTTGCCTCCAACATCCGGGAGTACGCACGATGAACGACAGATCCATCCTGGACCACATCAACCAGCTGGTCGAGGAAGAACAGCGGTTGCGCGAGGCGGCCGAGCGCCCGGAGCAACACGCCGACCGGCTGCGCGAGATCGAGACGCAGTTGGACCAGTGCTGGGACCTGCTGCGCCAGCGCCGGGCCAAGCGCGAGTTCGGCGAGGATCCGGACGCCGCCCGTGCGCGGGATCCGGGCACGGTCGAGCGCTACATCCAGTAAGCAGCCGCCGGAGGCGGCGCTGCCCCGTTCCAGGGGAGCGCCGGGGCCGGCCGCCTATCGGTCGCGGCGGCCCTGGTCGGGGTCCTGCTGCATGCCGCGGTCTGCGCCGCCGCCGCTGCCTTGCGCACCCGCCAGGCCCTGAGAACCGCCGGCATGCTCACGCCCCTTCACTGGACTGCCCGTGTCCAGCCCTTCCTGCGGGCGGCCGTCGGCCAGGCCGGTGCGCTCGTCCTGCGGGCCGCCCTGCCCGCCCAGGCGAGAGCCCTGGCTGTTGCCCGGTGGCTGGGAAGACGGTGTGTTGCGTGCTTGTGCCATGGGATGCTCCTGTCGTGTCCCTCGCAGCTGCAAGGGCGGTGCCCGCGCGCTCCTTGTGCCGGCGCGCCTCGCGAGCACTTGGATACTCGCTCGGCCCTGGCACCGCGTAGCATCGCGCCCTTGCGAAATGACAGCCGTGCCGGGCGGGCGCCCGCCGGACGGCAGACGAAGCCATGGACACCGTCATCGACGCCCTCAATACCTTCTTCTGGAACTACGTGCTGGTCTACGGCCTGCTGGCCGTGGGCATCTACTTCACGCTGCGGCTGGGCTTTGTGCAGTTCCGCCACTTCGGGGAGATCCTCAGGCTCGGTCGGGGTAGCCGCTCCGACACGGCCGGCATCACCCCCTTCCAAGCCTTGTGCACCACGCTCGCCTCGCGCGTAGGCACGGGCAACATCGCGGGCGTCGCGGTGGCGCTGCACCTGGGCGGCCCCGGCGCGATCTTCTGGATGTGGGTGGTCGCGCTGCTGGGCATGGCAACGGCCTATGCCGAGAGCACCCTCGGCCAGCTGTACAAGACCCGGGACACGGCAGGCGGCTATCGAGGGGGCCCGGCGTTCTACATCGAGCGGGGGCTGCGCGCCCGCTGGGCGGGCATCGTCTTCTCCGTATGCCTGATCCTCACGTTCGGGCTCGCTTTCAACGCCGTGCAGGCCAACTCCATCGCCGAGGCAATGCAGGAGGCGTTCGGGGTGCCCAAGCTGGCGGTCGGCGCGGTCGTGGCGGTGCTGGCAGGGGCCGTCATCTTCGGCGGCGTGCGCCGTGTTGCCACGCTGGCGGAAATGCTGGTGCCCTTCATGGCGATCGCGTACGTGCTGGTGGCCCTCTACGTGGCCATCGCCAACGCGGGCGAAGTGCCGGGCCTGCTCGCGACCATCGTCCGCAGCGCCTTCGGATGGGGCGAGGCAGCTGGCGGGGTCGCCGGGTCGGTGACCGCTGCCATGCTCAACGGGGTCAAGCGTGGCCTCTTCTCCAACGAGGCGGGCATGGGCTCGGCCCCCAACGGCGCGGCGCTCGCCACCCCGGTGCCCCATCACCCATCGAGCCAGGGCTTCGTGCAGGCGCTGGGGGTGTTCATCGACACCATCGTGATCTGCACGGCCACGGCGCTGATGATCCTGCTCTCGGGGGCGCTGCAACCCGGTTCCGAGTTGACCGGCACCAAACTCACACAGGCGGCGATGTCGACCCACATCGGCGCGGCCGGCACCTACTTCGTCGCGGCAGCCATCTTCTTCTTCGCGTTCACGTCCATCATCGCCAACTACGTCTACGCCGAGAACTCGATGGTTTTCCTGGGCCTGGGAGGGCGAGGGCCGGTGACCGTGTTGCGCCTGGGCGCGATGGCGATGGTGCTGTGGGGCTCGTACGAGACCGTGGCCACCGTCTTCAACGCCGCCGACGCGTCCATGGGCCTGATGGCCACGATCAACCTGGTGGCCATCGTGCTGCTGTCCGGCACGGTGGCCGCTCTGACGCGCGACTACTTCGAGCAGAAGCGCCGCGGACAGTCTCCGAGCTTCCGGCGCGCCGACCACCCCGGCCTGCAGGGCGTGGACCCGCAGATCTGGCGCTGAACGGATGGGCCGGCACGGGCCAACGGGACGGGCATGACGTTCGCTGCCCTCCTGGAGTCGAGGGCAGCAGGCCTTTCGTCATGCCAGGAGGAACGGCGATGTCGACCAAAAAATACGGGGTGGAACTGCCGAGCACGTTGGAACGCTCCCCCGCCCACGCCCAGCGCACCTATGCCAAGGCTTTGCGCAGTGCCGAGCAGACCTACGGCCCCGGCGAGCGGGCCGGGCGCACCGCCTATGCCGCGCTGAAGCACGGCTTCGAGAAAGTGGGCGACCACTGGGAGCCCAAGCGCCGCAAGGGGCCTTCCGACGAGCAGGCCGCCCGGTCGGGCGCGCAGGCGCGGCGGCGCCCCTCGCCCACCGCAGGCGGCGTGGACGCACGCGGCCACACCCGCGAGGAACTCTACCGGCGGGCGCGGGAGCTCGGCGTGCGCGGCCGCTCGAGGATGAACAAGGAAGAACTCGCCCGCGCGTTGGCCCGCAAGGCACATTGATCGCAGCTTCGGAACATCGTCGACTTGGTTGAGGCGGCCCCTGGAGCCAACCGCGCACGCGCCCCCGCGCCGTGCCAGGAGGGGCGCGGGGCCTTCTCGGGGCCCGTCTCAGCGACTGAGGGGCAGCGGTCGCTGCAGCACCTTGGTGAACGCTCCGGTGCGTCCGTCCCAATCCCAGCGCTCCGCCATGCAGGTGGAGCCGTCGCCATTGCGGCGCAGGATGTTGACCGAGTTCGCAATGCCATCGCGGATGCGGTGGGAGATCGCCGTGCCCGCCTGGACGGCCCATGCTTCGCGCGGCAGGCCGGGATAGGCCTCGCGCAGCGACCTCACGTAGGGCAAATGGATGTGGCCGCCGAGCAGGAAGTCCGCCCCGGCCTCGACCCATGCCCGCACCGCCGCCTCGCGGCCATGCAGCAGGTTGCGCCGGTCCTCGTCGCGCACCGCGAGCACGGGCTGGTGAGTGACGACGATGCGCACCTGTCCGGGCCGCGCGGCGCGCAAGCGCTGCACGGTGCGCTCGACCTGCCCGCGCGAGACTTCCCCGTCCTTGTGCCGGTAGCGGCGCGTCGTGTCCACGCCTACGACCAGCCAGTGCTCGTCCTCGTGAGTCGGCTCCAGTTCGCGGCTCAACCAGCGCCGATAGCCGCCATACGGGTTGAAAACGCGAGCGAGCAAGTTGAAGAGGGGGATGTCGTGGTTGCCGGGCAGCGCCAGCACGGCAGGCACGTCCAGGTCGTCCAGGAACTGCCTGGCCGCCCGGAACTGGCGCCGACGCGCACGCTGCGTCACATCGCCGGACAGCACCAGCAGTCCGGGCCGCTCGCTCCTCACCAGCGCCGCCAGGGCCTGCGTCGGGCCCGCCAGCTCGGTGCCGAAGTGCGTGTCGGAGATGTGCAGCAGCACGGTCATCGGTCGCGCTCGCCCGAGGCATTGGCCACGGCGGGCGGCTCGCACATCAGCCACAGGGGCTGCGGCGAGGGTCGGAACACCAGCGGGGTCTGCAGGCTGCACACCTCACCGTCGATGGCGACCTGCAGCCGCCGCGGCCGGCTCGCTCCGCTGAGCGACTGCACCTCGAGACGCCGGAAGGCGAACCGCTCCACCGCATCTGCCTGCGCGAGGCGACCCAGGGCCGCACCCCACAGTACACCCAGGGCCTTGCGGGTGTCGAGCGGGCGCACCCACAAGGCGGCCAGCTCGCGCTGAGAAACCACATCGGCTTCCGGAACGCCCAGCATCTCGAGCTGCAGGCGGTTGTTGCCGACGAAGACGGTGGATGCCTCGACCAGTCGTGGCTGGCCGTCGCACTCCATGCGCAGCACCAGCCGGCGTCGGTCGCGCAGCATCGTGCGCACCCCGGCCCACAGCGCGACCCAGCGATGCCGGCCGTGCTCCTTCGTCATCGCCTCACGCTCTTGCAGCACCGCCGGGTACAAACCCATGCTGGCGTTCACGAGGAACAGCCTTCCGTTGACCTCGCCCACCTGGACGGGCTGCGGCTGCGCGCGCAGCAGCAGTTGCAGCGCCTCTTCCAGCGCGAGGGGAATGCGGTGCTCCCGCCCGAAGTAGTTGAATGTGCCCTGCGGCAAAGCCGCGAACGGCAGGCCTGCCGCGTGGGCCTGCTGGGCCACCGCGTTCAAGGTGCCGTCTCCCCCGGCGGCGACAACCACCCCCGTCGCGCGTGCCGCACGCGTCGCCGCCTCTCGCGCCATCGCGAGCACCTGGGCGCCTCGCTGCACCTGCAGCAGCGAGAACTCGCGTCCGGCGTCGCGCAGCGTCGAGGCGATCAGCGCGGCCGCCTCGTCGCCACGGCGCGGGCCGGAACGGCGATTGAGCACGACGAAGAGCGGCGCGTCCTCCGCCACCCGGGGAGCCAGGGCGCCGCCGCCGCTCGCCGCGGGGGCGGCGGCCGCAACCGCCGGCGCGTCGGATGCGGCGCCGGGCAACGGCAGGGAGGGCAGCGGCAGGTCCATCTGGGCGGTGGGCAAGGCGCCCATCCCAGGCGAATGCCGTGCCTGCCCCGCCCCCCCCGGGCGACGCGCCGAAGAATCAGGCGGCCTGCGCCTCGCCTTGCATCGCCACGCGCAGGGCTGGTGCATGCCCCGCGGGATATGCGGGATCGACGTCGGGCAGCAGGCTGCGCAGCGCCATACCGGAGACGGTCTCCTCGCTCAGCAAGGCATCGGTCAGCCGATGCAGCGCATCGCGGTGGCGGTGCAAGGCTTCCCGGCAGGCCGCCTGGGCCTCGTCGAGCAGGGTCTTGGCCTCGGCGAGCACCTTCTCCTGGATATGCGGCCCCACCAGCTTCTCGGGCACGCCGTGCAGGCTGAGCAGCCCGAATTCCTCGCTGAAGCCCATACCGCTGACCATCTCGATCGCCAGTTCCGAGGCGCGCTTGAGGTCGTCGGAGGCACCGGAGGTCGTGTTGCCAAACACCATGAGCTCGGCCTCCCGCCCGGCCAGCATCATGCCCAGGCGCGAGCGCAGCTCGTGCTCGCCGTAGAGAGGGATCTCGTTCTCACGCGTCACGAAGGTCACCCCCAGCGCCTGGCCGCGCGGCTCGATCGTGACGCGCTCGACCGTGCCTGCCCCCATCACGTGAGCCACCACAGCGTGGCCGCTCTCGTGGATCGCGATGCGATGACGCGCCTCGGGAGTGAACATCGCCTTGACGCTGGAGACCTCACCGCCGAGCTGGTGTGCCTCGAGCGCACGGTGCACATGCTCCTGCGTGACCTCGGTGCTGCCCTCCTCGGCCGCCATCACCGCGGAGCGGTTGACCACATTGGTGATGTCCGCGTGGGAAAGACCCGTCGATGAGCGGGCCAGCGCGTCGAGATCGAAACCCGCGTCGGCCTTCACGCGCCCCAGGCACAGCGCGAAGAGCTCGCGGCGCTCGTGCACGTTGGGCAGCGCCACTCGCGCGACGAGGTCGAAACGGCCGGGCCGACGCAAGGCCTCGTCGACGTTGCCGACGTGGTTGGTCGCGCCGACCACCACCACGTTCTCGCTCGGGTCGAACCCGTCCATCTCCACGAGCAGCTTGTTGATGATGCGGTTTTCCTCGGACTGACCACCGGCCACCTTGGCGCCCGTCGACCGCTTGCCGATGCCGTCGAACTCATCGATGAAGACGATGCACGGCGCGTGCTTGCGCGCGGTGGCGAACAGCTCGCGCACCTTGGTGATGCCGGCGCCGTAGAACATGCTGGAGAAGTGCGAGCCGTCGACGGCGATGAAGTTCGCGCCGCACTCGCCCGCCAGCGCCCGGGCCAGCAGCGTCTTGCCGGTGCCCGGCGGCCCTTCGAGCAGCACGCCGCGTGGCGGCTTGGCGCCGAGGGCGAGGTATTTCTGTGGATCGCGCATGAAGGCGGTCACCTGCTGCAGCGCGGCTTTGGCCTCGGCCGATCCGATCACGTCATCGAAACGGGTGGCCGGCCGCTCCGCCAGCTTGGCCTTGCTCCCCGAGCCCTGCGTCTGCCGTACCAGGTAGACGACGATCAGCGCCATCACGGCGACCGTCAGCAGGCCCATCATCCGCTGCAGCACGGTCGTCGTGCTCGCCAGGATCTTCTCTCCCACCGTGCGCTCGTCCACGTCCACCGGCGTCAGCGCGAACCCTTGCTCGCGGCTCAGCGTCTCCAGCCTCGCGCGCAGCCCCTCCTGGGCGGAAAGGAGCCGCGTGCTGTAGCGTTCGCCGCCGCGAGTGGTCACCAGTACGCGGTCGCCGTCGACGCCGACGGCGCTCACCTGCCCTGCGACGATCGCGCGCTCGAAGTCCGAGACGTCGCGCGGATGGTCGAGCCACGAACGGGCGTCGCGCTCGAACTGCTGCGCCAGCTCGGTACGCGAGCCGGGCGTGGGGCCGGTGGTGTGATAGTCGACCGCCACGGCGGCGGCCAGCACGGCAAGGCCGGCCAGGGTGCCGGCGAGGACTTGCGCCCAACGGGGCCAGGAGGCAAAAGGCTTCATGTACGTTCCGGATCAGCAACCGATATGAGACCGCAGGAACGCATTGAAAGTGCAGCAACAGGCGAAAAATTCGGTATTACTTCCCTGCTTAGAGGCGGCGCTCTACTTCTCCACGGATCTATGCACGTGCGGCGGGCAGCGACCGTGTAAAAACTACACCGCGTGGTATCCGTGCCCACGCACCTTGCCGCGGAACACCCAGTACGACCAGGCCACGTAGCCGAGGATTACCGGAAGCAGGAACATCGTCCCGATCATCAGGAAGGCCTGCGACTTGTGTGCGGTCGCGGCATCCCACAAGGTGACACTCGGAGGCGCGATGTAGGGCCACAAGCTGATGACCAGCCCCGTGAAGGCCAGGAAGAACAGACCCATCGAGCACAGGAAGGGAGTGATCTCGGCGCCCCGGTTCAGCGCCCGCAGGAGCCACACGGCGAGCAGCCCGGTCAGCAGCGGCACGGGCGCGAACCACCAGAGGTTGGGCAGGCTGAACCAGCGCGCGGCAATGCGCGGTTCGGTCAGCGGCGTCCAGACGCTGATGAGTGCGATGAACGCCAGCACCCCCAGCAGACTCCACCGGGCCATCCGGCGAGCCCACTGCTGCAACTCGCCCTCGGTCTTCATCACGAGCCAGGTCGCGCCTTGCAGGGCGTAACCGAAGACCAGTCCGATGCCGGTCAGCAGCGGGAAAGGCGATACCCAGTCCCAGCTGGTGCCCGCGAACTGCCGGTTTTCGACCGGAAAGCCTTCGATGAAGTTGCCCAGCACCACCCCCTGGGCAAAGGTCGCCAGCAGCGAGCCCCAGAAGAAGCCGCGGTCCCACAGCCCACGGCGCGCGCCCGGCACCTCCCTGAACTCGAAGGCCACGCCGCGAAAGATCAGGCCCAGCAGCATCAGCAGGAACGGAAAGTACAGGGCTGGCAGGATGATGGCGAAGGCGAGCGGGAAGACCGCCAGCATCCCGCCGACGCCAAGGATCAGCCAGGTCTCGTTGAAGTCCCAGATGGGCGCGACCGACTCGACCATGCGGTTGCGGTCGGCCTCGTCCCTGCGCAGCGCGAAGAGCATGCCCACTCCCAGGTCGAAACCGTCGAGCAGCACGTACATGAAGACGGCCAGTGCGAGGATCGCCGCCCACAGGGGCACCAGGTCAAGCTGCATCGCCCGCTCCCTCCCCTCGATGGATCTCGTGCGCCTCGGTGGCCGCCGACAGCGGACGGGCTGGCCGCGCGGTGTCTTCGCGTCCCTCTGCGCGCGCCGCCGGCGCCGGCCCCGCGCGCACCATGCGGCGCAGCAGGACGAAGCCTCCCCCGAAGATCACCAGGTAGCTGAGCACATAGGCTGAAAGGGACAACGACACGTCCGCGGTGGTCAGGCTGCTGGAGACGGCGTCCCGCGTACGCATCAGCCCATACACCACCCAGGGCTGCCGGCCCACTTCGGTCACGGTCCATCCCGCGAGCACGGCAACGAAGCCCAGGCCCATACCCCGGTGCGCAATCTTCAGGAAGAACGGCGACTCGTAGAGCCGTCCGCGCCATGCCTGCCACCACCCGACCACGACGATCAGCAGCATCAGCAGCCCGATGCCGACCATGATGCGGAACGCGAAGTAGACGATGGCCACGGGCGGCCGGTCCTCCGGTGGCCACTCCTTGAGGCCCTTGACCTCGCCGTTCCAATCGTGCGTGAGGTACAGGCTCGCCAGGGCGGGGATCGCGATCTCGAAGCGATTCGTCTCCGCCTCCGCGTCCGGGATCGCAAAGAGCGAGGCCGGCACACGCCGCTGCGTCTCCCACAGACCCTCCATCGCGGCCACCTTGGCCGGCTGGTGCTCCAGCGTATTGAGGCCGTGCAGGTCACCGATGAGGATCTGCAGCGGCACCATGACGGTGAGGAAGCCCAGCGACATCTTCACCATCACCCGGCTTTCGCGCACGTGTTCGCGCCGCCGCAGAAAGCCCGCCGCCACGCCCAGTACCACGAAGCCGGTGGTGATGAGGAAAGCGGTCACGGTGTGCGCAAGGCGGTACGGGAACGAGGGGGTGAAGATGATGGCCCACATGTCGACCGGGAAGAATCGACCGTCGACGATCTCGTGCCCCTGCGGCGTCTGCATCCAGCTGTTGACCGCAAGGATCCAGAACGACGACAGCAGCGTGCCGAGCGCCACCATGATCGCCGAGAACACGTGCGCCCATTGCGGCACGAGGTGGCGCCCGAACAGCAGCACCCCCAGAAACGCCGCCTCCAGGAAGAACGCCGTCAGGACCTCGTAGGCCATCAGCGATCCGACCACGTTGGAGGTCGCGTCGGAGAACCGGGCCCAGTTGGTGCCGAACTGGAACGGCATCACGATGCCGGAGACGACGCCCATGCCGAACGAGACGGCGAAGATCTTGATCCAGAAGGCAGAGAGCCGCTGATAGACATCGTCCTTGCGCCACCACCACAACACTTCCAGGGTCGCGATGTAGCACGCCAGCCCGACCGTGAAGGCCGGCAGCAGGATGTGCAGGGCCACCACCCACGCGAACTGGATGCGCGACAGCAACAGGGCATCGATCTCCACGGGACCCCTCCGGCGGGTACGGCGCGGTCTGCGCCGGACGCGTGATCGCCGCAGCAAACGGAGCGCCCGGCGGGTGCGGCGCTGTCGGTTACCGGGGCCGGCGCCCCTGCCGGTACATCCCTTGCCTGCGGGCTCGGCGAACCATTGCGGCAAGCATCGAATCAGCAAGGAGGTCTACATGGCGAGCGACGTATACGACCGCCCCGGCCACGACCGCGTCGCCGTGGACGTGGACGACCCGGCCGAGCTCGAGTACTGGGTGACGGAACTGGGCGTGGGCGAAAGGGAGATCCGGGCGGCGGTCGAGGCGGTCGGGCCGCAGGCCGTGGCCGTGCGCGAGTACCTCGCCAGCCACCTGACTGCGACGCCGGACGACGCGCCCGAAGCGCCGCGCCAGCCGGGAGCGCCGGGGGCAGCCGAACCGGATCGCATGCCGGCCGGAGCGCGGCGGTAGCGGCGTGCATCTTTGCCCCCGGGGCTTGCGCCCCCCCCGCGGGGGTTGCGGCCCGGCTTCGGGCGGCCGGGCACCGGGCCTTGTATCTTTGCCCCCGGGGCTTGCGCCCCACCCCCCATGGGGGTTGCGGCCCGGCTTCGGGCGGCCGGGCGCCGGGCATGCATGTCGACCCCCGGGGCTGCGCCCCACCCCCCATGGGGGGTTGCGGCCCGGCTTCGGGCGGCCGGGCACCGGGCATGTATGTCGACCCCCGGGGCTGCGCCCCACCCCCCAGGGGGGTTGCGGCCCGGCTTCGGGCGGCCGGGCGCCGGGCCTTAGGCCGCAGGCCCCTGAAACCCGCCGGACCGGTAGGTCAGCACCAGCGTGTCCCGGTAGCCCACCGCAGCGCCGTCCGGCTGGATCGGCGTGGTCTCGTGGATCACCCTTTCGTCGTCGAGCAGCAGCACCGTCCACGGCTCGTCCAGGGTGAACCGCAGCCCCTGCGGTCCGTCCGCCTCGAAGACGCGCGTCTCCCCGCCCTTGACGGCGTGACGCCCCACCAGGACCACTGCAACGAAATCCACCCCGTCACGATGCGCGCCCTCCGGGGTCGGCCGCCCGATGCCGTCGGTCGTGTCGATGCGGAACTGGTGGGCCTCGACGTACCAGGGACCAGCACCGGGCTTCAGCACTGTGCACCGCCGCGCGAGTTCTTGCAGCAAGGATGTCCAGGCCGCCGATCGCGCCACCACCGGCTCAACCGGCTCGAACCACCGCTCGATGCCCCCGTGCAAGGCGTTGTAGGCCACCGGCTGCCAGTGCGGCCTGCGCGGTACCGCCTCCAGGCTCGTGCCATCGGTGACGTAGCAGGCATGCCGACGGCGGCGGTAGCGGCCGCCGTCGCGCAGATAGGCGTCGGGAGGCAGACGATCCCACGAGGGGTGCAGGGCCTCCAGCGCACCCAGACCGCCCTCGACCCACTGGCCGACCGACCGCGGTCGCAAGATGGCATAGCCCTGATACCGCATGTCGGCGTCGAGACGATCGGCGTCTGTATAGGGTGGTGCGAACATGTGGGTTCCCGGGTGGCGGTCACACGGCTGCAGGCGGCGCGGGCGCATGCAGGCGGATGCGGGCGCCATGGACCGCCACCACCTGCCCTGCCCGCAGCTTGCAGCTCTTGCGCAGTTCCTCGCGGCCGTCGACCTGCACCTTGCCCTCGGCGACGAGCGCCTTCGCCTGGCCTCCGCTGTCGGCAAGCCCAGTGGCCTTGAGCAGCCGGTCCAGCGTGATGTAGTCGCCGCGCAGTTCGAAGTCGATGAGGAGCATCGACCCATTGTCGCGCGGCGCGGGTTTCACTGCACGATCTTGCCTTCTCCGCCGATCATCGCGAAGTCGACGTAGCGCGATGCGGTGCGCTGGGGCTGGGTGAAGTCGAGCCGGAAGCCGCCGACGTCGATGTCCGCACTCGCCTCGACCGCCGCGGTGACGGCCTCGGCGGTCAGGCGTGGCGCGCGCTCGAGGATGCGCACGAGCGCCTTGGCCGCGATGAACCCCTCGATGGAGCGGGCCGACAGGTCCGGGTCGGACGAGGCGCTGCGCAGGCGCAGGTATTCGCGCACCACCTCGCGGTCGGTGTTGTGGGCCAGCGGCAGCACCACCGAGAAGGCGTAGCCGCGAGAACGCGTCGGGCCGAGCGTCTTGAGGAGCGCCTCGGTGTCGATGATGGACAGGCCATACATCGTGGCCGAGCCGCCAGCCTCACCGTATTGCTTGACGAATTGGATGGCCGCCGCCGTCGTCGCGCCCAGGAAGATGACCTGCGGCTGTGCCTTGACCATCTCGCCCACCGCCTTGGCGACTTCCGTGGTGTTGCGCGGATAGCCGGCGCGGGCGACCAGCTGCACGCCGTATTGCTTGGCGGCCTTGTCGGCACCGCTGAGCACGTCCTGACCCAGGCCGTCGTCCTGGTGGACCAGCCCGACACGCTTGATGCCCAGCTGCGAGAGCTGGGAGAAAAGCCGCGCGATCTCGTCGTGGTAGCTGGCCTTGACGGCGTGCAGCCCCCGGGCCTGCGCGACGCTGGCCGCACCCGAGACGGCCCCGAGCATCGAGACACGGCTCTTCTCCAGCACGCCATCGCGCGCGAGCGCCTCCAGGTTGCTCGTGCCGACCGAGCCGATGAGCGCCACGGGCTGTTCCTGCGCGAGCATCTCCTTCACGAGGCGCACGGTCTCCTCAGGCTTTTGCGCGTCGTCGCGCGTGACGAAGCGAATGCGCTGCCCCTTGATGCCTCCGCGCGCATTGACCGCGTCGAAATACAGCTTCGCGCCGGCGTGTATCGCCCGGCCCGTCACCGCCTGCGGGCCGCTGAAGGGGGCGACCTGGCCGATCACGACGTCGGCGTGCGCGGCGGTCGCCAGCAGAACACCGGCCACTGCGGCGAGGGTGCGCCGCATCCAGCGGCCGCGTGAGAACTTTCCCAACGTGTACATCATGATTCGTCTGTCTCTTTTCCGAAGCTCCGAGCGGAGGGCGCGCGATTCTAGGAACTTCCGTCTGTCGGCCAGCTGAACGCGGCGCCCCCCAAGGGCGCCCGCCGACGAACGCGGCCTGGCCGGCGACGGTCGGCGAAAGGCTCGTCGATTCCCGGTGCAGGCGTTTCGCGCTACGCTAGGCACCGAGCGGTGCCCGCCGGCGCGTTGTTTGCCTTCATGTGGGCAGCCGGCCCACGTGCCGGAACACCGAGGAAAGAGAGACCTGGATGAATTCGCCTGCGCGGCAGACGCGCCCCCTGCGCATCGGGATCTCGGCACGCCTGATGTACCAGGTGCCCGCCGAGCTGGGATTCAAGAACAAGACGCTGCAGTACCTCGAGCAGTCGCTCGCGCACTGGATCATGGAACACGGCGCGATGGCCTTCATGATCCCCGCGGTGGCGGAGGACAGCCGCCGTGCCGCGCGCCACCTGTCGGTGATGGAATACGTGAACGAGCTCGACGGACTGGTGCTGCAGGGAGGCGCCGACGTCGCGCCGCAGACCTACGGACAGGAGCCCCTGGATCCGCTGTGGGCGGGCGACGCGGTGCGCGATCGCTATGAACTGGCGCTCCTGCGCGCCTTCCTCGAGCACGGCAAGCCCGTCATCGGCGTGTGCCGGGGATGCCAGTTGCTGAACGTCGCCTTCGGCGGAACCCTCTTCCAGGACGTCGCCACCCAGTGCCCCGAGGCGCATGCGCACGTGGATCCGGACCTGTACGACCAGTTGGAGCACGAAGTCACCTTCGTGCCCGGTAGCCGGCTCGCCGCGCTGTACCGCGGGGCGCGCCGGCTGCGCGTGACCAGCATCCACCACCAAGCCATCGACCGCCTGGGCAACGGCATCGAGGTGGAGGCCGTCTCGACGCAGGACGGCGTGATCGAGGCTATCCGCTGGACCGGTGGCTACGCCCGGGGCGTGCAATGGCACCCGGAGTTCCACGTGGACCGGCGCGCGCTGGCCGACAGCTCGCCCATCATGTTGGACTTCCTCACGCAGGCGCGCGAAGCCGCGCTGCGGGCCGTCGAGCAGGAGGACTGCGCGGACCGCCGCGTGCCGCGCGCGCCGCTGCGCCTGCCTTTCGAGCCGCAAAGCCAGGACGCCGACGCGGCGGCGCAGGCTCGTTGAGCCGAACGACGCCACGGGCAGCGCGCTCATCAGCGCGCCGGGGATATCTAGGGGGGTCCGAGGACGGCCCGGAAGCGCCTCCCCGCAGTGGGGATGGCGTCTTACGACCATGGGGCGACTCGTCGCCGCCCCTGGCAGTTGCAGTCCTTCCTTACTGGGTCGTGCGGCTCTGGGCGCCGGACTCGACCTGGAGGTTGTTGTCCACGCTCACGACACCGCGCACGCTCGAGGCGAGCTGAGTGGCCCGCTCGCGCGAGGCCTCGTCAGGTGCCCTGCCTGTCAGCGTCACGCGGCCGTTGTCGGTGTCCACGTCGATACCCAGCGCGCTGAGCTGGCTGTCGCGAGCCAGTTCGGCGTTCACCGAGGCGGTGATTGCCGCATCCGAGATCGCGTCGCCCGCCCGGTCCACGCCACGCGACGTCGCGTCGGCCGCGTCCCCGGCCGCGTCGCGCGCGCGCTCCGCGCCCCGCTCGGCCTGCTGCTCCATCCGGTCGGTCTGGCGGTCCGCCTGCGCGATCACCGAATCGAGCTGCTGGCCCGCGGTACGGTCATCGGCCTCCCGGTCGCCGCAGGCCGCCAGCGCCACCGCGGCGGCCACGGCACTCAACATCGTCACTGTCCTCTTCATCGCTCATCTCCTTTGCGTCCCTGCGCCGCCCCGCAGGACGGCCACATCATCGGCCCGGGGTAAGGCACCCCGGCATGCGGACGATCCGTTCACACCAGCAACCGCGGGAACCGGCCCTCCTGAGGGGTCAGCCTCAGCCAGGCCGGATCGCCGGGGGATTCGCCAGGCACCGGCGGCTGCTGCCCGTCGCCGTCACCGCAATAGGCCCGCGTAGACAGCGAAGGGATTCCCCTGCGCACGTCCCTCGCGGCCCCCTGCTGGCTGCACTCGGCGGCCGGCAGGGATGGGGAGACGCCCCGGGGGGGATGCACCAGTGGGTCGGCGCCGATCCACCCTGCCACACCGAGCAGGGCGGTCCCTATGACCACGGGCAGGATCGACGACATGGCGGTCTCCTCCTGGAGCGAACCGATCGATGGGTTCCACTCTAGGCAGCAAGCGGCAGGCCGCCTGTCGGCAGCGCGGGGCGGAGCCTGTCAGTGTCGGCTGACAGGCCATCGGCTGAACCGTGCGCAAGAGGGGGATGCGGCCCGGCTTCAGGAGAACACGGTCAGGGTCTGCCGGCCACACCACTGCTCGCCGGGGCGCAGCGTCACGGGCTCGCCGATGCGGGCGGCCTCGATGCACAGCATGCGCCGGAAGTCCAGCGGCGCCATGTCGTCGAACGATGCGGTCTTGTCGACCCACGGGTTCCAGATGACCGCGTCCGGGAAGCCCTCGGTCTCGACGCGTACCTTCCGCCGGCCATCATGGAGCACCAGCGGCCTGGGCGTGTCGAAGTAGATCCGGTCGACCTCGCGGTCCACGGTCAGCTGCTGGCGATGCTCCCAGTCCTCGGCCCCGCGCAGCTTGTCGCGAAAACGCAGGCCGGCCAGCCCGTCCACGGCGGCCTCCTCGACCTCGCGCACCCGCAGGTAAGTGTGCAGTGCCGCCGTGAAGCTGTAGGACAGCGCGTCCTCGGGACCGGGGTGTTCGACCGCCAGTTCGATGTCGATGCGCTCCCCTCCGACCACCACCGTCAACTCGGCGTCGAACCGGTGGGGCCACAGCGCACGGGTGGCCTCGGTATCGCCGAAGTGCAGCACCGCCAGGGCGTCGTCGCCGCCGATCTCCGAGCGCACCAGCTTCCAGCGACGGTCGCGCAGGAAACCGTGCTTCGGCAGGGAGCCCAGCTGGTCGAACTGCGGGAAGACCACGGGCACGCCGCCTCGCACGGGCTTGCCTTCCTGGAGATGGGCGCGTTCGGAGAGATACAGTTGCTCCTCGCCGCCGGACGGCACCCACGAGACGAGCTGCCCGCCCAGCAACAGCACCGTGGCCTGCGCGCCGTCGGGCGCGCGAAGACGCACGGCGGGTTCGCCGCGCAGGTAGACGAGTTCTGCAGTTTTCGGTGTGTCCATGGGCGAAGCATAGGGCCTGGGGCGGGTCCTGTGCGCGCAAGGACGCTGTCCACCCCGGCGGGCCACCCGTGGCGCCGCCCGGGCGCCCGTCTCAATGCCCGGTGGGCGCCAGCGTCCTGGTGTAGAGCGCTGCGCCCTCCAGGTCCTTGAGCGTCACGGTCATCTCCCGCGAACGCGGGTCGATGTCGACCTGGCCGAAGAACTGCATGCCAGCCGAAGGAGGCAGGTTCGCGGTACCGGGCGCCTTCTGGTACATCACTTGCAGGCCGAACGTGCGATCGGGCTCGTTCGGGCCGAAGGTGCCTGCGTGGAGGGGCCCCGAGACGAATTCCCAGAACGGGTCGAAGTCGGTGTAGGCCGCGCGTGCGGGGTCGTAGTAGTGCGCCGCGGTGTAGTGCACGTCGGCGGTCAGCCACACCACGTTGCGCACCCGCGAGCGCTTGATCGCCGTGAGCAACTGCGCGATCTCGTGCTCGCGACCGGCTGGACGCCCGTGGTCGCCGTTGGCCACCGCCTCCCAGCGGGCGCGACCAGTAGCGTCCCGGCCATCCGGTACCTGCAGACCGATCGGCATGTCGGAGGCGATGACTTTCCATGTCGCGCGCGAACGCTTGAGACCCTCGATCAGCCATTGCAGCTGCGGCATGCCGAGAAAGGTCGCGTCCGGGTCCTGCGCGGACTGCAGGTTGTGGGTGTTCGGCCCGCGATAGCTGCGCATGTCGATCACGAACACGTCGAGCAGCGGACCGTAGGGGATGTGTCGGTAAACCCGCTCGGACTCCACGTCCGCGGTGCGCCGCATGGGCGCGTATTCGATGAAGGCGCGCGTGCCGCGCGCAACCAGCAGCGGCACGTTCTTCTCCTGGTAACGGGCGTCTGCGGCGAGGTCCTTCGAGTCGGACCAGTTGTTCGTCACCTCGTGGTCGTCCCACTGCCAGATCTGCGGCACTTCCGCCGCGAAACGCCGCACGTGCTCGTCTGTGAGGTTGTAGCGGTAGCGGCCGCGGAACTCATCCAGCGTCTCGGCCACCTTGTGCACGTGGTCCGAGACGAGGTTGGTCCACACACTGCCATCGGGCAGCCGCACCTCCGGCTGGATGGGTCCATCGGCATAGATGGTGTCGCCGCAGTGGAGGAAGAAGTCCGGCTGCGCGCGGCGCATCTGCTCGTAGATGCGCATCCCGCCCCACGTGGGATTGATCCCCCATCCCTGCCCGGCCGTGTCCCCGCTCCACAGGAAACGCACCGGCCGGGGCACCGCAGGCGCGGTGCGCAGCCGACCGGCCACCGGCGCCGAGTACACCCGCTCGTTGCCAAGGTCCTGCAGCAGCACGCGGTAGTGCAACTGCCGCCCGGCCGGCAGCCCGACGAGATCGATCCGGCCCGTGTAGTCGGAGTCCTCGAGCAGGAAAGGCCCGCGCACGCGCTGCGCGTCCGCGAAGCTCTCGCTCGTCGCCCATTCGACCCACATGCGCGCCGGACGGTCGCTGCGCGTCCACACCACCGCGCGGTCGCCCGTCACGTCGCCGGTCTGCACGCCGTGCAGCATCTGGGGGCGCACCCCGTCCCGGGTCACGACGGCCGGCGCCTGCTGTGCCTTCAGAATACGCGGCAGGCCGAAGCCTGCGGCGCCCACCCACAGCCCCTGCTGCCAGAGAAAGTCCCTGCGCTTCATCCTCGCTCCCTGTGTTCGTTCTCGTGGCGCAAGGGTGCCGGGCAGGCATGACACCTCTGTGTCAGGTGGGTGACCTGCTGAAGGGGCCAAGCCCAGGACGCTACAGTCACTCCGACGCGACTCCCGACACGCACTCTGTCCAGGAAGAAACCGTATGAGCAAGCGCATCCTGATGATCGTCACGTCCCACGACCGCATGGGCGACACCGGCAAGCCCACCGGGATCTGGGCCGAGGAATTGGCGGCCCCCTACTGGGCCTTCCGCGATGCCGGCGCCGAGGTGGACCTCGCTTCGCCCCAGGGCGGCCCGGTACCGCTGGACCCGGGCAGCGTCAAGCCCGTGGGCCAGAACGAACCGGCCGTCGACCGGTTCCTGACCGACGAAACCACCCAGCGCCTCGCGGCCTCGACCCGCCGCGTGGCCGAGGTGGACGCGGCGGGATACGACGCCCTGTTCTTCCCCGGGGGCCACGGCACGATGTGGGACCTGCCACACGACGAAGGCGTGAAGCGGGCGGTGGAAACGGCATGGGCCGCGGGTAAGGTGGTCGCAGCCGTCTGCCACGGGCCCGCCGGCCTGGTCAGCGCGCGCACGCCGCAGGGCCGCTCGATACTCGAAGGCAGGCGCGTCAACGGCTTCACCGACGCGGAGGAGCACGAGGTGGGCCTGGCGCAGACCGTGCCCTTTCTCCTCGAGCGCCGCATGCGCGAGCTGGGCGGGCTCTTCGAACACGGCAACAAGTGGCAAGCGTATGCGGTGCGCGACGGGCAGCTGATCACCGGACAGAACCCGCAGTCCTCCGCCCTGGTCGCGCGCCACGTGCTCGAGGCCCTCGGCATGACCTGAGCGCCCGCCGGGCCGCGTGCGGCGCACGGCCCCGGCACGACCACTGCTAAGCTTGCACGCGACGACAGCTGTCGGGACGGCTGCGGCGCGAGGATGCACCGGCCTGCGTGTACCGAAACGCACCGCCCCGGATGGCATCATGGAGCACCGATGTCCGATATCCGCGTCGGTCTGGTCGGCTACGGCTACGCTGGCAGGACCTTCCACGCACCGCTCGTCGCCGGCGTGCCCGGCCTTTCGCTGACCGCGGTCGCCAGCAGCGACCCGGCCAAGGTGCGCGCCGACTGGCCGGACGCCGCGGTGGAAGCCGGGGCCGATGCCCTCTTCGCCCGGCCGGACGTGGACCTCGTCGTCATCGCCACGCCCAACGACAGCCACTACCCCCTTGCGCGCCAGGCCTTGCTCGCCGGCAAGCACGTGGTGGTCGACAAACCCTTCACGTTGACGCACGCCCAGGCGCTCGAACTCGCACGTCTGGCCGAGGCGGGGCGTCGGCTGCTG
>DATMBN010000040.1:0-58032 GCA_035559275.1 Burkholderiaceae bacterium
GGGCGGACGCCTGAAGATCGACGTGCTTCCCGCCGGTGCGGTGGTGCCGGCCTTCCAACTGCTGGAGGCCGTGAACAAGGGTACGCTCGACGGCGGCCACGGTGTGGTCGCCTATCACTATGGCAAGAACTCCGCGCTTGCTCTGTGGGGCTCGGGCCCGGCCTTCGGCATGGACCCGAACATGGTGCTGGCCTGGCACTACTACGGCGGCGGCAAGGCGCTGCTGGAGGAGATCTACAAGTCCATCAACATGGACGTGGTGTCCTTCCTGTATGGTCCGATGCCGACGCAGCCCTTCGGCTGGTTCAAGAAGCCCATCGCCAAGGTACAGGACGTCAAGGGCGTGAAATTCCGCACCGTGGGCCTGGCGGTGGACATGTACACCGACATGGGAGCGGCGGTGAACCCGCTGCCCGGCGGTGAGATCGTGCCCGCACTGGATCGCGGCCTCATCGACGGCGCCGAGTTCAACAATGCATCCAGCGACCGGGTCCTCGGCTTCCCCGACGTGGCCAAGGTCTGCATGCTGCAGAGCTTCCACCAGTCCGGAGAGCAGTTCGAGATCCTGTTCAACCGGCCGAAGTACGCCGCACTGGCGCCGGAGCTGCGGGCCATCATCGACTACGCCGTACAGGCGGCCAGCGCCGACATGAGCTGGAAGGCGATCGAGCGCAATTCGCAGGACTACATCGAGCTCAAGAAGGCTGGCGTGAAGTTCTACAAGACGCCCGACGCGGTCCTGCGCGCGCAGCTGGACTCCTGGGACAAGATCATGGAGAAGAAGAGCGCCGAGAACGCGCTGTTCAAGAAGGTGCTGGACTCGCAGCGGGCCTTCGCCCAGCGCGCCAAGCAATGGCAGAACGACTACATGGTCGACTTCAACATGGCCTACAACCGTTACTTCGGTCGCACGAGCGGCAAGAAGGCCTGAGGGCGTCATCCGACGCCAGGGGGCGCCGGCGACGGCGCCTTCTTTTTGTCTCCGCCTGGATCCTGGGGCTTTCGAGATGCAGAAGACGCTGCTGGCGGTGGACCGTCTGTCCACCTGGATCGGCAAGGCCTGCGCTTGGTCGGTGCTGTTGCTGACGCTGATGGTCAGCTGGGAGGTGTTCTCGCGCTACGTGCTCAACCGGCCGCATGGCTGGATGCTCGATGCGCAGATCATGCTCTACGGCCTGTTGTTCATGGGCGCCGGCGCCTACACCTTGTCGAAGAACGGGCATGTGCGAGGCGACGTCCTCTACGGCTTCTTCCGTCCCCGCACCCAGGCTGCGATCGACCTCGTGCTGTACATCTTGTTCTTCCTGCCCGGCGTTTTCGCGATGACATGGGCGGGCTGGACCTTCGCACAGGAGTCGCTCGCCATCCGGGAGACGACATTCAACGCCGAACCGCTGCCGTTGTATCCGTTCAAGTTCGTGATCCCCGTCGCGGGGGCGGTGCTGCTCCTGCAGGGTGTCGTGGAGATCGTGCGATGCGTACTGTGCCTGCGCCACGGGCACTGGCCCTCGCGCGAGGAGGACGTCGAGGAGGTGGACGTCGACAAGCTCAAGGAAATGGTGCACGCGGACAAGGACGCTGCGAAGCTGGCGCCGCCGGCTGACGAGGGGGGCAAGGTATGAAGCTGAGGAAGGAACTGTGGTTCGGCTTCACCCTGATGGCCCTGATCGTGGCCGGCTCGGCGTACATGCTCCTGTCGGCGCCCACCATCACCCAGGGCCATATCGGCCTGCTGATGCTGTCGCTGGTGGTTGTTGCGATCATGCTCGGCTTTCCCACGGCGTTCACGCTGATGGGCATGGGCATGCTCTTCACATGGTTGGCATACGACCGCGACTGGAACCGGACGCTGGACCTGATGGTGCAGTCGACCTACAAGACGATGGCCAACGACGTGCTGATCTCGATCCCGTTGTTCGTCTTCATGGGCTACCTGGTCGAGCGCGCCAACCTGATCGAGAAGCTGTTCAGGAGCCTGCACCTGTCGCTCTCGCGCGTGCCCGGGTCGCTCGCGGTGGCCACGCTGGTGACCTGCGCGGTGTTCGCCACCGCCACCGGCATCGTCGGGGCCGTGGTCACGCTGATGGGGCTGCTGGCGCTGCCGGCCATGCTCAGGGCCGGCTACAGCGTGCCGCTGTCGGCCGGCTCCATCACCGCCGGGGGTTGCCTGGGCATCCTGATCCCGCCGTCGGTGTTGCTGATCGTCTACGGTGCGACCGCCGGCGTGTCCGTCGTCAAGCTCTACGCCGGGGCCTTCTTTCCCGGCCTCATGCTGGCCGGTCTGTACATCGTCTACGTCGTGATCCTGGCCAAGCTCAAGCCGGCCTGGGCCCCGCCGCTGACGGCCGAGCAGCGCCACGTGCCGCTGCCGGCGCCGCTCGTTCGTGCCGGCGCCACGCCGGACCGGCGCGCGCTGCCGGCGCTCGTCTCGGCGCTGAAGGGCCGGCGCAACCACGAGGTGCCGGCGGGCTACCTGCTGCGTCAGCTTTTCATCGCGCTGCTGCCCTTGCTGGTTTTCGCGGCGGTGGCCCTGTGGAGCTACCGCAGCGTGACCGCCGAGCGCGTGGCCGACGACGTGAGCGAGCTGCGGGAGATGGGGGTCGATGAGCCCGACGGGGCCCGGGGCGAGGGGGGTGGATTGGAGGAGCCTCCGGGCGACGAAGTGGCCGAGCCGGATGGCGGGCTCGCCGAGCCTGCACACGAGGAGGAGGGCTCGACCACGCCGGAGGGGGCCCTCGACGAGCCGACGGCAGACGACGGCGAGGGTGCGACGCCGCAGGAGGCCGGCGCGGCCACCGAGGACGACCCGTCCCAGCCCGAGGCTGCGGAGCAAGAGGACAGGGCGGCGCCGGGCGGCGCGAGCGGCCTTTCCGCGCCGACGAGTTACTGGATCGGCCTTGGCGCCGCGGCCGTCGCCCTCGTCGTGTACTACGCGCTGCTGAGCTTCAAGCGCCTGGAGATCTTCAAGATGCTTCTGGCCAGCTTCTTTCCGCTGGTGTTCCTGATCCTCGCGGTGCTCGGATCCATCGTCTTCGGCCTGGCCACCCCGACGGAGGCGGCCGCCGTCGGCGCGTTCGGTGGCTTCCTGTTGGCCGCCGCGTACCGGCAGCTCAACTTCACGGTGGTCAAGGAGAGCGTGTTCCTCACCGCCAAGACGAGCGCCATGGTGTGCTGGCTCTTCGTCGGTTCCGCCATCTTCTCGGCAGCCTTCGCGCTCCTGGGCGGCCAGGAACTGGTCGAGCAGTGGGTGCTCGGACTCAATCTCAGCAAGGTGGAGTTCCTGGTGCTCAGCCAGGTGATCATCTTCATCCTCGGCTGGCCGCTGGAGTGGACCGAGATCATCGTGATCTTCATGCCGATCTTCGTGCCGCTGCTCGACAATTTCGGGGTCGACCCGCTGTTCTTCGGCTTGCTCGTGGCCCTCAACCTGCAGACGGCCTTTCTCAGTCCGCCGGTGGCTATGTCGGCCTTCTATCTCAAGGGCGTGGCACCGCCGCACGTGTCGCTGAACCAGATCTTCGCCGGCATGCTCCCGTTCATGGGGATCCAGATCATCGCCATCGTGCTGCTGTACGCGTTCCCGGGTATCGGCCTATGGCTGCCGGAGTTGTTGTACAAGTAGGATCCGAGGGCCTTCCTAGCTGAACAGGGCTTGAGCCATGCCCCAACCGATCGACTTCCACTTCGACTTCTCGTCACCGTACTCGTACATCGCCTCCGAATGGATCGAGGCGGTCGCGGCGCGCCACGGCCGGACGGTGCGTTGGCATGCGATGCTGCTGGGCGTCGCCTTCCAGGCTGCCGAGCTCAAGCCGCCGGTGGCCTATCCGCTCAAGCGCGACTACGTTCTTCGGGACTTCGCCCGCTCGGCGCGCATGGAAGGCGTGCCCTACACGCAGCCGCAGCGGTTCCCCATCCCGACCCAGAACGCCGCGCGCGTGTACTGGTGGCTCCACGATACCCGGCCCGAGCAGTCGACTCCATGGGCAAGGGCGTGCTTTCGCGCCTACTTCGCGCGCGGCGTGGACATCTCGGATCCGCAGGCGCTGGCAACGCTGGCGACCGAGTTCGGGCTCGACCCCGCCGAGGCCGAGTCGGTGTGGAACGACCCCGCCTGGAAGGAACGGCTCAAACGGGCCAACGAGGCGGCTGTGGCCTCGGGAGTATTCGGCGCGCCGTTCTTCTTCGTGGACGGCGAGCCGTTCTGGGGCAATGACCGCAAGGCGCAGATCGAGCGCTGGCTCGCGCAGGGTCCGTTCTGACGGCGGCACCCGGCCTGGCGCCGTGGACCGCCGGCCGCGTGCCGGCATGCATGAGGAGGAGACGAAGATGGCGCTGAAGAAGGGATACCGGGCCCTGGTCGACGAGGCCCTGTCGCAGGTCACGACCTACAGCGTCGAGCAGGCGCGCGCCAAGCTCGACGACCCGTCGGTGCAGTTCGTCGATGTGCGCGACGTGCGCGAGCTGGAACGCGAGGGCGTGATCCCCGGCGCCGTTCACGCACCGCGCGGCATGCTCGAGTTCTGGGTCGACCCTCAGTCGCCGTACCACCGCCCCGTGTTCGCCGAGGACAAGGAGTTCGTCCTCTTCTGCGCTGCGGGGTGGAGGTCGGCACTGGCAGCCAAGACGCTGCAGGACATGGGACTTCCCCGCGTCGCGCACATCGAGGGTGGCTTCACGGCGTGGCGCGCGGCGGGCGCGCCGGTGGCCGAGAAGCCCCGGAAAGGATGACGCACGCCCCGCGGGCGTGTCGCTGATCGTGCCGGGAGGGATCTCAGCCGGGCAGGACGGTGGGCCCCGGCGTGAGGTACGAGGCCATCGCCTCTCCCATGCGCACCAGGCGTTCCGGTGCCCAGTCGGCACGGAAGCGCATGCAGTCCTTCGGGAACAGCATCACCACTGTGGAGCCCAGCAGAAAGCGGCCCATCTCCTCGCCGCGGCGCAGGACCATCGGGCGGTCGTCGTAGCGCCAGGTGTGGACGTCGGGCCGGCGCGGCGGGTTGACCACCCCATGCCACACGGTGGCCATGCTGCCGACGATGGTCGCGCCCACGAGCACCATCGCGAAGGGGCCGCGCGGTCCCTCGAACATGCACACCACGCGCTCGTTGCGAGCGAAGAGCCCCGGCACGCCGCGCGCCGTGGCAGGGTTCACCGAGAAAAGATCGCCCGGCACGTACGTCATCCGGGTCAAACGCCCGTCACAGGGCATGTGGATACGGTGGTAGTCCTTGGGGCTCAGGTACAGCGTGACGAACTCGCCGTCCTCGAACTGGCGGGCGAGGGCTGCGTCACCGGCGAGCAGGGCGGCCGTGGAGTAGCGATGCCCCTTGGCCTGGAAGATCTGGTCTCGCTCTATGCGTCCGAACTGGCTGATTGCGCCGTCGATCGGGCAGATCAGGTCCGCCGCCTCCACCGGCCGGGCACCCGGTCTGAGCGCCCGCGTGAAGAACTCGTTGAAGGTCTTGTAGCTGGCCACATCCGGATCGGCCGCCTCGTTCATGTCCACTCGGTAGTGGCGGACGAACCAGCGGATGGCCGCAGTGGTGACTGCACCGGCCTCGGCACGTGCGAGCGCGCCCATCAGGACGGTGAGCGCGCGCTTGGGGAGGATGTATTGGCTGAGGACGAACAGGTCAGGCACGAGCGGGGCAAGGGCAGGTGGCAAAGATGCGAAGTGTAGGCCCTCGGTCGTCTCATTCATGCACCCGCCCGCGCGGCTGCGGCCGGTGGTGCGCCCGCAGGCAGGCGCCGAGCCACTGGTGCACGGCGCGCGGCATGGGCACACCGTCGGCGCCATCGCCCGAGTCCAGCATGCGCGTGCCCTCGGCATAGCTCACGGACACCGCGACCGGCACCGCCCGGCCGTCACGCACCCGCCAGGCCACGAACACCTTGGGTTGCGGAGCCACCCAGTTCTCGAAGTAGCCGGCCATCTCGTCCCGGTGCAACTCCAGGCGCAAGCCGTCGACGACATAGCGCGCTTGCGCATCCTGTCCGGCCTCCGGCAAGGCGGAGGCGGACAAGCCCGGCGGCAGCACGGCCACGGCGCTCCAGCGTCCGGTGTCCCAGGGGTGCTGCGCGCGGCGGCGTTCCATCAGGACCGCGATCGGAAACTCGGCAAGCAGCATGGGTTGCACGGCCGGGCCGCCGGACCCTGGTTCCCGAAGGAGAGGGCGCGCGCAGGCTCGTCAGGGGCAGTGGCCGGCGCGGCGGGGCGACGGCAGGGGCTCATTGCGGAACCGGGCGGGGCGAGCGCTGCATCGAGGGGTCTTTCACGTCCTCGCTTGGCGGCGCGGTGCCGTGCTTTTCGCTGCGCACCGGGGCAGCGGCCGCGGCAGGTCCCAGCCGCCCACCGGGCTGACCGGACGCGGAGGACTGCTTTTGCGACGCGGTGATCCCCGCGACCCCGGCCACGGGCACCGGCGGATGAGCCTGCCAGCCTTCCGACGCGGCTCGTTCGCGCCAGCGGGCCGCGACGCGATCCATCGCTGCCACCAGTTGTTGCTTTTCTCGTTCCGCCTGGCTTTGCTGGGTGTCGGCGGGGGCTGGAGGGGCCGCGGCCGAGGCCGCCGGGGCAGGGGCCGGCGCGGGGGCGGTCGCGCTCTGGGGCGGGGTCGACCGGGGCGTGGAAACGACATTCCCGTCGCCGGCTGGCGGCGGCGCGTCGGTGCCGGAGGCGGTCTGGCCCGGATGTGATTGCCCGCCCGAGCCGCCGAGCTGGGTGCCCGAGGTCGTGCCGCCCATGGCGGCCCCGCTGGTGTTGCCCCCGGCCCCTTGGGGGATGCCTGGCGTGCCGCTGGGCCCCGGTGCATCCGGGCCGCTGGCCCCGCGCCGCGCGAGCACCTCGCCGCTGGTTCCCCCGCCCGCGGATACCTGACCTGGGAAGGCGCCCCGGGCGGCTTCATCATCGTCGGCAGTGCGGCTGCACCCGGCCATCGTCACGCAGACGGCGAGCAGCGCGATGGCGAAGGGCGTGTTCATGTATGGCCTCCCTGCACGGGCCGGGCCGCCGCGCGTGGCGGCCGGCCGACGGGCTCGGCGACGTTCCGGCCCGCGCGGACCTCGTCGTACCACAGGCTGTGATGGGTGCGCGCCCAGGACTCGTCCACCGTCCCGTGCCGCATGCCGCGGTAGCTGCCAGGCGTGCCGACCGTCCCCATGTAAATGTGACCCATCGTCGCGGCCACGTAGAACGCCGCGCCCACCAGGTGCAGCACGTTGGCCCACTGCTGCACGTAGCGCGTGGTGCCCACGGCGCTGCCCACCTCGCCCAGGTAAGGAAAGTCGAGGATGAGGCCGGTGACCGACATCACCAGACCCAGCACCGCGACGCCGAACCAGAACCAGAGCTTCTCGCCGGCGTTGAAGTAGCCGGCGGGGGGATGGCCCCCACCCAGCAAGCCGCCCGCGCGCCGTACCCACGCCCAGTCCTCCCGGCTGAAGCGGTTGTGGCGCAGGAACGTGGCGAACATCAGCACGGAGCAGACGACGAACACCGGGCCGGCGACGTTGTGTACGTACTTGCTGACCACCGCGAGCCAGGAGAACAACTGGTGTCCCATCCAAGGGAGCATCAGCTTCTTGCCGAAAAGGATCACGATGCCCGTGATCGCGAGCGCGAGGAAACTGAGCGCCGTCGCCCAGTGGACTGCCCGCTGCCAGCTGTTGAAGCGCAGCACGGCGCGGCCGGTTTCGGGCGCGCCGCGCCGATCGGGGCGAGTGGCTGCCCATGCCACCAACAGCACGAGCGGCACCAGCAGCCAGGGGGCGCCCGCGAGCCAGGCGAGCGGGCCGTTGTGCAGCGTGCGCCAGGTGTTGCCCCCGCGCTGGAGGATCACGTCCTGCTCCGGCATGGTCCCAGGCGGGATCAGGTAGTGCCGGTCCATGTGCTGCCGGCCGGAGGCGGCGTCGCCCCACCCCGGTTCGGGGGTGCCCTGTTCCGTCTGCAGTATGGTCTGTTCCTCCGCATAGGCCGGCACCGCGTCGTCGTGCGGCACCGCGGCGCGGGCGGTGGCGGCGAGCAGCACCAGCAGCGCGAGGACCCATGGCGCGCGCCGCCGCAAGGCTGCACCCGGGGCTAGGAGCGATGGCCGGTCAGCGTGCATGGTCCAATCCTCCTGGGGGCAGTGTCCGGCCGTACTCGTCCTGCAACTGGTTGCGGTTCAGCACCGCGGCGTTCCAGGCCAGGCGGTCGCGATGGAAGAGCGTGTCGGGATGCAGATTGTCCGGCTTGTTGTCGTAGTGCCCATCGCGCCAGACTGGGTACTGCTCGACTTCGAGGCAGCCGGCCAGGACCGCCGCGAGCGCGACGATGACGGCGGTGCTGCGGCGGTTCATGCGGGCAGCCTCCTCGGGTTGTTCTGCGTGCTGCCGGGCAACTGGTTGTTGCGCGGCGCCTCGCCCTGCGGTGCGGTTCCGCCGCTGCCGGTCGGCTCGTAGGCGATGTCCCAGCCCCACAGCTGCGGGCCATAGCCGCGCGTGTCGACGCGCTTCTTGTAGATCGCCGCGATCACGTTGGCATCACCGCCCAGCAGCGCCTTGGTGCCGCACTGCTCGGCGCACACGGGCAGCTTGCCTTCGCTCAGTCGGTTGCGCCCGTACTTCTCGAACTCCTCCTGTGAACCGTCCGGAGCCGGGCCGCCCGCGCAGAAGGTGCACTTGTCCATCTTGCCGCGATGGTTGAAGGCCCCGGTGCTGGGGAACTGCGGCGCGCCGAAGGGGCAGGCGAGGTAGCAGTAGCCGCAGCCGATGCACAGGTCCTTGTCGTGCAGGACCACGCCGTCGGTCGTGTGATAGAAGCAGTCCACGGGGCACACGGCCATGCAAGGCGCGTTGGTGCAGTGCATGCAGGCCACCGACACGTAGTGCTCGCCCGGCACACCGTCGTTGATCGTCACGACGCGCCGGCGGTTGACACCCCACGGCGTCTCGTTCTCGTTCTTGCAGGCCGTCACGCAGCCCATGCAGTCGATGCAGCGTTCGGTGTCGCAGATGAACTTCATGCGCGCAGGCATCGTGTCCTCCTCAGGCGGTCGCGACGATGCGGCACAGCGACACCTTGGTCTCCTGCATCATCGTCACCGCGTCGTAGCCATAGGTCCAGCCGGTGTTGCATGCCTCGCCGCGCACGATGGGTGCCGCGCCTTCGGGGTAGTGCTCCAGCAGGTCTTCACCCATCCACCATCCGCCGAAGTGGTAGGGCATCCACACCACCCCCTGCGGCACCCGCTCCGTGACGAGTGCCATCACCTTGAGCCGGGCCCCGATGGGGGTCTCGACCCATACGTATTGCTGCGTGCGGGCGCCCAGCCGCGCCGCGTCCATCGGGTTGATCTCCACGAACATCGCCTGCTGCAGCTCGGCCAGCCAGGGGTTCGAGCGGGTCTCGTCGCCGCCGCCTTCGTACTCGACCAGGCGGCCCGAGGTCATGATGAGCGGGTAGTCCTTGGAGAAGTCCATCGCCTGCACGCTGCGGTAGAGCGTCGGCAAGCGCCAGAAGCGGGCCCGGTCGTCGTAGGTGGGGTACTGCGCGAGCAGGTCGCGCCGCGGCGTGAGCAGCGGTTCGCGGTGCACCGGCACCGGGTCGGGGAAGTTCCAGACGTGGCAACGCGCGCGGGCGTTGCCGTAGGGCGCGCAGCCGTGCCTGATCGCGACGCGGATGATGCCGCCCGACAGATCCGTCTTCCAGTTCTTGCCCTCGGCCTGGGCCTGTTCCTGCGGCGTGAGTTCATGCCACCAGCCCAGCTTCTTGAGGAACACGTGATCGAACTCCGGATACCCGGTATCGATCTCGCTGCCCCGCGGTGCCGAACCGTCCGCGGCCAGGAGGCTGCGTCCCTCGTGCTCCACGCCCCAGTTCGCCCGGAAGGGCAGGCCGCCTTCGGCGACCGGCTTGGACAAGTCGTACAGCACCGGCGTGCCGGGGTGGCGCAGCTCCGGCGTGCCCCAGCAGGGCCAGGGCAGGCCGTAGTAGTCGCCCTTGCAGGGGCCGGACTCCGCGCGCAGGGTGGTCGGGTTGAAGTCGCGCTTGTGCCGCATGTGCAGCTTCAGGCGCTCCGGCGAGCAACCGGTGTAGCCGATCGTCCAGCACGAGCGGTTGATTTCGCGCAGGATGTCCTCGATCACCGGCTCGTTGTCGACCACCTTGATGTTCTTGCACAGCTCGTTCGCGAAGCCGAACTTCTTCGCGAAGAGGTACATGATCTCGTGGTCCGTCTTGCTCTCGAAGATGGGCTGGATCACCCTCTCGCGCCACTGGATGCTGCGGTTAGACGCGGTGACCGAGCCCTGTGTCTCGAACTGCGTGGCCGCCGGCAGCAGGTACACGCCGTCGGTGCGGCCGTGCATGGCGGCCGTCATCGTCGGATAGGGGTCGATGACGACCAGGAAGTCCAGTTTCTGCATCGCCGCCTTCATGTCGGGCAGGCGGGTCTGGCTGTTCGGCGCATGCCCCCAGAAGACGACGGCCTTGAGCGGTTGCGGCTGGTCGACGAAGTCGCCCTGCTCGAGCACGCCATCGAACCAGCGGGAGACCGTCATCCCGGGTTTTTCCATCAGCTCCTTGGACGCATAGCGGGAGACGAGCCAGTTGTAGTCCACGCCCCAGACGCTGGCGAAGTGCTTCCACGCCCCCTCCGCGATACCGTAGTAGCCGGGCAGCGAGTCCGGGTTGGGGCCGACGTCCGTGGCGCCTTGCACGTTGTCGTGCCCCCGGTAGATGTTGGCGCCGCCACCCGCGATCCCGATGTTGCCCAAGGCGAGCTGCAGGATGGACAGCGTGCGCACGTTGGCGGTGCCCACGTGATGCTGCGTGATGCCCATGCACCACACCACGGAGGACGGCCGGTTCTTGGCCAGCATCTCCGCGGCCACGCGCACCGAAGCTTCCGGCACCCCCGTCACGTCGGACACCTTGTCCGGCGTCCACTTCGCGACCTCCTTGCGCACCTCGTCCATCCCATAGGTGCGCTTGGCGATGAAGTCCTTGTCCTCCCACCCGTTCTCGAAGATGTGCCACAGCAGCCCCCACACGAACGCGATGTCCGTGCCAGGCCGGATGCGCACGTAGTGGTGCGCGAAGCGCGCGGTGCGAGTGAAGCGCGGATCGACCACGATCATCTTCGCCCCCAGCTCCTTGGCATGGAGGAAGTGCAGCATGGAGATCGGATGCGCCTCGGACGGGTTCGAGCCGATGAACAGGACCGCCTTCGTGTGGTGCAGGTCGTTGAACGAGTTCGTCATCGCCCCATAGCCATAGGTCTGCGCGACGCCGGCGACCGTGGTCGAGTGGCAGATACGGGCCTGGTGGTCTGTGTTGTTGGTCCCCCACATCGAGACGAACTTGCGCAGCAGGTACGCCTGCTCGTTGTTGTGCTTGCTGGAGCCGATCCAGAACACGGCGTCCGGCCCAGAGGTCTCGCGGATCTGCAGCAGGCGCTCGCCGACCTCCTCGATGGCCTGGTCCCAGGTGATGCGCTGGTACTTCCCGTTCACCAGCTTCATCGGATAGCGCAGTCGGTGCTCGCCATGGCCGTGCTCGCGCACCGAGGCGCCTTTCGCGCAGTGCGCTCCCATGTTGATCGGCGAGTCGAAGGCGGTGTCCTGCCGCACCCAGATGCCGTCCTGCACGATGGCGTCCACGGAGCAGCCCACCGAGCAGTGGCTGCAGATCGTGTGCTTGCGCTCGACCGGTGTGCCGGGCCGCGCGTCGTCGGTCGCCGCGGCGGCGGGGCCGATCAGGTCCACGTGCAGGTGCCGGGCCGCCACGCCCGCCCCGACCGCCACGCCGGCTCGCACGAGATACCCGCGCCGGTCCATCGTCTGCTGCATCACCCCTGCCAGGCTCTTGCGCAGGAAGCCGCTCAAGCCCTGGGTCAACCGAGGATGCGGCGATCGGCTCATGCTAGTTCCTCCTCGGGGGCCAGCCCGGGCCGCCCGTGTCACCAGTACGCCGCCGTGGCGTAGTACTGCAGGATGTGTTCCGTCACGTGATAGCCCTGCGGACGGCCCGCTTCCTCAGGCGCTTCGGGAGCGGCCGCGGCGTGGGCCCCTTCGCTGGCGGCGGCGACGGCCAGGGCCGGCGCGCATACCGCGGCCCCGAGAAAGGTGCGTCGGTGCACCAACGCCGGGGGGGCGGCGGGTGCCGGGGGATGGCGCGATGTCATGGTCCTTCTCCTGCGGCAGGCACCGGGTCGGACAGCGGGGATTCATGCCGCCACCCCGATCCGTCCTCCAGCATCCCGAACGCCTCGGTCTCGATATCGAGGAAGGCCCGCACGAAACGCGCGACGGCCGCGTAGAACCCGGCATCCGGTGCTTGCTCCATGTCGTTCAGGCACTCTGCGTACCAGGGTGCGAGGTGCCGATCGAAGAACTGGCGCTGACGCTCGAGGGGGCGCGCCGGCACGGTCCCGACACCGGTGATGAGGACCCGCATCGTCGCGCACAGCGCCGCGAGGTGGTCTTCGGGCTCGCCGACATGGCGCGCACGCGCAAGGCCCAGCGCCCGCAGGTCCGCGCGCAGGTCCGCAAGGGGCTGATCCATCATGAACCCGCTGCGGTAGACCGAGGCATAGGGATTGAGCCGCGGCGTGCCGATCGAGACGAACAAGGCGTCGAATGCGTCCGCCACTGCGCGGGCCGGGGCGCGCGCAGCCCCGCACAGCGACCGCCACGCATCAGCCAGGACGCTGCCGGCGGGGCGAAGGTCCTGCATCGAGGCCAGCGCCTGCAGCAAGGCCGCGTCGGCGGGGGCGCTCAACAGCCGCGCGGCAAGGCCGTAGCAGTCGGCCCGTCCCTGTTCGACGGGCGAAAGTGGCGGCGCGATCGGTGCCTGCGTGTGCGGCGGGGCATGGACCCCGCTGCGAAGGTCGGTGCTCGTGCGGTGCATGGGTGGCACAGCCGAGCAGATGGCGTTCCCGCTCCGCCCTCGGGGTCGCCTGTCCGCCTTGGAACTGGCCTGGCGCGGAGCCGGCGGGAGGTCGGAAAGACCTACCGTGTAGATCTTGCACGGCCGTTGTCATCGCCCGGTCATGCAAGGTTCATGGACCGGTCATGGGTCGTCTAGATGATCTGCTGCGACGTCCACCCGGAGGAGATCCATGCACGACACGGTGATCGAGGTGCGCGGCCTGCGCAAGACGTTCGGCGACTGCTGCGCGCTGAAGGACGTGGACCTGACCGTGCGGCGCGGCGAGATGGTCGCTCTGCTCGGTGCGTCGGGCTCGGGCAAGTCCACGCTGCTGCGGCACCTCTGCGGGCTGCATCGGGGAGACGAGGGCAGCGAATCGCGCGTGGTGGTACTGGGGCGCCGGGTGCAGCAGGCCGGGCGGCTCGAGCGGGACGTGCGCCGCACGCGGGCGGCCATCGCCACGATCTTCCAGCAGTTCAACCTGGTCGAACGGTTGCCCGTGATGCACAACGTGCTGGCCGGCGCGTTCAACCGCCTGCCGCTGTGGCGCACGGCGCTGAGGCGCTTTCCGGCGCACGAGCTGGAGGCGGCCTGGCTCGCCTTGCAGCGCGTGGGCATCGAACGCTGCGCGTGGCAGCGGGCCTCGACGCTGTCCGGCGGGCAGCAGCAGCGGGCGGCGATCTCGCGCGCCATCGTGCAACGGGCGCAGGTGATCCTTGCCGACGAGCCCATCGCCTCGCTCGATCCGGAGTCGAGCCGCAAGGTGATGGAGCTGCTCGCGCGACTCAACCGCGAGCAGGGCACCACGGTGGTCGTCTCGTTGCATCAGGTGGACTTCGCCTTCGCCTACTGCCCGCGCACGGTGGCCTTGCGACACGGCCAGGTCGTGTACGACGGGCCGACGGCGCAGCTGAGCCGCCAGAGGCTGATGGAGCTGTATGGCACGCAGACCGAGGAGCTGTTCTCCCACCGGGTGGGCGCGCTGCCGGGTGGCGCCCCCCAGTCCGCGGGCGCACTCCAGGCAGCCGCCTGATCCCGCCCGCATTCCACTCACCCCTTGTTCGAGGAGACGACCATGGACCGCCGCGCCTTCACCCTCACCGCCGTCGCGCTGTCGCTCGGCCTGGCCGCCAGCGCCAGCGCCCAGACGGGCGAGATCAGCTTCGGCATCATCTCGACGGAATCGTCCCAGAACCTCAAGCAGGCCTGGCAGCCTCTGCTGGAGGACATGAGCCGGCGCACCGGCTTGAAGATCAACGCCTTCTTCGCGCCGGACTACGCCGGGATCATCGAGGGCATGCGCTTCAACAAGGTGCACCTCGCGTGGATGGGCAACAAGTCGGCGATGGAGGCGGTCGACCGCTCCGGGGCCGAGGTGTTCGCCCAGACCATCTCGGTGGACGGCTCGATGGGTTACTACTCGCTGCTGGTCACGCACAAGGACAGTCCCCTGAACTCGCTGGAAGACGTGCTTCGCCAGCGCCAGGGGCTCACGCTGGGGTTCGGCGACCCCAATTCCACGTCGGGAACCCTGGTGCCCGGTTACTACGCCTTCCAGCAGCACAAGGTCGATCCGCTGAAGGACTTCAAGCGCGTGGTGCGGGCCAACCACGAGACGAACCTGCTCGCCGCGGCCAGCCGGCAGGTGGACGTGGCCACCAACAACAACGAGGCCATCGAGCGTCTGAACCTGACCAACCCGGCCAAGGCCAAGGACATCAAGGTGATCTGGAAATCACCGCTGATCCCCTCCGACCCGCTGGTGTGGCGCGCGGACCTCGACCCGGCCGTCAAGGCCAGGCTGCGCGAGTTCCTGCTCGGCTACGGCAAGCAGGACGAGCGCGAGCAGGCCATCCTCAAGGTGATCGGCTTCGCCGGTTTCAAGGCATCGAGCAACGCGCAGTTGCTGCCGATCCGCCAGCTCGAACTGGCCCGCGAGCGCAACCGCGTCGAGAACGACTCGTCCCTGTCGGCCGAGGACAAGCAGAAGAAGCTGCAGGAGATCGACGCCCGCTTGGCGGAACTGCAGAAGCTGGTCGCGAGCGCCCGGTGAGCCGCCTGCAAGGCGACGGTTGCGGGCGCGGCATGGACCGCCGGACCAGGAGCTGCCAAAGATGAGCATCACGCACACGCCGCCCGTGGCCGGGGCGCGCCTTGCCGTGCCCGCGCCACCACGCGCCGGCTGGGGACGGCCGGCCTTGTGGGCGCTGTTGCTCGCGGTGCTGGCCGGGTCGTGGCAGGGGGCCGACATGCGGCCCCTCGACCTATGGAACGACTCGGGCAACATGGGCGAATACCTGCGGGGGTTCTTCCCCCCGGACTTCCGGGAGTGGAAGCACTACGCCACAGAACTGCTCGTGACCTTGCAGATCGCCGTGTGGGGAACGGCGCTTGCCGTGACCTGCGCGGTGCCGCTGGGCCTGCTCGCCTCGTCCAACATCGTGCCGTGGTGGGTGTACCAGCCGGTGCGTCGCCTGCTCGACGGGTGCCGTGCGATCAACGAGATGGTGTTCGCGCTGCTCTTCGTCGTCGCCGTGGGCCTCGGCCCCTTTGCCGGCGTCCTCGCGCTGTGGGTGCATACGACCGGGACGCTGGCCAAGCTCTTCTCCGAGGCGGTGGAGGCCATCGACCCTCAGCCCGTCGAAGGTATCCGGGCCACGGGAGCCAGACCGATCGAGGAGATCCTCTACGGCGTGCTGCCGCAGGTGATGCCGCTATGGATCTCGTACTCGCTGTACCGCTTCGAGGCCAACGTGCGTTCGGCGTCGGTGGTCGGCATGGTCGGTGCCGGCGGCATCGGCATGGTGCTCTGGGACGTCATCCGAGGATTCCAGTACGGGCAGACCGCCGCCGTGCTCATCATGCTGATCGTCGCGGTGTCGCTGATAGACCTGGCGTCGTCGGCCCTGCGCAAGCGGCTCATCTGACATCCGATCGGAGGCCACCATGCCTTCCCACTCCATCATCGAGCGCATCGACAAGCTGTACCGGCTTCACGGCCAGCGGCTCTACGGCGGTGTGCAGGCGGAGGCGGTGACCGCGCTGGAGCATGCGCTGCAATGCGCGCAGCTGGCCGAGTGGGCCCACGCGGACGACAGTCTCGTTGCTGCGGCCTTGCTGCATGACGTCGGGCACCTGCTGGCGGGAGGCCACACGCCCGACGGCGAGGACGACCAGCACGAGATGCTGGCGTCCGCGTGGCTGTCGCAGGCCTTCGACGCCGACGTGGTCGAACCGATCCGCCTGCACGTGCAGGCCAAGCGTTACCTCTGTACCCGCGACACCGGATACCACGACAGCCTCTCGCCCGCCTCCCGGCATACGCTCGTGTTGCAGGGAGGGCCGATGAGCGAGGCCGAGGCCCAGGCCTTCGAGACCCTGCCGCACGCCGACGCGGCGGTCAAGCTGCGCCGCTGGGACGACCTGGCGAAAGTTCCGGGCCGGCCCACCCCGTCCCTGGACTACTACCTGGTCGTGCTGGCCCGTCTGGTGCAGGACGAGGTCTTGGGCGGAGGCTGGTCCGCCGCCGACGGACTGAGCGCGCTTTGACTCGCGCCATTCAGGCCACGCGCACACCCGCCCGCCAGACCCAGCGCACGACGGGGTGGTCGTGCACCTCGCGTGCACGCACGAGGTCGGCTCGCAAGCCAGGCGCGATCTCTCCCCTGTCCAAGAGGCCCGATGCCCGCGCGGGGTTGCGGCTGACGGTGTTGATCGCCTCGCTGAGCGTGTGGCCGCCTTCGCGATGCAGCTTCCATGCGGCGGTCAGCAGGCTCGCGGGCACGTAGTCGGAGGACAGCGCGTCGAGGACGCCGGCACGGGCCAGATCCAGTGCCGCCACGTTGCCGGAATGCGAGCCTCCGCGCACGACGTTCGGCGCCCCGGCGATCGTCGCCAGTCCCCGCGACTTGGCATGGCGCGCCGCCTCCAGCGTCGTCGGGAACTCGCTCATCGACGCGCCCAGCGCGACCGCCTCTTCCACGTGCTCGACCGTGGTGTCGTCGTGGGTGGCGAGCGCGACGCCACGCTGCCGCGCGAACTCGGCGAACCAGCGGCGGTTCGGCGCCGAGTGTCGCGTCTGGCGTTCCGGCGCCGCCCGCAGCTCGGACTCGAACTTCTCGGCGCTCCAGCCCTTCTTGCCGGTGTAGTAGATGCGGGCGTGCTCCACGTCGCTCCACTGGCGCTGGCCGGGGGTGTGGTCCATCAGCGAGATGAGCCTGAGCCGGGGGTGGGCGGCGAAGGGATCGAACAGTTCCCGCGCGTTGGGGGCGGGCAGCTCGCAGCGCACGTGGATCAGGTGTTCGGCGCGCAGGGCGCCCGCCGTCTCCAGCCGGTCGAGCACCCCGAGCAGTTCGCGCTGGTCGCGGGCACGGAAACCCTCGTCGTAGGGGTCGCCGACGCCGATCGCATCGAACACGGTCGTGATGCCGGCCGCCGCGACCTCGGCGTCGTGCGATTGCACTGCCGGCTGTACGGGGAAGTACACGCGCGGGCGAGGCATCATATGACGTTCGAGGTTGTCGGTGTGCAGTTCCACCAGGCCCGGCAGCAGGTAATCGCCTTCCAGGTCCACCGCGCCGGGCACGCAGGTCGTGCCGCTGTCGATCGCGTCGATGCGTCCGTCGCGCACCCGTACCGTGCCCGAGATCACCTCGTGCGCGAGCACGACGCGGGCATGCGTGAGCACCAGTTCGGTCATGGGGTTCCTCGAGGTTCGGCAGGCCGGTCCAGGCCCATCATAGGGTGAGGGTGCGCGTGGCGACGCGGTCGCGCACGTCCTCGTCGTGGAAGATGCCGACGATGGCCGCGCCGCGCTCGCGCGCCTGGCGGATCAGGTCCACCACCACCTCCCGGTTCGCTGCATCGAGCGAGGCGGTGGGCTCGTCCAGCAGCAGCACCGGGGTCGGCTTGACGAAGCCGCGGGCGATGTTGACGCGCTGCTGCTCGCCGCCGGAGAAGGTGGAGGGCGCCAGTGTCCACAGGGCGCGGGGCACGCGCAAACGCTCCAGGAGCGCGGCGGCACGGGCGCGTGCGTTCTCCACGTGCTCGTCGTAGCGGGGATCGTCCACGTCGGCCGCGTCGCCCAGCACCAGGCCTTCCAGCAGGCGCTCGGCCACGACGTCCAGTGCGGGCACCCTGGGCACCGCGCGCAGGAACTGGCTCACGTAGCTGACCGTCGATCTGCGCAACGCCAGCACTTCCTGCGGTGTGGCGCGGGCAAGGTCGAGGTAGCGCGGCGCGTTCCCATCCACGCGCACCGCCACGCGTGCGCCGGCACGGCCGTCGTCCTCGCAGCCGTAGTTGCCGTAGAGGCACTTGAGCAGCGTGGACTTGCCGCGTCCCGATGCGCCGACCAGCGCGACGCATTCACCGGCATGGACCTGCAGCGACACGTTCTCGAGGACGTCGAGACGCCGACCGCCCTGCAGATGCAGGGTGAAGCGCTTGCTCAGGCCCTGCACGTCGATCACCGGCCAGGCGTGCGTTTCGATCTTCATGTCTGCTCCTTCAGGGCACGACCACCGACGACACCAGCAGCTGCGTGTACTCGTGCTGGGGGTCGTCGAGGACGCGGTCCGTCAGGCCGTGCTCGACGATACGGCCCTGCTTCATCACGACGGTGCGATGGGCGAGCAGGCGCGCCACGCCCAGGTCATGCGTGACGATGATGGCGGCCAGGTGCATGCGCGCGACCAGCAGCCGGATGAGGTCGAGCAGGCGGGCCTGCACCGACACGTCCAGGCCGGACGTCGGCTCGTCCATGAGCACGAGTCGCGGTCGCGTCACCAGATTGCGGGCGATCTGCAGCCGCTGCCGCATGCCGCCCGAGAAGTCGCGCGGCAGGTCGTCGAGCCGGCTCGCGTCCAGTTCGACGCGCTGCATCCAATGTTGGGCCTCGGCGCGCAGTTGCCCGTAGTGGCGCACGCCCAGCCCCATCAACCGCTCGCCGATGTTGGCCCCGGCGCTCACGCCCATGCGCAGGCCCAGGTGCGCCTGCTGGTGCACGTAGCCCCACTCGGTGCGCGCCAGGAGCCGCCGCTGGGCTTCGCCGAGGGCGTGCACGTCGAGCCACTGGCCGTCGCGCGCCCGGTAGCGCACCTGGCCTTCGTCCGGGCGCTGCAGGCCGGCGATGCACGACAGCAGGGTGGACTTGCCCGAACCCGACTCGCCCACCACCGCCAGCACCTCGCCCGGGTGCAGCTCGAGGTGTGCCTCGCGTACCGCCCAGTGGCGGTCGTACCGTCGGCCCAGCGCTCGCACCTGCAGCAAGGGCTCGGTGGCGCAAGGGCGGTCACCGTGCATCGATCGTCACCTTGAAGCTGTAGCCGTGGCGCTCGAAGCCCAAGCCCTCGTAGAAGGCATGTGCGGCGGTGCGCGACTGGTTGGACGACAGCGCCAGCTTGTAGCAGCCGGCGGCGCGCGCCTGAACGAGGGCGTGCTCCATCATCCGGCGCCCGATGCCCAGCCCCTGCGCATCCGGGTGGACGGCAACGTCCTCGACCAGGGCGGAGGGCGAGCAGCGGTGGCCGAGGTTGGGCAGCACGATCATCGCGTAGGTGCCCACCGCCTTGCCCGCCGTCTCGGCGATCCACACGTGGTAGTTCGGATAGTGTTGCATCGTCTCGAAGGTGGCACGGGCCTGCCCCTCGTCGTTGGTGCCCGGGGTGTCCAGCCCTGCCGCCTCGTAGAGGGCCAGGATGCGCGGCACGTCGTCGACGGTCGCGATGCGCAAGCGGATGTCAGTCGCGGTCATGGGCGGCCTCCCTTCGTTCGCGGCACCAGTCGGTGTCCGAGCAGGCCCACAGGCGCTCGCCATGGGCCAGGACCATCTCGTCCAGGTAGCTCGTCGTGCAGCCGCACAGCGCGCAGGCACGGCCCTGCGGCTCGACGCGGAATGGATGGTCCTCGAAATCCAGGCTCTCGACCCGCGTGTAGGGTGGCACCGCGTAGATGCGCTTCTCGCGCCCGGCGCCGAAGAGCTGCAGGGCCGGCATCATGTGCATCTTCGGGTTGTCGAACTTCGGGATGGGCGAGGGCGCCATCACGTAGCGGCCGTTGACCAGCACCGGGTAGTCGTAGGTGGTGTCGATGCGCCCCCATTGCGCGATGTCCTCGTACAGCTTGACGTTCATCAGCCCGTACTCGCGGTGGGCGTGCAGCTTGAGCGTCTCGGCGCGGCGGGGCTCGAGGCGGTAGAGCGGTTCCGGCTGTGGCACCTGGTAGACCAGTATCTGGCGTTCAGTGAGCGGCGCCTCGGGAATGCGGTGGCGCGTCTGGATCAGCGTTGCCTCCCGCGTGCGCTCGGTGGTGCGCACGCCGGTCGTGCGGGCAAAGAAGTGACGGATGTTCACCGCATTGGTGGTGTCGTCCGAACCCTGGTCGATGACCTTGAGGACGTCGTCGCGTCCGATGACGGCGGCCGTGACCTGGATGCCCCCGGTGCCCCACCCGTAGGCCAACGGCATCTCTCGCGAGCCGAAAGGCACCTGGTGGCCCGGGATGGCGACCGCCTTGAGGATCGCCCGGCGGATCATGCGCTTGGTGCCTTCGTCGAGATAGGCGAAGTTGTAGCCGGCAGCCGGCGGGGCCAGTGGCGGTCGGGCGTTCATGCGGTCGGCTCAATGGCAGGGATCGGGCCCGCAGCAGGCGGGGGGGCGTCGGCGGCAGCGCAGGCAGGCGAGCTGGGCTCGGGGGCTCGCGCGCGCAGTCCGCGCACCAGCTGCAGTTCGCTTTCGAAGGTCACGTAGTGGGGCAGCTTGAGGTGCTGCACGAAGCCCGAGGCCTCGATGCTGTCCGAGTGCGAAAGCGCGAACTCCTGGTCCTGCGCCGGGCTCGTGATCTCCTCGCCGAACTCGTCGGCGCGCATGACCCGGTCTACCAGCGACATCGCCATGGCCTTGCGCTCGCTGCGACCGAACACGAGGCCGTAACCGCGCGTGAACTGGGGAGGCTGCTCGGCACTGCCGGTGAACTGGTTGATCATCTGGCACTCGGTCAGCACGACCTCGCCCAGCTCGATCGGAAAGCCCAGCTCGTCCGGCATGAACTCCACCGCGACGGCCCCGACGCGGATCTCGCCCGCGAAGGGGTGGGTGTGCGCATAGCCGCGCTGCGTCGAATAGGCCATGCCCAGCACCCAGCCTTCGTCGCCGCGGGCGAGCATCTGCAGCCGTCCTGCGCGGGGCATGGGGTAGGCGGGCGGCTGGCGGGTGATGTCAGGAGGCTGCGGATCGCCGTCGCTCGGCGTGAGCGGTTCCACCAGGCCTTCCGCGGCGAGGGCCTCGAGTGCGCACGGCATGGCCTCGGACACGGGCTGCCCGGCGGCCACGGCGATCTTCTCGCCGTGCGTGGGCGGTGCGTGGTCGGACGCGCGGAGCAGATCGAAGTCCAGCAAACGTTGCGTGTAGTCGAAGGTGGCTCCCAGCAACTGCCCGCCAGGCAGGTCCTTGAAGATCGCCGAGACGCGGCGGCTCGCGCGCATGCGTTCGGTGTCCAGCGGCTCGCCGTAGCCGAACCTGGGCAGGGTGGTCCGGTAGGCCCGCAGCAGGAACACCGCCTCGACCACGTCGCCCTGCGACTGCTTGAGGGCCAGTGCGGCCAGCTCGCGGTCGTACAGAGAGGCCTCGCCCATCACGCGATCGACGAGCAGTCCGAACTGGGATTCGATCTGCGCGACCTCGATCTCCTGCTGCGCCGGATCGCCCCGGCGGGCGGCGGCGAGCAACCTGCGTGAAGCTTCGATCGCGGACTCGCCACCCTTGACTGCGATGTACATCTCAGCGGCTCCTTTGCACCACGGTCGAGCGCGGCACCGCCGCGATCTGCCCGCCGCAGGTGAAGACGATGTCCACGCCCCGAGGAAAACCCGCTTGCAGTTCCTCGCGCGCCCGCCAGAAGGCCAGGCTCAGCCCCCCCACCGCCAGCCACCTGGCGTGGCGAACTCCCGGGCCCGAGAGCCGCACCCACGGCGTGGGGTCCGCGTCCTCGGGGTGCGCCGGTGGCGCTGCGGCCGCCGCGTCCTCCTCGATCGAGACGATGGAGGGCGCCTCGACGACCAAAGTGGCGCCTTCCTGCGGCGCCTCGTCGCTGCCGCGAGGCAGGCCGAGCAGCAGGGCCTCGGCCGCCGCGTGCGCGGGCGCGAGCGCGTACTGTGACTCCTCGGCACGAGGTACCACCCGCATGCCGGTGTGGAAACGACCGAACGCGAGCACCCCCTCGAGCACTTGCGCCGGCGCGAACGCGGGACTCAGCCAGACGGCGGTGTCTGCATCGGCCACGGTGAGCAGTATGGCGGTGGTCGCCACGCCCAGGCCGATCGGATGCGCCAGTCCGTCGCGCGTGCCGGCGTCCAGAGCCTGGAGGCAGCCGGGCCGTGCCATCGCTTCGAGCAGGCAGCGGAAGGTGGTCTGGCTGCCGTGCACCGGATCGGCGAAGCCGCGCGGCAGCGCGGCCGGCGCGCTGGTGCTCCCCGCGTGGGCCGACGCAGAATGGGTGGTCAGGGCCGCGATCATCAGCTGACCTCCGGATGCAGGGTGAAGAACTCGACGCGGCTGGGCGCGACCGCGGCTCGCTCGCGTGCATGGCGCTCGGCGGTCTGCGCCTGCAGGGGTGCGATCACCTGCCGCCACACGTCCGCCTGCCAGGCGGGCTGCTGCAGGCAGGCGTCCACGCAGGCGATCCAGTGCGCCCTTTCGGCGTCCCGGCCGAGGACGTATCCCACGCCCACGCTGGCGTGTCCGTCCGGCCCGCAGAGCGTGAGGGCGCAGCGCGTGACGGTCGCCTCGCCGAGGTTGAAGCGGTCGCCCGTGTTGCCGATGCGGCCGCGCAGCATCACGAGGCCGTTTTCCGGCGGGCGCAACCACTGCCCAGGGTGACGCCTTGCCAACGGCGCGGCGTGGCGCTCGAGCGCCTCGCGGCTGGAGCGCGCCAGCACCGACAACCATTGGCGGCGCACCTCGGTGTCGCAGCGAAGAATCGGGGGCGGGGATGGCGCTGACATGGATTGGTCATCTAGACGACTCTATGATGTCACCCAGTGTGCAAGCCGTCCATGACAGTTTGTTGAAGCTCGATCCTCCTGCGAACCCCATGCTCCACGACCCCGCCTTGACCCTTACGGCCGATACCGAGCCGTCCCTGCCGCGCTGGCAGCAGATCGCCCAGGCACTGCGCGACGACATCGTGGCCGGCCGTTTCCTGCCCGGCGAGCGCATGCCCAACGAACTCGTCCTGGCCGAGCGCTTCGGGGTCAACCGCCACACCCTGCGCCAGGCGGTCAAGTCCCTGGCCGACGGCGGCTTCGTGCGTGTCCTGCATGGGCGCGGCACCTTCGTGCGCGAACTGGTGCTGGACTACGCCTTGCAGCGGCGCACCCGGCTCACGCAGAACTTGGCCGAGTCCGGTGAGCGCGCGCAGCGCGAGCTGCGCCACGCCGAGGTCGTGGCGGCCGGCACGTGGGCATCGCCGCTGCGACTGCAAGCGCGCGAGAAGGTCGAGGTGCTGCACACGCGGGCCATCGTGCGCGGGCGGGTGATTGGCGTCAGCGTCAGTGCCTTCCCGTGGCGCCGCTTCGAAGGCGTCGCCGCCGCCTTCGCGCAGACGGGCTCGGTGACCGCTTCCCTCCGGCGCTATGGCGTGACCGACTACACCCGGGCGCGCAGCGTCGTCTCGTGCCGCATGCCGACGGCGGACGAGGCCGACGCACTGGCGCGCCCGACCTCGGCCCCTGTCCTGGTCGTGGACTACGTCAACGTCGACGCGCAGGGCGTGCCGGTGGAGGCGGGCACGACGCTCTTCGCCTCGGACGCGGTGCAACTGAGCGTGAGCCCGGAGGACTTCCATGCGGATTGAGTCCGCGCACCGCCTTGCCGTGTACTACGCGCCACCTGCGGATCATCCCCTGTGGGATGCCGGCTGCACCTGGCTGGGTCGCGACGCGGCGCAGCCCCAGCGGGCCTTGGTGCCGGTCTGCGCGTTCGCCGCCGCGCCCCGGCGCTACAGTTTCCACGCCACGCTCAAGCCTCCGTGCCGGCTGCGGGAGCCGGCGCGGGCGTCCGCCTTCGTGGAGGCCGTCGCGCAGCTGGCGTCGGCCGTCGAGCCCTTCGAGATGCCGCCGCTCGATGTGGGCTGGTTGGGCGACTTCATGGCCTTGCGCCCCCGCGAGCCCCTCGACGACACGCACCCGATCGTCGCGCTCGCCCGGCGCTGCGTGATCGACCTCGATCCGTGGCGTGCGCCGCCCTCGGAGAGCGAGTTGCGCCGGCGCGAGCAGGGGTTGACGCAGCGACAGAAGGCGCTGCTCCAACGGTACGGCTACCCCTACGTGCTGGACGAGTGGCGGTTCCACATGACGCTGACGGACGGCCTTGCTCCTGTGCCTGCCCGGCGTGGTGAACTCACCGTCCGCGCACGTCGGCACTTCGCCGCCGCACTGGCTCGACCGCTGCATTGCAAGGACCTCGCCATCTTTGCGGAGCCGGCCGCAGGCGAGCCTTTGGTGCTGGTGCAGCGTTGCCCGCTCGGGACACGATGAGCGAACGCCCGCAGCTCACGGCGCGCCGCGCGCACCTGGACGCCACCACGATGCCGCCGCTGGGCGACGGCGAACGCTTGCTGTACGTGATGGGGCCTTCGGGGGCCGGCAAGGACAGCGTGCTGGCGGCGGCGCTCGCCATCCTGCGGCCCGAAGAGCCGCTGCGGTTGGCGCGGCGCACGGTCGCCCGGCCGCGCGGTGCCGCGAGCGCGGCGGACGAGACGGTCAGCCTGCCGGAGATGCGGCGGTGGCTGTCCGAAGGTGAGTTCGCGTTGCACTGGGAAGCCCATGGCTGCCTCTATGGCATCCGCTGGGCGGCGCTCGAGCAGTGGCTCGCAGGGGACTGGGTCCTCATCAACGGCTCGCGGGCCCATTGGCTGCGTTGGAGCCCCCAGGTGCCGGCCGCGCGCAGCATCTGCATCACCGCACCGGAGGACGTGCTGCGTGAGCGGCTGCTGCGCCGGGGCCGGGACAGCGGGTCGCAGGTCGAGGCGCGCATGGCCCGCCATCGCGAATTCGAGGGGATGCCCGCGGACCTGGTGCTGCGCAACGAGGGCGACGTGACCTCCACCGCCCTGGCCTTGGTCGCCTGGTGGCGCGGCCTCCTGGACGGCAAGACCGGGCGGGCAGCGAGGGCTCGCTCGGCTGCGTAAGATGCCCGCATGCAGCGGTTGCTCATCGTCCTTGGCGTGCTTCTCGTCCTGGCCGGGCTCGCGTGGCCGTGGATCTCCCGCCTGCCGTGGGGCCGGCTGCCCGGCGACCTTTCGGTCGAGCGCGAGGGCTTCAGCTTCCACTTCCCGTTGATGACCTCGCTCGTCATCTCGGTGATCCTGAGCCTCATCCTCTGGTGGTGGCGCAAGTAGGCAGGAAGTGCGCAAGACGAGCACCACGCCGGCTCGCCATTGACCCCCCTTGCCAACAGGGGGATGCGAAAGGTGTACTATCCGTCTTGCATCAATGCACAAGACAGTCTCCCGCCGTTCTGTTCTGCTTCCCGCGTCAGCGGGCTCCGGTAGTCAATTTCCGTCGATGGTCTTCTTGGCGTTGCTGCGCTGCGACGGCATGTGCTGCGCATCACATCGAAAGGAATCGACATGACGACTCAAACCGGAACCGTGAAGTGGTTCGACGAAGGCAAGGGCTATGGCTTCATCCAGCCCGACAACGGCGGCAAGGATCTGTTCGCGCACTTCCGCGACATCCAGATCGACGGCTTCAAGACGCTGACTGAAGCGCAGCGCGTGCAGTTCGACGTCGTGCAGGGCAAGAAGGGCCCGCAGGCGTCCAACATCCGCCTGATCTGACGTCCGTTGCCCGGCGCCCGCGCCGGGCCCGGTCCCACCAGACACCCGGCCGGGCTGCCTCGTGCAGCCCGGCCCTTCGCGCTTGGCGCGGCCTACGTGCCGCGCTTGCGCGTTGACCGTGGCGCCGCATCCCGCGCGACGGCACGTGCGGTCGAACAAGGAATTTCCATCGACACCTCCACCGACAACCTCGAGATCGGCAAGTACCTCGTCTCGCCGTTGGTCAAGCAACTGCAGGACGGCCACTACGTGGCGTCCGTCTCCATCCGCTCGGGCCGGGGAAGCGCCACGCACGACCGCGTGCTGCGCCTCGTGCCCCGGTTCGACAACCGACAAGCGGCCGTGCGCTATGCCACCGACCACGCCCTCGCGTGGATCGGCGCCTCGCAAGGCTCGCCCACCCTTTCCTAGGAGCACCCCATGGCCAAAGAAGAACTGATCGAGATGCAAGGCGTGGTCAACGAACTGCTGCCGGACTCGCGCTACCGGGTGACCCTGGACAACGGGCACCAGCTGGTGGCCTACACCTCGGGCAAGATGCGCAAGAACCACATCCGCATTCTGGCCGGCGACAAGGTCTCGCTCGAGCTGTCGCCCTACGACCTCAGCAAGGGTCGCATCACGTTCCGTCATCTGGAGCGCCGCGGTCCCCCGATGTCCGCGCCCCGCCGCCCGCGCTGAGCATCCGACGCGCCGCGCCCGCTAGCGGCGCCGCCTGCGGGCCGCCCACAGCGGCTTGCGGCTCTTGAGCTGGCGCTCGATGCCCCGGTTGAGCGCGTCTCGCAGCGAGATCACCTCGTCCAGGTGGCCGTAGACGCCCTCGAAGCGCAGGTCCAGCCACAACCACAGCGAGCACAGGCGCAGGGCCTGCTCCATCCGGTCCAGCCGGCTGTGCTCGTCCACCTCGTCCAGGAACGACGGCGCGCCCGCTTCGCCCGAGCGCGCGTGCTGCGCGACCCAGGACAGGAAGTGCTCCATCTGCACAGGCGAGTCCACGTCGACGGGCGCTTGCGAGTAGATGAAGCGTTCGCGCAGCGCGAGCGTGCCGGCCACCCGATCCAGATGCTCGGCCACCTCCAGCATCTGTTCCAGCGCCGCGACCTCGAAGTGGCTGCTGTCGATCTCCAGCCGCTCCATGAACACCCCGAGCACCTGCCGCAGGCGGGCCAGCCCCAGTCGTTCGGCGATGGTCTCTACGTGCCGCCGGTTGGGCGCGACACGGGCCTTGAACCCGGTGGGCGGCTTCGGCTCTCGCGCCAGCAGGTGCTTGAGCACGGCCAGCGCGTCGGGCTCGGCTTCGCTCAGCACGCCGGCGAAGCCTTCCTCGTGGATGCCGTAGCGTCCGGCGCGCCCCGCGATCTGGTGGGCTTCCGAGACGCTCAGGTCGCGCTCCTTCTCGCCGTCGAACTTGATGACGGTGCTGAACAGCACGCGCCGGATCGGCAGGTTCAAGCCCATCCCGATGGCGTCGGTGGCCACCAGCACCTGGGAGTCGCCCTCGGCGAAACGCTCGGCCTCCCGGCGGCGCACCTCGGGAGGCAGCGCGCCGTAGATGACGCTGACCTGCTGGCCTTTCTCGGCGATGCGGTCGCGCAGCATCAGCACCTCGCGGCGGCTGAAGGCCACCACCGCATCGCCTTTCTTCAGCGAGCCGAGGGGCACCGGCGTGCGCAGCACCTGCACGTGCTGCTTGCGCTCGAACACCTGCACGTTGCACGGCTCGTCGCATACCTCGAGCAGCCGCTGTACCGCATCGACCGCGTAGGCCGAGCAGATGACGATCACCTCATACGCCGGCACGCCGACGATGGCCTGCGTCCAGGCCCATCCGCGGTCGGGGTCGAACAGCATCTGCGCTTCGTCGATCACGGCGACGTCCACGACGTCGCGCGTGTTGACCATCTCCACGGTGCTGGACACGACCCGCGCACCCGGGGCGGGCACGTGCTCCTCGCCGGTGAGCAGCGAGCAGGGGACGCCCCGGGCCTCCAGCCGGTCGCGGCCTTCCAGGGCCAGCAGCCGCAGCGGGGCGAGGTAGGTGCCGGTCTCGGCCCGGGCCAACCGCTCGAAGGCCGCGTGCGTCTTGCCGCTGTTGGGCGGCCCGACGAACAGCGTCACCTGCCGGCCCAGGCGCCGGGCGAGCGGGAAGCTGTCCGGGTAGCCATGGAAGGCGAGTTCGGCGTTGAGGCTCTCCAGATCGCCGGCGCGCGAGGAGCGCGTGCGATGCGGGGGAGGGGATGCGTCGGAGGAGGGGGAGCGAGAGGCGATGGCAGTCTCCGGGCAAGGCGTCGTGTGGGCGATTGTCCTGCACGTGCGGTTGTCGTGCGGGCCGAGTCGACCTGCGGCGGGCGCGGGGCACCGCGGTCCGGGCATCGCGGTTGCCGCCGCTGAAGCGAGAGCCCCGCGTGGGAAGGGAGCAGCGATGGTTTCGGTGCGCATCGGCGACTGCCTGCTGCGCGTTCTGGACGATGGGACGTGGTCTTTCCCGGCGCGGGCGTTCTTCGCGAATGTGCCGGAGGACGTGTGGCGGCGCGAACTCGAGACCGACCGCGAAGGCAGGATTGCGGTGGGACACAACCATGCCGTGTTGCAGGCGGGCGAGGAACTCGTTCTGGTGGACACCGGCTACGGTGACGACACGCACGGCGGGGCCACCGGGCGCCTGACGCGCGCCTTCGATGCGACGGGGCACCGGCGCGAGGACGTCACTTGCGTGGTGACCACGCACGGCCATGGCGATCATCTGCAGCGGCACACCGAGCGTCGCGGCGGGCGGCGCGAGCCCACCTTCCCCCGCGCCCGTTACTACCTGGCCAGGGCGGACTGGGAGTGGTTCTGCGGCCCCGGACACCTGCGGGAGTTCGGCGAGCAGATGTCGGTCATCGCCTGCCGCGGCGCGCTGGTGCTGTTCGACGGTGAGCGCGAACTGTGGCCAGGCGTGCGGTTGCTGCCCACGCCGGGCCACACGCCAGGGCACACCAGCGTGTGGGTGGAGTCTGGCGGCGCGTGCGCGCTGCTGCTGGGCGACGTCTGCCACCATCCTCTCCACTTCGCGCATCCCGACTGGGTCAGCAGTTTCGACACGCATCCGCGCCAGACCCCCGCGACCCGCGCATGGCTGTTGGCCCGGGCGGCGCAGCGCGATGCACTGGTGCTCTGCCCGCACGCGCCCCACCCCGGTCTGGGCCGCGTTCGACGCGCGGACCACGGGTACCGCTGGGAGCCCTGGCAGTGAACCGCAGCCGTGCTGGCCCCGTCCGGTCGATGCGCGTCACCCCCTCGGGCGCACCGACGCGATGATGAAACCGCTTCGCGGCAAGGCGGGCAGCCGGGCCATGTCCAGTTCCAGGTCCTGCTGCGGCACCTGGTACGTCAGCCGCTGCGCCAACACCTTCGCCGCCAGCTTCATCAGCTCGATCGTGACGCCTTCGCCGGGGCAGCGGTGCTGCCTTGCCGCATCGGCGCCGCCCTGGGGAACGAACTCGAAAGGTCCCGGCGTGCGTCGGGCGAAACGCTCGGGGCAAAAGCGCTGCGGCTCCTGCCAGCAGCGCGCGTCGTGGTTGGTGCCGTACAGGTCCAGCAGCACGCGTCTGCCGCGCGGAAAGCGGTAGCCGCGCCAGACGAAATCCTCCTTCACACGGGCCACGACGGCCGGGAAGAACGGATAGTGCCGCCGCACCTCCTGCACGAAGCACCCGAGGGCCTCGGCCTCCGAGGCGCCGGGGATCGCCAGCGAGCCGGGATGCTGGTGCAGCGCATGGGCGGCGAAGACGATGTAGACCGACACCGCCACGGTCGGGCGCAGCAGGTTGAGCAACTCCACCGCGGCAATGCGCGCATCGAGCACGGCGCCCAGGGCATCGTGGTGCCAGGCGATGCGGTGCAAGGGCCGGTCTTCGCCGACACGGATGCCCCCCGCCCGAACCGCCTCGATCTTCTCGGTCAGCCAGCGCTCGGCGTCGCGCCGCGCCCGGCGCGATTCGACATGCCCCCAGCCCTTCGCGGCTGCGCGGTCGAACAGGTACCGCAACTGCCGCGAGCGCAATGGCACCTCGTCCTTTTCCAGAGCCACTCCGGCCCAATCGCACACCCCGCGTGTCAGCACCTCGTGCAAGGCGTCGTAGAGCACGAGACGACCCTGTAACGCCCAGGCCGCCGCGGCCCGATCCCATGCGCGCTCCACACAGCCGACCAGCGCCTGGACTTCATCGTCTCCCAGCAGGGTCAGGAACAAGGCCTTGCGGTGCTGGTGGGCTTCGCCGTCCAGCCCCTGCACGCCACCCTTGCCGAAGAGCGTGGCGCGTACGGGTTCCGGTGCTGCCGCCTGGCGTACGAAGCGCTGCGGATCGTAGAAGATCCGCGCGGCCTCGGGTCCGGTCATGCAGATCATCGGTTGCATCAGCAGGCGCACGGCGAAGGCGTCGCTGCCGTGGCGCGCGCAGCGCGTGGCGATGAAGCGGTAGGGGTCGCGCATCAGCGCGAGCGTGTGGTCGAGCCCGGGCTCGCGGGGCAGGTCGGGCATGGCGTCCTCCTGGAGCCTTGCCTGCGCAAACGCCGTGCCGGGACCGCCACGAACGCGGGTAGCCGCCTCAGTGCGGATCGGCCGGCGCCAGCGTCATCTGGCGGAACTGCAGGGGCGACAGGCCCGTCCAGGCGCGGAAGGCGCGCGAGAAGCTCTTCTCGTTGTCGAAGCCGACGGCGGTGGCGACCTGCTTGACGGGCTTGCACGTGCGGGTCAGCAGCGCGATCGCGCGCTCGCGCCGCGCGTCGTCCTTCAACGCCTGCAGCGAGGCGCCTTCCTGCTGCAACTGCCGATGGAGGCTGCGCACCGACAGGTGCAACTCCCTGGCGATCTCTTCGGCCGTGCGCAACTCGCGACTGCGCGTGCGCAGCAGTTCCTGCACGCGCTGCACCAGCAGGCGGTCGCGCCGATAGGGCAGCACGATCAGCCGCACCGCGTGCTGCAGCATGGCCTGCAGGGCCTGCTCGTCGCGGCGCACGGGCAGCCGCAGGTACTGCGCGTCGAAGGTGAAGCCGGCCTGGGGCGCGCCGAAGCGCACCGGCCCGGGAAAGAGCGGGCGGTAGACGTCGGCGTGAGGCGGCGCCGGAAACGGGAAGTCCGCAGACGCGAGCGGCAGGCGCGAATCGACCACCCAGCTCGCGTAGCCATGCAGGTTGCGCAGGCTGGTGAGCAGGCAGAACTCGCGCAACTCGCCCAGCTTGCGGTGTTCCTCGATGCAGATGCGCGCGAGACCGCCCGACTCCTGCAGCGTGAAGACGATGTCGCGCGTGAGCAGACCATGGTGCCGGCACCAGCGCTTGAGCGCAACGCCGAGGTTGGGCGCGGTGAGCGACGCGCGCGCCAGCATGCCGTAACTGCCCCAGGGCAGCGGACGCGAGAACCAGCCCAGCGCCTCGTCGTCGAGCTGCTGCATGGCCAGGCGCGAGAAGGTCTCCATCTGCCAGGCGGTGATGCGTGCTTCCGGATTCCGCAGCATCTCTGGCGTGATTTGTGCCTCTTCCAATGCCCCCGCCGGATCCTTGCGATAGCGGTGGTAGGCGCCGAGCATCGCGTGCACGAAGGCAATGGGTGTGACCGCCCGGCCGCCCGGAGGGGCGGCGGTCGAGCGGGGGCGGCGGGTGGCGCTGCGGGAGGTGGCCATGAGCGCAGTTTGTCCTTCCATGGCGCAATTTGCAACCTCCTTGGCCGCCGAGGTGGGGCCGTAGCGCCTAACCTCGAACGGGTAGCCTCGTCCAGACCAGAACACATCCGGGAGACAAGACATGACCGCATCGACCTCCGCGGCCGACGCTGCCGGCCTGCGCCCCGTTGGCGGACTTTCTCGCGTGAAGGGCGCGACCGACGTGCCGTTGTCCGATCTGACCATTCCCGCGCTGCTCGCGCAGACCGCCTCGCGGTGGCCGCAGCGGCCGGCGGTCGTGTTCCGTGAGCAGGGCGTGCGCTGGAGCTGGGCCGAGTTCCGGGCCGAGGTGGACGCCTTTGCCGCCGGTCTCCAGGCACTGGGCCTGCGGCCTGGGGACCGGGTCGGTATCTGGTCGCCCAACCGCGTGGAGTGGCTGGTCACGCAGTTCGCCACCGCGCGCCTGGGCCTGGTGTTGGTCAACATCAATCCGGCCTATCGCCTCGCCGAACTGGAGTACGCGCTCCAGGTCTCCGGCTGCCGGGCGATCGTCACGGCCGAGCGACTCAAGACCTCGAAGTACCTCGAGATGCTCGCGCGGCTGATGCCGGAGCTGGCCTCGGCCCAGCCCGGCGCGGTGGAGTCCGCGCGGTTGCCGCAGCTTCAGTTCGTGATCCGCATGGGGCGTGAGCGCTCGCCCGGCATGCTGAACTACGACGACGTGCTGGACCGCGGGCGTGCGGCGCTGGACGTCGCCGCGCTAGATGCCGTGAGCGCCTCGCTGAACTGTCACGACGCGATCAACATCCAGTTCACCAGCGGCACGACCGGCAACCCGAAAGGCGCGACGCTCACCCACCACAACGTCGTCAACAACGCCCGCTTCATCGCGCAGGCCATGAACTTCAGCGAGCGCGACTCGCTGTGCATCCCGGTGCCTCTGTATCACTGTTTCGGCATGGTGCTGTCGGTGCTCGCCTGCGTGTCCACCGGCGCGACCATGGTCTTCCCTGGCGAAGTGTTCGATCCGGCCACGGCGCTGGCCGCGGTGGCCGAGGAGCGCTGCACCGCGCTGCACGGCGTGCCCACCATGTTCATCGCCGAGCTGGACCATCCGCGCTTCAAGGAATTCGACCTCGCCACGCTGCGCACCGGGATCATGGCCGGCTCTCCGTGCCCCATCGAGACGATGAAGCGGGTGATCTCCGAGATGCACATGAGCGAGGTGACGATCGCCTACGGCATGACCGAGACGTCGCCGGTGTCGTTCCAGAGCTCGGTGCACGACCCGGTGCAGCGGCGCGTCACCACCGTGGGCCGCATCCAGCCCCACCTGGAGGCCAAGGTGGTCGACGCGGAGGGACGCACGGTGCCGGTCGGCCAGACGGGCGAGCTGTGGGTGAAGGGCTATTCGGTGATGAAGGGCTACTGGGGCGACGAGGCCCGCACCCGCGAGGCAGTGGTCGACGGCTGGATGCGCACCGGGGACTTGGCCACGATCGACGCCGAAGGCTATTGCAACATCGTCGGCCGGGCCAAGGACATGCTGATCCGTGGCGGCGAGAACATCTACCCGCGCGAGATCGAGGAGTTCCTGTTCCGCCATCCCAAGGTGCAGTCGGTGCAGGTGTTTGGCGTACCCGACCCAAAGTACGGCGAGGAGGTATGCGCCTGGATCATCCTCAAGCCGGGCGCAAGCTGCACCGAGGACGAGATCCGCGAGTTCTGCCGCGACCAGATCGCCCACTACAAGGTGCCGCGCTACATCCGCTTCGTCGACGACATGCCGATGACGGTGACCGGCAAGGTGCAGAAGTTCATGATGCGCCAGAAGATGATCGAAGAACTGCAGTTGCAGGAAGCCAAGACCGCCTGAAGAGACTGACGGAGACCCTTTCATGCCCACGCTCGAATCCCGCCTTAGCCCGCGCAGCGAGGACTTCCGCGGCAACGCGCAGGCCATGCGCTCGCTGGTGGACGACCTCAACCAGCGCCTCGAACGCATCGCACAGGGCGGGGGCGAGGCCGCGCGCGCCAAGCACCTGGCCCGCGGCAAGCTGCTGCCGCGCGAGCGCGTCGAGATGCTGCTCGACCCGGGCACGCCCTTCCTGGAGATCGCGCCGCTCGCGGCGCTGGGCATGTACGACGACGAGGCCCCCTCGGCCGGCATGATCGCGGGCATCGGGCGCGTGGCGGGCGTCGAGTGCGTGATCGTCTGCAACGACGCCACCGTCAAGGGCGGCACGTACTATCCCATGACGGTCAAGAAGCATCTGCGGGCGCAGGAGATCGCGCAACAGAACCGGCTGCCGTGCATCTACCTCGTGGATTCGGGCGGCGCCAACCTGCCCAACCAGGACGAGGTCTTCCCCGACCGCGAGCACTTCGGCCGCATCTTCTACAACCAGGCCAACATGAGCTCGCAGGGCATCCCGCAGATCGCGGTGGTGATGGGCTCGTGCACGGCGGGGGGCGCCTACGTGCCCGCGATGAGCGACGAGACCATCATCGTCAAGAACCAGGGCACCATCTTCCTCGGCGGCCCGCCCCTGGTGAAGGCGGCGACCGGCGAGATCGTCAGCGCCGAGGACCTGGGCGGCGGTGACGTGCACACCCGGCTTTCCGGCGTGGCGGACCACCTCGCGGAGAACGACCTGCATGCGCTGGCGCTGGCGCGCGCCTGCGTGGCCAATCTCAACTGGCGCAAGCAGCACACGCTGCAGTGCCAGGCACCGCGCCCGCCGAAATACGCGCCGGAGGAACTGCACGGCGTCATCCCCACCGACACGCGCAAGCCCTTCGACGTGCGCGAGGTGATCGCCCGCATCGTCGACGGCTCGGAGTTCGACGAGTTCAAGGCGCGCTACGGCGCGACGCTGGTGACGGGCTTCGCGCACATCGAAGGCATGCCGGTGGGCATCGTGGCCAACAACGGCATCCTGTTCGCCGAGAGCGCCGACAAGGGCGCCCACTTCATCGAACTGTGCTGCCAGCGCAAGATCCCGCTGGTGTTCCTGCAGAACATCACCGGCTTCATGGTCGGCCGCAAGTACGAGAACGCCGGCATCGCCCGTGCGGGCGCCAAGATGGTGACGGCGGTCGCCTGCGCCCAGGTGCCCAAGTTCACCGTGATCATCGGCGGTTCGTTCGGCGCGGGCAACTACGGCATGTGCGGCCGTGCGTACTCGCCGCGCTTCCTGTGGATGTGGCCCAACGCGCGTATCAGCGTGATGGGCGGCGAGCAGGCCGCTTCGGTGCTGGCCACCGTCAAGCGCGACGGCATCGAGGCCAGGGGCGGCAGCTGGAGCGCGGATGAGGAAGAGGCCTTCAAGGCGCCGATCCGCGCCCAGTACGAGCGCCAGGGACATCCGTACTACGCGTCGGCCAGGCTGTGGGACGACGGGGTGATCGATCCGGCGGACACGCGCCACGTGCTGGCCCTTGGCCTTAGCGCCGCGCTCAACGCGCCCATTCCCGACACGCGCTTCGGCGTATTCCGCATGTGATGAATCAGGTGACAAGGCAACCGAACATGACGAGCACGCTCGACATCCGCATCGACGGCCCCGTGGCCCGCGTCTGGCTCAACCGGCCGGACGTGCGCAATGCCTTCAACGACGCCACCATCGCCGAGCTGGCACGCACCTTCATGGCCCTGGGACAGGACGAGAGGGTGCGTGCCGTCGTGCTCGGTGCCCATGGCAAGGCCTTCAGCGCAGGCGCCGACCTGAACTGGATGCGCCTGATGGCCGACTACACCTGGGAGCAGAACCGCGACGACGCCGCGCGTCTGGCGGAGATGCTGTGGACCATCTACAGCTGCCCCGTGCCCGTGATCGGCCGCATCCAGGGTGACTGCTACGCCGGCGGCGTCGGGCTGGCGGCAGTGTGCGACGTGCTGGTCGCGGCCGAAGGCGTGCACTTTTGCCTCTCCGAAGCCAAGCTGGGCCTGTTGCCTGCGACGATCAGTCCCTACGTGATCCGCGCGATGGGCGAGCAGGCCGCGCGGCGCTACTTCGTCACGGCCGAGCGCTTCAGCGCCGCCGAGGCGCAGCGCATTGGCTTCGTGCACGAGGTCTGCGCGGCCGACGCGCTGGACGCGAAGGTCGATGCCATCGTGCAGGCCGTCGTCGCGAACGGCCCGCAGGCGGTCAAGGCTTGCAAGCGGCTGGTGCAGGACGTGGCCGGCCAGCCCGTCACCGCCGAGCTGCGCGCCGACACTGCTCGCCGCATCGCCGACATCCGGGCGAGCGACGAGGGCCGGGAGGGCGTGCGCTCCTTCCTCGACAAGCGGCCCCCCGCGTGGACCCAGTCGCAAGGGGTTTGAGATGTTCGACAAGATCCTCATTGCCAACCGCGGCGACCAGCCGGCGGCGGCCGGCGCAGCGGCGAAGCCAGAACGCATGGCACGCGCAGCGTGCGCAGGCGATCTCGCCGCGGGAGACTGACATGTTCGACAAGATCCTCATTGCCAACCGCGGCGAGATCGCCTGCCGTGTCGCCGCGACCGCGCGTCGCCTGGGCGTGAAGACCGTGGCCGTGTACTCCGACGCCGACGCGCACGCCAAGCACGTGCGCGCCTGCGACGAGGCCGTCCACATCGGCGGCGCGGCGCCGCGCGACAGCTACCTGCGCTGGGAGCGCATCATCGAGGCCGCGCGCACGACGGGCGCACAGGCCATCCACCCTGGCTATGGCTTCCTCAGCGAGAACGAGGATTTCGCCGCGGCGTGCGCGGAAGCCGGCTTGGTCTTCATCGGCCCGCCTGCTTCGGCGATCGCAGCGATGGGCAGCAAGTCGGCTGCCAAGGCGTTGATGGACGAGGCCGGCGTGCCGCTGGTGCCCGGCTACCACGGCGACAAGCAGGACGCCGATTTCCTGATGGGCGAGGCCGACCGCATCGGCTATCCGGTGCTGATCAAGGCCAGCGCGGGCGGTGGGGGCAAGGGCATGCGCCGCGTCGACCGGGCAGAGGACTTCATCGAGGCGCTGGCCTCGTGCAAGCGCGAGGCGCAGGCCAGCTTCGGCGACGACCACGTGCTGGTCGAGCGCTACGTCACGCGCCCGCGCCACATCGAGATCCAGGTCTTCGGCGACACGCACGGCAACTACGTCTACCTCTTCGAACGCGACTGCTCGGTGCAGCGCCGGCACCAGAAGGTGCTGGAGGAAGCTCCGGCGCCGGGCATGACCGAGGCGCGCCGCCGAGAGATGGGCGAGGCCGCGGTCGCGGCAGCGCGCGCCGTGGGTTACGTGGGCGCCGGCACGGTGGAGTTCATCGCGGAGCAGGACGGCCGGTTCTACTTCATGGAGATGAACACGCGCCTGCAGGTCGAGCACCCGGTCACCGAGGCCATCGTCGGCCACGATCTGGTCGAGTGGCAGCTGCGCGTGGCGGCCGGCGAGCCGCTGCCCGCACGGCAGGAGGACCTGCGCATCCGCGGCCACGCCATCGAGGCGCGGCTGTGCGCCGAGAATCCGGAGGCGCAGTTCCTGCCTGCCACGGGCCGTCTCGAGGTGTTCCGCACGCCGCAGGCATCCGAGTTCGCTGTCGCCCCTGTGCGGCTGGACGCGGGCGTGCGCGAGGGCGACGAGATCTCGCCGTACTACGACTCGATGATCGCCAAGCTGATCGTCTGGGGCGAGGACCGGGCCCAGGCGCTGGCCCGGCTGGACGCGGCCCTGGCGCAGACGCACATCGTCGGGCTGCACACCAACGTCGCCTTCCTGCGCCGGGTGGTCGCGAGCCGTTCGTTCCGCGAGGCCGATCTCGACACCGCGCTGATCGAGCGCGAGCGCGACGCGCTCTTCGGCGGGGCGGGGGTGCCGCTCACCTGCGCGGTGGCCGGCGTGGCTGCGCGCGTGCTTGCCGAGGAGCGCCGGCTGGAGACGGCCGACCCCTGGTCGCGGCGCGACGGCTGGCGCCTGCACGGCATGGCGCGCCGCCGGATGGAGCTGGACGTGGCCGGCGAGCGCCGGGTGGCCTACCTCGACTACCTGCACGACGGCAGCCACGCGCTGGAACTGGGTGGCGAGCGTCAGGCGCTGCGCAGCCGCGAACTCGGCCCCGACCGTTTCGACGTGCAGTTGGGCCAGAGCCGGTGGACGCTTAGCGTCTATCGACGCGGCGAGTCGTTCGCGGTCTTCACGCCGCAGGGCTCGGCCTCGCTGCAGTGGATCGATCCGATCGCTCATGCCGGCGAAAGCGGCGGCGAGGGCGGCCGTCTCACGGCCCCGATGCCTGGCAAGCTTGTCGCGCTGCACGTCAAGGCCGGCCAGCGTGTCGAGAAAGGTCAGCCGCTCGCGGTGATGGAGGCGATGAAGATGGAGCACACCATCGCAGCGCCTGCGGACGGCATGGTCGAGGAACTGCTCTACGGCGTCGGCGACCAGGTGGCCGAGGGGGCGGAACTGCTGAGGCTGACGACCGGCTGAGGGGGCGCTGATGTCGTCAGCGTTCGGCCTTGCGACGCAGGCCCCAACGTTCCCACCAATGGGGCGCGGGAGCCGCGGCGGGCTCTTGCCGTGCGCGAGGCGGCGGCTCGTGCAGGGCACCGAAACCCGAGGTGTTGCGCGCCCACGGGCCGTCCTGCACCGCGTGGCCCGGGGGCGCGCTGGCCTCGACGAACTGGGCCGCGAGTTGCCGCAGTTCGGGGTCGGTGCAGGCCAGGCAGACATTGACGACGTCGAGCGCGTAGTCTTCGCGCTTGAGCATCGCACCGACGTCGATGCCTTCGCCCAGGTGCCGCAGCAGCCCGAAGTGGATCTTCGTGGCCAGGTGCAGGCGGTGGTTGGCGTCCATGTATGCGTCCTCGTGGGTAATTCTCCCTGTACGCGTGCTGGCGGCCCACCCCCTGAACAGGTGAGGCATGGAGGTCTCCTCCGCCTCGCGTGCAGAATCGAGCCTGTCGGACGTCGCCGCGCCGGCTTCCGGACGCGCCGCGTCCCGGCCCCGTCCTTCTGGAGTACGACGTGATCCCTACCCGAGTCACACTGGTCGATGTCGGTCCCCGCGACGGCCTGCAGAACGAGAAGCAGCCGGTGGCGGCCGCGCACAAGATCGAACTGGTCCACCGACTCCAGGCCGCCGGCCTGCGCGAGATCGAGGTCACCAGCTTCGTCAGCCCCAAGTGGGTGCCGCAGATGGCCGACAACGCTGAGGTGATGGCAGGTCTCGCGCGGCGCGAAGGCGTGCGCTATTCGGTGCTGGTGCCCAACATGAAGGGCCTGGAGGCGGCCCTGCCCACGCGGCCGGACGAGGTCGTCGTGTTCGGCGCGGCGAGCGAGGCCTTCAGCCAGCGCAACATCAACTGCTCCATCCAGGAGTCGATCGAGCGCTTCCGGCCGGTCGTGGCGGCAGCCCACGAGCACGGCCTCAAGGTGCGCGGCGCGATCTCCTGCGCGGTCGGCTGCCCGTACCAGGGCGAGGTCTCGCCCGACGAGGTCGAGCGCGTGGTCAGGCTCATGAAGGACATCGGCGTCGACCATGTCGGCGTGGCCGACACGATCGGGGTCGGCACGCCGCGCAAGGTGCAGGCGGCGATGGAGCGCGCGCTCCGACACTACCCGCTGCACGAGGTGAGCGGCCATTTCCACGATACCTACGGCCAGGCGCTGGCCAACATCTATGCCTGCCTCGAGATGGGCATCCACACTTTCGATGCCAGCATCGCGGGCCTGGGAGGTTGCCCCTACGCGAAGGGCGCCACCGGCAACGTGGCAACCGAGGACGTGGTGTTCATGCTCGACGGGTTGGGCATCGAGACCGGCGTGGACCTGAACGCCCTGGTCGAGGCGGGACGCTTCATCTCCGAGGTGCTCGGCCGCAAACCGGTCTCGCGCGCGGCCAACGCGCTGTTGGCCAAGCGTGCGGACACCGCGGCGACCGCCGCCGCGGGAGCAGGCGCATGACGACGACACTGGACGACCGCCCCGAAGGCTTTCGCCGCGTGACGCGCCTGCTGGCCGAGCTGGGCCACCCGCATGCGCCGGTGTTTCTGGAAGTGGCCGCGCGCACGGCGCAGGAAGCCGCCGATGCCCTGCGCATCACCGTGGGGCAGATCGCCAAGAGCGTGATCTTCCGTCGCAAGGAGGACGACCGGGCGGTGCTGGTCGTGACCTCCGGCGACAAGCGCGTGGACGAGAAGAAGGTCGCCGCGCTGGTCGGCGCGATCGGCCGCGCGGACGCGGACTTCGTCAAGGCCAAGACCGGCTACACCATCGGCGGGGTCTCGCCGGTCGGCCACGCGACGCCGGCTGTCACGCTGATCGACCGTGAGCTGTTCCGTTTCGATGAGATCTGGGCCGCGGCGGGTCATCCCAACGGGGTGTTTCGCCTTTCGCCCAAGGACCTGGTCGCGCTCACCGGCGGTGCACCGGTGGCGGACGTCGTGCAGGCATAGGCGTTCACACACCATGACCGCATCCGCGCCCCCGGTGCCCAGTCCCTGCGTCAACGTCTGCCGCATGGACCCGGCCACCGGCTCGTGCGAAGGGTGCCTGCGCACACTGGACGAGATCGCCCGCTGGTCGGCGATGAGCGAGGCCGACAAGCGCGCCGTCTGGGCCGAGCTGCCGGTGCGCCGGCAGCAGCGTGACGGACGCCAGTGTCCATCCACCGTGCCCCGGAGTGTCCGATGAAGCAGATCACCTTCTACTTCGACGTCGTCTCGCCCTATGCGTGCCTGGCCTTCGAGCGCCTGCCTGCCGCGTTGCAGGGCCTGAGCTACGATGTCGAGTACCAGCCGGTGCTGTTCGCGGGGCTGCTGCAGCACTACGGGCAGCTCGGCCCGGCCGAGATCCAACCCAAACGCGCATGGACCTATCGCCAGATCGCGTGGCTGGCCCACCGGCATGGCATCGCGCTGAAGCTGCCGGCCGCGCATCCCTTCAATCCCTTGCCGCTGCTGCGCCTGGCGCTGGCCTGCTGCGAGCCGGGCGGCCGGCCCAACCGCTGGGTGTGCGAGACGCTCTTTCGTCATGTCTGGTCGACAGGCGAGGCGGCCGACGATCCGCGGCGCCTGGGGGCCGTCACCGAGCAGCTTTCCCCCCGGCGCGATCCGGCGAGCGAGGACGTCAAGCAGGAACTGCGTGCAGCCACCGACGCCGCGGCAGCACGCGGGATCTTCGGCGTGCCGACCTACGCGGTGGACGACCGGCTCTTCTGGGGCTTCGACGCGCTGGAGATGCTGCGCGCCTACCTGCAAGGCGATCCGTGGTTCGAGGGCGACGGCTGGCACCAGGCGCAGGCACTGCCGGTCGGGGCGACCCGACGAGGGGCGTGACGCCTTGCCCACAGCGGGGGCGGGCCGTCTCCCTCGCTTCTGCGGTTTTTCGCGTCTGCCACGCCATCCCGGATGACCGACCATTGAGGCTGGCGCTCCGGGGCCGCTCGCCTGGTGGACAACGCTTGCGCCGCGAACGGCGCACAATCGGCCGGTGCAGGCCGCCACGCGGCGGCGTCGCGGCGGAAGAGGTGTGCCATGAAGATCGCAGTGATGGGGGCGGGGGCCGTAGGCAGCTACTACGGGGCCATGCTCGCGCGGGCCGGCCATGAGGTGACCCTGATCGGGCGAGCCGCCCATGTGGAGGCGGTCCGCTCCGGCGGGCTGCTGCTGGAGGCGACGTTCGGGCGCTTTCGCGTGCCCGTCGGTGCGAGTGCGGACCCTGCCGCCGTGCGCGGGGCCGAGCTCGTGCTCTTTTGCGTCAAGTCCACCGACACCGAGGCCGCGGGCCGGCAGATCGCGCCGCATCTTGCCCCCCACGCGCTCGTCTGGAGTCTGCAGAACGGTGTCGACAACGCCGAACGCCTGGCGGCCGTGCTGGGACGCGAGGTGCAGCCCGCGGTGGTCTACGTCGCGGTCGAACTGGCCGCGCCTGGGCACGTACGTCATCACGGCCGCGGCGAACTGGTGGTGCCGCCGGGGGCAGGCAGCGAGCGTGTCGCGCCTGCGTTCACCGAGGCGGGCGTCCCGATCGCTTTCAGCGACCAGGTCCGCGGCGCCCTGTGGGCCAAGCTCATCCTCAACAGCGCCTACAACGCGATGTCGGCGGTCACCCGTCTGCCGTACGGGCAGCTCACGCAAGGCGAGGGTGTGTGGGCAGTGATGCGCGACATCGTCGATGAATGCCTGCGCGTGGCCGAGGCCGACGGCGTGCACGTGCCCGGCGACGTCTGGGAGGCGGTCGAGCGCATCGCGCGGACCATGCCCACGCAATATTCCTCCACCGCGCAGGATCTCATGCGGGGCAAGCCGACCGAGATCGACCACCTCAACGGCTATGTCGTCGCCCGGGGCGAGGCCCTGGGCGTGCCCACGCCAGTGAACCGAGTGCTGCTGACCCTGGTGCGGCTGATGGACCGCGCGCGCCGCTGAGGTGGCATCGCCCGTTCAGCCGTTCCTGAACAAACCCCGATCGACCATGCGCTTGAGCCGGGCAGAGCGGTTGCCCGGCCGTACCAGGCCGCCCGCCAACGGCGGCGGCAGCGGCGGGGCGTCCTCGGCATCCGGGTCGGGCGTCGTGCCGGAGGGCGCCGCCCCTCGCAGCCCCGGCCCTTCCTCGACGACGTCCAGCAGCACCGGCACCTGATGGAGGGGGGGCGGCGCGGGCCGGGGCGGCGCGGACACGGCCTGCGGCGCCGTGTGCAGCCGCATGGTCTCCCAGACCAGCCCCGTCGCGCCCAGTTGCCGCAATCGCTCTGCCCGGGCCTCGGGTCGCTCGATCGCTTGCAACCGGGCATAGAGCTCGGGGTAGACGTCGCTGTCGATCTCCACCTGCAGTTGCATCACGGGCATGGCGACTCCCGGCCTTGAATCTTTCGGCCCGCGGGCCGGCTCGGGTAGCCCGTGCGGCCTCTGGGCCAGTCGATGAAGCCCGCGCCTGAGCACACGGCCCGAGCTGGAACCCGTCTCTTCATCACGCTTGACTGCCGAGACGGTTGCTCAGGCGTTCTCGGCCATCGCCTCGCCGATCATCTGGAAGCCGCGCACGTTGGCCGACATGGAATCGGGCATGACGAAGACCGGGATGGCCGGGAAGCGGCGGTGCAGCACCTCGCGATACCGGTCGGGGTGACCGCCCACGAGCACGATGACGTCCACGATCTCGTGCGCGTCGCGCAGACCATCGATCATGCGGTTGACCGAGTCCTCGACCACGCTCATGATCTGCGGCTCGTACTTGGTGAGGTCGTAGGCGACGCCCGCGAGCTTGACCGGCTGCTTCAGCCGCAGCGCCTCGTTGATCCGTGGCGCGACGGCCGGGCCGAGCGGACGGCCGATGTCCGCCGCCAGCGCGTCTTGCACCGCGCGGATCACCCGATGGCGCCCGGCGTCGGACGCCGCGCCGCTCGCGCGCGGGTTGATGCTGCCCTGCTGGATGAGCAGCCAGTCGAGCGTGTATTCCCCCGGGTCGACGACCAGGACCGCCAGGTCGTCCAGTTCGTCGGCAGATGCCAGCGGCTGGAGCGCGCCGCCCGTGGCGCGGACCACCTCGTTCAACTCGTCCAGATGCTCTTCCAGCGCGGCGTAACCGCCCATGGGCTGCGCCTGCACGATCACCTTGCGCACCTCGACGGTCTTGCCGTCGCCCAGGTCGACCGCCCGCTGGTAGGTGTCGCGCAGGTGGTCGCGGCGCTTGGCGTCGTTGTACTGGTTCACCGGCAACCCCAGCACCAGCAGATCGATCACCGTGTCGCCCGCCTCGGCCATGTAGCGCAGCGCCCCCTTCGTCACGGCCTCGTAGATCGCGCCCTTGTAGAAGTCGTCGGTGACATCGCGCCCGAAGCTGCCTCCGGCCTGGGCCAGCCCCACGTCACGGCCCACCTCGTACAGCGCGCCGCCCACCGGCACGTCGAAGGTGTCGCGCCGGCGCGTGCTCAAGCTGCGCACCGCGCTCAGGTCCGCCGGGATCGCCATCGAAGGAAAGGACGAGAACGTGATGCCTCCCTCCGCGGGCAGGCTGAACTTCACCAGCCCGAAGCCCACGTCGATGGCGCGCACCACGGAGCCGGATGCGGGCGCCGCCTCGTTCTGTTCGCGCGGAACTTCCCGCAACTTGGAAGGATTGTTCGGGGCCATGGTCACCTCGTGTTGCTTGCTCGCCACCCTGCGGCGTGGCGGCAGGGCGGTCCTCCCGCTTGCTAGCAACCGAGGTGCCTTGTGGGGGTCCGGCGCAGCCACGCCCGCCCGGCTGACGCTCTCAGTCGGCCAAGGACAACCCGCGGTAGACCGCGTCGCGGACTTCCAGCGGGAAGCGGCCCGACATGCCTTCCATCGCGGTGTTGGTCAGCGCCACGACCGCGACGTCGTGCACCGGATCGAAGAACCAGCTGTGGCCGTAGGCGCCTCCCCACTGGATCGTTCCGGGCCCTTGGGGCGACTTCGCCAGCGCGGGGTCGACCAACACGGCCCAGCCGTAGCCGAAGCCCCACCCGGGCCCCTGCGACTGCGCCTGGGGGCCGGTGTGATCCTGCATCATCAGTGCCCGCGTCGCGGGCTGGAGCATCGGTTCCCCGGTGCCCCTGAGCGCGAGCAGAAAGCGCATGAAATCCCCCGCGGTGCCGACCATGCCCGCGCCGCCCGACGAATAGGCCGCCGGGTCCAGCACACGTGCGGTGTTGAACCTCACCGTTCCTTCGCCGAAGGGCACCTCAGCCTCCAGGCCCATGCGCACGGGCTCCGGCCTGCCGTCCTGATAAGGCGTCACGAGTCGGTCGGGATCGGCGGCACGGAAAGCCGTATCCACCATGCCCAGGGGCCCGGTCACCTGCTCGTGGACGATGCCGGGCAAGTCTTGGCCGGTGGCTGCGGCGATCACGCCGCCGAGCACGTCCAAGGCCACCGAATAGCGCCAACCTCGGCCTGGCGCGAACGCCAGCGGCACGCCGGAGATACGACGCAGGTTCTCCGTGAGCGTGAGCGCCGGCAGGTCCATTCCGTCGGAGATGCCGGCACGACGGTACGGACCGGATCTGGCCTCCAGGAAGCCGTAGCTCAGTCCCGCGGTGTGGGTGAGCAGATGATGCACGGTAATGGTCGGCACGCTGCCGTCCTCCAAGCGCGGGCGGAAACTCGGCAGCCACCAAGTGACGGGGCTGTCGAGGCTCAATCGGCCCTGCTCGACGAGTCGCAGCGTGGCTGCCGACACCAGTGGCTTGGTGAGGGAAGCCAACGGGAAGAGAGCATCCTCCCGCATCAGGCGCCCGTCCTCCCGATCCGCATGCCCCGCGGCGCGGCGGTGAACCACTTGCCCCCGATGGGCGATCAGGACCACGGCGCCCACGACGCGGCGCTCCTGCACGGCGCGATCGACCACTGCATCCACCGTCTCGGCGAGCAACGAGGGTTGGGCGTGCACGGAGGAAACGAACCCAGCGGCGGCGGCCGCGAGGTGGAGGGGGTGCATGAAGGATCTCCTATAATCACAATGACCACTCATTAAATCTAACCGCATGCCCCGTGGAATTCAAGAGTGACCATTGTGAAAAATTCGGGTGAGGCATTGCGCCCCAGGGGGCGGCCACGAAGTTTCGATCGGGATGAGGCGCTGGACCGCGCCATGGTGACGTTCTGGGAACTCGGCTACGAGGGCACGTCCATCGCGGACCTCACGTCCGCGATGGGGATCACGCCGCAGAGCCTGTACGCTGCCTTCGGCTCCAAGTCGGCGCTCTATCGGGAGGCGTTGGCCCGCTACCGGGACACGGTGGGCGCGTTTTCGGTGCGGGCGCTGGCAGAAGAGTCGAGCGCGATGGCCGGGTTCGAGCGCATGCTGCTCGAGTCGGCGGAGGAGTTCTGCAAGCCACGCCGTCCACGGGGCTGCATGATCTCCACCGCCACGCTGCGATGCGCCGTCGAGAATCAGGACGAGGCGATCTACGTGGCCCGGCTCCGCGAGTCGGCCATCAGGTCCTTCAAACGGCGTATCGAGCGTGCGATCGAGGACGGCGAGTTCAAGCCCGGGACGGACAGCGGCGCGCTGGCGCGCTACCTCGGGGCTGTCGTCCAGGGCATGTCCATCCAGGCGCAGGACGGGGCCACCCGGAACGAGTTGCTGGGCCTGGCGAGGCTGGCCATCGACGTGCTGAGGCAATGCCGCGCGGCTTGAGCGCCGGGGTGTGTTCCCGCCTCGGGCTTCCTGGTTCCCGGCCCGACTGAGGACGGCCTCACGCCACGCCTCTGGCCCTCTGCCCGCCGCCCTAGTCCGCGGCGGTCTCGTCCCCTGGCAAGAGGGGCGCAGGCCATCCCAGGAGTTCGGCCAGCCGGGTGACCACCCAGACCGCCTCGTCCACCGAGAACTGCCCGGCCGCCCGAAGTCCATAGGCCATGCGCTGGAGGACGTCCTCTTCCGCGATACCGAGCTCGAAGAGCTTCTGGCGGGCCGTCTCGGTCAGCAGCTGGGCCATGTCCTCGCACATCTCATACCTCGCGGCCAGCTCCTGCCAATCGCGGCGCGGGATTGGTCGGCCCGGCGGGGCGAAGAGGTCGATGAACGACTGGGGGATGAGGATCTGGTTCTGGTCGTCGGCCATGGCGGTGCGGCCGGCTTCGCCGGCGCTCGGAGGATTCGGGGTGCTGCGGGCGGGTGGGTTGGGACGCACCCTCAGCTTAGCATCCGCCCCTCGGCATGAATCCTGCTCAACCGCAGCGTGCCGAACACCCGCACCGACGACCTCGTCCACTACCGCGCCAAGCGTGACTTCGACCGCACGCCCGAGCCTGCGCCGAAGCGGCGTGCGGCGCGACGCCGCACGTCGTCCCTGCCGTCGTTCGTCGTCCAGAAGCACTGGGCGAGCCGGCTGCACTACGACTTTCGCCTCGAGTGGGACGGTGTCATGTGGAGCTGGGCCGTGCCGAAGGGACCCTCGTACGACCCGAAGGAAAAGCGGATGGCCGTCCACGTGGAGGACCATCCGATCGAGTACTCGTCCTTCGAGGGCAGCATCCCGCCGCGCCAGTACGGCGCGGGCAAGGTCATCGTGTGGGACAGCGGCACCTGGGAGCCCGTCGGCGACCCCGTCGCGGGGATGGCTCAAGGCAAGATCGTCTTCAAGCTGCATGGACAGAAGCTCGCGGGTCTGTGGGAGCTCGTGCGCATCTCCAAGCCGGGCGCCAAGCAGGACCAGTGGCTCCTGTTCAAGAAGCGAGGCGACGGCTGGGACCGGCCCGAGGCGCAGTACAACGTCCTCAGCGCCTTGCCCGATAGCGTCCTGGAAAAACCCCTGGGCCCGATCGAGGAGCGTGAACCCCGGGCAGGCGACGCGGCCGCGCAGTCCGGGCACGCGGAAGCAGCCAAGACCGGGCGGCCCGATCTTGCCAAGGCCAGGCGCGCGGCCCTGCCCGACTTCCTGTCTCCGCAACTGGCGGTGCTTGCCTCGGAGCCGCCTGCCGGCGAATGGATGGCCGAGACCAAGTTCGACGGCTACCGGATCCTGGCCCGCCTCACGAAGGGCGAGGTCCGCCTCTACACCCGCAACCGCAACGACTGGACGGCCAAGCTGCCCTCGCTCGCGGCGTCGCTGCGAGCTTTGGACCTGCGGGACTCCTGGCTCGATGGGGAGATCGTCGTGCTCGACGACCGAGGGCTGCCCGATTTCAATGCCCTGCAGAACGCCTTCGAGCGCTCCGCGGAGGCCGATATCGTCTACTTCGTCTTCGACGCCCCGTTCCTCGACGGCAAGGACTTGAGGCAGGTGCCTCTGCGCGACCGCCGGCTTGCGCTGCAGCAGCGGCTCGAAGGACGCTGGGGCGCACGCGTGTTCTTCAGTGAAAGCTTCGATGCACCGCCCGAGCAGATGCGCGAGGCGGCGTGCAGGATGGGGCTGGAAGGTGTCATCCTCAAGCGCCCCGATGCGCCCTACGTCAGCGCCCGCGGCGAGACGTGGATCAAGCTGAAGTGTTCCTGGCGGCAGGAGTTCGTGGTCGGCGGCTATACGCTGCGCGCGGACGCGCCCGACCAAGTGGGTTCGCTGCTTCTGGGCTACCACGATGACCATGGACGGCTGAAGTTTGCCGGCAGCGTCGGCACGGGTTGGGGCGCGAAGACGGGGCGGGAACTGCTCGTCGCCCTGCGGCGCCTCGAGGCGAAACGCCCGCCCTTCGACGGCGAGGTCAAGCGGGGACGCTGGACCCGTCGTCGCCCGGGCAGTGAGCACTGGGTCAAGCCCCAGCTGGTCGTGGAAGTGTCGTTCGGCGATTGGACGCCCGACGGTCACGTGCGGCACGCATCGTTCAAAGGGCTGCGGATCGACCAGCCGGCCGATGCCGTCACGCGCGAGCAGGCCGCTGCGGCTCTTCCCTCCGCGCCGCGCGCCGGCGTGAAGGTCACGCATCCGGACCGTGTCGTCGATCCTTCCACCGGCCTGCGGAAGGTCGACCTGGTGCGCTACTACGAGAGTGTCGCCGACCGCATGCTCCCGCACCTGCACGACCGCGCGGTCTCGCTGGTGCGCGCGCCTTCGGGCCTGCAAGGTCAGCTCTTCTTCCAGAAGCACACGGACGCCCGCATGCCAGGACTCGAGGAGCTCGATCCCGCGTTGTGGCCCGGGCACCAGCCCCTCTTGGCGGTGCAGGACGTGGAGGGCCTGCTCTCCGCCGCCCAGATGAACGTCATCGAGTTCCACACCTGGAACTCCACGGTGGACGACATCGACCGCCCGGACCGGGTGGTCTTCGACCTGGACCCGGGAGAAGGCGTCACGTGGAAGCAGGTGAAGGAGGCGGCGCTGCTGACCCGCACCTTGCTGGAGGAGCTGGGACTGGGGGCCTGGCTCAAGACCAGCGGGGGCAAGGGGCTGCACGTGGTGGTGCCGCTGGAGCGCGATCTCGACTTCGACGCGGTGAAGGATTTTGCGCAGGAAGTCGTCAAGCACATGGCCAAGGTCATTCCGGAGCGTTTCGTCGCCAAATCGGGGGCGGCCAACCGCAAGGGACGGATCTTCATCGACTACCTGCGCAACGGCCATGGACAGACGACCGTGGCCGCGTTCTCCGCCCGGGCCCGCCCCGGCCTGGGCGTGTCGATGCCGATCTCGTGGGAGCAGTTGGACGAGGTCAAGAGCGGCGCGCAGTGGACCGTGTCCACGGCCCGCGAGTACCTGAGCTTCGAACGGTCGGACCCTTGGCGGGACTACTGGACGAGCGCCTACTCCGCGGCCAAGGCATGGACCGTGCTGCGCAAGGCGTAGCCAGTGTCCGGTCCATGCCCCACGCGAAGGGGGGCACGGCACTTGCCGGGGCCTGACCGACCCGAAGGAGGAGACACCACCGTGGCCGCCCGATCCATTGCCTCCCTGACCCTCAGTTTCGGCCTGGTCTCGATCCCCGTGAAGCTGTACAACGCCACGGAGCCGAGTTCGACCGTCCGATTCAACTACCTCGACAAGGACGGCTCGCGCCTGAAGCAGCAGTACGTCTCGGAGCAGACCGGGAAGGTCGTGCCGCGCGAGGAGATGCTCAAGGGCTACGAGTTCGAGAAGGACCGTTTCGTCACCTTCACGAAGGAGGAGCTCAAGGCCCTGGAGGACAGCCCGGATCCCACGATACACATCGTCGCCTTCCTCCCCCTCGAGGCAATCGACCCGATCTACTACGACAAGCCGTACTACCTCACGCCGGACAAGCGCGGGGCCAAGCCGTACAACCTGCTCATGGCCGCCATGCGCAAGACCGGCCGGTGCGCCCTGGCGACCTGGGCGTGGCGCGGCAAGCAGCACGTGGTGCAGGTGCGCCCGATGGAAGACGAGGGGCTCGTGCTGCAGCAGCTGCTCTACGGGGACGAGGTCCGCTCGATCCGGGATCTGGGGATCGAGCACACGGACGTTTCGGCCGCGGAACTGGAACTGGCCACGCAGATCATCGAGCAGATCGCACGCGAGACCTTCGAGCCGGACGAATTCCACGACGAGGAGAAGAAGCGGATCCTGGCGGCCATCGACGAGAAGATCGCCGGCAAGGAAGTGGTGCTGTCCGAGCGGGCGGAGACGGGCGGCGGCGCACAGGTGATCAACTTGATGGACGCGCTGCGGGCCAGCCTCAAGAAGCCCGGCGGTGCCACGGCTGCGGCCCAGGCTGAGGCGAAGCCCGCCGCAGCCAAGAAGTCCTCCCGTGCGGCGGCGGCCGACGACAAGGCCAGCAAGCCGGTGCGCCGGGCCGCGCGCGCCGGCGCCGCGCCGTCGGCCGCGCCCTCCCGCAAGCGGGCGAGCAAGTGAGCAAGGGGGCGCAAGGGCCATTCACGATCCGCCAGATCCAGCAGTCGCTCGGCATCCCACGGTCCTCCATCCAGCAGCTGATCTCGGCGGGTTTCGTCACTCCGCGGCGCGGAGGCCGGGGGGAATACCTGTTCACCTTCCAGGACGTGGTGGTGCTGCGCACGGCGCACGAGATGCGCGAAGCCGGGGTGCCGACCCGGCGTATCCTCGCCGCACTGCATGGCCTGCGGGCCCGTCTGCCCGAGACCGTGCCTCTTTCCGGTCTGCGCATCCAGGCGGTGGGCTCCGAAGTGGCCGTGCGCGACGGCGCCTCGCGCTGGGAGGTGGCCTCGGGTCAGCTTCTGCTCGACTTCCATGTCGAGCCTGTCGGCTCGACCGTGGTGGTCGTGCCGTTCGATCCGCGGGACAGGACGCCCGCCGGGGACGACCCCGTGCAGTGGGTGCAGGAAGGCGAGGCCATCGAGGACGAGGACCCGATCGGGGCCGAGGCGGCCTACCGGCACGCGCTGCGGCTGGACCCGGGCTACGCCGACGCCTATCTCAACCTCGGGGCACTGCTGTGCGAGGAGGGTCGCTGCGAGGAGGCGTTGCGCTTGTTCGACGAGGCGATAGAGCGATGCCCCGGCGATGAGATGCTCCACTACAACCGCGCCGTCGCGCTCGAAGGCCTGGGGCGCTTCGCGGAGGCGATCGCGAGCTTCAGGAAAACCGTTGAACTGCAGCCGGCCATGGCCGATGCCCACTACCACCTGGCCCGCCTGCTCGAGCAGGTCGGCGACCAGCAAGGCGTGGTGCGGCATCTCAACGCTTTCCGGCGCAACCGTCAGGGGAAGTAGCCCGAGCCCCAGGCCCCGAGATCGGCCATCCGGGCGCATCCGTCGGACGCGAGGCCCAGCGGAGGCGAAGGGGGCGAAGACCCCGCGCCGCCCCGGGTCAAACTACCCCGGGGAACGCGGGAGCCGCTGCGGCCGGATGCCGCCGTGCGCTGCCGTGGCAATCACGCGCTGCGTGCCGCCGGTCGCCGCAGGGCCTGTGCCAGCAACCGCTGCACACGCGGGTCGCGTCGCGAGCCGGTCGGCTCGTGCGCGCTGCCTGCAGGCAGCCGAAGCAATTGCACGCCGGCCGGCAGAGCAGCGTCGCCCGGGTCCACGGCCGTCGTGCCCTGCTCAGCGTCGCCAGCGGCATGGACGAGCGTCACGCTTGCGCGGCCCACTACCTCGAAACCCTGCGCATGAACGATCAGCGCGGTGTCCTCGTCGACCCCGATGCCCAGCAAACCGGGGCGGGCGGTGACCGCCGCCGCCAGGCGCGGGAGCCGCCGCCGCTCGGTGAAGTGCTGGTCCACGATGGCGCCCGGCAGCAGCCCCAGGCCGGTGCCCACCTCGCGGCCGACCAGCATGTGCTGCGACAGCGCCGCCGCGCCCGCACTGGAGCCGGCAATGCACAACCGGCCCTGCATGTGGCCCTCGTGCAGCGCGCGCGCCACCGGCGTGCCGCCGACCGTCTCGACCAGGCGCCGTTGGTTGCCGCCGCCCATCAGCACGCCGTCCACCTCGCGCAGCGCCTGCACCCATTGCGGGTCCGCCGCGTCCGCGGGGCTGTGCACCGCCAGGTACACGCGCTCGGCGACACCCAGATCTGCCAGGGCGGCGTCGTAGCGTTCCCAGGACACTTCTGGGAAGGCTGAGGCGGCCGGCAGCACCGCGATGCGCGGCCTGGCGCGGCCGTCTGCGTGTGTGCAGGCCGCCACGAAGCGGCGCAGCACTTCCTTCTCGCCGCGCCGGTCCTCGGCCCCGCCGATCACCATCAGCGAACCGCGCGGCAAGGGTGGCGACGCGTCCGTGCGGCTGCGCGCCGTCGCGCTACCGGTGCCTAGGGTCAGCAAGGCGGCCAGGGCGTTCAGCGCACCGCGGCGGCCGATGGCGTGCGGGCAGGGCGGTGCGGGGGGTGGTGTTCGGCGATCGGCAGCGCGCATGCGCCCACCATAGCCTCGGACCGAAACCCGAGCGGCGAGCGCCGTCTTGTCGGCACCGGGCGATGCGGGCGAGGTGCCGGGCCGCCGCCGGCGAGCGTTCACGAAGCGCTTTGCGCCTTGCGGGCCTGTGCCCGGCGAGACAGGATGTTGAGCACCTCGACCAGCATCGAGAATGCCATGGCGGCATAGATGTAACCCTTGGGCACGTGCACCCCGAATCCATCGGCGATCAGCACGGCGCCGATCATCAGCAGGAACCCCAGCGCCAGCATCACGACCGTCGGGTTCCGGTGGATGAAGTTGGCGAGGGGATCGGCGGCCACCAGCATCGCGCCCACCGCGACCAGAACGGCGATGACCATGACGGCGAGGTTGTCCGTCATGCCCACGGCCGTGAGGATGGAGTCGATCGAGAACACCATGTCCAGCAGGATGATCTGGAAGATGGCCGAGCCGAAGCCGAGCGCCGCCGGGCCTTTGGTCTCGAACACGTCGCCGGTGGGCGAGGGATCGACGTTGTGGTGGATCTCCTTGGTCGCCTTCCAGATCAGGAACAGCCCGCCCGCGATGAGGATCAGATCCCGCCACGAGAACTGCGTCTCGAACGCCGGTGCGCCGCGCGCGTCCGCAGGCCCCTGCAACCCGAGATCGAACACCGGCGCGGTCAGACCGACCAGCCAGGCGATCATCGAAAGCAGCGCCAGCCGCATGCCCAGCGCCAGTCCGATGCCCATGCGCCGCGCCCGCTTGCGCTGCCCTTCGGGCAGCTTGTTGGACAGGATGGAGATGAAGATGAGGTTGTCGATGCCGAGCACCACCTCCATCACGACGAGTGCGACCAGAGCCGCCCAGGCGGCTGGGTCCGAGAACAGGGCGAGCAGGCTGTCCAAAGCGTCCTCCATCGGTCCGTTGGGGGTGCAGTCGCCGACGTGCGCAGGCGGCGCTGCGTGTGGGCATTATGCAAAGAGCAGAAGACGGAAAAGACCCTGCCCGGCACCTTCCGGCTGCTGCCGCAGGACAGGGCGTTCCCGCTGCAAGGGGATCACCGGGGACGGCGGAGGCTGGTAGGCCGTGCAGGGCTCGAACCTGCGACCAAAGGATTATGAGTTTGCAGGCGACGGTGCGTGTAGAGCGAATCGTAGCGCAAGCTGCCGTAGCCCAAGGAAGCTGGAAGTACTTGAACGACAGCAACTTAGCCGAGTTTGGCGTAGGCGGGCAAAGCTGGCTGCTGTACCGTTCGCGTACCGTGAGCGCGATTGCATCACCAACAATTTCGACCTGGATACCGGTCACTCGCTTCAGGGCGGGGTCGATGTTGGCAATCCACAAGGCTGCACAGGTGACCATCGAGGCGCGTCACCGAAGTAGAGCTTGTGCAAAAGCACCGAGATCTGGAACCCCTTGTATTCGTCAGGCTTGGGGGTGGAAACACCGCGCTTCCTCAGGCTCCCAAATGCTTCTTCGTTAGCACGTCCAGCAGCGTGCCGCCAGGCTTCAAGCTGATCGAGGCGTGACGGTGGGCCAAGACTGTAGGCACCGTCGCGTTCTCGTAGAGGTCGCACTCGAGGTGGCGAAGCAGGGCGAAGGCGCGGGCCACCCAAGGCTCGTAGTGCTCGACCTCGCCCTTCTTCTTGGCGAAAGCCTTTCGGTCCTGCTTGTCGGCGAAGGGGTAGGCAAGACAGACGTCGAAGACGCGGCCGCTGTCGGTCTTGTAGATGAAATCCTGGCCGTAGTAGGTCTCGTGCCCGAAGTTGTCCGTTTGAGGGGCGAGGCCATTAATAAACTCCGCCCGGTAGTCGTCGGTAATCGGCCGGTAGGTGCCGTTCCTCAGGTATGGCGCGATCGACCGGGCGTGCTCCATCACTTGGCCCTCCTTCTGTAGGCCGAGGATCAGCGGCGGCGTCTTACCCCTGTCCAGGCAGCGCTTGAAAACGGAGTTGTAGAAGCGCTGGAGCGAGGCGTGATACTTGGCCGGCTGGCCGAAGAGCGCCAAGGGGCCATCAAGCATGACGACGGTTCCGCAGAGCACGTCGAGGTTCTTCGCGGCGAGCGTGTTTACGAAGTTGGCTAGCAACAGGTGCTCGGCGGCGTTCATGAATCTGGTGATGGCGGACTTGTTGTCGCCATGGTCAGAGATCTGCTCGTGGATGCGGAGATCGTCGGTTACATAAACCTCCGCGTCGCACTTGGGGCAGCGGCTGACATCTTCCTTCGGCGTGAAGCAGAAACCCACCTCCTCGCCGCAGCACGGGCACTTCTTGACCTCAATTTGTCCGTCCTCGAGGCGAAAAAGCAGTTCCGTGATGCTCAGACCGTCACGGAATCTTGTGCGATCGTGCGAGAACTGCTCATAGACCGCCAAGCGGAACCCGTCTTGCACGCCGAGGTTCTTGTATTTGACGTTCGATCCGGGAAGGGTGAACGCGACCGCGCGGCCCCTGTTGTGGAGCTCCGCCGCGGCGAAAGGGTCGACGAAGGGGCTGTCGGGCCGCTGTAGGCCGTTGTAGTCGGCCATGTCGAAAGCCATGAGGCTTACCTTTACATAGCCCACCTGAGTGGATGGAAACTTGTCGTCGATGCTATTCGCGTAAGGACTCGCGTCGCTAGCGACGACGAGCGACGGCAGCTCGTCCCGTTTTGGTGCCTCGACGTAGGTCGCGGCTATCCTCTCGGCGACCTCCCGCCCGGGCGTCTTCAAGTATTCGCACTCAGCCAGGAAGGCTTGGACATCCGGATTCTTGATGAAGTCCGAGTGTCCGCGCTTCCCCGCTTGCTGACCGTCGTAGGGCATGGAGTTCTCCTAGATCATGTCGCGACGGCGCCCGAGGCGAGCTTGGCGAGTTCCGCCTTGAGTGCTGCAGGAGTGAAGCGGTCAATCTGGGTCGGCACTACGAAAGGCGAAGACAGCGTCTTGATGCGGGCGAAGCCGACGTCCTGCGCGTGCTTTAGGGAGGCGGAAAAGTCCGCGAAGTCGTAGAACTTCCCCAGCGCCTTGAGCTCGTCATCGTTGTTCAGGTGTGTGACGAACCAGTTTTCGGTGTTCGCCAGGATGTTCGGGTGGATTGAGGACGGCTCCTGCGTTGCGTAGACGAACGCAATCTTGGCCTTCGCGCCCTCCTTAGCGATGCGCGGCCAAGTGGAGGTAAGCTCCTCCTTCTTGCCGATCAAATTGTGCGCCTCCTCGACATAGATAACGATGTTTTGCGGCATCTGGCCGGAGTTGTAGATCTTGAATGACGTGTCGAAGATCTGCTGCGCAATGCGCCTGGAAAGCACGGTACGAACTTCCACTGGGCCCGCCGAGAGGTCCAAGATCACGATCTTGCCGGCGTGTAGGTGTGCGACGATTTCGGCGACCACGTCACCTTGGCGCTTGGCCGAGTGGTAGTCCTTGCAGGGCACCAGCGCACGGTAGCCGCGGATCGAGGTTCCGGTGACGTTCTCGCGCGCGAGAACGTTCAAATAGGACTCCATCATCGGGTCGATCCATGGGTTGCCTGAGGAACTCACGAACCCCTTAGGCTGCTGGCCGGCCTGCTTTTGCTGCTCGCGCAACTGGTAGTTCAGTTGCCTGGCGACCACGAACCACTCCGCCGCTTGCCCGATAGGCAGGGAGGCATACCCCTTGCCCGCTACAGCGGGCTTAGGGCCGCCGGCGTCCTCGACGGCTTTGATGACCGCAGCATTCGCCGGAAAGCGCACAGTGAGCCCGGCTGCCGCTGGAAACTGGGCCTGTTGCAGGATGGCTTGGAAGACCGCCACGCGCTGCTCCCAGCGCTTGTAGTTTGAGAGGTCGGAAGGGTCAGGCGCTTCGAGCCCGGAGTCGAGGAACTGCTGCAGGTCCGTCTGGCCCCGAAAGGGGTCGTTGGCCAGCAACTTGGAGATCAGGTTTAGCGCCTCGGCGGGCTGCTCGTAGAAGTTCGTGCGCAGGTCTTCGAAGCCTTTGGTGTCCACGGCGCGGTAGCGCACACAATCGCCCTCGAAGACTTCCGCGATCGAGCTTCCATCGTCCTGGTGGTTGGCGTTCGAGTACTCGCCGTTGATATCGAAGATGATCTGGCCGACCTTGATACGGTCGCGCTTCGCCGCCATGGCGACCGAGGCGACCGTGGTCTTCACCGTGTTCGACTTGCCGGTGCGCGTCATGCCCAGCACCGCGGTACGGCGCGCCAGAAAGTCGGAAGGCTGAATGCGCACGGGCACTTTTGCCTCCTCCTTACCGCGATGCAGCCGCGAGGTCGAGGTGTAGCGAACCGTGCCGATCGGAATGGCGCTCGGCGCCCTTTTGAACCCCGCGTCCTTCGCGTCCTTCTCCATGGTCAAGCGCCGGTCTTCATTGATATGGTTGACGATCTTCTCGAGGGCGCCGCCGCGCGGTTTGTAGACCCGCAGCCTGGTCGAGGCGAAAAAGTTCTCGACATCGCTTCCCAGCTTCACGTTCCCATCCTCGTCGAGGAAGAAGGTGCCAAGGATGCGGCACTCGAGGCCGCCGTATTGCAGCTCGGCCGCGGTCATCGCGTCGAAGCCATCGTTGTCGTCAGCTGCGTAGCGGTCCTTGGACTCGCGTCGTTGATTGTGCTCAATGCGAGTCCGCACCATCTCGCCATCTGCCGGCAGGCTGGCCGGTCCCTGCACCCGCAGCAGAACCACCTCGTGGTCGAACGCGTTTGGGGTGGCGTCTGGGTTCGCCGGGTTGTAGGCGGTGGCCACCAGGAAGCTGTTGTGCGGAATGCCCGCGACTCGCGCCTTCCAGTGGTCGTTGGTCAGCACCAGGGCCGTCTCGAAGTCGATGTTGTAGACATAGCCGACGTGGTTCAGATCGTAGTCGCCCAGGTAGTCGAGCAACTTGCTCTTGAACACTTTGTCAATAGCGTCGGCCATGATTCACTCCTCTGAATGTTTTCGGCTTGCTCGTGGGGGTTAGGCTTGACCTGCTGCGGAGGCCGCAGCGGAGATGGGGAAGCGCAGGGCCGCGGCGTCGCCCGCTCGGGACTTGCGCTGCGGCTTCACGGACAGGCCCACGTGCGCCGAGTGGGCCTTATAGGCCGCCGGCAGCTTCTTCATATTGGTGAAAATCAGCTCACGGCCGATGAACGAGCAACCGCCCAACGGATGCGTGGAGTAGCTGTTGTCGATCACGCGGGCGTTGACGGCCATGCCCTCGTAGAGATCGCGCACCTCTTGCGCGTCGTCATAGGAGAGCAGCCAGGGCCGGGCGAAGCCGTGGAGGTAGTCACGTAGCTCCTCGTGCGCGGCCTCGTCGAAGACGTGGCCATAGAGCTGTTCTGCCTTGTGATAGTAGGGCGGGTCCAAGTAAAAGACCGCCGTCGGATTGCGCGAGTAGCGGTAGCAGAACGCGCGCCAGTTCTCGTTGCGCACCGTGACAGCGCCCTCAAGCTTTGAAAGCTCCAGGATGCGGGTGGCCAGCTTCTCGCGGTTGAAGCGCACATCGATCTTGATGCCGGTCTGACCCCAACCGCCGAGGGGGCCAGCCTTATGAATGATGCCATTGAAAGACGTGCGGTTCAGGAACAGGCATTTCAGCGCCGCCTCACGAGCATTGGCCGGATTCAACGCCTTCTGACGTCGCCACTCATCCAAAGTGAGGGGGACGGTCTGCACCTGGTTCGCGAGCCACGCAGCGTCGTCCTTAGAGAAAACTACCGACCAGAGCATGCCGATCAGCGGGTCCACGTCGTTGATCGCGACCTCGTCAACGTGACCTCGCTCCAGCAAGGCAATGGAGACACTCGCACCCCCGCAGAACGGTTCGACGAGTAGGCGCGGCTTGGCGGAGTTCATCGCGATGGTCTTAGCAATGAACTCGCAAAAGCGAGCCTTGCTGCCTGGATATCTCAAAATACTTCTAGTGTTTGTGGACAACTTCCTCGCTCCGCTTTGTTCGAGTAGTTCGCGCCTTGCGAAATGCCGATGCGCCAGTCAACAGAAGAGGCGCCCAAAAATCCTTGCCCATCTTGCCAATATGTTCCGTACCTCGACATTCTCTGGTATTTCGGCGACCGTTTCCAGCGAAACGGTTGGCGGTGCGTCACTGCCGCCAGCCTGTACCTGAACTTCACCATTGGCACACAGCCAGCGTCGGATGACGCCTCCACGCGGTACGACGGACTTCGTTGCGGTCCTCGATGGCAAGGCGACCAAGGTGGGCCGTCGCCGGAAAGTCGGAGACGTGCGCAGCTATCTCGAGCCGAAGCTTCCAAGCCGCTTCCGTAAGCTTCCCCGTCAAGTAGACAGCCTATTACTGGAGTCCGCGGCAGTTGTGATCCTGGGCAGGAATTGCCGAGGCGCCAGCCCTCCCAGGGCGTCGTGAGGCCGGCGCTCGTTGTATTCGAGCAGCCACTCCTCGGTGATGTGCTGCACCTGCTCGATCGACTTGAACAGGTACGCGTCGAGCACCTCGTTGCGGTAAGTGCGGTTAAAGCGCTCGATGTAG
>DATMBN010000041.1:0-11352 GCA_035559275.1 Burkholderiaceae bacterium
GCCTCGCCTAGCCGCCTGCCTCGCTCGCCTCCACCGACCACCCCACACCTCATTGCGGCCATCGCGTCGCGGTCATCGTCTTGCGATCACCTCGCCGCGATCCGCGTTGTGTTGCGATCAGCGAAGACCAAGACTGTAGCACGAAAAAATCTCAGGACGCAAGTGCCTTGCCTGACACGGGGCCGGTGGGGAGCCGGCCGTTGGCGCACCCGCCTTTCGGGGGTTTCTTGCGACACGCCAAGGTCGGCGTTCTTGCGGCAGCATAGGCGCATGAGCATCCTGCCCATCGCCTGGTTGGACGAGGACGACGCCTTCCCCCCGGCGGATGAGGCCCTGCGCGGCGACAGCGACGCGCCCGGACTGTTGGCGGCCGGCGGCGACCTGTCGATCCCGCGCCTGCGCGCCGCCTACGGTTCCGGGATCTTCCCCTGGTACAGCGCGGGCCAGCCGGTGCTGTGGTGGAGCCCCGATCCGCGGATGGTGCTGCATGTGGACGAACTGCACGTCACCCGCTCTCTGCGCAAGACCTTGCGGCGGTTCATCCGCACCCCGGGCTGCGAGGTGCGGATAGACACCGCGTTCGGCGAGGTGATCCGTGCGTGTGCCCGCACCCCCCGGGAGGGCCAGGACGGCACGTGGATCCTCCCGGAGATGGTGGCCGCGTATGAGGCCTGGCACGCCAAGGGAGAGGTGCATTCTTTCGAGACGTGGGTGCAAGGCCGGCTGGTGGGCGGGCTCTACGGCGTGTGCCTGGGGAGGATGTTCTTCGGCGAGTCCATGTTCTCGTGGCAGGCCGACGCGTCCAAGATCGCCCTGGCCGCGCTCGTGGCGTTCTGCCGCCAGCACGGGATCGGGCTCATCGATTGCCAGCAGAGGACGAGCCACCTGGCGTCGCTGGGTGCGCGCGAGATCCCGCGCACGCGCTTTCTGGCGCAGGTACGGGACGCGGTCCGGCAGGCGCCGGTGCCGCGTTGGCACTATGATCGCTCGACATGGGAGCAGCTCGGCCTGGCGGCCGATCGTCCCCCAGCACGATGACCCACCCAAAGGAACTGCCCCTCGCCTCGTTGCAGTTCTACGCGACGGCGCCCTACCCTTGCAGCTACCTGCCGGGGCGGATGGCCCGCTCGCAGGTGGCGACTCCGAGCCACCTGATCCACGCCGACACCTATTCGGGACTGGTGACCCGCGGTTTCCGGCGCAGCGGCATGTTCACCTACCGGCCGTATTGCGACGGCTGCAAGGCCTGCGTGCCGTTGCGAGTGCCGGTGGACCGTTTCCAGCCCAACCGGAGCCAGCGGCGTGCCTTGAAGGCGCACGGCTCGCTGCAGGCGCGCGTGTTGCGATTGGGCTTCGTACCGGAGCACTACGAGCTGTACCTGCGCTACCAGTGCCATCGGCATGCAGGCGGGGGCATGGACCACGACAGCGTCGACCAGTACACGCAGTTCCTGCTTCAGAGCAGGGTGAATTCGAGGCTCGTGGAATTCCGTGAGCGGCGCCCCGACGGCAGCGCCGGGTCCCTCAAGATGGTCTCGATCGTGGACGTGCTCAACGATGGGCTATCGGCTGTCTACACCTTCTACGAACCCGAGTCCGGGGCCAGTTACGGGACATACAACGTGCTGTGGCAGATCGAGCAGACGCGCGAACTGCGGTTGCCCTACCTGTACCTGGGCTATTGGATCGCCGACAGCCGCAAGATGGCGTACAAGGCGCAGTTCCGTCCACACGAGCTGCTGGTTGATGGCCGCTGGCAGCCCGCGGAGACGGCTGAATGAAGGGGCGGCGCGGCGCGGAGCGCCGCAAGGGGTAGCCCGAAACGAACAAGGGGCGCGTCGCGCCCCTTGCAGCCACTCACGGGCGAGCAGCGGTTTCAGGCCGCGGCAAGTGCGAACTGGACCGGCGCGCCGGTCTTGGTGCGCACCTCCTCCTCGGTGACGCCGGGTGCGAGTTCCACGCAGCGGAAGCCCTCTGGGGTGATGTCGAGCACGCACAGCTCGGTAATGACACGGTTGACGACGCCCACGCCGGTCAACGGCAGGGTGCACTGCCGCAGCAGCTTGTGCTCGCCGTTCTTGGCCGTGTGCTCCATCAGCACGACGACGCGGCCGACGCCCGCGACGAGGTCCATCGCCCCCCCCATGCCCTTGACCATCTTCCCGGGGATCATCCAGTTGGCGAGGTCCCCCTTGTCGCTGACCTGCATCGCGCCCAGGATCGCCAGATTGATCTTTCCACCGCGGATCATCGCGAAGGAATCGGCGGACGAGAAGATCGAGGAGCCCGGCAGCGTGGTGACGGTCTGCTTGCCGGCGTTGATGAGGTCGGGATCGACCTCGCCCTCGGTCGGGAAGGGACCGATACCCAGCAGGCCGTTCTCGCTCTGCAGCCAGACCTCCATGCCGGCCGGCACATGGTTGGCGACCAGCGTCGGCAGGCCGATGCCGAGGTTGACGTAGTAGCCGTCTTTCAGTTCGCGGGCGGCGCGGGCCGCCATTTCGTCTCGGGTCCAGGCCATGTGTGTGCTCCTCAGGCAGCGGCGCGCACGGTGCGCTGCTCGATGCGTTTCTCGGGGTTCGGATTGACGACGATGCGGTGGACGAAGATCCCCGGCAGGTGGATCTGGTCGGGATCGAGGTCGCCGGTCTCGACCAGCTTCTCGACCTCGACCACCGTGATCTTGCCTGCCATCGCGACGTTGGGGTTGAAGTTGCGCGCAGTGCGGCGGAACACGAGGTTGCCGGCCTTGTCGGCGACGTGCGCCTTGACCAGCGACACGTCGGGCACCAGGGAGCGCTCCATCACGTAGGGCACGCCGTCGAACTCGCGCACCTCCTTGCCCTCGGCGACGATGGTGCCCACGCCGGTGCGCGTGTAGAAGGCCGGGATGCCGGCGCCCCCGGCGCGCAGCTTCTCGGCCAGCGTGCCTTGCGGGGTGAATTCCAGCTCGAGTTCGCCCGAAAGGTACTGGCGCTCGAACTCCTTGTTCTCGCCGACGTAGCTGGAGATCATCTTGCGGATCTGGCGCGTGGCGAGCAGCTTGCCCAGGCCGAAGCCGTCCACGCCGGCGTTGTTGGAGATGACCGTCAGGTTCTTGACGCCCAAGGCCTGCAGCGCGTCGATCAGCGCCTCGGGGATGCCGCACAGGCCGAAGCCGCCGACGGCCAGCATCTGCCCGTCCTTCACGATGTCCTTCAGCGCCTCGGCGGCGCTGGGATACACCTTGTTCATGCGTGTCTCCTTGAATGGGAGGATTCGGATAGGGAACGGCCGGAAGCGTACTACGTAACAGCATACGTAGAATCGCCTAAGGGAAGCCCTGGGGAGGGCCGCGCCTGCAGCCCATGGAACTCGACTACCGCACCGCCTTCGAGCTGGCCCCCGTCGGGCTGGTGATCTCGCGCCAGCGCATCATCGTCGACTGCAACCAGGCGCTGGCGGAGATGTTCCGCACCTCGCGGGAGGTGCTGGTCGGGCAGTCCTTCCAGGTCCTCTATCCGACGCCCGACGAGTTCGAACGCACCGGCGAACGCATCGCGCCGATCCTGAACGCGAGCGGTCGCTACGCGGACGACCGCATCATGAAGCGGGCGGACGGGGAGCTCTTCTGGTGCCACGTGACGGGACGCGCCATGCGACGCGAGGCCCCGCACGCCGCGGGCATCTGGTCCTTCGAGGACCTCTCGTCGCGCCGGCCGGTGAAGGCCGAACTGACGGGACGTGAGCGCGAAGTCGCGGCCCTGCTGATCGAGGGCCGCACGAGCAAGCAGATCGGCAAGACACTGGACATCAGCCACCGCACGGTGGACATCTACCGTGCGCGGCTGATGCGCAAGTTCAAGGCGTCGACCACGGCGGAACTGGTGCAGCGGCTGCTGGCGGCCTGAGCTTGCGGGTTGGCCGCCCTCACTCGAGGGCGGCCCGCAACCAGTCGGGCAGCGGCCTGGACTTCTGGCTCGGGAAGTCCACCCACACGGTCGTGGCGCCACCGGCCGCATAGATCTCGCCCAGCCGGTCGCAGCGCTCCAGCGTGATGTAGGTGTCGAAGCTCGAGCGCCCGGGGTTGGCGACGTAGTGCCTGGCGAGGATCTCGCCGGGGTACTCGAGCTGGCGATAGAAGTTGCAGAACGCGTTCACGATCACCGGCCCCTCGCCTCGAGGGTCGGGCTGTGCGCCGATGGACCGCATCCACTCGATGCGCGCCACCTCCAGGTAGCGGAAGTACATGGCATTGTTGACATGGCCCATCGCGTCCATGTCCCCCCAGCGGATGGGGATGCGCATTTCGTGGACGAGCTTCTTGGCGTCGGGGATCTCGAAGCGCACGTCAAACCCCGAAGCCGTCGTCCGCCGCGATCACGGCGCCGTTGATGAAGTGGCTCTCGTTGGAGCAAAGCATCACGACCAGCGCGTCCAGGTCCTGCGGCTGGCCGACGCGCTTGCGCGGCAGCATCTGGATGAGCTTCTGGCCCTGCTCGGTCTCCCAGTGATGGTGGTTGATCTCGGTGTCGATGTAGCCCGGACAGACCGCGTTGACGTTGATGCCGTAGCGCCCCCACTCGAGCGCCATCGCGCGTGTCATGTGCACCACTGCCGCCTTGCTCATCGCGTAGACGCCGATCTGGCCCAGGGGGCGCAGGCCGGCCATCGAGGCGATGTTGACGATCCGTCCGCCGGTGTAGGTGCCCGGCGCCGCGCCGCGGGCACGAGCGAGCATGCGCTTGCCCACTTCCTGCGCCACGAAGAAGGCCCCGCGCGTGTTGGTGTCGAAGACGTAGTCGTAGTCCTCGGGCGTGACGTCGACCAGCTTCTGCGTGGTGCTGACCCCGGAGTTGTTGATCAGGATGTCGATCGGGCCGACCTCGGTTTCCGCATGGGCGACCGCCGAGCGGATGCTGCTGGGGTCGGTGACGTCCACGCCGACCACGTGCGCATCGCCGCCGGCGCCCTCGATCTCGGCGCGCAGCGTCTTGAGCCTCTCGACGCGGCGCCCGCCGAGCACCACCGCCGCACCGGCCTTGGCCAGCGTGCGCGCGAACTGCATGCCCAGGCCGCTGGACGCCCCGGTGATGAGCGCCACGCGCCCGGACAGATCGATGCTGTATGCCATGAACGACCTCACTCTGTTGCTGGAATCGCCGCGCCGGGTCGCGTCTTGCGCTCGCGGCGGGGAACGCTCCCTATGGTGCCAAGGATAGCCAAGGCAGACGGTGTCGGACTGTCTCTTGCAGGACAGCCGGGTGCGTCCGGCCGGACCTAAAGTGGCGGGGTCGAGTTAAAAAAGAACGACCGTTCGATTTTTCCGGGCGAATCGCTAGAATCGCGGCAACGCTGCCACGGGCCCGGCCCGCATCACGCACAAAGGAAGAGACGATGACCCCACAAGAGATCCTGGAGCAGTACGGACCGCGCGAGTCGATGGAGTACGACGTGGTCGTCGTCGGTGCCGGCCCCGCAGGCCTGGCGACCGCGATCCGGCTCAAGCAGCTCAACAGCGACATCTCGGTCGTCGTACTGGAGAAAGGCTCCGAGCCGGGCGCGCACATCCTGTCGGGCGCGATCATGGACCCGCGCTCGCTGAACGAGTTGTTCCCCAACTGGAAGGAACTCGGCGCGCCGCTCACCCAGCCGGTGTCCGAGGACCAGTTCCTGTTCCTTGACGAGACCGGTGCCAAGGCCACCCCGGACTTCTTCCTGCCCGACTGTTTCAAGAACCACGGCAACTACATCCTGAGCCTGGGCAACTTCGTGAAATGGCTGGCGCAACAGGCCGAAGCGCTGGGCGTCGAGATCTTCCCGGGCTTCCCTGCGGCCGAAGTGCTCTACGACGAGCAGGGACGCGTCAGGGGCGTGGCCACCGGCAACCTGGGCATCGGCAAGGACGGCCAGCCCACCGAGAACTTCCAGCTCGGCATGGAGCTGCTGGGCAAGTACACGATCTTCGCCGAGGGCTCGCGGGGCCACCTGGGCCGGCAGCTCATCGCGAGATTCAAGCTTGACGAAGGACGTGACCCGCAGAGCTACGGCATCGGCATCAAGGAGCTGTGGGAGATCGACCCGAGCAAGCACAAGCCGGGGCTGGTGATCCACACCGCCGGCTGGCCGCTCGACCCGGACACGTACGGCGGTTCCTTCATGTACCACGACGCCGACAACAAGGTCGAGATCGGTTTCGTGGTGGGCCTGGACTACAGCAACCCGTGGCTGAGCCCCTTCGAGGAGTTCCAGCGCTGGAAGACCCACCCCGAGATCCGCAAGTACCTCGAAGGCGGCAAGCGGCTGTCCTACGGGGCGCGGGCGATCACCGCCGGGGGCCTGCTCAGCCTGCCCAAGACCGTCTTCCCGGGCGGCGCGCTCGTCGGTTGCGACGCCGGTTATCTCAACGCCTCGCGCATCAAGGGCAGCCACGCGGCGATCAAGACCGGCATGCTGTGCGCGGAGGCGTTGGCCCAGGCCCTGGCTGCCGGTCGGCAGCTGGACGAGCTGACGGCCTACCCCGAGGCCTTCGAGAAGAGCTGGCTGCACCAGGAACTGCTGCAGGCCAAGAACTTCAAGCAGTGGTTCAAGAAGGGCCGGACCGTCGCGACGCTGATGACCGGCATCGAGCAGTGGCTGCTGCCCAAGATCGGTGTCAAGAACCCGCCGTGGACGCTGCATCGCGACAAGCCGGACCATGCCTACCTCAAGCCGGCGTCCGAATGCCGGCCGATCACGTACCCGAAGCCGGACGGCAAGCTGACCTTCGACCGCCTCAGCTCGGTCTTCATCAGCAACACCAACCACGAGGAGAACCAGCCGGCACACCTGACGCTCAAGGATGACAGCGTGCCGGTGCGGATCAACCTGGCGCGATACGCGGGCCCCGAAGGCCGCTACTGCCCGGCGGGAGTCTATGAGTTCGTCAAGAACGAGGACGGGACCGATCGCCTTCAGATCAATGCACAGAACTGCGTGCACTGCAAGACCTGCGACATCAAAGACCCGACGCAGAACATCGTCTGGGTGACCCCCGAGGGCGGCGGCGGACCGAACTACGCCGGCATGTGAGGCCGCTGCCGCGGGCGGCCAGGACGCTACGGGGCCCCATCGGCCCCGTTTTCCTTTGCTGGCGCGAGGAATCCCCACGGTGCTCGCGCGCTTGGTGGGTGGCACCCGGCCCGCTATACTGCCTGCCAGTCAGGAGAGAGCTCCCTCGCGGAGCCGCCGAAGGCGCAGAGCAGTTGCTCGAACGCTCAGGCAAAAGGACTGGCGATCGCTCCGGAAGCGGGGCGAACCTCACTGGAGAGAGACCTGTCTGGAGCAGGTCCACCGAAGGGGCAAGCCGCCTGGCACCGAAACGGCGCCACGGCCAATCTCTCAGGTAAAGCGGACAGCGAGGGCACCCCACTGCCATGCAGTGGCTGGAGAACCAATGCCCTCGGAGTCGACCATGTCCGCCAACGAACTGCTGAAGACGCCGCTATATGCGCTGCACCTGGAACTGGGGGCGCGCATGGTGCCCTTTGCCGGCTACGAGATGCCGGTGCAGTACCCGGCCGGGATCATCGCCGAGCACCGGCACTGCCGGACCTCCGCGGCGTTGTTCGACGTCTCCCACATGGGGCAGATCCGCCTCGCGGGCGACGATGCGGCCCGCGCGCTCGAATCGCTGGTGCCTGTGGACGTGGTGGACCTTCCGGTCGGCAAGCAGCGCTACGGCTTTTTCACCAATGCGAGCGGTGGCATCCTGGACGACCTGATGATCGCCCGGCGCGACGACGACCTGCTGCTGGTCGTCAACGCGGCGTGCAAGTCGGCCGACCTTGCCCACCTGACCACGCACATCGGTCACCGCTGCCGCATCGAGCCTCTGCCCGACCGTGCGCTGCTGGCCCTGCAAGGACCCAAGGCGGTCGACGCGCTCGCGCGGCTGGATGCGGGGGTGGCTCGCCTGCCCTTCATGGGTGGCGGCATGTTCACGCTGGCTGGCAACCGCTGCTTCGTCACGCGGTCCGGCTACACCGGTGAAGACGGCTTCGAGATCTCCGTCCCTGCCGAGGAGGCCGAGGCGCTGGCCCGGGCGTTGCTGCAGCAGCCCGAGGTCCAGCCGGCGGGGCTGGGCGCGCGCGACACGCTGCGGCTGGAAGCCGGGCTGTGCCTGTACGGGCATGACATCGACGCCCAGACCACCCCGATCGAGGCGGGCCTGGGCTGGGCGATCCAGAAGGTGCGCCGCGCGGGCGGCGCGCGGGCGGGTGGCTACCCAGGGGCGCACGTGATCGAAGCGCAACTTGCGCATGGCCCCACCTCCAAGCGCGTCGGCCTCGTCGGCCTGGAGCGCGCCCCCGTGCGTGAGGGCGCACAGCTGCTGGACGCGCACGGCCACGCGGCGGGGCGCGTCACCAGCGGCACCCTGGGGCCGACGGCGAACGAGCCAATCGCGATGGGCTACCTCCCTGTCAACCATGCCGCGCCGGGCGGGATCGTGTACGCGGTGGTGCGCGAGAAGCGCCTGCCGATGCGCGTCACGCCCGTGCCTTTCGTGCCGCACCGCTATCACCGCGGCTGACGCCCCCTGGTCCCCCGACCTCGCGGACGGCGCGCCCAGCTTTCCACGTTTTCCACTCTTCGACGCACACAGGAGCCCTGCATGAGCATCAAGTACACCGCGGACCACGAATGGGTCGCTCTCGGCGACGGCGACGTCGTCACGGTCGGCATCACCCAGCACGCGCAGGATGCGCTGGGGGACGTGGTCTTCGTCGACCTGCCCGCCGTCGGCACACAACTGCAGCAGAAGGACGTGGCGGGGGTGGTCGAGTCGGTGAAGGCCGCCGCCGACGTGTATGCGCCGGTCAGCGGCGAAGTGGTCGAGGTCAACGAGGCGCTGCGCGCAGACCCGTCGCTGGCCAACAGCGACCCGCTGGGCCAAGGCTGGTTCTTCAAGGTCCGCCTGTCCGACCGGGGTGAACTCGACGGACTGATGGACAAGACCGCCTACGACGATCTCGTCAAGAACAGCTGACGGGCGCCGCCCGGCCTTGGCGCGGCCGTTTCGCCGCGCCACCTTCTTCCGGCCCCGTCCAGGGCCACCTGCCAGTCTCCACCGCCATGCTCATGTCCGCCTCCACTCCGCTTGCCGACCTGGAAGCGCACGACGACTTCGTCGAGCGTCATATCGGCATCACGCCTGCCGACGAGGAGCGCATGCTCTCGGTGATCGGTGCCGCCTCCCGTCAGGCACTGATCGATGCGGTCGTGCCCGGCGCGATCCGGCGCCTCCACGCGATGCAACTGCCTGCCCCGGCCTCGGAGGCCGAGGCGCTGCGTGAACTGAAGTCCATTGCCCAGCGCAACCGGGTGCTCAAGAACTTCATCGGCCAGGGCTACCACGGCACGCACACGCCGGGCGTCATCCTGCGCAATGTGCTGGAAAACCCGGCCTGGTACACCGCCTATACGCCCTACCAGGCTGAGATCTCGCAGGGACGCATGGAGGCGCTCGTCAACTTCCAGACCATGGTCTGCGACCTCACCGGCCTGGCAATCGCCAACGCCTCGCTGCTGGACGAGGCGACTGCTGCGGCCGAGGCAATGACCCTGGCCGCGCGGGTGGGCAGGTCCAAGAGCAAGACGTTCTTCGTTGCGCAGGACGTGCTGCCCCAGACGCTCGAAGTCGTGCGCACGCGCGCCGAGCCGCTGGGCCTGCAGGTCGTCACCGGCCCTGCCGGCGATGCAGGTAAGACGGACTGCTTCGCGGCGCTCTTCCAGTACCCCGGAGTGACCGGCGAAGTGCGCGACCTGCGTCCGCTGATCGACGCCGTCCATGCGCGCGGCGGTCTCGCCATCGTCGCGGCCGACCTGCTGGCGCTGACGCTGCTGACGCCTCCCGGCGAGATGGGGGCGGACATCGCCGTCGGCACCACGCAACGCTTCGGCATGCCGATGGGTAACGGCGGCCCGCACGCCGCCTACATGGCCTGCCGCGACGAGCACAAGCGCTCGCTGCCGGGCCGGCTGGTCGGCGTCAGCGTCGACAGCCATGGCAACCCCGCTTATCGCCTTGCGCTGCAGACGCGTGAGCAGCACATCCGGCGGGAGAAAGCCACCTCCAACATCTGCACGGCGCAGGTGCTGCCCGCCGTCGTCGCCAGCATGTACGCCGTTTATCACGGCCCGCAAGGCCTCAAGCGCATCGGCCTGCGCGTGGCGAGCTACACCGCCATCCTGGCGCGCGGGCTGCAGGCCCTCGGCTGGTCTCTGGTGCACGACAGCGCGTTCGACACGATCACGGTGCGCACCGGCCACAAGACCGAGCCGCTGCTGCTCGATGCCCTCGGCCGGGGCATGAACCTGCGGCGCGCGTCGGCCGAATCGATCGGCATCACGCTGGACGAGACGACGACGCGGGAGGACATCGTCGCGCTCTGGCAGGTCTTCGCCGAGATCACCGCGCAGGGGCAGGCGGTGCCGAGCTTCGAGCAGTTCGAGACCGGCGTGTGCACCATGCTGCCCGAGCCACTCCTGCGCACCAGCGCCTACCTCACGCACCCGGTCTTCAACCGCTACCACTCCGAGACCGAGATGCTCCGCTACCTGCGCTCGCTCGCGGACAAGGACCTGGCTCTGGACCGCACGATGATCCCGCTCGGCTCGTGCACGATGAAGCTCAACGCGACCAGCGAGATGATTCCCATCACCTGGCCGGAATTCGCGCAGGTGCACCCGTTCGCGCCCCGTGACCAGCTGGCCGGCTACGAGCTGCTCGATCAGCAGCTCCAGCAGTGGCTCTGCCAGGCCACGGGCTATGCGGGCGTCTCGCTGCAACCCAACGCCGGCTCCCAGGGCGAATACGCCGGCCTGCTGGCGATCCGGGCATACCACCAGGCTCGCGGCGAGGGGCACCGGAACGTCTGCCTGATCCCCGAATCGGCCCATGGCACCAACCCGGCGAGCGCCCAGATGGTGGGGATGCAGGTGGTCGTGACGCGGTGTGACCGCGACGGCAACGTGGACCTGGCCGACCTGGCCGCCAAGTGCGAGCAGTACGGCGACCGGCTGGCCGCGGTGATGATCACCTACCCGTCGACCCATGGAGTGTTCGAGGCCGAGGTGAAGGAGTTGTGCGCGCTGGTGCACCGTCACGGCGGGCGGGTGTACGTGGATGGCGCGAACATGAACGCGCTGGTCGGCATCGCCGCGCCCGGCGAGTTCGGCGGCGACGTGTCGCACCTGAACCTGCACAAGACCTTCTGCATTCCGCACGGCGGCGGCGGCCCGGGCGTCGGTCCGGTCGCGGTCGGCGCGCATCTGGCGCCGTTCCTGCCCAACCACGCCAGCAGCGGTTATCGCCGCGCGGAAGACGGCATC
>DATMBN010000042.1:0-8651 GCA_035559275.1 Burkholderiaceae bacterium
CACCTTGTGGCCTCGTTCGACCACCTGCCGCACCGCCTCGATCTTGAACTCTTCCGGGTATCGCTTGGTACTCATCACACCTCCTTCAAGGCCTCAAGTCTGAGGCTCAAAGGTGTCTACTGAAACCGGGGCGATTCACAGACCCGTGGTGAATACCGCTGAAAGAGCTGACAGCTGACGATCAGGCATGTTATTCGTTGATAATGAAAACGTTTTCAGAACGGTCAGGGAGACCCGGACATGCCCGAGCAGGCGCCGTAAGCTTCCCCCTGCTCGTCCGACATGAACTGCACCGCGTGCCGCTTCGCAGACGGCGTCACCACTTTCGCGCGATGACTTCCTTCATCGCCGCTGCGTCCAGCGCCAGTTCCGCATACATGCGCTTCAAGCGCGCGTTCTCCGCCTCCAGCTCGCGCATCCGGGTCAAATCGTTGACCGAGACGCCTGCGTACTTGCTCTTCCACGTGTAGTACGTCGCTGCACTGATGCCGTGCTTGCGACATAGCTCGGCCACGGCCAAACCCGCTTCGCCTTCCTTCAGGATCGCAACAATCTGGCTCTCGCTGAACTTGCTCTTTCTCATCGGTCTTCGTCTTCCCTTTCAGACCGCATTCTCCAGGTTCAGGTGTCTACAGATTGGGGAAGCTTACGATTCTGCTGCACGGCTTGGCGAAAGTGACGGGGGGCCCTGGATTCATCGAGTCGGTCGTCGCCAAGGCCGGGCTGCCCACGGTCCTGGCCTACGGCGTCTACATCGGCGAGGTGCTCGCCCCTGTGCTGCTCATCGTCGGCCTCTGGACACGCATTGCCGCGCTGGTGGTTGCGATCAACATGCTGTTCGCCGTCGGCCTCGTGCACACGGCCGAACTGTGGACCCGCAACCAGACAGGCGGCTGGTCGCTCGAACTGCAGGGCATGTTCCTCGCGACCGCCATCGCGGTCGCCCTGCTGGGTGCCGGCCGCTACAGCATCGACGGGGCGCGCGGCGGGACGGTGTGAAACCGTCGCGGCGGCGGTCTGGCGCGCGGCCCGATCCACGACTCACCATGCGCGCCTCCTGGGAGCTCGACATGCCCGCGCGCCCGCCCCTCCTCAGGCGATCCGTTCCCGCAGGCGCTGCATGTCGCGCGAAGGCGGCGCGCCGAAGCAGCGCGCGTATTCGCGGCTGAACTGGGAGCGACTCTCGTAGCCCACGGCGTGAGCAACCCGCGCGGCATCCAGGCCGCCGGACAGCAGCAGGCGACGTGCTTCCTGCAGGCGTAGCTGCTTTTGGTACTGCAGCGGACTCATGGCTGTCACGGTGCGGAAGTGGTGATGCAGGGAGGAGACACTCATGTGAACCTGCGCAGCCAGCTCCTCCACTCGCAGCGGCATCCTGTAGTGGGCCTTGAGCCAGGCGATGGCCTTGGCGACACGGAATGCCGGGGTGTTGCCCAGCCCGATGTGTGTCAGCTGGGCGCCTTCCGGGCCCTTGAGGATGCGGAACAGGATCTCCTGGCGGGCCAGCGGAGCCAGAAGCGGGGCATCGTCGGGCGCCTCCACCAAGCGCGCCAGACGCAGCACGGCATCCAGCATCTCCGCCGTGGTGCCGGCCAGCCTCAGGCCCCTCCGGGCGCCGGTGGCCTGTGCGGGAGCAGGCGAGGCACGCAGCAGCAGGTCGGCGACCTCCGCGGGATCGATGTCCATGCGCAGGCACAAGTACGGCTGCATCGGGCTGGCGTGCACGATGCGCGAACTGATGGGCAGGTCCACCGAGAACACCAGGTAGCGCGACGCGTCGTATGCATACAGCTCGTCGCGCAGCATCACGTGCTTGGAGCCTTGCGCAATCACGCACAGAGCCGGATGGTGCACCAGAGGATCCAGCTCGATGCCGGGCGTCGAAAAACGGATGGCGCAGAGGCCGGCGATGCTGGTCGCGTGCACGCCCTCCGAGGGCGTGGCACGCTGGAGCAACGCAGCCAGTTCGGCCATGCGATCCTGCAACGGCCCCGGTAAGGGCCGCGTCGGGAAGTTCAGGACTTCGGCGGTGCGCATCGGGAAAAGGTAGCACGGGAAGGGCCGGCGAGCCACCCTTGCTGCAGGATCGGGCAGAGCTTCGCGAGGATCGGGCAAGTTGAGGACGGGGCCACAGGAAGGATGTCTTGGGCCGTTGGATGTTGACCTCACACCTCGCATGTCCCGCGAGTCCCGTCGCCAGAATTCCGGATCGTTCGACCGGAGCGTGCTGTTCATCGTGCTCTTCTGGCTACACACGGCTTCTACGTGGAGCGGCCCTGCGGCTCTTGGTTTGCCGTCAACGGCAAGCGCGTGATGCGCCGCCCGGTGAGCCTGAAGAGGGCATTGGTCACCGCAGGCAGCAGCGGGGGCAAACCCGGTTCGCCGACGCCGCCCGGCACTGCGTCGCTCGGGACGATGTGGACGTCGATGCGAGGTGCCTCGTTCATGCGCAGCACCGGGTAGTCGTGGAAATTGGACGGCTGCGGCACGCCCCTGTCGATCACCACCTCGCCGTGCAGCAGCGCGGACAGGCCGTAGAGAATGGAGCTCTCCATCTGCGCCACGATCTGCCGGGGATTGATCGCGGTGCCGCAGTCGACTGCGCAGGTCACGCGTTCGACCACCGGCAGGCCATCGGCGAGGCGGACCTGCGCGACCTGCGCCACCACCGTGCCAAAGATCTCGACCATCGCAATACCGCGCGCGGTGCCCGATGGCAGCGGGCTATGCCAACCGGCACGCTCGCCCGCCATCTCGAGCACCCTGCGGTGGCGCGGCTTGCCCGCCAGGAGTTCACGGCGGAACTCGAAGGGATCCTGCCCCGCGAGTTCGGCGGCCTCGTCGATCACCGTCTCCACCGGCAAGCAGTTCTGCGAACCTCCGGGGGTGCGCCAGAACCAGATCGGCACGCCGAGGTCGTGATCGACCCACTCGACCTGCACATGGGGAATCGCATACACAGGGAACAAGCACTCCGTAGCGTAGGTGTCCACCCCGTTGGGCTTGCGCAGGAAGCCGAAGCCGGTCCATCTGGCGATCGAGGGCACGGCCGTCTTGGCTGTAAAACTCACGATCCGGTTGTTGACATCCAGCGCTGCCTGCACCCGGATACGGCTGTAGGGACGGTAGAACGCGGCCTTCATGTCGTCCTCCCGCGTGTAGACCAGTTGAACCGGCACGCCGGCGCCCTTGGCGATCTCTGCTGCACAGCTGACGAAGTCCAGCGTACCGCGCCGACCGAAGCCGCCGCCTAGGAACGTGGTGTGCACCTGCACCTGCTCGGGTCTGAGCCCGGCAATGCGCGCCACGGCCTGCTGTGTGGTGGACTGGTTCTGCGTGCCGACCCACACGTCGGCTCCATCCGGGCGCAGATGAACCGTGCAGTTGAGCGGTTCCATGCAGGCATGCGCGAGGAACGGCTGTTCGAACTCGTACGAGATGACGCGCAGCCCCTCGGTATCGGATGCGTGGCCCTCGAGGCGGTCGATGAGTCCGGGACGGTCGAGCGCCTCCGCGTAGCTGCGGCGCAGGTCCTCGGCCGACATCCCGTCGAGCGGGCCGCTGGACCACTCCAGTTGCAACCGGCGGCGACCCTCCAGCGCGGCCCAGGTGTGGTCCGCCACCACGGCCACGCCCACGGCGATCGGCAGCACCTGCCGCACCCCTGCCACGGCCAGCGCAGCCTGCGCATCGAACCGGACCAGCCTGGCTCCCAGGCTCGGCGGAAAGGCCACCACCGCCGTCTTCATTCCCGGCAGCCTCACGTCCAGCCCGAACCGCGCGCTGCCGTTCACCTTGGCGGCCGTATCCACCCGCCGCACTGGCTTGCCGATCAGCTTGAACTCGGCTCCGGTCTTCAACCTGGGCTGTTGAGGGGGTGCGAGACGCGCCGCCACCTCGGCCATCTCGCCATAGCCGGCACGCCGGCCGCCCGGCCCGCTCAGCACCCCCTCATTCGCGACGATCTGCGACGGCTCCACCTCCCAGGTCCGGGCCGCCGCTTCGATCAGCATCGCGCGGGCCGCCGCGCCCGAGATGCGCAACCGCATCCAGTTGGCCCGCACCGACGTCGACCCGCCCGTGTTCATCATGGGCGCGCCGGGGTTGGCGTAGTCGAGATGCACCGGCGCCTGCTCCACCCGCACGCGGCGCCAGTCGGCATCGAGTTCGTCGGCGACGATCTGCGCAAAGCCGGTCAGCACGCCCTGTCCCATCTCGGCCTTTCCGCAACGGATCGTGACGGTGCCGTCGCGCGCGATGCGAACGTAGGCCGTCGCGGTGTATCCGATGTCCGGCTGCTCTTGCTGTTCATGCCGCTCCTGGGCGAAGGCGCTTGGCGGCACGCCATAACCCACCACCAGGCCGCCGCCGAAGGCCACACCGGCGCGCAGGAAAGCGCGGCGGGATTCGTCGATGCGTTCATGCGTCATGACGCTCTCCCGTAGGCTGCCCGCCTGCCACATCGCGGATGGCAGCCTGGATGCGCAGATAGGTGCCGCAGCGGCAGATATTGCCTGCCATCGCTTCCTGGATCTCGGCATCGCTCGGCCGCGGCGTGCGGTGCAGCAGGGCCACGGCAGCCATGATCTGGCCCGACTGACAGTAACCGCACTGCGGCACGTCGTGCGCGACCCACGCCGCCTGAACCTTGCGTCCGGTCTCCGAGCTGCCCACACCTTCGATCGTGGTGACACGCCGACCACTCACGCCGGACAGCGGCATCTGGCACGAGCGCACCGGCTCTCCGTCCAGGTGCACGGTGCAGGCGCCACACAACGCCATGCCGCAGCCAAACTTGGTCCCCGTGAGGCCCAGCAAATCGCGCAGAGCCCACAGCAAGGGCATCTCGCCCGGGGCATCGAGGGTGGCCGGCTGGCCGTTGAGGGTGAAGGTGACCATCACTTAGCTCCTGAAGGACGAAACACACCACTGCGCCGGCGTGCGGGCGCAAGGGGTGACGGGTAGGGAAGAAGGGCGCGGCGTCAGGCGCGGACGGCGGTCGGAACGAGGCAGCTGCGCTACCTCGCACCACCACGCCGTTCACGAGCAATTCTGTTGAGTTGTTCCCCATCAATAAATGGGAAAGAATGGGCAAGACCATCCACGCCGCACCAACAATCTGCCCTCAATGGACCGGCTAGATACCCTGAGACTCTTCACGCGCATCGTGGAACTTGGCAGCTTCGTGCGAGCCGCCGGGGCATTGGATGTACCGCGCGCCACGGCCACCAAGGCGATCAAGGAGTTGGAAGACCGCCTGGGAGCCCGGCTGCTCGAGCGCACCACCCGGCAGGTGCGCCCGACGCTAGACGGCCAGGCGTTCTACGAGCGTTGCAGCCGTATCCTTGCAGACCTGGAGGACGCCGAGTCCTCGCTAAGCGCGGCGAGGGCCGATCCGCGCGGTACGTTGCGGCTCGATCTGCACGGCGTCCATGCGACGCGCATCATCCTGCCCCGCATTCCGGAGTTCCGCCGCCGCTACCCGAAGATCGACCTCGTCATCAGCAGCGGCGACCGGCTGGTGGACCTGGTGCGCGAGGGTATCGACTGCGTGGTGCGCGCCGGCAGGCCGCGCGACTCTTCGCTGGTGATGCGGCGTCTGGCGCTGATGCCCGAGGTGGTGTGCGCCAGCCCGCAGTACCTGCGCGAGTTCGGTGTGCCGCGGCACCCTGACGAGCTGGTGCACCACCAGGCCGTAGGGTTCTTCTCCAGCAACCACGACGTTCAGTACCCCTTCACCTTCCTGCAGGACGGCAAGATCACGGAGTACAAAGTGGGCGGCTGGATCTCGGTGAATGACGCCGAGTGCTACACCACGAGCGCCCTGCACGGTTGCGGCCTCATCCAGGTTCCCCGGTTTCGCATAGAGGGCCACTTGCGGGAGGGGCGTCTGGTGCAGGTCCTGGCCGACTGGACCTGCCCCGACTTGCCGGTCTCCGTCATGTATCCCTACCACCGACAGTTGTCCCCGCGGGTGAAGGTGTTCGTCGAGTGGGTGTCGGCGCTGTACTTGGAGCACTTCGGCCCGGCGCGGTAGACAAGCGATCGCGGCCGCGACGGGGGCAGCCCGCCTGGTGTCAACGTCGATGGTCGTGCGATCGCGGCGGGAGAGCAGCGCGGCGCTCGGCAAACAGCTCGGACAATGCCTGCGATGCCCGGATCGCCCTGGGGAAGCCGGCCGGCACGGTCACCATGTAGATGATCTCCTTCAGCTCATCCTCACTCACCCCAATGTTCAGCGCGTACCCGGCGTGGACCTTCATGAAGGCCGTGTCGCCCATCGCCGCGAAGGCCGCCACAGCCGCCAGCTGGCGCGTGCGGTCGTCGAGCTGCGTGCGGGACCACACGTCGCCCAAGGCATAGGCTTGCGTCGCTTCGGCCAGGAAGGGAAATTCTTGCCGCATGCGCTCGAGCGTGTGCTGTGGCTGGCCGTTGTTCAGGCGCAGCACCGTCTCGCCACCGCGCTGCATGCGAGCTTCCACTGTATCGGCGCGAGCCGTCCAGGAAACGCCTGAAAGAGCGCCGAACAACAGCGCCACGACCATCCCGCACATCGGCGAAGAAGAGCCCGGGCTCATCTTGCGCATACCGTCCAGACGCCTCCCGCGGGAGGCGCGCTTGTGTTCCATCGATGACATGACGTTCTTCCTTTCGTATCGACCGAGACACCTCGGCTGTAAGGCCAGGCGACCGGCGCGTGTGGCCTGAACCGCTCCTCCGCGATCGAATGGGGCGCCTACTCTCCTCATACCGAGGACTCGATCTCGCCGGCAGGCCGCACGACCGAGGAGTTGCACCCCCGCACGATCTTCCAGCAGCGATGCAGGTACACCGGGAAGCCGACTGGCCAAGAAGATGATCGGGGTGGAAGGCGCAAGCGCTGTGCTCGAAGCTCCGGACTTCGTGCCCGATCGCGGGTCCCGTCGATGTCCTCGGCCATCGCCTCGTATGTCGTCTCGACATGGCCCCGCATGAGAGCCAGCGGATCGCGCAGCGCGCCCGATCCTCACGCTGGAGGCGACGAGGGAACCGTCCGAACCTCCGGAGACATTTCCGCCCGGACCATCTCCTTCCTTTGGTGCTTCCGCCTGGGCCGGGCGAGTGGTTCTTCCGGAGTACCCCGTGCGGACGGCGAGAAAGACGCAGGGTCGCCAAAAACCGGCGTTTCCCAAGCCGGCGCCGGCGCGGTCCACGAAACGATGGTGATCCTCTTCATGCTGACGACTCCCTGGATTGAGCTGGCGGCGGGGCCGGCCGCGACGGCACTACCTGATGAATCGAGGCACCTCTGGCGTCTACCGCCACGGTGACGGGGAAATCCTGAAGATCGAACTCCCGGATGGCTTCCATCCCCAAATCGGGGAACGCCACGATCCGGGCGCGGCGGATGGCGCGGGAAAGCAGGTAGGCCGCACCGCCCACCGCCACGAGGTAGGCCGCGCCGTGCCTGCGGATGGAAGCGATCGCCTGTGGCCCCCGCTCGGCTTTGCCGATCATCGCCAGCAAGCCCGTCCGTGCAAGCAATGGTTCGACGAACTTGTCCATCCGATTGGCGGTCGTGGGTCCTGCCGGCCCTACCGCTTCTCCCGCCACCGCATCCACCGGGCCTACGTAGTACAGCGCCCTGCCCGCCAGGTCCACCGGCAGCTGCTCGCCCCGATCGAGCAGGTCGACCAGCCGCTTGTGCGCAGCGTCTCGCGCCGTGAGCACCCGACCCGAAAGCAGCAGCGACTGCCCTGCCTTCCAGGAAGCAACCGTGTCTCGATCCAGCCCGTCGAGGTCGACGCGCTGCGCGTTCGCAGACCGGTACGCGTCGGGAATCCCGTCCCACAGCTCCATGGACGGTTCTTCGATCTCAGCCGGTCCGCTGCCGTCCAGCTGCAACCGCACATAGCGCGTGGCAGCGCAGTTGGGTACCAATGCCACCGGAACCGAAGCCGCATGGCAAGGCGCCGTTGCGACCTTGACATCGAGAACCGTGCTCAGTCCCCCCATTCCTTGGGCACCGATTCGCAGGGCATTGATGCGCTCGAACAGCTCGAGCCGCAGCGCTTCCGTTGCGTTCGAGGCGCCACGAGCGCGCAGCAAGTCGATGTCGATCGGGTCGAACAGGGCCTTCTTTGCCAACAGCATCGCCTGTTCGGGGCTGGCACCTATACCGATTCCCAGCACTCCCGGGGGACACCAGCCGGCCCCCATGCCTGGCAACTGGCCAACCACCCAGTCGGCCACGTTGTCGCTCGGATTGAGGGTGGCGAAACGGGCTTGAACTTCGCCTCCTCCGCCCTTGGCGACGACCAGCACCTCCAGCCCGCCTCCCGCCACCAGCTCCGTGTGCACCTGCGCGGGCGTGTTGTCCCCTGTGTTCACACGATCGCCCAACGGGTCGGACACGAGCGTGGCGCGCAAGGGGTTGCCCGGGTCGCGATAGGCGCGCCGGACAGCTTCATCGGCCAAGTCCTGCAAGCTGCGCAAGGGTGTGTCATCACGGCAGGTGAAGTACACGTCCACACCCAGCCGGAAGAAGATCTGGGCGATACCTGTGTCCTGACACAAAGGACGACGTGCCGCCGCCGCCAAGCGGCTGTTGACCAGCAACTGCTCCATCGCGGCCCGCGCTGGAGTACACGTTTCTGCGGCGTGCGCCCGCC
>DATMBN010000043.1:0-36257 GCA_035559275.1 Burkholderiaceae bacterium
CCGAAGCGCCCCCCGCCCCCGGCCCCGGTGTTGACCGCGCCGCCGACACCGGCGCCGGCGCCTTTCGTCGCCCCGCCCCCGCCGGTCGAGCCACCGCCGCCTGCCCCCGCCGAGCCCGCACCCCCGGTGGCCGCGCCCGCGCCGCCGGCTCCGGCACCGGCGCCGCTGCCGCCGAAACAGGTGTCGGCCAGCGCGGTGCAGTACGTGCGGCCGCCGCAGCCGGTGTATCCGCTGCAGTCCAAGCGGCTCGGTGAACGAGGGCTCGTGGTGCTGCGCGTCGTCGTGGACGTGCAGGGCCGCCCCAAGCAGATCAGCGTCGAGCAGTCGTCGGGCTTCCGCCGGCTGGACGAGGAAGCGTTGCGCGCGATGCGCGAGGCGCGCTTCAAGCCCTACATGGAAGACGGGCAGCCCCGGGAGGTGTCGGTGCCCGCTCCGATCAACTTCGAAATGGAGTAATTCAATGAACGAGTCCCTCGGCTTCGGCCACTTCATCGCGCAGGCCGACGCGGTCGGCAAGACGCTGCTGGTGATCCTGCTCCTGATGTCCGCGATCTCGTGGTACCTCATCATCATGAAGGGCATCACGCAGTTCGTGCGCAAGCGCCGCAGCGAGCAGTTCCTGAGCTTCTTCTGGAACGCGAGCTCGCTGGAGCAGGTGCGCAACGAGATCGCCACCCACGGCGTGCACGACCCGTTCTCGCACCTGACCGCGCACGCGATGCACGCGCAGGACCACCATGCGAAGTACGGCGCGGCCAAGCTCGAGGAGGCGGGCAGCGCCCAGGAGTTCCTGACGCGCACGATCAAGAAGGTGCTCGACGAGGAGACGATGCGCCTGGAGAACGGGCTGACGGTGCTCGCCACGATCGGCGCGACCGCACCTTTCGTGGGCCTGTTCGGCACCGTCTGGGGCGTGTACCACGCGCTGGTGGCCATCGGTCTATCGGGCTCCGGCACGCTGGACAAGGTCGCCGGCCCGGTGGGCGAGGCCCTCATCATGACGGCCATCGGCTTGGCGGTCGCCATTCCGGCGGTGATGGGCTACAACTGGCTGACCCGCAGCAACCGCGTGCTCACGGCCAAGCTCGATGCCTTCGCGTTCGAGCTGTTCACCTTCCTGTCGATGGGGCAGTCGCTCAAGGGCGAGAACGTGCGACCGCTGACGGCTGCGCGCGCCAACGGCAAGCCCCAGGCCGCCTGATTTCCCAGTGTAGGAGCGCGACATGGCCTTTGCCAGCTTCGACAACAAGTCCTCCGGCGCACCGATGGCGGAGATCAACATGGTCCCGCTGATCGACGTGATGCTGGTCCTGCTCGTGATCTTCATCGTGACCGCCCCGCTGCTCACGCACGCGGTCAAGATCGACCTGCCCAAGGCGAGCGCCGAGGTCAACCAGGGCCAGCCGCAGAAGATCGAATTCGCGATCGACGCGGCCGGCCAGCGCTACTGGAACGGCGAGCGCATCACCCGTGAGGAGGCCGCGCAGCGTTTCGCGACCGAGGGTGCCAAGCCCACGCAGCCCGAGGTGCACCTGCGGGCCGACCAGAACGTGCCGTACCGCTTCGTCGCCGAAACGCTGGCCGACGCCTCCAAGGCGGGCCTCGGCAAGATCGGTTTCATCAGCGAGCCCGAGCAGCGCTGACGGGCGCGGGGCGGACGCGCTTCGCCCCCGCCGGCATTCTTCTTTCGTACCCACGGCCGCCCACCTCCGGGCATGGCCCAGGCAGATCCTTCGGAACCTGAGCTGGAGCCTTGCCGTGCCCGCATCCCTCTGCCTCTTGCCCCGTCTGCCCGCGCCGCGTGCCGTTGCCGTCGCGGCGCACCTTTGTCTGCTCGCGCTGCCTGCCGCCGCGCAAACCGGCTCGCCGGAACCCACCGCGGCACAGGCGCTGCCCGAGATCCGCGTCACCGCCGAGCCCGAGCGCGAGACCGCCACGGGCCCCGTGCCCGGTTACGCCCCGCGCCGGGCGGCCAGCGCGACCAAGACCGATGCCGCGCTGTCGGAGACGCCCCAGGCGATCACCATCGTCACGCGTGACCTGATCACCGACACCGGCGCCACCGGCCTGCAGGATGCGCTGAACTACGCGGCCGGCGTGCGCTCGGACGCCTACGGACTCGACTCGCGCACCGACTCGGCCCGCATCCGCGGTGCGGAGGCGGCCGAGTACCTGGACGGGCTGCGCAAACACCTGAGCGGCTACTACACGAGCAACACCCGCACCGATCCGTACACGCTGGAGCGCGTCGAGGTGCTGCGCGGGCCGTCGGCCATGCTGTTCGGACAAGGCAGCGTGGGCGGCCTCATCAACATGGTGAGCAAGCGGCCGCTGCCCGAGCCTCGGCGCGAGGTCGGCCTGCAATTCGGCAGCTTCGGACGCAAGCAGCTCCAGGCCGACCTGACCGGGCCGCTGACCGAGGACGGGCGGTGGCTGTACCGCCTCGTCGCAGTGGGTCGCGACAGCGACACCCAGGTGGACCACGTGCGCGACGACCGCATGCTCGTCGCCCCGTCGCTGACCTGGCGGCCCGACGCGCGCACGTCGCTGACGCTGCAGGCCCTGTGGCAGGAGGACAAGAGCGGCTCGACGGCGCAGTTCTTCCCATGGAGCGGCATGGTCACGCCCAACCCCAACGGGCGCATTCCGACCGACACCTTCATCGGCGAGCCTGGCGTCGATCGCTACGACTCGCAACGCCGCTCGCTCGGCTGGCTGTTCGAGCACCGCTTCGACAACGACTGGACGGTACGCCAGAACCTCAGGTACTCCAGGAACGACGTCACCTACTACTCGATCTACGGCGACTCGTTCTCGCTGCCCGGCGGCTGGGCCGCCGACCCGGTCAACCAGCGCGTGCTCGGCCGCATCGGCTGGTTCACGCGCACCGAGGTCGACCAACTCGCGGCCGACCAGCACGTCGAGGGCCGGTTCCGCAACGGGACCGTCACGCACCGCGTGCTCGTCGGGCTGGACGTGTCCCGCGCTAGGACGCGCAGCGCGCAGGCGTACGACCCACCCGTCTACGGCGGCGGCTCGGTGCCCAACATCGACGTCTACGCGCCGGTCTACACGGGCTACACCGTCCCGGCCTTGACGCGGCTGCCGGACAACACGTTGAGGCAGGCGGGCCTGTACCTGCAGGACCAGCTGCGCATCGGCGATCACTGGGTGGTGGTGGCCGGCTTGCGCCACGACCGCGTCAACAACGAGACCGACGGGGCCGACGACGAGAAGAGCAGCGCGACGACCAAGCGGCTCGGCGTGCTGTACGAGACCGACGAGGGCTGGTCGCCATACCTCAGCTACAGCGAGGCCTACACCCCGGTGGCGGGGCTGGACTGCGAAGGCCGGCGCTACGAACCCCAGCGCGGCAAGCAGTGGGAGGCGGGCGTGAAGTACCTGCCGCCCGGACGCGACCTCGCGCTCGGCGCCGCCGTGTACGAGCTGCGCGAAACCGAGCGCCTGGTGGCCAGCGCCAGCAATCCCAACTGCTCGGTCCAGACCGGCGAGACCCGCACGCGCGGCGTCGAGCTGGAAGCCAAGGCCACCCTCGCGCGCGCGTTCGACGTGGTGGCCAACTACACCTACACCGACATCGACGAGGAACTGGAGGCCGTGCCGGCCCACCAGGCCTCGGTGTGGACCAAGTACCGTTTTGCCTGGGGCGACCGGCCGGGCTTCTCCGCGGGCCTGGGCCTGCGCTGGCTCGAGTCCTTCCGCGATGGCGCTGCGCCGATCACTCAGTCGGTGACCCTGCTCGACGCCATGCTCGCTTGGGAGAACCCGACCTGGCGCGTCGCGCTGAACGTGACCAACCTGACGGACAAGGTGTACGTGAGCACCTGCCTGTCGCGCGGGGACTGCTGGTACGGAGCCCGCCGCACGGTCAACGCGACGGTGACCTACCGCTTCTGAACCCATTCCGCCCTCCCGAGGAGCCAGTCGCCATGACACGCCACTTCTGGGTGCTCGCGCACCGCTACGCAGGCCTGGCCATCGCCGGCTTCCTGCTGATCGCAGGCCTGACCGGCAGCCTGCTCGCCTTCTACGAGGAGATCGACGTCGCGCTCAACCCGCAGCTGCACCGCATCGAGGAGCGACCGGGCCAGACGCCGCTCGACCCGCTGGTGCTGCGCGAACGCGTGGAACGCTCGCTGCCCGGCGGGGCCCATCTGGATTACCACCCGCTGCACCGCGAGCCGGGGCGCTCGGCCCACCTCTACGGCTGGCGCCTCGTCGGACCGGACGGGGCGCAGCAACTGCGCTTCTACGAATTCTTCGCCGACCCGTATACCGCCCGGGTGCTCGGCGAGCGTGAGCGTGGCGCCTGGGTATTCGACCGCGCCCACTTCATGCCGCTGGTCTACCAGCTGCACTATGCGCTGACGATTCCGTACCCGTGGGGCATGTGGCTGTTCGGCGTGATCTCCTTCGTCTGGCTCATCGACAGCTTCGTCGGCTTCTACCTGACGCTGCCCCGGCGGGGTGGTGGGTGGCGCGGCTGGAAGCCGGCGTGGCTGGTGAAGTGGTCGGGCAGCGCCTACCGCATCAACTTCGACCTGCACCGCGCCTTCGGGCTGTGGCTGTGGGCCATGCTGATCGTCTACGCCGTCTCCAGCGTCAGCCTGAACCTGCGGGAGGAGCTGTACATGCCGGTGCTCAAGAAGCTCGTCCCCACCGTCGACCACCACGACGTGCTGCCGGAGCTGGGCGCCACGCCGCTCATGCAGGCCAACATGAGCTGGGAGCAGGCGCGCGAGCGCGGAAGGGCGCTGATGGCCGCGCACGCCGAGCGCGAGGGCTTCACGATCGAGCGCGAAGGTGCGCTGATGCTGGCGCGCGACCATGGCGCCTGGTACTACGCCGTGCGCAGCTCGCTGGACTTCGACGAGGACGGCGCGGCCACGGCGGTCTATTTCTCGGCGCAGGACGGGGAAGGGCGCGAACTGGTGTTCGAGCATCCGACCATCCAGCCGGGCAACACGATCACCAGCTGGCTCGCGGCCCTGCACACCGGCAAGGTATTCGGTCTGCCTTACCGTGTCTTCGTGTTCGTGATCGGGCTGGTCGTGGGGCTGCTGTCGGTGACCGGGGTGGTCATCTGGTGGCGTAAGCGGCGCGGGCGTCAGGAGGCGCGGGCCGCCATCCCGAGGGCCCGGGCGGCGGTGGAACCCTCCGCCGTGGAAAAAGCCTAGATTAGATCGAAAGGTAATTTGGGTATGGGTGATTTATGTCGAGACGGCATGTATGATCGCCATTTCCTCCAGGTTCTCCTGGTAAACCCTCACCTGCCGTCACCATGAGTGCCTTCAACGAAGAACGCGTGCTGAGCGTGCGTCACTGGACCGACCGCCTGTTCAGCTTCACCACCACCCGCGATCAGGCCTTTCGCTTCAAGAACGGCCACTTCACGATGATCGGCTTGAAGGTCGACGGCAAGCCGCTGCTGCGCGCGTACAGCGTGGCCAGCGCGAACTACGAAGAGCACCTCGAGTTTTTCAGCATCAAGGTGCCGGACGGCCCGCTGACCTCGCGCCTGCAGCACCTGCAGGTCGGCGACACCATCCTGGTCGGCCGCAAGCCCACCGGCACGCTGCTGCTGGACTATCTCCTGCCCGGCAAGCGCCTGTACCTGCTGGCCACCGGCACGGGTCTGGCGCCTTTCCTCAGCATCATCCGCGACCCGGAGACCTACGATCGCTACGAGAAGGTGATCCTGGTGCACGGCTGCCGCCAGGTGGCCGAGCTGGCCTACCAGGACCTCATCACCAAGGAGCTGCCCGAGCATGAGTTCCTGGGCGAGCTGGCGGCCGGCAAGCTGATGTACTACCCGACGGTCACGCGCGAGCCTTTCCGCAACCAGGGCCGCATCACGACGCTGATCGAGAACGGCAAGCTGTTCAAGGATCTGCACCTGCCCGAGCTCGACCGCGAGCACGACCGCGTGATGATCTGCGGCAGCCCGCAGATGCTCAAGGACCTGAAGCACATGCTCGACGAACGCGGCTTCCACGAGGGCAACACGCACACGCCGGGCGACTACGTGATCGAGCGCGCATTCGCCGAGCAGTGACACCGCGCGGGGGCGTGAGCGCGCCCACGACGAGCAAGGCCCTGCGGGGCCTTTTTTCTTGTCGCCGGCGGGCGTCCACGCCCACCGTGCGCGCAGAACGGGCCCCATGGGGGCCCGGCACCCCCTGCGCCCTTGGGCGCCACCCGGTTCACTCGCCCGGGGGCGGGCCCTCTTCCAGCGTGCGCAGCAGAGCGGCGAGCGCGTTCTCCAGCGCCTTGCGTTCGGCGGGCGAGAGCCCCGCGAGGATGCGGTGCTCGTTGTCCAGATGGGCCTCGACGGCCCGGTCGATCAGGGCCAGGCCCCGGGACGTGAGTTGCACCAGGAGGCTGCGCGCATCCTCCGCGTTCGGCCGGCGAGTCACCAGGCCTTGCGCTTCCAGTCGCTGGAGGCGGTGCGTCATCGTGCCGGACGTGACCATCAGCGACGAGAAGAGCGCCGTGGGCGCGAGGCTGTGGGGCGGACCGGCGCGCCGGAGCGTGGCCAGCACGTCGAATTCGCCGGCCGTCAGGCCGAACTGCTGGAACACCGGCTCCAGCCGCCGCTGCAACAGTGCCGCGCAACGGCCCACGCGGCCGATGACCGCCATGGGGCTCGGGTCGAGGTCGGGCCGTTCGCGGCGCCACTGCGCGAGGATGGCATCGACAGCATCGAGGGGGCGTCGGGCAGGCATCGCGGATGACCGTGATCGTCTTGATGTCAAGATTCTCTGCTAGGCTGGAGTTATCTTGACATCGAGATAACTCATGCCGGCGCTCTCCTTGTGGCTCGACACGCTCCTGACCGCACTGGCACCCGCGATCTGGGGCTCCACCTACATCGTGACCACCGAGGTGCTGCCGCCCGCGCGGCCTTTCACCGCCGCCGCGCTGCGGGCGCTGCCGGCGGGCCTGCTGCTGCTGCTCTTCACCAGGGTGTGGCCCGCGCGCCAGGAGTGGCCGCGCCTGCTGGCCCTGTCGGCACTGAACATCGGCGTCTTCCAGGCCTTGCTGTTCGTCTCCGCGTACCGCTTGCCCGGCGGCGTCGCGGCGGTGGTCGGGGCCATTCAGCCGTTGCTGGTGATGGCGCTGGCGCGCGCAGTGGAGGGCCGCCGTGCTCCAGGGCTGGCGGTGGCCGCGGCGGCCGTCGGCATCGCCGGAATGGCTGCCCTGCTGCTGTCGCCCGACGCCCGTTGGGACGGCGTGGGGGTGGCTGCCGCGCTGGCGGGCGCCGCCTGCATGGCCACCGGAACCTTCCTGACCCGGCGCTGGCGCCTCGGCACGCCGGTGCTGGCCTTGACCGGCTGGCAGTTGCTGCTGGGTGGGCTGATGCTCGCACCCCTGGCCTGGTGGTGGGACCCGGCACTGCCCCCGCTCACGCTGTCGCAGTCGCTGGGTTATGCCTACCTGTCGCTCGTTGGCGCGCTGGTCGCGTACGCGCTGTGGTTCCGGGGCATCGGACGACTGTCGCCGGTCGCGGTCTCGTCGCTGGGCCTGCTGAGCCCGCTCACCGCGGTCGTGCTGGGCTGGGTCTTGCTCGACCAGGCGATGCGTGGGCTCTCCTTCGTCGGACTGGTCGCCGTGCTGGGCAGCGTGCTCACGGTGCAATGGGCGATGTCACGGCCGCCGCGGCATCCGGCCGCGGCACCTCCGCGCGCAGTTGCAGCCGGCATGGGGCGGCCACAGCCCTGACCGCCCGTCTCGGCGCTCGGCCGGCCGCGCGGCTGCTGGACGGCACCGCTACACTGCAGGTGCCCGGCCACCGTTTTCCGACCCTGCCCCGACCGTCGTGATCGAACCACTGTGTCGCATGGCGGGCTTCGAGCGCGTGCCTTGCGCATCGCCGGAGTTCGTCGCCTGCCGGACGACTGCCGTCCCCGCTTACCCGCCCCCGCCGGCGAGCGCCGCGGGGGGCCGCGCTGCGCGGGCGGTCGACGATGCCCGCCTCCCCGGCGGCGGCGAGCCGCCATCCCTGGCCTGCGCGGCGGGAGGATGAACATGCGGGCGCGACGCGTTGTGCACCTGGCCTGGGCGCTCGTGACCGCGATGTGGTTCGCGGTCGCCTCCGCGGCGCCCTCGGCGCAGGCGCCTTCCGCCTGGCTCTATGGAGAGCGTCACGACCACCCCGATCATGCCGCCCAGGTCGCCGAGGCGATCCGTGGTCTTGCGCGCGCATCGAGGCTGCGCGCCGTCGTCCTCGAGATGGCCGAGCGTGGCCGCCACACGGCGGACGTGCCGCCGGATGCGAGCGAGGCCACGGTGCGGCAGGCCCTGGCTTGGCAGGACGCCGGCTGGCCCTGGGCGCAGTACGGTCCGCTGGTGATGGCGGCCGTGCGTGCCGGCGTACCGGTGTTAGGCGGGAACCTGCCTCGCGGCGAGCTGCGTACCGTCATGGCCGACGCGCAATGGGACGAGCGGGTGCCGCCCGAAGTGCGCGAACGGCTCATCGACGCGGTGCGCGAGGGACATTGCGACCTGCTGCCGGCCTCGCAGCTCGGCCCCATGGCGCGCGTGCAGATCGCGCGCGACGAGCAGATGGCGCGCACGGTGGCCGAGGCGGCCGAGGGTGCCGTGCCCGGGCAGGTCGTCGTGCTCCATGCGGGGGCGGCACACGTGTCGCGGCGCACCGGGGTGCCGGTGCACCTGGCCCGGCTTGCGCCGCAATTGCAGCTGCGCGTGATCGGTTTCGACTCCGCCTATGTGTCGCAGGCCGAACCGGGCTTCGACGAGTGGCGCCCTGCCCGGCACGTGCCGCCGCGCGACCATTGCGCGGAGTTGCGCCAGCGCGGCATGGCGCCCCGTGCCTCCCCGGAGACGTTGCCCGCGGCTTCCGGCCCCGCTTCCGCCCCTGCCTCACGATGAACGACACCGCCCCGACCGGCCCGCTGGCCGGCCTCAAGGTCCTCGAACTCGGCCAGCTCATCGCCGGACCCTTTGCCGCCAAGACGCTCGCCGACTTCGGCGCGGACGTGATCAAGATCGAGCCGCCGGGCACGGGCGATCCGCTGCGCCAATGGCGGCTGCTGCACAACGGCACCAGCGTCTGGTGGCAGGTGCAGTCGCGCAACAAGAAGAGCGTGACGCTGGACTTGAAGCAGCCCGAGGCGCGTGAGATCGCGCGCAAGCTGGCCGACGAGGCCGACATCCTCATCGAGAACTTCAAGCCCGGCGTGATGGAAGGCTGGGGCCTGGGCTACGAGGAGCTCAGCCGCCGCAACCCGGGCCTCATCATGCTGCGCATCAGCGGCTACGGGCAGACCGGGCCCTACAAGGACCGCCCCGGCTTCGGCGTGGTGGCCGAGGCGATGGGCGGCCTGCGGCACCTGACCGCCGAGCCGGGCCGCGTGCCGGTGCGCGTGGGCGTGAGCATCGGCGACACGCTGGCCTCGCTGCACGGCGTGATCGGTGTGCTGATGGCCCTGCAGCATCGACACAAGACCGGCCGTGGCCAGGTGGTCGACGTCGCGCTGTACGAGGCGGTATTCAATTGCATGGAAAGCCTGCTGCCGGAGTACAGCGCCTTCGGCGTGGTGCGCGAGCCTGCAGGCTCGGCACTGCCCGGCATCGCGCCGAGCAATGCCTATCCCTGCCGGGACGGCTGGGTGCTGGTGGCCGGCAACGGCGACTCGATCTTCAAGCGGCTGATGCACGCGATCGGCCGCGACGACCTGGGGCAGGATCCGGCGCTGGCCAGCAACGTCGGGCGCGTCGCGCGCGTGCAGGAGATCGACGAGGCCATCGGTGCGTGGACCCGCGAGCGCTCGGTGACCGAGGTGCTGGACGCGCTCACCGCTGCGCAGGTGCCGGCGGGGCGCATCTACACCGCGAAGGACATCGCCGAGGACCCGCACTACCGGGCGCGCGACATGGTCGAGCAGGTGGTGACGCACGACGGTTTGACCGTCGAGGTGCCGGGTGTGGTGCCGAAGCTGAGCGAAACGCCTGGCGCCATTGTGCGCCGGGCGCCGGCGCTGGGCGAGGACACCGAGTCGGTGTTGCGAGAAGTGGGCGTGAGCGAGGAGCAACTGCAAGCCTTGCGGGAGCGCGGCGTGATCTGACCTCGACACATCCCTCGTAGCACAGCCGACCTACGCCCTGATGCTCGAGGGTCTGGGACTGACGGCGCTCGTCGCGAGGCGCCGCTTGCGTGATACCAATTGACAAGAAGGTCGACGCAGGGCTGCGGCATGCTTGGCGCCATTCGAAGAACGCCAGGGGACGAGTATGAGCCTGCCGCTTTCCCGCGCCGCGGCCGCGCGCATCGCGCCGTTCGCGCTGTTCATGGTCCTGCTCGCGATCCGGGGGGCCGTACCGGAGGATGCCGCGATCGACCCACGTTGGATCTACGGCGTCAGCGTGGTGTCGGTCGGCGCAGTGCTCGCCTACTTCTGGCGCGACTATGCCGAACTGGCCCGCACGCATTGGCCCGACGTGAAGGAGTGGGTGCTTGCTATCGCGGTCGGGCTCGCGGTGTTCTTCCTGTGGATCGAGCTGACCGAGCCGTGGATGGTCATCGGCGAGCCGAGCGCGAGCTTTCGCCCGGTGGACGAGCAGGGCAACCTCGACTGGTCGCTGATCGCGATCCGCTGGATCGGCGCGGCGCTCCTGGTGCCCGTGATGGAGGAGCTCTTCTGGCGCTCGTTCCTCATGCGTTGGGTCGAGCAGCCCAAGTTCGGCACCGTCGATCCGCGCCGGGTGGGCTTTCGCGCGATCGCCTTGTCGACGGCGGTGTTCGCTTTGGCGCACACCCTCTGGCTGGCCGCGATCATCGCGGGCCTCGCCTATGCCTGGCTCTACCGCTACACCGGCAAGCTGTGGGTGCCGGTTGTGTCGCACGCCGTGACCAACGGCGTGCTCGGGGCATGGGTCGTGCGCACGGGGCAGTGGCACTTCTGGTGAACCGGCGTCACACCCCGCGCGCGCGGTCCGCGGCGAACTGCCGCTGGAACTGCGCAAAACGCCCGGCGTCCAGCGCCTCGCGGATCTCGCGCATCAGGTTCAGGTAGTAGTGCAGGTTGTGGATGCTGGTGAGCATCGGCCCCAGCATCTCGCCGCAGCGGTCCAGGTGGTGCAAGTAGGCGCGGCTGAAGTGGACGCAGGTGTGGCAGCTGCAGCTCTCGTCGATGGGCCGCTCGTCCGTCTTGTAGCGCGTGTTGCGCAGGCGCAGGTCGCCATAGCGGGTGAAGAGGTGACCATTGCGCGCGTTGCGGGTGGGCATCACGCAGTCGAACATGTCTATGCCCCGCGCCACGCCGTCGACCAGGTCTTCCGGGGTGCCCACGCCCATCAGGTAGTGCGGCTTGTGCGCCGGCAGCATCGGTCCCAGGTGGTCGAGGATGCGGATCATCTCTTCCTTGGGCTCGCCCACGCTGAGGCCGCCGATGGCCAGGCCCGGGAAGTCCAGCGCCTCGAGGCCTTCGAGCGAGGCCTCGCGCAGGTGCGTGTACATGCCGCCTTGCACGATACCGAAGAGCGCGTTGGGGTTCTCCAGCCGCTCGAACTCGATCTGGCAGCGCCGGGCCCAGCGCAGGCTCAGCTCCATCGACACGCGCGCTTCCTTTTCGGTGGTGATGTGGCCGCTCGCCTTGTCACCCATGATGTAGGGCGTGCACTCGTCGAACTGCATGACGATGTCGCTGTTCAGCACGCGCTGGATCTGCATGCTGACCTCGGGCGTGAGGAAGAGCTTGTCGCCGTTGACCGGCGAGGCGAACTTCACGCCTTCCTCGCTGATCTTGCGCATGTCGCCCAGGCTCCAGACCTGGAAGCCGCCGCTGTCGGTGAGGATGGGCTTGTGCCAGCCCTCGAAGCGGTGCAACCCCCCGAACTGACGCAGCACGTCCAGCCCCGGACGCAGCCACAGATGAAAGGTGTTGCCCAGGATGATCTGCGCGCCCATTTCCTCCAGCGAACGCGGCATCACCCCCTTGACCGTGCCGTACGTCCCTACCGGCATGAAGATGGGCGTCTCCACCACGCCGTGGTTGAGCGTGAGGCGTCCGCGGCGGGCCAGGCCTTCAGTCTTGAGCAGTTCGAAGCGCAGGCCGCGGGAGAGGGGGGGAGCAGCGTGATCGGTCATGGGCGAAAGACGAAGCGTGCAGGGGCAAGACGGGCCCCGGGCGAACGTGGCTGCAGGGGCGCGGGCCTCTTGCCGAGGCGGAAGGAGCCGCATAGTATAACAAGCGTTATAACTGGAGGCCCTCGATGATCGCGCTCAAGCTCACCCAGATCGGCAATTCGGTCGGCGTCATCCTGCCCAAGGAAGTGCTGGCGCGGCTGAAGGTGGAGAAGGGCGACACTCTCTATGTGACCGAGGCCCCGGGCGGCGTGACGCTCACCCCCTACGAGCCGGGGTTCGAGGAGCAGATCACGCGGGGCCGTCAGTTCATGCGGGAGTACCGCGATGCCTTTCGCGCCCTGGCGAAATGAACTGGCGCTGGCTGGACCGCCGGGTCCTGCTGCTTTTGCACGAAGAGAACCTCGCGGAGCATGGGGGCACCGCCGGGTTGCGCGACGAGGCCCTGCTGGACGCCATCCTCGCGCGGCCCGTGCGGATGGCACGGGAAGCGGGTGCCGGGGCGCCTGATCTCGCGGCCGCCTATGCCGCGAGCCTGGTCAAGGAATGCCCGTTCACCGACGGCAACGAACGTTGCGCGCTGCTGGCGGCGGGCTGGTTCCTCGCGCTGAACGGGTACCGCCTGACCGCCTCGCCACTGGACGCCGTCCTCGCAGTGGGCGGCCTGGCGCGCGCGGAGCTCGACGAGGCCGCTTTCGCAGAATGGATCCGCCGCCATTACAAGCCGGCCTGATCCTCCTGCGCCCGCAGCGGCAGCGACCGCTCGGGCACCCGCCGTGCTCAGACAGGAGAGGCGAGCAACCGCCCATCCCAGGGGAGTACGCTGGCAGCATGCCGGGGCAGGGCATGTGACAATCGCCGAGTCACAAAGAGTTACATTGCATGAAGGCCCTCCTGGTCGACGATCATCCGCTGTTCCTGGACGGCCTGGCGCTGCTGTTCGCCCACGAGTTTCCGTCGGCCACCGTCCTCCAGGCCGGCAGCCTCGAGGCCGCGCACGGGCTGCTGGCGCGGGACCCGCACGTCGACTGGGTGCTGCTCGATCTGGGCCTGCCCGACAGCCAGGGCATGACCGCCCTCGAGCGGCTGCGCGAATCCCACCCGGAGCCGGCCTACGTCGTGATGTCGGCCGACGAGCGGCCGGCCACCATCCTCACCGCCATTGAGCTGGGGGCCGCCGGTTTCGTGCCCAAGACCGCCCGGCAGGGCGAACTCCTGGCCGCCTTGCGCAAGATGATGTCCGGCGGTGTCTACCTGCCCGCCAGTGTGACGGCGATCGAGGCGGGGGGGGCGGCCCCGGCCGTTGCCGGTTGCGCCCCGGAGGAACTGGGCTTCTCGCCTCGGCAGGCCGACGTGCTGCGCCTGCTCATCGAAGGCAAACCCAACAAGCTGATCGGCCGTGACCTGGGCCTGTCGGAGTCGACCGTCAAGACACACCTGGCGGCGATCTTCCGCAAGCTCGAGGCCAACACCCGTACGCAGGCGGTGGTCGCCGCGGCACGCCTGGGGTTGCACCTGCCTTCCGTGCGCTCGCGGGCAGCGCGCGACCTGTCGTGACCCGGCGGACCCTGCCCACGTCCTAGTTTGGCGTATACGTTCCCGCGGAGCGGGAGGGGGCGCCGTTGTGCGCCGGCGGGGGGCTCTCCCACAACGCCCGCAGCACCTCGCCCAGCGCTTCGGTGCGGAACGGCTTGTGCAGCACCGGCACGCCGGCGGACTGCAGGCGCGCGAGATCGTGCGTGGCGGTGTCGCCCGTCACGAGCAGGGCGCGGGCCCCGGGCCACCGCTCGCGCACGGTGGCCAGCACCTCGAGACCGTCGCCGTCGGGCAGGCGGTAGTCGGAAACCAGCAGCTCGACCTGGACGTCGCGCCCGGCGCCTGCCATCCACTCCCGCAGCCCTTGCAGGCTGCCGCACGGGTGAACGACGGCGCCCCACGCCGAAAGACGCTCGGTCATCGTCATGCGCACCGCGCCGTCGTCCTCGACGAGCACCGCGTGACGGCCGGCGAGCGTGGGCATGCCCGGCGCAGGCCGGCTGCGGGCGGGCGCCAACTGGGCGCGCGGCACCTCGATCCAGAAGCACGACCCTTTGCCCGGCTGCGAGCGCAGTCCGATGCGATGACCCAGCAAGGCCGCCGAGCGCTGCACGATGGCCAGTCCCAGCCCCAAACCCCGGGTGCGATCGCGCACCGGATGGTCGAGCTGTACGAACTCCTGGAAGATCCGTTCGCGGTGCTCGTCGGGGATGCCGGCCCCGCTGTCGCGCACCTCGATGCGAAGTGCGTCAGCGCGACGACGCACCGCCACCAGCACTCCGCCCTGCCCGGTGTAGCGCACCGCGTTCGACACGAGGTTGCGCACGATGCGCTCGAGCATCACCGGATCCGATTCCACCACTGCATCGGTGGGACGGAACCGCAGCCGCAGCCCCTTGAGCGCGGCTGCGGGCTGCTCATGCAACTCGATCGCATTGAAGAGGTCGGCGACACGTATCGGAGCACGCACGGGCGTGACGGTGCCGGACTCCAGCTGCGAGAGGTCGAGCAGGCCGGTGAGCAGGCCTTCCATCGCGCCCACCGCCTCGTCGACCCGCTCCAGCATCGACCGCATCGGCTGGGCCTCGCGGCGGTCCTTCACGAGGCCGATGAGCAGCCCGATCGTGACCAGCGGCTGGCGCAGGTCGTGGCTCGCAGAGGCGAGGAAGCGTGTCTTGGCCGCGTTCGCCAGTTCCAGCTCCCGCGTGCGCTCGGCCACGCGCGCTTCGAGCTGCGCGTTCAGCGCCTCGACCTCGCCCAGCGCCTTGACCATGCGGCCCAGCAGCGCCAGCGAGAACAGCCCGAGCGCGACCGGCATCACGAAGGGCAGCCAGTACACCTCGGTCACCGGCAGCCAGTTGGCCGTCTGCATCGCGTAGTCGTGCGTGACGGCGACGAGCATGGCGGCCACGCCCGCGACCTGCCCGACCAGGGCGCGGGTGCCCTCCGACCATGCCTTGCGCAGGCACAGCCACAGCACCGGCAGGCACAGCAGCAACAGCCAGGGGTACGCATAGGCACGCACCCTCTGCACTTCTTCCTGCGCGGCGGCCAGGGAGCCGACGATCCCGAAGACCACGAGGGTGCCGTGCAGCAAGCGGCGGTAGCGGGGCCAGCGCACGCCGGCGAACGCCTGTGCGAAGGTGCCGAGCAGCACCACGCTCACGATCTGCGCGCAGAAGAAGAGCCAGTCGCCGAGCCAGGCGCCGCCGATCGCGGTGTCCAGGAAGTAGGCGTAATTGCGTACCGAGCCGAGCAGCATCAACCCGCCGAAGGTGCCCAGCGCCACCTCCTGCCGCCGGCGCCACCAGATCGCCAGCATGAAGACCGCGAGCCCACCGCTGGCCATGTTGAGCGCCTGCGGCAGGGCGACCTGGGCCTGGACGCGGGCGTGGTGGATCGGCCGGGCCGACGACATCGGCCCCACCTCCATCGCCGAAAGTCCCGCGCGCATGCGGTACTCGACCTCCACGTCCACGGTGTTCCAGCCCACCCGCACGAAGGTGGGCGGCACGGCGACGAGGGTCGGGACGGGCGCGCGCGGGTTGGCCTGCGCGGGCCCCTGCTCGCGGCCGGCCACCAGCACCCCATTGACGTACACCCGGTGGTGGGTGCTCAGACGGTGAAAGGCCAGCGCGAGCGACTCGTCAGGCAGGTCGTCGAGCGAGAACTCCATCCGGTAGCGACCGGGCGTGTCGACCGGCACGTCGCGGTGCGCCCAGGTATCGGGCAGCGCCACGCGCCTCGTGGGCATCCCGGGGGCGGAGAACAGCGCGGTGTCGACCGTGCGCAGATCAGGGGTCGCCCTCGCCCGATCCTCGGCCTGCGCCGCAGGGGGCAGGCACAGCAGGGGCACGAGGAGCATGGCCAGCAGCCAGGCCGCCAGGCCGCGGCGCGGCAGGGCGACGAAGGCCAGGCCACGGCGGGCAGGACGGCAAGGGGACGCAGGCATGGGGCGCAGCGTACCGGGGATTCCCAGGGCCTGCCCGTCGCCGCCTCGCCGTGCCCGTGAAGTCCTCACGCGGGCTCATCCGTTTGGTCGATGGCGACGCCGTCCAGGGGCCTGGAGACTCGCGGTGTCGGCGATTCCGCCCCGCCCGTTCGAACGCAGGAGAACTTTCGCATGTCATCGTCACGCTTTCTCGACTGGAGGACCCTCGTCGGGGTCACCGCTCTTTCCGCCGTGCTTGCCGGTTGCGGTGGAGGCGGCTCGGATTCCGATTCCTCCGGCCCGGGGAACCCTCCCCCGACGGCCAGCGCCACCGGCGTCTTCACCGACGCCCCTGTCAACGGCCTGAACTACACCGCGAGCCCGTCGGGCGCCAGCGGCGTGACGGGCGACACCGGGACCGCTGGCGGCTTCCGCTACGAGCCGGGTGACACGGTGACCTTCACGCTGGGCGGGCTGCAACTCGGCCAGGCGCAGGGCGCCCCCAGCGTTTCGCCGGCCGACATTGCAGGCAGGGACGCCAACAAGGCGATGAACCTGATGGTGCTGCTGCAGTCGCTGGACAGCGACGCGGACGAGGGTGTCATCAAGATCAGCCTGCCTGCAGGCACCAGCCTGAGCAACGTGCCCCTGACAGCCGAGCCCGCGACCTTCGCCGCCGCACCGGCTCTGACGACCGCAATCGCCGCAGCGGGTGGCACGCCGGTGACGCCGGAGGCTGCGATGGCTCATGCACGGGCGCAGTTCTGGAAGAGCATCGCCGGCGTGTGGGTCATCGAGGTCGCCGACGGCGGCTCGGTCATCATCCGCTTCGACGACCAGGGGCGCTACCTGCTGGGCGAGACCGGCGTGCGCGACGATGCCGGCGGCCCCGGCGTCGAGCACGGCTCGATCACCTGGGATCCGGCCACGCTTGAGGCCACCGCTGTCGTGACCGAGGAGACCAACGGCGAGTGGGGGCTGTCGCATCCGCAAGGCGGCAAGTTCCTCCTGCGATATGACGGCGAGCGGCTCTACGTCCGCGACATCGCATCGGCCGCCGACGACTGGACGACCTTCCGCCGCGGCCGCAACTCGGCGACGCAGCTGCCCGGCTTCTGGGCCCTGCTCGATCCCGGTCAGGAAACGGCCCCCTTCGTGGTCCAGACCTTCGCTTTCGGCGGGAATGGCAGCTATTTGATGATCGACCCCATCGGCGATGTCGCCGAGGGCGAGGGTGACGAGTCCTGCGGTGGCCCGGGCGTGGAGTCGGGCTCCTACAGCCTCGAGGGTGGGACGTTGAAGTTGACGACGATCCATGTCGACACCAACGGCTGCGCCGGGCTGAACGAGCCGTTGTCGCCGACGGTCAACGTCCCCACGGAGCTGCGCAGCGTTCAGATCTCGGCGGACGGAAACACGCTGACCGCCGAAGTCTGGTTCATCTGGCCCGACCGTGAGCCGGAGTTCGACGACACGGTCACGCTCCAACGCATCCGGTTCTGATCGCCGCGCTTGCGTGGCACCCACGACAGGCCGGCTCTGCCGGCCTGCTCGCCTTTTCTGGCTACGCCGTTCGTGTGCGACCCTAGGCCCGCTCCAGCAGCATCGCATCCCCATAGCTGAAGAAGCGATACCGCCGCTCGACCGCGTGCCGGTACAGCGACATGATGCGCTCGTGGCCGGCGAAGGCGCTGACCAGCATCATCAAGGTGCTCCTGGGCAGGTGGAAGTTGGTGACGAGGCGGTCCACGACGCGGAACTCGAAGCCCGGTGTGATGAAGACGTCGGTCTCGCGCGCCCCGGCCTCGAGCCGGCCGCCCAGCGCGGCGGACTCCAGCGCGCGCAGCGTGGTCGTGCCCACGCTCACGACGCGGCCACCCCGCGCCCGCGTGGCCTCGATGGCGTGCACCGTCGCCTGCGGCACCTCGAACCACTCGTGGTGCATCTTGTGCTCGGCGATGTTCTCGGTGCGCACCGGCTGGAACGTGCCGGCCCCCACGTGCAGCGTCACTCGGGCCGTTTCCACGCCCCGTTCGCGCAGCGACTCGAGCACGGCCTCGTCGAAATGCAACGCGGCAGTCGGTGCCGCCACCGCGCCCGGCCGTGCGGCGAAGACCGTCTGGTAGCGTTGCACGTCCTCGGCCGTGTCCTCATGGGTGATGTAGGGCGGCAGCGGCACGTGGCCGTGACGCTCCAGCAGCGCGAGCGGTTCGTCCGGGAAGCGCAGGTGGAAGAGGCCGCCGTCCGGCCCGCCGCGCCCCAGCACCTCGGCGTCGAAGGCTTCGGCCAGCCGCAGCACGGCGCCTGGCTTGGGCGACTTGCTGGCCCGCAGGTGGGCCAGCACCTCGTGTCCCGGCAGGATGCGCTCGACCAGCACCTCGACCGAGCCGCCCGTGGGCTTGCGGCCGAAGAGCCTGGCCTTGATGACCTGCGTGTCGTTGAAGACCAGCAGGTCGCCGGGAGCCATCAGCGAGGGCAGGTTGCGGAACACGCGGTCGACCGGCGGCTCGGCGGTCGCATCGAGCAGGCGCGAAGCGCTGCGCTCGGCGGCGGGGTGCTGCGCGATCAGTTCGGGCGGCAGCGCGAAGTCGAAGTCGCTGAGGGTGTAGGTGCGGGGCGTGTTGGCAGTGTTCATCTGTTCGAGGGCCGGACGGACCCGTGCCGAAGGGTGGAGCGGAAAGCGGCTCGCCGGCCGATGCGGTGTCACGCGCCGGCCGGTGCAGAATTGTCCCCCATGCCGACGGCCGCGCCTTCGTCCAGCGACACCGCCACCGCAGCGCCCAAGCGCGACAAGTCCGCCGCGCAGCGGGCGCTCGAGAAGCTGGGCCTCGTGCGCGACATCGACCTGGCCTTGCACCTGCCGCTGCGCTACGAGGACGAGACGCGGCTCGTGCGCCTGTCCGATGCGCGCGACGGCGACGTCGTGCAGGTCGAGGGCATGGTCACCGACAGCCAGGTGCAGTACCGGCCCCGGCGGCAGCTCGTCGTCACGCTCGACGACGGCAGCGACACCATCCACCTGCGCTTCTTCAGCTTCTATCCCTCGCACCAGAAGACCCTTGCGGTCGGCCGGCGCGTGCGCGTGCGCGGCGAAGTGCGCGGCGGCTTCCTCGGGCGCGAGATGGTGCATCCGAGCTTCAGGGCCGTCGAGCCGGGGGAACCCCTGGCCGAGGCGCTCACGCCCGTGTACCCGACCACCGCGCAGCTGCCCCAGGCCTATTTGCGCAAGGCGGTGGCGTCGGCGCTGGCCCGCGCGCCGTTGGACGAGATCCTGCCGGCCGAGGTGGTGCCGCCGGGCCTGCCGACGCTGCGCGAGGCGCTGCACTTCCTGCACCACCCGCGGCCCGACGTGCCCGTCGCGACGCTGGAGGACCGCAGCCACCCGGCCTGGCGGCGCCTCAAGTTCGAGGAACTGCTCGCGCAGCAGCTCTCCCAGCTGCAGGCGCAGCGCGAGCGGGCGCAGCTGCGCGCGCCCGCCTTGGCGGTGCGCCAGGGCGGCTTGCAGGAGCGGTTGCTGGCCGCGCTGCCCTTCGCGCTCACCGAGGCGCAGCGCCGCGTCGTCGAGGAGATCGCGCGCGACCTGCAGCGCGGCCAGCCCATGCACCGCCTGCTGCAAGGCGACGTCGGCTCCGGCAAGACCGTGGTCGCCGCGCTGGCCGCGGCCATCGCGATCGATGCCGGCTGGCAATGCGCGTTGATGGCGCCGACCGAGATCCTCGCCGAGCAGCACTTCCGCAAGCTCGTGGGTTGGCTGGAGCCGTTGGGCGTGGGCGTCGCCTGGCTCACCGGCAGCCAGAAGGGCAAGGCGCGCCAGGCGATGTTGGAGCGGGTGGTCGAGGGCAGTGCGCAGCTCGTCATCGGCACGCACGCGGTGATCCAGGACCAGGTGCAGTTCGCCAGGCTGGGACTGGCCATCATCGACGAGCAGCACCGTTTCGGCGTCGCGCAGCGCCTGCGCCTGAGGCAAAAGCTCCAGGAAGGCCCGCTCGAGCCGCACCTGCTGATGATGAGCGCCACACCCATTCCGCGCACGCTGGCGATGACGTACTACGCCGACCTCGATGTCAGCACCATCGACGAGCTGCCGCCCGGACGCACGCCGGTGGTGACCAAGGTGTTCGCCGACGGCAAGCGCGAGCTGGTGATCGAGCGTATCCGCGAGGAGGTCGCCAAGGGGCGGCAGGTCTACTGGGTCTGCCCGCTGATCGAGGAGTCCGAGGTGCTCGATCTGCAAAACGCCACCGAGACGCACGCGCTGCTGACCCAGGCCCTGCCCGGCCACCTGGTGGGCCTGCTGCACGGGCGCATGCCGCCGGCGGAAAAGGCGGCTGTGATGTCGCTTTTCGCCGGCGGGCAGATGAGCGTGCTCGTCGCCACGACCGTGATCGAGGTCGGGGTGGACGTGCCCAACGCCAGCCTGATGGTGATCGAGCATGCCGAGCGCTTCGGGTTGTCGCAGCTGCACCAGCTGCGCGGGCGCGTGGGACGCGGTGCGGTCGCCAGCGTCTGCGTGCTGCTCTACACGCCGCCCTTGAGCGAGACGGGCAAGGCCCGTCTCAAGGCGATGGCCGAGACCACGGACGGCTTCGAGATCGCGCGGCGTGACCTCGAGATCCGCGGCCCGGGCGAGTTCCTCGGTGCGCGCCAGTCGGGCTCGCCGCTGCTGCGATTCGCCGACCTGCAGGAAGACCTGCCCTTGGTGCAGCAGGCCAGGGAGGCGGCGCGTCAGCTGCTCGCGCGGCACCCCCGGGTGGCCGCAGCGCACATCGCCCGTTGGCTGGGCGGCAAATCCGAATACCTGAAGGCTTGAGCCGGGCTTTTTCGAGGGGCTTTCCGCCGCTGCGCGGGAAGCGCACAATCACTCTATCCATTCGGATAGTTTTGGCTTATACCCTCGCCTGGAGGCGGGCCTCATGACACTGACGGAACTGCGCTACATCGTCGCCGTGGCACGCGAGAAGCATTTCGGCCGTGCGGCCGAGGCCTGCTTCGTCTCGCAGCCCACCTTGAGCGTGGCCGTCAAGAAGCTGGAAGACGAGCTGGACGTCAAGATCTTCGAGCGCGGTGGCTCCGAGGTCACGGTGACGCCGCTGGGCGAAGAGATCGTGCGCCAGGCGCAGGCCGTGCTGGACCAGGCCGCGGCGATCAAGGAGATCGCCAAGCGCGGCAAGGACCCGCTCGCCGGCCCGCTGCGCCTGGGCATCATCTACACCGTCGCGCCCTACCTGCTGCCGGATCTCGTGAAGCACGCCATCGAGCAGGTGCCGCAGATGCCGCTGATGCTGCACGAGAACTTCACGGTCAAGCTGCTGGAGATGTTGCGCACCGGCGAACTGGACTGCGCCATCATGGCCGAACCGTTCCCGGACACGGGCCTGGCGATCGCGCCCTTGTACGACGAGCCTTTCGTCGTCGCCGTGCCCCGCCACCATCCGCTTGCCGGTCGCAAGAGCATCGGCTCGGAGGAACTCAAGCGCGAGACCATGCTGCTGCTCGGGACCGGGCATTGCTTCCGCGACCATGTGCTGCAGGTCTGCCCGGAGTTCGCGCGGCTGTCGAACGACGCCGAGGGGATCCGCAAGAGCTTCGAAGGCTCTTCGCTGGAGACGATCAAGCACATGGTGGCCTCCGGCATGGGCGTCACCGTGGTCCCGCAGATGAGCGTGCCCAAGGAGCCGCAGCCGCACGTGGCGTACATTCCTTTCGAGCCGCCGGCGCCCACGCGCCGTGTGGTGCTGGCGTGGCGGCGCAGCTTCACGCGCTACGAGGCGATCGCCGCCCTGCGCAACTGCATCTACGCCTGCGATCTGGAGGGGGTGCGCCGCTTGACCGAATGACCCTAGGCAAAGTCGTGGCGGCCGGGCCGCCGCATGTTGTGTGACTGAACAGGAGGAAGCATGGCTACCACCACCCGTCCGATGCCGGTGAACATCGGCATTTCCGAGCAGGACCGCGCCGCGATCGCGCAAGGCCTCAACAAGCTGCTGGCCGACACCTACACGCTGTACCTGACGACCCACAACTTCCACTGGAACGTGACGGGCCCCATGTTCAACACGCTGCACGCCATGTTCATGGAGCAGTACACCGAGTTGTGGAACGCCGTGGACCCGATCGCCGAACGCATCCGCGCGCTGGGTCACGTGGCCACCGCGTCCTATGCAGACCTGAGCAAGAACACCACCCTCAAGGACGTGCCCAGCCAGCCGCCCAAGGCCGAGGAGATGATCCGCATCCTGGTCGAGGGGCACGAGGGCGTGGCCCGCACGGCGCGCGAGATTTTCCCGGTGGTGGAAAAGGCCAGTGACGAACCGACCGCCGACCTGCTGACGCAGCGCCTGGACGTGCACGAGAAGTCCGCCTGGATGCTGCGCAGCCTGCTGGAGGGCTGAGCGCCTCCACTGCGCGGAGAGCCGCGCGGCGCGGGCGGCCATGCCCCGGGGGAGGGGCCGTGTCAACCGGTGGTCAGGCGCTTGCGTTCATGGGAATATATCCCATCAATGGAGGTCCCATGTCCAACGTGCAAGACAGCCCGCATCCCGTGGAGACGGGGCATCCGCCGGCCTTGTGCAGACGCGCAGTCACGCTGGCCCTGCTGCTCGGGGCTGCCGGGGCCTGGGGGGCGCCTCCTGAAGGCAAGGGGGGGCCTCCCAAGGAACACGGCGGCAAGGTGGGCGGCCGGCCCGAGAAGGCCGAGCGCCGTGGCGAGGTCGGTGAGCGCGGCAACAAGGGCACGAAGGCCGTGGATTCCCGGCACGACCGCCCCCACGAGGCCCGTGCGCCGAGCGGCGGCAGTAGAGGCGCGGAGACGCTCGTCACTGCCGGCATCAGCGTCGGCGACGCCCGCCGGATCGCAATCGACGTGGGCATCCGGCCTGGCACATACGACCCCTTGCCACCCGGCATCCGCAAGAACCTCGCGCGCGGCAAGCCACTGCCGCCCGGCATCGCCAAGAAGGTCGCTCCCCCGGCGATGGTTGCGCACCTGCCCGTCCACCCGGGCTACGAGTGGCGCATCGTCGGCAGCGACCTCGTGCTGGTCGCAGTCGCGACCCTGATCATCGCCGACGTCCTGTTCGACGTGTTCTGAGCGGGTTCCCCCGCCGTGCCCGGCCGGCTGTGCCGGCGATTTGCCACGGGGCGGCGGTTCTACACTTGCGCCATGACGGCGACGACGCTCAAGCTCCCCCTGTACCTGCAGCTGATCCGCTGGGACAAGCCGGTGGGCACGCTGCTGCTGCTGTGGCCCACGCTGGCCGCGCTCTGGATCGCCGCCGGCGGGTTTCCCGGCTGGCACCTGCTGGCGGTCTACGTGCTCGGCACCTTCCTGATGCGCTCGGCCGGCTGCGCCGTCAACGACGTGGCCGACCGCGACTTCGACCGGCACGTCAAGCGCACCTCGGCGCGGCCGGTGACGACCGGCGCGGTCTCGGTGGGCGAGGCGTTGGGGGTTGGCGCGGCGTTGGCGCTGGTCGCTTTCGCCCTGGTGCTCACGACCAACCTCGCGACCGTCCTGTGGTCCTTCGTCGCGCTGGCGGTGACCATCGTCTACCCCTTCACCAAGCGCTTCTTCTCGATGCCGCAGGCGGTGCTCGGCGTGGCTTTCAGCTTCGGCATCCCGATGGCCTTCGCCTCGGTGCAGGGCGAGGTGCCGGCGCTCGCGTGGTGGCTGCTGATGGGTAACCTGTTCTGGGTGATCGCCTACGACACCGAGTACGCGATGGTCGACCGCGACGACGACATCCGCATCGGCATCCGCACCTCGGCGCTGACCTTCGGCCGTTTCGACGTGGCCGCGGTGATGCTGCTGTACGGCGCCTATCTCGTCGTGTGGGGCGTGATCGGCTGGCAGCTGGGCCTGGGCTGGCCCTATGCACTCGGCCTGCTCGCGGCGCTGGCCCAAGTGGCGTGGCACTACACGCTGATCCATCGGCGCGAGCGCGAAGGGTGCTTCCGCGCCTTCCGCCTCAACCACTGGGTGGGCTTCGCGGTCTTCGCGGGGGTGGTGCTGGGGTACGCGCTCCAGGCCTGATGGCGCCAGAACGCGAGGTGGCGCCCGGACCGCGGTCCTTCAGCGCCCGAACTCGTCGCCCAGCTCCTTCGCGCGCCGCTGCGCGGCCTGAATTGCGCGCACGAAGGCGGCTTTCAAGCCGTCCTGCTCCATCGAGGTGAGCGCGGCGTAGGTCGTGCCGCCCTTGGACGTTACGCGCTCGCGCAACACTTGCGGTGGCTCGGGCGAGCGGCGGGCGAGCTCGGTGGCACCGGCGAAGGTGCCCAACGTCAACTCGCGGGCCTGCTGCGCGTCCAGACCCATCGCCTGCGCCGCCTCGATCATCGCCTCGATGAAGTAGAAGACGTACGCCGGCCCCGAACCCGACAGCGCCGTGACGGCATCGAGGTCCGCCTCGTCGTGCACCCACACCGTGCGCCCGGTGGGCGCGAACACGCGATCCACCTCTCGCCGTTCCTCGTCGCTCACCTGCGGCCGGGCATACAGCCCCGCGACGCCCAGACCAATCAGCGCCGGCGTGTTGGGCATCGAGCGCACCACGCGCTGGCTGCCGGTGGCGGACACGATGGCGTCGCAGCGGATGCCGGCCATCACGCTCAGTTGCAGCGCGCGTTGCACATGCGCCGCGCAGGGGGCCGCCGCCTCGCGGAAGCTCTGCGGCTTGACCGCCCAGACGACGAGCCGCGCCTCGGCCAGCCGCGGCGTGGCCTCGGCGTCGGCCCGCACGCCGAACTGCTGTGCGAGCCGCTCGCGCTGCGCCTCGGAGGGCTCCACGACGATCAACGACTGCGGGGACTGACCGGCCTGCACGAGGCCGCCGATGAGGGCGGACGCCATGTTGCCGCCGCCGATGAACGCGATGCTGGAGGTGCTCATGGGTCGACAGTGTAGAGACTGCGCGGCCGTGTATCCGGGCCTGCCGGGCCGACGCCCCGGCTTGGAGCAGCGGGGCGCTCGCCTCAGTGTCCGCCCGCCAGCAGCGTCGCGTTGCCTCCGGCCGCCGCGGTGTTGATCGTCAGCGTCTGCTCGCCACAGAAGCGCAACAGGTAGTGCGGGCCGCCCGCCTTGGGGCCGGTGCCGCTCAGGCCCTCGCCGCCGAAGGGTTGCACGCCCACCACCGCGCCGATCATGTTGCGGTTGACGTAGACGTTGCCCACGCGCGCGCGGTGCGCGATCTGGTGCGCGCGCCCGTCGATGCGCGTCTGCACGCCCAGCGTCAGGCCGTAGCCCAGCGCATTGATGCGATCCACCACCGCGTCGATCGTGGCCAGCTCGCCGCTGCCCCATCGCACCACGTGCAGCACCGGCCCGAAGATCTCCTCGCGCAGGTCCTCGATCCGGGCGAGCTCGAAGGCCACCGGCGCGATGTAGTCGCCGGCCAAGCCCGCCGGCATCGGCGTGCGGGCGACGAGGCGTGCCTCGCGCTCCAGCCGCTGCACGTGACGCACGAGGTTGGCATGCGCTTCGGCATCGATCGCCGGGCCGACGTCGGTGGCCCACTGCACCGGGTCGCCGACGACCAGCTCCTGCATCGCACCGCCGATCATCTTCAGCACCGCATCGGCCACCCGCTCGTGCACCAGCAGCAGGCGCAGCGCCGAGCAGCGCTGGCCGGTGGAGCGGAAGGCGCTTTGCACCACCGCGTCGGCCACCTGCTCGGCCAGCGCGGTGGAGTCGACCACCATGGCGTTGAGGCCGCCGGTCTCGGCGATCAGCGGCACGATGGGGCCATCCTTGGCCGCGAGCGTACGCTGGATGATCTTGGCGACCTGGGTGGAGCCGGTGAAGCACACGCCCGCGCAGCGCGGGTCGGCGACCAGGGCGGCGCCCACCGTCTCGCCCAGGCCGTGCAGCAGTCGCAGCGCGTCGCGCGGCACGCCCGCCCCGTGCAGCAGATCCACCATGCGCTGCGCGACCGCCGGAGTCTGCTCGGCGGGCTTGGCGGCCACCGTGTTGCCGGCCACCAGGGCCGCGACGACCTGGCCGGCGAAGATCGCCAGCGGGAAGTTCCACGGGCTGATGCAGACGAACACGCCGCGGCCGCGCATGCGCAGCTCGTTCGATTCGCCCGTCGGCCCGGGCAAGGTTTCGCTCACCAGCAGGTGCTCGGCCTGCATCGCGTAGTAGCGGCAGAAGTCGACCGCCTCGCGCACCTCGGCCACGGCATCGGCCATCACCTTGCGGCCCTCGCGCACCAGGAGGCCGCAGAACTCGGGCATGCGCGCTTCCAGCGCGTCCGCGGCGCGGCGCAGCACGGCGGCGCGCTCGGCCACCGGCGTCGCCTCCCAGGCGGGGAAGGCGGCGTGCAGCGCGCGCATCGCCTCGTCCACCTGGGCCGGCTCGGTCATCGGCACGGCGGGCACCTGCGTGCGCTCGGCGGCCTCGAACAGCGGCAGGCGGTGGTTCAGGCAGGCCAGGTCCGCACCCTTGGAATTGCGCCGCAGCGCGCCGTAGAGTTCGGGCGGCAGGGGCAGCGCCGGCCCTTCGTCACGCACGCGCTCCAGCGGCGAGGCGAGCAGCGCGTCGAGCGACACCGAGGGGTCGGCCAGCTGGTGCACGAAGGACGAGTTGGCGCCGTTCTCCAGCAGCCGACGCACCAGGTAGGCCAGCAGGTCGCGGTGCTCGCCGACCGGCGCGTAGACGCGCAGGGGCACCGGCTCGTCCTTCAGCACCTCGCGGTAGACGCTCTCGCCCATGCCGTGCAGGCGCTGCATCTCGAAGGCCGCGCCGCGCTCGCGCGCCATCTGCAAGATGGCGGCAATCGTGCCCGCGTTGTGCGTCGCGAACTGGGGGTAGATGGCCGGCGCCAAGTCCAGCAGAGCCTGGGCGCAGGCCAGGTACGACAGGTCGGTGTGGTGCTTGCGGGTGAAGACCGGGTAGTGCGCCAGGCCCAGCTCCTGCGCCCGCTTGACCTCGCCGTCCCAGTACGCGCCCTTGACCAGCCGCACCATCAGCCGCAGCCCGTGTGCCTGCGCGATGCGGCCGACCTCGCGCACCACGTCCAGCGCGCGGGTCTGGTAGGCCTGCACGGCCAAGCCAAAGCCCTTCCACTGCGGGAAGTGCTGCCCGATCCGGGCCGCCAGCGCCTCGAACACATCCAGCGACAGCTCCAGGCGCTCGCTCTCCTCGGCGTCGATCGTCAGGTTCAGGTTGGCCCGGGCCGCCTGCTCGATCAGCGACCACACGCGCGGCAGCAGCACCTGGAAGACACGCTCGCGCTGCGTCTCCTCGTAGCGCGAGTACAGCGCGCTCAGCTTGATCGAGATGCCGTCCGAGACCTCGGGGCCGGCCTGCGGATCCACGCCCTGGGCGATGCGGTCGATGGCGTTGCGGTACGAGGCGAGGTAGCGCTCGGCGTCCTCCTCGGTGCGAGCGCCTTCGCCCAGCATGTCGAAGCTGAAGCGCAGCGTGTCGATCTCGCGCCGCTGCGCATTGGCCTCGCGCAGCGCCTCGTCGATGTCACGACCCAGCACGAACTGCCGGCCGAGCAACTGCAGCGCGCGCACGCCGGCGGCGACGACCGTCTTGGCCCCCAGCCGCTGCACCAGTCCCGCCTGCGCCGTGTCCTGCGGCAACAGCTTCTTCGTCAGGCCGATCAGGCTGGACGACAGCCCCGCCAGCACCGGGTGGGCGCTGCTTTCGTGGTGGTCGAAGGAGGCGCGGCCCAACTGGTCGGCCGTCAGCGCCATGGCCGTCTCCACGTCCGGCACGCGCAGCAGCGCCTCGGCCAGCCGCATCAATGCCAGTCCTTCGGCGCTGGACAGCGGGTATTCCTTCAGCAGCGACTCCATCGCCCAGAACGGCGCGGGGCGTGAACGTACCGCGTCCACCCACGGCGCGGCCCGGCGCTTGACGATGTCCCAGCGCAAGCCGAAACCCTCCTTCAGGCCAGCGACCACCTCGGCCTCGGGCCGGTCGGGCGGGGCAAGCCGCATCTTGGGCGGTGGGGCAGGAAAGCACAGGTCGGGGCGAGCCATGGGAGTTTTCTCAGGGTTTTGCATGACTTGCTAGGTTACGAGTTTGAACCTAGCATCTTTCTCCATTGAGGGGCCTTTCAACAGAGGAAAATCAAGATGAGGTCTGGGGGCGGAGACAACGGCGACTTGGACAAGATCGACCGCAAGATCCTCAGGATCCTGCAGCAAGACGGGCGCATCGCCAACCTGAAACTGGCGGAGGCCGTGCATCTGTCGCCGACCGCGGTGCTCGAGCGCGTCAAGCGGCTCACGCGAGACGGCTACATCCTCGGCTACGAGGCACGCCTGAATCCGCTCAAGCTCAACGCCGGGATGATGGTTTTCGTCGAGGTGGTGCTGGACCGCACGACCCCCGACGTGATGAATGCCTTCAAGGCCGCGGTGCAGACGCGCCCCGAGATCCTCGAATGCCACCTGGTGGCCGGAGGCTTCGACTACCTCATCAAGACCCGGGTGGCCGACATGCAGGCCTACCGCGAACTCATCGGCTCGGTGATCTGGTCGCTGCCGGGCGTGCGCGAGACGCACACCTACGCGGTGATGGAAGAGGTCAAGAACACCTCGCTGCTGCCCATCTGAGGGGGCCCTCTCCTTCGGGCCGCACCCGGCGCGGAACGAGCGCCGCGCCGCGGCCGCGTTACCGGCCCGTTCCCGCCAGGGCCCGCCGCCCGAAGATCGCCGTGCCGACTCGCACGAGGGTGGCCCCTTCGAGGATCGCGGCTTCAAGATCTTGCGTCATGCCCATCGACAGCGTGTCCAGCGCCAGCCCGTCGTGGCGCAACTGCTCCAGCAGGTCCCGCAGTGCGCGGTGCGGCGCCCGCTGCGCGGCCTCGTCGCCCGCCGGCTCCGGGATCGCCATCAAGCCGCGCAGCACCAGCCGCGGCAGGCGGGCCACCGCGTGGGCCGCTTCCCGCACCTCGTGTGGCGCGAGACCGCTCTTGGTCGACTCGCCGCTGATGTTCACCTGCAGGCACACCTGCAACGGCGGCAGGCTCCCGGGCCGCTGCGCCGACAGCCGCTCGGCGATCTTCAGCCGGTCCACCGAATGCACCCAGTCGAAGCGCTCGGCCACCACCCGCGTCTTGTTGCTCTGCAGCGGGCCGATCAGGTGCCATTCCAGATGCGGCCGCAGGTCGGCCAGCGCGTCCATCTTCTGCACCGCTTCCTGCACGTAGTTCTCGCCGAAGCGCCAGAGCCCGGTGGCATGGGCCTGTCGCACGCAGTCCGCATCGAAGGTCTTGCTCACCGCCAGCAGCGTGACGCTTTCCACGGGCCGACCGGCGCGCTCGCAGGCCCGCGCGATGCGCTCCTGCACTTGTTGTATGTTCTGCGGGATCGTCGCCATAATGGGGCGAGCTTAACGTTTTCTTGCGACCGCGCTCCCTTCCACCTCCCGAGGATCCATGGACATCACGCAGCTGCTGGCCTTTTCCGTCAAGAACAAGGCTTCCGACCTGCACCTGTCGGCCGGGCTGCCCCCGATGATCCGCGTGCACGGCGACGTGCGCCGCATCAATGTCGACCCGCTCGAGCACAAGCAGGTGCACGACATGGTGTACGACATCATGAACGATGCGCAGCGCAAAGCCTACGAGGAGACGCTGGAGTGCGACTTCTCGTTCGAGATCCAGGGGCTCGCGCGCTTCCGCGTCAACGCGTTCAACCAGAACCGCGGCGCCGGCGCCGTGTTCCGGACCATTCCGTCCAAGATCCTCACGCTGGAGCAGCTCAACGCGCCCAAGGTCTTCGCCGACCTCGCGCTCAAGCCGCGCGGCCTGGTGCTGGTCACCGGCCCGACCGGTTCGGGCAAGTCGACCACGCTCGCGGCGATGATCAACCATCTCAACGAGAACGAGTACGGTCACATCCTCACCGTCGAGGATCCGATCGAATTCGTGCACGAGTCCAAGAAGTGCCTGGTCAACCAGCGCGAGGTGGGCCCGCACACGCTGTCGTTCAACAACGCGCTGCGCTCGGCGCTGCGCGAGGACCCGGACGCCATCCTCGTCGGCGAGATGCGCGACCTGGAGACCATCCGCCTGGCGCTCACCGCCGCCGAGACCGGCCACCTGGTCTTCGGCACGCTGCACACCTCCAGTGCCGCCAAGACGATCGACCGTATCGTCGACGTCTTTCCCGCCGCGGAGAAGGAGATGGTGCGGGCGATGCTCTCCGAGTCGCTGGTCGCCGTGATTTCACAGACCCTGTGCAAGCTCAAGGACGGCTCGGGGCGTATCGCGGCGCACGAGATCATGCTCGGCACCTCGGCCATCCGCAACCTGATCCGCGAGAACAAGATCGCGCAGATGTACTCGGCCATCCAGACCGGCAACAGCATGGGCATGCAGACGCTGGACCAGTGCCTGGCCGACCTGGTCCGCCGCAACGTCATCTCCCCGGCCGAGGCGCGGGCCAAGGCGAAGTTCCCCGAGAACTTCCCGGGTTGAACCCTCCATCGCCGCACCCGTCCCGCCCCGTCACGCCATGAAGAAACTCATCGACAAGCTCAAGGGCGGTCCCACCGGATCCGATCCCGCCGAGGAAGGATCCGAGGATTCCGGATTCTTCTCCACCATGTTCCAGGACCGTGGGGACGACACGCAGCAGTTGACCACCTGGCGCGCCCGCGCCCAGGAGATCGAGGCCTCGTCCTACGACGCGCACAAGGGCGCGGAGCTGTTCGCGCAACTGTGGGGCGCGGACCGCTACGTGGCCGCGCTAGGTCGCGCCGAACTGGACCGCATGAGCCAGTACCTGGATTTCGTCGAAGTACCGGCCAACAAGGAAGTGATCGGGCAGGACGAGCAGGGCGACTACATGCTGATCGTGCTGGCCGGCACCGTGGCGGTCGATCGCGTGCAGCCTTGGGGCGGCCGTGCCCGACTGGCCGAGGCCCGGCCCGGCGACATGCTGGGGGAGATGTCGCTGCTGGACGCCGGCGCCCGCTTCTCGGCCTGCACGACGCTCACGCCCTGCGTGCTGGCGGTACTCGACGCCGAGGCGCTGGACCGGATGATCATGAAGGAGCCCCGCCTCGGGCTCGCGCTGCTGGCCTCGCTCGCGCGAAGGCTGTCGCTGCGCCTGCGCCAGGTCAGTGCGCGCCTGAGCGCTTTGCTTTCACGCGCTTGAGGGTGCGCGTACCGCCGTCCGAGGGAAGGACAGAAGAAACATCATGGAACGTGACCAGGCTTCGAAATTCATCAACGACCTGCTGCGCCTGATGGTCTCGCGCAACGGGTCGGACCTGTTCCTCACCGCCGACTTTCCGCCGGCGATCAAGGTCGACGGCCGCGTCACCAAGGTGTCGCCGCAGCCCCTGACGGGCCAGCACACGATGGCGCTCGCACGGTCGATCATGAACGACAAGCAGGCGGCGGAGTTCGAGCGCACGAAGGAGTGCAACTTCGCGATCGCCCCGCAGGGCATCGGACGTTTCCGCGTCAACGCGTTCATGCAGCAGGGTCACGTGGGCATGGTGCTGCGCGTGATCCCGCAGACGCTGCCGACCATCGACGCCCTGGGCCTGCCACAGGTGCTCAAGGAGATCACGATGACCAAGCGCGGCCTGGTCATCATGGTCGGTGCCACCGGCTCGGGCAAGTCGACGACGCTGGCGGCGATGGTCGACTACCGCAACGAAAACTCCTACGGCCACATCATCACGATCGAGGACCCGGTCGAGTTCGTGCATCCACACAAGAACTGCATCGTGACGCAGCGTGAGGTGGGCCTGGACACCGAAGGCTGGGACGCGGCGCTCAAGAACACGCTGCGCCAGGCGCCCGATGTGATCCTGATGGGCGAGATCCGCGACCGCGAGACCATGGAACACGCGGTGGCCTTCGCCGAGACCGGCCACCTGTGCATGGCCACCCTGCACGCCAACAGCGCCAACCAGGCGCTGGACCGCATCATCAACTTCTTCCCCGAGGAGCGCCGGGCCCAGCTGCTGATGGACCTGTCGCTCAACCTCAAGGCCATGGTCTCCCAGCGCCTGCTGCCGCGCCAGGAAGGCAAGGGCCGCATCGCGGCGGTCGAGGTGCTGCTGAACACGCCGCTGATCTCCGAGCTGATCTTCAAGGGCGAGGTCGCGGAGATCAAGGAGATCATGAAGAAGAGCCGCGAGCTGGGCATGCAGACCTTCGACCAGGCGCTGTTCGACCTGTACGAAGGCAACTACATCACCTACGAGGACGCGCTGCGCAACGCCGACTCGGTCAACGACCTGCGCCTGCAGATCAAGCTCAACAGCAACCGCGCGCGCAGCGCCGACCTGGCCGCGGGCACCGAGCACCTCACCATCGTCTGAGGGGCGCCACGGGCGGCGGCGTTCGCCCCTCGCACTCCTTTCCGATTGGCGGCGGCATTCGCCGCCGCCTGCCGCCACAATGCGCGAGTGGCGCCCGAGGGCGCCCCGCGATGCATGCACGGAAGGAGACGCGATGAGCACCAAGACGTACGCACCCATCGCCCCGCACACCGTGGCCTTCCTGGGCCTCGGCGTGATGGGCTACCCCATGGCCGGGCACCTGGCGCGCGCCGGACACAAGGTCACGGTCTACAACCGCACCTCCGAGAAGGCGGGCCGCTGGGTGCAGGAGTACGGCGGCCGGCAGGCCGGGACGCCGCGCGAGGCCGCGCAAGGGGCGGACATCGTCTTCGCTTGTGTCGGCAACGACGACGACCTGCGCAGCGTGACGCTGGGCGATGACGGTGCCTTCGCCGGGATGAAGGCGGGCGCGGTGTTCGTCGACCACACCACGGCCTCGGCGGAGGTGGCGCGCGAGCTGGACAAGGTGGCGCGCGAACGGGGCCTGGCCTTCGTCGACGCGCCGGTCTCCGGCGGCAACCTGGGCGCCATCAACGGTGCCCTGACGGTGATGTGCGGCGGGGAAAAGGCGGCCTTCGACCGCATGCAGCCGGTCGCGATGGCCTATGCCAAGGCCGTCACGCTGCTGGGCGGCAGCGGCGCGGGGCAACTCGCCAAGATGGTCAACCAGATCGCCATCGCCGGCCTGCTGCAAGGCTTGAGTGAAGCCATTGCCTTCGGGCAGAAGGCCGGGCTCGACATGGAAGCGGTGCTGGCCGTGATCGGCAAGGGGGCCGCGCAGAGCTGGCAGATGGACAATCGCGGCCCGACGATGATCAAGGACCAGTTCGACTTCGGCTTCGCGGTCGATTGGATGCGCAAGGACCTTGGCCTGTGCCTGGCCGAGGCCCAGCGCAACGGGGCGCGGCTGCCGGTCACTGCGCTGGTCGACCAGTTCTATGCCGATGTGCAGGCCCAGGGCGGCGGCCGCTGGGACACCTCCAGCCTGATCCGCCGTCTGCGCTGAGCGGCGCCGCGCCGCGCGGGCGCCTGGCGCTCACTGCACGGGTGAGGTCTGCGCGGGCGCGGTGCCGCCGCTCTCGGAGCTCGGGGTGGGGGACGATGCCGGCCGCAGGCGGGCGAGTTCTTCCTCGCTGACGATTTCGAAGACCTTCACGACCTTCTGCACGCCTCCAACGCTGCGCGCCACATCGGCACCCCGGTTGGCCTCACGCTCGGTGACGATGCCCATCAGGTAGACAATCCCGCGCTCGGTCACCACCTTGAAGGCGTTGGCCTGCAGGTCGCGCGCGTCGAAGAGGGTGGCCTTGACCTTGCTCGCCAGGATCACGTCGTTCGAACGGGAGGTGAGCGAGCTGTTGCCCATCACCGCCAGCTCGTTGACGATGGAGCGCACGTTCTCGATGCGCGAGACGGCCTGCTCGACCGCGAGCTTGTCCTGCTCGCTGGGCACCTCGCCGGTCAGCAACACCATGCGGTTGTAGCTGGTGGCGTTCACATGGCCGCGCTCGCCGAGCACTTCGCGGATGCGGTTGACGGCCTTGAGTTCGATGGCCTGGTCCTCGATCTGGGCGCCAGAGGTGCGACGGTCGCTGGCGACCATCATGCCGCCCACCATCGCGCCGCCGACCACCAGGGGGGCGCACGCCGACAGGGCGGATGCGCCGGCGACCAGCGCGGCCACGAGGGTCCAGGTGCGAGACGAGAAGGCCAGAGTGGAACGGATGCTCATACGATGTCCCCGAGGAGTTGGGCGTCGACCGCGTCGCAGATGCAGTGCAGCGCCAGGATGTGCACTTCCTGGATCCGGGCGGTGCGATCGTGCGGTACGCAGATATGGACGTCGGTTTCGGCCAGCAGTTCCTTCAACTTGCCGCCGCCCCGCCCGGTGAGGGCGATCACCGTCATCTCCTTGTCGTGCGCCGCCTGCACGGCGGCCAGCACGTTGGCCGAGTTGCCGCTGGTGGACATGGCCACCAGGACGTCGCCCGGCTGGCCCAGGGCCTGCACCTGCTTCGAGAACACCTGGTTGAAGTCGTAGTCGTTGCCCACCGCGGTCAGGATCGACGTGTCGGTGGTCAGCGCGATCGCCGCCAGCCCCGGCCGCTCCCGCTCGAAACGGCCGACGAATTCGGCGGCGAAGTGCTGCGCGTCGCTGGCCGAGCCGCCGTTGCCGCAGGCCAGCACCTTGCCACCGGCGGTCAGGCATCCGGTGATGGCGTGCACCGCGTCGGCGATCGGGCGCGCCAACGCCTCGGCGGCCTGGTATTTCAGGTCCGCGCTTTCGAAAAATTGCTGTTGGATGCGTTGCTCGAGCATGGCTGGCGATGATAAGTCAGCCGCAGTGCCCGCCCACCGGGCAAGGCTACCGCCGGAACGCAACGATACGCGCCGCTGCGCGGTGCCTGCCGCTCACCCCAGGTCGAAGGCCGCGCGCAGCCACTCCAGCCGCTCGCCGTCTATCGCGACGACGTCGAAGCGGCACGGCGGTGGCGTGGCCAGCCGCATCAGGTAGTGCTGCGCCGCGCGGATGATCCGTTGCCGCTTGGCCCACGAGACGCTGGCCGCGGCGCCCCCGTGCGCCGTGCTGCGCCGCTGCCGCACCTCGACGAACACCAACGTGCCGTCACGGTCGCGCATGATGAGGTCCACTTCTCCTGCGCGGCGATGCGGCCCGCCGGCCAGCCGATAATTGCGCTCGACCAGCCGCAGCCCCGCGCGCTCCAGATGCGCGAGCGCACGCACCTCCCCTGCATCTCCCAGCGTCTTCGTCGTGACCATCGAAGCTTCTTCCTGGCTAGCCGCGGCGGCCGAGGCCGCCGCGAGGCAGCAGTATCCCGCAGCCGCGCTGTACGTGGTGGCCACGCCCATCGGCAACCTGGCCGACATCACCGTGCGCGCGTTGCATGTGCTGTCGCTGGTCGACGCCGTGGCTTGCGAGGACACACGCCACACCGCGCAACTCCTGCGCCACTACGGGCTGGGCGACAAGGCTCTCGTCGCGGTGCACGAGCACAACGAGCGCGAGGCGGCTCCGCAGCTCGTCCAACGCCTGGCCCGGGGGCAGCGCGTCGCCTACGTCAGCGACGCCGGCACGCCGGCCGTCTCCGACCCCGGTGCCCGCCTGGTCCAGGCCGTGCGGGAGGCGGGCCACCGCGTGGTGCCGGTCCCGGGTCCGAGCAGTGCCGCGGCCGCCGTCAGCGTGGCGGGCGACGATGCGGGGCAGGGGTTTCGCTTCGTCGGCTTCCTGCCGCCCCGGCCGCGCGAGCTCGAGCAGGCGGTGGCCGCGCTGTGCCAGGACCATTCGACCCTGGTGCTGTTCGAGGCACCGCATCGCATCGACGCGCTCGCCCGGTTGCTCGCAACCCACCTTCCGGCACGTCGCGTCACCGTCTGCCGCGAGCTGACGAAGCAGTTCGAGGAGGTCGTCACGCTGACGGCGCAGGCACTGCCCGACTGGCTGGCCGCCGACCCCCACCGCCACAAGGGCGAGTTCGTCCTCGTCCTGCATGCCCACGCCGAGACCGCGGAAGATCCGCTGGCCCGGGCCGAGCCGGCGCTGCGAGCGCTGGTGGCGGCCCTGCCGCTCAAGCAGGCCGTGGCGCTTGCGGCGCAGCTGACCGGCGCGCCGCGCAACGCGCTGTACGAACGCGCGCTGCAGATCAAGCAGGGCGAGTAGTTCAGCGCCGCTCCACGATCATGGGCACCAGCCGCAGCGCCTCGCGCACCCGCTCGGCGATGCCCGCCGCTTCCTCGCGGCTGGCATAGGGGCCGGCCTGCAGGCGGAAGACGGTCGCGTCCTCGAAGACGGACAGCACCGGCGCGAGCCAGGCGAGTTCGGACGA
>DATMBN010000044.1:0-42116 GCA_035559275.1 Burkholderiaceae bacterium
CCGCCGGCACGGAACGTGCCGGTAACCGAAAAGGCTGTCGCGCGGCATTCGGAAAGCCGTGCTGTGGTAGCAGTCCCCGACGAGCCCGCTTGACGCCCGGCGCCCCGAAGCCGGGACAGGATGCGCGGCTCGCCCCCTCGGGACGAGAGTCGACGCCGCGATCTCGCTCGTGGCACGCGGGAGCGCCGCTCCCCGCACCGCAGCCGGTTCTCCGAATTTCGTGCTTTTCATGATTGGAGAACCGATGAACCAACCCGTGATGCAAGGGCTGGCGCTCAATGCGCCGTCCTATGTGAAGAACGCGAAGCTGCTGGCCTGGGTGGCCGAGGTGGCGGCCCTGACGCAGCCGGACCGCATCCACTGGTGCGACGGCAGCCAGGAGGAGTACGACCGGCTGTGCCAGCAGCTCGTCGAGGCGGGCACGTTCCGGCGCCTGAACCCCGCCAAGCGCCCCAACAGCTACCTCGCCTGGAGCGACCCCAGCGACGTCGCCCGTGTGGAGGACCGCACCTTCATCTGCACCGAGCGCCAGGAAGACGCCGGCCCGACCAACAACTGGATCGCCCCGGGCGAGATGCGCAACCTGCTGCAGACCGGCGAGAACGCGCTCTTCAAGGGCAGCATGCGCGGTCGCACGATGTACGTGGTCCCCTTCTCGATGGGCCCGCTGGGTTCGCCGATCGCGCACATCGGCGTCGAGCTGTCCGACAGTCCCTACGTGGCCGTCAACATGCGCATCATGACCCGCATGGGCCGCGCGGTGTACGACGTGCTGGGCGCCAGCGGCGACTTCGTGCCCTGCGTGCATACCGTCGGCGCGCCGCTTTCGCCGGGCCAGAAGGACGTGCCCTGGCCCTGCAACAAGACCAAGTACATCGTCCACTACCCCGAGACGCGCGAGATCTGGTCGTACGGCTCTGGCTACGGCGGCAACGCGCTCCTGGGCAAGAAGTGCTTCGCGCTGCGCATCGCCTCGACCATGGGCCGCGACGAGGGTTGGCTGGCCGAGCACATGCTGATCCTCGGCGTGACCTCGCCGGAGGGCAGGAAGTACCACGTCGCGGCGGCCTTCCCCAGCGCCTGCGGCAAGACCAACTTCGCGATGCTGATCCCCCCGCCCGCCTTCGATGGCTGGAAAGTCACCACCATCGGCGACGACATCGCCTGGATCAAGCCCGGCAAGGACGGGCGCCTGTACGCGATCAATCCCGAGGCCGGCTACTTCGGCGTGGCGCCCGGCACCAACTTCAAGACCAACCCGAACTGCATGGCATCGCTGGACCGCGACGTGATCTTCACCAACGTCGCGCTCACCGACGACGGCGACGTGTGGTGGGAGGGCATGACCGACGAGCCGCCGGCGCACTGCATCGACTGGCAGGGCCAGGACTGGACGCCCGAGATCGCCAAGGAAACCGGCCGCAAGGCCGCGCACCCGAACGCGCGCTTCACCGTCGCCGCGACCAACAACCCCGCGCTGGACGAAGCCTGGGACGACCCCAAGGGTGTCGCCATCGACGCCTTCATCTTCGGCGGCCGCCGCTCGACCACGGTCCCGCTGGTGACCGAGGCGCGCAACTGGACCGAAGGCGTCTACATGGCCGCGACCATGGGCTCCGAGACCACTGCCGCCGCCTTCGGCCAGCAGGGTGTGGTGCGCCGCGACCCGTTCGCGATGCTGCCCTTCATGGGCTACCACATGGCCGACTACTTCCAGCACTGGCTCAAGCTCGGCCGCACCCTGGAGACCCAGGGCGCCAAGCTGCCCAAGATCTACTGCGTCAACTGGTTCCGCAAAGGCGAGGACGGCAAGTTCGTCTGGCCCGGCTATGGCGAGAACATGCGCGTGCTCAAGTGGATGCTGGACCGCATCGAGGGCCGGGCCGCGGGCGACGAGCATGTCTTCGGCGTGTCGCCGCGCTACGAGGACCTGACCTGGGAGGGGCTGAGCTTCTCGCGCCAGCAGTTCGACCAGGTCACCGGCCTCGACCACCAGGCCTGGCAGCAGGAGCTCAAACTGCACGACGAGTTGTTCGAGCAGCTCGGCCCGCGCGTGCCGAAGGAGCTGCGCGAGGTCAAGGGCCGCATCGAAGCCCGCATGGCCGGCTGACCGGCCAGGGGCTGCCACGCGGCCCCGGGCCTTCGCGGCCGTCCAGAAACGACAAAGCCCGCTCGACGCGGGCTTTTTCATCGCTCGGCAGTCCCGCAGCGCGCGGGACCGAGGATCAGCGCTGGTCTTCCGGTTCGTAGCGCAGCGCCGCGGCGCGCAGGTCGGCCGCGAAACCCGGCTGCGTGCGCTCGTAGCTGCGGGCCAGGTCGAACAGCGCCTGGCGGTCGGCATACGGGTCGCGACGGCGCAGCGACTGCGCCAGGCCGCTGACGGCCTTCAGCACGCGGGCCGCGAGGGCACCCAGGAAAGCAGCGCCACGCGGGGCCCCGGCGCGGCGGGCGACTTGGAAGTCAACGGTGGTGGCGGTCATGTGATGCTCCTTTGCGGTGTACAGACACCTGTGTGATCACGATGACGAGAGTCTAGGGTTAACCCTAGGTATGCCGCCAATGAATTCTGCGAATCTCGGGCATTCAGGGGCGTAATGAGCGGGAAGCGGCGCATGAACTTTCGTACCCTGGACCTGAACCTGCTGCGCGTGTTCGACGAGGTGATGGCCGAGCGCAATCTCACCCGCGCGGCAGAACGCCTGGCGATGACGCAGCCCGCGGTGAGCAATGCCTTGCGGCGGCTGCGCGACGCGCTGGGCGACGACCTCGTCGTGCGCACGTCCTCGGGCGTGCGCCCCACCCCGCATGCCGAGGCCCTGTGGCCGCACGTGCGGGCCGCCCTCGACGGATTGCGGGCGGTAATCGATCCCGGCGCGTTCAACCCCCGCGAGAACGCCGCGACCTTCCAGCTGGCGATGGCCGACGCCACCGCAGCGACCCTGCTGCCGCACCTGATTTCGGCGATAGAAAGAGAGCAAGCGCTCACCAATCTGCGCACGCTACCCCTCACGACGCGCGACCCGAGGGCCTTGCTGGAGCGCGGCGAGGTCGACTTCGCTATCGGCTACTTCCCGGACGCGGTCGCGGCGCTGTCCCACGAGGGCAGCGCCGCGTCGCTGCATCACGAACGCCTGTGGGACGACGAGTACGTGTGCGTGATGCGGCGCGACCACCCGTTGGCTGGCGGGCCGCTGACACTGGACCAGTTCTGCGAGGCCCACCACCTGCTCGTCAGCTTCTCGGGCCGGGCGCACGGCTTCGTGGACCAGGCACTGGCGGCGCTGCACCGTACGCGGCGCGTCGTGCTCACCGTGAACCAGTTCTTCACCGCGGGGCGGGTCGTGACCCGCTCGGACCTGCTGACCGTGTTGCCCCGCCGCTTCGTGCCGGCCACCGGCTTCGAGGCGGAACTGGTGACCCGGCCGCTGCCGCTGGCGCTGCAAGGCGTCCATGTCGAGGTGCTGTGGCACCAGCGTCACGACCGGCATCCGGCCTACCGCTGGATGTTGGAGCAGATCCGCCTCGCCGCCCGCCGACGCCAGGAAGCACCGGCGCCACCTCCCGACCCGCGGAGCCCCAGGGACGTCTGAGGCCGGCGCCCGGCCGCCCGAAGCCGGGCCGCAACCCCCTCGAAGGGTGGGGCGCAGCCCGCTCGGATTCGCCCGGCACGCGGCCATGCGCAGGCACGCCCGCGTGTCCCGGCCCGTCCCACCTGGGGGGAGGCGTGAGCCCTGCGGGGAACCATAAAGGCCGGCGCAGCCCGGCGTGCGGGACGGAAAGCGGGATACGGAAAGTCCAGGAAATAGAACACCCGGTCCGCGCGAAGCGGACCGGGGCTCTTGCCCACGAAGGCCCTCCCTGAACGAGCCATGGCGGTGCCATGGAGGTGCGTGCTGCGACCGCCGTTGCCGGCCGCATGACAGCGTCCTACTGGCGATGATTGTCGCGGCGCAGCACGCAGGCGGTAACTGCGTGTTTTGTCAGTTGCCGCTACGTTGCGCGACTTTCGAAACGTGTCCCCCGCATGCCGCGCACGGCCCGCGAAGCCGCCGCCCCCCGCATACGCAGTCCCGGCGGGCCGAGCGCCCGGGCACGCACATCGGCTCGTTCACGCGGCCTGCGCGCGCGCAGCGGCGGCCCGGCTCCCCCGGCCCTCGCCGTAGAAGCCGAATTCGATCGCCGGACGGTGGCCGCTCATCAGCTCGGCCAGCGCCCGGCCCGAGCCCGCCCCGTGCGTCCAGCCCAGCGTGCCGTGCCCGGCGTTCACCCAGAGGTTGGGGATGGGGCTGCGGCCGATGTAGGGAATGTTCGTCGGGGTGCTGGGACGCAGACCCGCCCAGAAATTGGGCTGCGAAGTGTCCGCGACGCCAGGGAAGATTTCCTCGTAGCGGCGAACGAGCGCCTGGCAGCGCACGCGCGCGGTCGGCGTATCCAACCGGGTGTCGTAGCCCGCCAGTTCGGCCGTGCCGGCGATGCGGACCTGGTCGCCCAGGCGCGAGATCGCGATCTTGCGGGCGTCGTCGATCATGCTGACCACGCTCGCGCGCTCCGGGTGCCTCAGCCTGAGCGTGGCCGAGTAGCCCTTGGCCGGGTAGATGTTGAGCGCGACGCCGAGTGGGCGCAGCAGCGGTGCGGTGTACGACCCGAGCGCCACCACATGAGCGTCGGCGCGCAGCGCGCGGCGCCGGCCGGTGCGGCGGTCCGCCACCTGGACCGAAGCCACCCGGCCGCTCTCCAGGTCCAGGCCCAGCACGTCGTGCTCGTACAGGAACTCGACACCGGCCTGCTGGCATCGCCGCGCCAGTTCCTGCGTGAAGATGCGGGCATCGCCGGACTCGTCCGTGGGTGTGTAGGTGCCGCCCGCGATGCGGTCGGCGAAGGCGGCGAGCGACGGTTCGATCGCCAGCACCTCCTCGCGGCTCAGCACGCGGCGGTCGACGCCATGGCGGCGCATCAGCTCGGCCGCCTCCGCGCCGGCGTCGAAATCCTTCCGGCTGGAGAAGAAGTGCAGGATGCCGCGCTCGAGCCGGTGGTACTCGATCCCCGTCTGCGCCACCAGCTCCTTCAGCGATTGGTGGCTGTAGCGGCCCAGCGCGACGAGCTGGCGCACGTTGCGCTCGAAGGCCGCGTCATGGCATTGCGTCAGGAAGCTCAGGCCCCAACGCCATTGCTGCGGGTCCAGCCGCGGGCGGAACAGCAATGGCGAGTCGTCGTGCATCAGCCACTTGAGCACCTTGAGCGGCGCCCCGGCGCTGGCCCACGGCTCGCAGAAACTCACCGAGATCTGCGCGCCGTTGGCAAAGCTCGTCTCCAACGCCGCATCCGCCTGCCGGTCGACGACGGTGACCTCGTGGCCCGCCTGGCGCAGATACCAGGCGGTGGCGACGCCGATGATGCCGGCGCCCAGGACGTTGACTCGCATGACGAACTCCTCGTGAGCGTTCGCTGGGCCGGCGGGCAGGGGTGGCGCGCGCCGGATCCCGCTCAAGTTAGCGGTTGGGCCGCGATCTGCACGGCCATCCAGATCATGACCCCGGCGACGGTGGCGTCAATCGCGCGCCAGACGGACGGGTGCCGCAGCCAGCGCGACGCGGCCGCCGCGCCGAAGCCCAGGGTCGAGAACCACAATGCCGAGGCCGCCCCGGCGCCGCCGACGAAGGCCAAGCGCGCGAGCCCCTCGTGCTGGGCGCCGAGACTGCCCATCAGCACCACGGTGTCCAGATACACGTGGGGGTTGAGGTAGGTCATCGTCAGCACGGCGGCCAGCGTGGGCCCCAGACGCTGAGAGCTGCCGTCGGCCACCAGCCCCGCCTCGCTCCCCTGCCAGGCGCGCCAGGCGGCGCGGGCGCCGTAGAACCCCAGGAAAGCCGCGCCACCGTAGCGGCACACCTGCATCCACAGAGGCGACTCGGCGATCAGCCGACCCAGCCCGTAGACGCCGAGGGCGGTGAGCAGCCAGTCCGACAGCGTGCAGACGGCGACGACCAGGCCCACGTGCGAACGCGACAACCCCTGGCGCAGCACCAGCGCGTTCTGTGCGCCGATCGCGACGATCAGACCCGCCATGGCCGCCAGGCCCTGCAAGGCCGCAGGGGCGACGGCAGCGGCGGAAGCGCCGGCGAGGGGTTCGACGGGGGGCACCATGGCGCGATTCTGGGCGGGCGGCCGTGCGGCGTGAAGGCGGATGAATAATCCTCGGGTTACATTAGCACGACTTATGAAATCGCTGGACCCGGCCGCCCTGGAATGCCTCGCCGCCCTGGTGGACGAAGGCAGCTTCGAGCGCGCCGCCCAGCGGCTGGCCATCACCCAGTCGGCCGTGTCGCAGCGCCTGCGCGCCCTCGAGGCCGAGGTCGGCCAGTTGCTGGTGGTGCGCTCGCGCCCGCCCCGGCTGACCGAGCCGGGCAAGGTGCTGCTGCGCTTTGCCCGTCAGTGGCAGGCACTGCGGGCGGATGCGGCGCGCGAGCTGGAGGCCACCGCGCGCCCCGACGAGCGGCTGCCCATTGCCGTCAACGCCGACAGCCTGGCCACCTGGGTGCTGCCCGCGCTCGACCCGTTGGTGCAGGAGGGCGTGTCGCTCGAGCTGGTGGTCGACGACCAGGACTTCACGCACGACTGGCTGCGCCAGGGCGCGGTGCTGGGCTGCGTGACCACCGTGCAGCAGGCGCTGCGCGGCTGCTGGGTCGCGCCGCTGGGCCTCATGCCCTACATCGCCGTGGCCAGCCCCGGGTTTCTCGCGAGCCACCTTCCGGGGGGACTGCACCGCGGCAACTTCGCGCGGGTGCCCTTCCTCGTCTTCAACCGCAAGGACGACATGCAGACGCAATGGGTGTCGCGCGCCTTCGGCGTGCGCCAGCCGCGCCTGCGCGAGCGCTTCGTGCCCTCGTCCGAGGCCTACGTGCGCGCCGCGCGCATGGGGTGGGGCGTGGGCATCGCGCCGCAGGTGCAGGTGCAGCAATGGCTGGACAGCGGCGAGCTGGTGCAGTTGCACCCCGAGGTGTCGGTGCCCGTCGCGCTGTACTGGCACCGCTGGAAGCTGGGCGACGAACGGCGGCCGGGCGAGCGGGCGGCGCTGATCAGCCGCATCGGCGACGCGCTGATCGAAGGCGCCCGCCAGGCCCTGCTGCCCTTGCCGGCGAACGCAGGGGACGTGGCTTGAGCGCTGCCGTGGCGGCCCAAGCTGCCGCCTCCATGGGCGCCGGCATCGCCCGGGGTCTGGCGGCCGCCCTGCTCTTCACGCGGGGCACCGTCGGCGCGATCCGCGGGCACCGCTGAAGTCAGCGGGCTGGGCCCGGCCTCACGCCGACCGCCGCCCCACCAGGGGTGGTCACCCTGCGCCTTGCGTCCGGAAGAGGAGGATGACACTGAGGGCCGCCCCGCACAGATAGGTGCCGATCGCACCAAGGAAGCGCAGGGGATTCGGCCGGTCCATGCCGGGCCAGGCGATGAGACCGGCCGCATGCAGGACGCGCGCGACGGTGGCGCCGACGATGAGCGCGACGGTGAGGCGGTCCGGGTCCTGCGCGCCGAAGTACAGGAACAGCACGGCCAGGAAGGGCGCGTACTCCGTCGCATTCCCGTGGGCGCGGACAAGCCGGTGCAGGAGATCGCGCGGGTCGTCGGGGTGGCCCGACAGGCGCCGGCGCGCGAAACGCGTCCCCGAGATTGCGAAGCCGAGACCGAAGACGAGTGCGCCGAGGACGGCGGTGCAGATGAGCGCGACAGGGTGCATGGCGACGAGATCCGTAGCTGCGTAGCGCCCGGCCTGACAAGGACACGCGAGCCGGCGGGCGCGAACCAGCGGGCGTGCCGGAAGAGCTCGCAACCCAGCCGCCTGCGACCTCGCGGTCCGGGTTCCCGGCGATTGTGACGTTGCCAGGGGCCACGCGCATGCCCGTGCGTCGACCGGCGGACTGTCAATGGAACACCTGCGCAGGCGGCTTCGCGCGCCGCGCTCGCGGCCCATGCATCCGCACACGAGCGTCACAGCGGAACCCGGGCGGCTGCCTCACAATCCATCACCGGGCCTTCTCCGCTGCTCCGGCCCCATGCCCCTAGCCCGCCGCCTCTTCCTCCGCTCGCTGAGCCGCACTGCCGCGGCGCTCGCCCTGGGCAGCCTGTTCGGCTCGTCCACCGCGCCGCTCGCGCGCAAGCCGGTCGAGCGGCCCCGGTGGAGCCACGAGCCCTTCACCCTGGGAGTGGCCAGCGGCATGCCGCGGCCGGGGTCGGTCGTGCTGTGGACTCGCCTGGCACCCCGTCCCCTGGATCGCGACTGGGGCATGACGCCCGAGGCGCACGCGCTGCACTGGGAGGTGGCCGAGGACGAGGGCTTCGCGCGGGTCGTGCGGCGCGGCCAGACGCTCGCCCGCCCGGAGCATGCGCACAGCGTGCATGTGGAAGTGACAGGCCTGCAACCCGGTCGCGTCTATCACTATCGCTTTCGCAGCGGCGACGTCTGGAGCCCCGCCGGACGCACCCGCACCGCGCCGCCCGAGGACGCCGAGGTCGACCGCCTGCGCTTCGCGCTCGCGTCGTGCCAGCACTACGAGCAGGGCCACTATGTGGCGCACCGTGAGATCGCGGGCGAGGACCTGGACTTCGTCCTCTTCGTGGGCGACTACATCTACGAGTCGAGCAACCCGCGGCTCAAGCTGCGCTCGCACGAGGGGCCGGTGCCGACCCGGCTGGAGATGTTCCGCCGCCGCCATGCCCTGTACAAGCTCGACCCCGACCTGCAAGCGGCGCACGCGGCCCATCCCTGGGTCCTCACCTGGGACGACCACGAGGTCGAGAACGACTACGCCAACGACGTCTCCTGGTTGGGCGGCGATCCGGCCGCCTTCCTGCGCCGGCGTGCCGCGGCCTACAAGGCCTACTTCGAGCACCTGCCCGTCTCGCCCGCGATGGCGCCGCAGGGTTCCGCCATGCGCATCCACGACCGCTTCGTCTGGGGGCGACTGGCGGAACTCTGGACGCTGGACGGCCGCCAGTACCGCAGCCCCCAGGCCTGCCTGGGCCCCGACCGCGCCGGCGGCGGACGGGTGCTGACCTATTGCGGCGAACTGGCCGACGACCAGCGCAGCGTGTTCGGCGCCGAGCAGGAACAGTGGCTGATGCAGGGGCTGCGCGCCAGCACGCGGCGCTGGAAGCTGCTCGGCCAGGGAAGCCAGATGAGCTCCTGGGGCATCGACACGCCGCTGGGCCGCAGCATCTACAGCGACGCGTGGGACGGCTACCCCCGGGCCCGGGAGCGGCTGCTGCGCGGTATCCACGAGGCAGGCCTGCGCGACGTGATCGCCCTGGGCGGCGACGTGCATCGCCACGTTGCCGCGAAGCTGCGCCTGCGCCCCAACGACGAGCGCTCGCCGGTCGTCGCCAGCGAGTTCGTCACGACCTCGGTCACCACGCGGGGGTTGCCGGAGATGGCCATGGCGCTGATCCGCGCCGCCAACCCGGACCTCGTCCACGCACGCGGGGACCAGCGCGGCTACGCGCTCGTCGAGTTGCGGCCGGCGACGGCGCATTGCACCTTTCGCGCGACCGACTTCCCCGTGCTCGCCAACGCACGGCTGGCCACCCAGGCGGCTTATGTCGTGATCGCGGGCGAGGCCGGCGTCGAGCGCGATCTGTAGGGACGCGCCGGCCGGCCCCCCACCGCCCCCGGCGCAGGATTTGGTTGCAGCTTGTCCCTTCGCGTCCCCCGCGAACCCGGGGGAATCGGGCGGAAAAAGTCCCCCTTACTCGGGATACCGTGAATCAGGAGAACGGCGCACACTGCCGATGTCCACCACATCACCCCTCCGATTCCCAAGGTGTCTCATGGCCAGCTTTTCCCTTCCGGCCTGGATGCAGCCGCTGATGCATCGTGAACCGGCACCCGCCTCGGGCGAGCCGGATGCGGCCGACCTGGGCCCCGAGCTGGGACTGGAAGCGAGCCTGCCCGGACAGGCGAGCAGCTGGCTGATGCCGCACGGAGCCGATGGCGGCCATCACGCCGAGACACAGCCGGCGCCGCTGGACTTCAAGCCGGCCCTCTGAGCTGGGGGGGACCACCGGGCGCAGCGGGCGACATCGCAGCCCCCGCAGGCCCCTCTTGCGCGCACCCCTCTTGCGCGCACCCCTCTTGCGCGCGCCCCTCGGGCGGGCTTGCCGCACCGGCGGTGACCGGTCTACCTGGACCGACCCGCGGTGCCGCGGCCGGGTGCAGCCAGCGCGTCTTCAGCGGATCAACAGCACGGGCGTGCGGCAGTCGGCCAGCACCTTGGTCGCGACGGAACCGAGCACCAGGTTGCCGAGCGCGTTGTGGCCGTGCGAGCCCATCACCAGCAGATCGAATTTGCCGGAGGTCGCCGTCTTGGAGATCACCTCGGCCGGATGGCCCACCTTGAACGTCGTCTTGGCCTTCACGCCCTGCTTGTCGAAGAACGCCCGCACCGGCTTGAGCACCTTCTCGGCTTCGTCCGCGTAGTACTCGGCGAGTGTCTCCTTGTCGATGACGGCCGCGGCCCGGGGGGGCACGGCGGCCACGGCGGTCAGCAGCGTGTAGTCGTGCGCCGGGCCGAAGAGCTCCTCGTGCGCCGCCACGTAACCGAGCATGCGTTTGGTGAAGGGGCTGCCGTCCACCGCGATCAGGATCTTCATCGTCACTCCTTGTGCTTCTTGGAACAGGCCGAGCATCGCGCCTCACCCCCTGGGGGGCCTTGACCGTGATCAAGGTCGACAGCGCGATGCCGCGGCGCCGACATGGTGCCACGGCTGCCCGCCTCCGGCGGCACCCTGCCGACATTCCCAGGTGTAAGCAGCGGCATGGGCACGTCCCCCATACGAGGGATTGGGCCGTGCTGCACGCCTTGGCTACAGTGGATCCCGTCGCTGCACGAGGCGTTCGCGCCCGCAGCAGGACGGATCCGGCGGTCGGCCCCCTGGCCGGCAGCTCACCTTCTCCCAACGACGTCCTTGACTGGACTTCACACCCACCCCTGGTGGGTGTTTTTTTTCCGGTCGCCTGCGCTCACGCGAATCCGGGCTTGAGGGCATCGCGCAGATGCGCGACCAGCGCCTGCACCGCGCGGGGGACCACGGGGCTGTAGGGCCGGATCGCGTAGATGCGATCACCGAAGGCGCCCACCGGCTTCCAGCGGAGCAGCACCGGCTGCAGGCGGCCCGATTGCAGCGCCTGCTGCGCGCTGAAGTCCGGCAACACCGCCAGCCCCAGCCCCTGCAGTACGGCCTCGCGCAGCACCTCGCTGTTGTTGGCGGCGAAGCTCCCTTGTACCGGCACCGTCACCCGCATGCCGTCGCGCGACTCGAAGCTCCAGACCGCCGCCTCACCGGGTCGCGGGTAGTGCAGGCAGTCGTGCTCCGCCAGCGCCTGCGGCTCGGCCGGCTCGCCCCGGCGCCGCAGGTAGGCACGGCTGGCCACGAGCCACGCGCGCGTCTCGCACAGGGCCCAGGCCACGTGGGTGTCGGGCGGGCTCGCAGTGTGGCGGATCGCCAGGTCGAAGCCCTCCTGCGCGAGCGAGACCAGGCGGTCCGAGAGGTCCATCTCGATGCGCACCTGCGGGTAGCGGCGCAGGAAGTCGGCCAGGCGCGGCACGATCTGCTGCCGCCCGAGCGCCACCGGTGCCGTCACCCGCACGACGCCGCGTGGTTCGGCGGCCAGGTCGCGCACGCTGGCGAAACCGCGCTCGATCTGCTCGTACGCCTCGCGCGTAGCCTCCACCAGCTGTTGCCCGGCTTCGGTCAGCCGCACCGAGCGCGTCGTGCGCTGCACCAGCGGCACGCCGGCGGCGCGCTCCAGCTCGGCGATGCGCTGGCTCATCGCCGCCTTCGAGATACCCAGGCGACGCGCCGCCGCGGTGTAGCTGCCCTGGCGCGCCAGCTCGCCCAGCGCATGCACGTGCGCCCACAGCCCCTCGATGCGTCCGTCCCACATGGCGGTCTCCCGTCGCTTCCGCTGTCTTGCCTCGATGCACCTGATTGTTCACCAAACCAAACAATGATGTCAGCCGGCGATGCTTGGCCCGCCTCCGTCCAGCGCCTAGACTGGCTGGATGAGTGCATACCGAGGAGACGAGATGGCCGCCGAACGATGGACCACCGAAGTGCGCCACTGGATCGCGGGCGAGGCGACCGCAGGTCGCGGCACCCGGCGTCAGGACGTCTACAACCCCGCCACCGGCGCGGTCGCGCGGCAGGTGGTGCTGGCCGAGGCCGCGGACGTGCAGTCCGCCGTCGCGGCCGCCAAGGCCGCCTTGCCGGACTGGTCGCAGACGCCGCCCATCCGCCGCGCGCGGGTGATGTTCAAGTTCCTGGAACTGCTGAACCAGCACCGCGACACGCTGGCGGCGATGATCACCGCCGAGCACGGCAAGGTGTACACCGACGCACAGGGCGAGGTCACGCGCGGCATCGAGATCGTCGAGTTCGCGTGCGGCATCCCGCAGTTGCTCAAGGGCGACTACACCGACCAGGTCTCCACCGGCATCGACAACTGGACGATGCGCCAGCCGCTGGGTGTGGTGGCCGGCATCACGCCGTTCAACTTCCCGTGCATGGTGCCGTGCTGGATGTTCCCGGTGGCCATCGCCTGCGGCAACACCTTCGTGCTCAAGCCGAGCGAGCGCGATCCGTCGCCCTCCCTCTTCATGGCGGAGCTGCTGCAGCAGGCCGGCCTGCCGGACGGCGTCTTCAACGTCGTGCAGGGCGACAAGGTCGCGGTCGACGCGCTGCTGGAGCACCCGGACGTCAAGGCGCTGAGCTTCGTCGGCTCGACGCCCATCGCGCAGTACATCTACGAGCGCGGCGCGCATTTCGGCAAGCGGGTGCAGGCGCTGGGCGGCGCGAAGAACCACATGGTCGTGATGCCCGACGCCGACCTCGACCAGGCCGTGGACGCGCTGGTCGGCGCGGCCTACGGCTCGGCCGGCGAACGCTGCATGGCGATCAGCGTGGCCGTGCTGGTCGGCGACGTGGCCGACCGCATCGTGCCGCTGCTGGCCGAGCGCGCGAAGACGCTGAAGGTCAAGAACGGCATGGAGCCGGACGCCGAGATGGGCCCCATCGTCACCGCGCAGGCACTGGACCGAATCTGCGGCTACATCGAGGACGGCGTCAAGAGCGGCGCCCAGCTCGTGGTCGACGGCCGCGGCCTCACGGTGCCGGGCCACGAGGCAGGCTTCTGGCTGGGCGGCACGCTGTTCGACCACGTCACGCCCCAGATGCGCATCTACCGCGAGGAGATCTTCGGCCCGGTGCTCTCGTGCGTGCGCGTGAAGGACTTCGCCGAGGCGGTCGACCTCGTGAACGCGCACGAGTACGGCAACGGCGTGGCGTGCTTCACCCGCGACGGCAACGTGGCGCGCGAGTTCGCGCGGCGCATCGAGGTGGGCATGGTCGGCATCAACGTGCCCATCCCCGTGCCGATGGCCTGGCACGGCTTCGGCGGCTGGAAGCGCTCGCTCTTCGGCGACATGCACGCCTACGGCGAGGAAGGCGTGCGCTTCTACACGAAGCAGAAGTCCGTGATGCAGCGCTGGCCGGAGAGCACACCCAAGGGGGCCGAGTTCGTGATGCCGACGGCGAAGTGACCCCGGTCTCGGTCCGCCGTGCCGCCTCTGTCGTGTGACACGGCGAGCGGCACGTCGTGGTGCGGGCGACCCGGGCGTGATTCCGGAGTCAGCCCCACGCGCTCAGGAGGGCCCGTGCGCGCAGACGGATCTCGTCGTTGGATAGACCGGGTTTGAACAGCGCGCTGCCGATGCCCGCGCCCGTGGCACCGGCGCTGCGCCAGCCAGGCAGGCTGTCGGGCGTGACGCCGCCGACCGGCCACAGCGGCGTGCCGGGCGGGAGCACCGCGGCGAGGGCCTGCAGTCCAGCCGTCGGCATGGCCTCGGCCGGGAAGAGCTTGAGCGCATGGGCACCGGCGCGCAAGGCGGCGTAGGCCTCGCTGGCCGTGAAGACGCCGGGCACCGCGCGCATTCCCAGCGCCACGGCGCGGGCCACGACGGCGGGGTCGAAATGCGGCGAGACAATGAGACGCCCTGCGCGTTGCGCGACCGCGTCCACCTCCTCGGGCGTGGTCACGGTGCCGGCGCCTATCCAGGCGTCGGGCGGCGCGACGCGGACCAGCGACGCGAGGCACTCCAACGCGCCGGGCCGGTTGAGCGGCACCTCCAGCGCACGCAAGCCGGCCTCGATCAGTACCTGGCCGACCTCGGCGGCACGCGCGGGCTCGAGGCCGCGCAGGATCGCGACCAGCGGCGGGCGAGGTGGCCACGGGGCGCTGGGCGGCATGGGGTCGTCCTGCCCGTGCTTCGCAGTCCCTGCAGACCCGCCGTCTCCTTTGCCTGCGGCCCCATTCATCGCGCGGCCCCTGCCCGCAGCGCCCGCCACGCGGCGAGTTGCACCGCCTCGGTGTCGAGCACCTGCGCCCGCAGCCCGAGCCGTCGCGCGCAGACAGCATGCAGCGCCGCCAGCGCAGGTGTGCCGACGATGCGCACCGGCGCGTCGAGCGCCGCGGTGCGCGCGACGTCGTGCCACTCGCTGCCGATGAGCAGCCCGCTGAGGTAGCCGGGCGCCTGCTCGCGCGGCACCATGCCGGTCACGACACGCGCCCGCAGCCCGAAGAGGGCGTGGCTGAGCGCGCGCGCCGAGGCGGCCTGGATCCCGGCATCGAAGCCCGCCTCGAAACCCGAGTCGCCCGGCACGTCCGGCCCTTGCCCGCCGGCCTCCCGAGGCAGCAGGGGCGCGAGCGTGCCGTGCCGGGTGAGCAGCGCGTACAGCTCGCCGCTCATGTAGGTGCGCAATTCAACCACGCAACCGCTCCGCAGCGCGACCCACTTGCTGTGGGTGCCCGGCAGCACGTACCAGCCGTCGCTCGGGTCGAGGTGCCAGGCGCCAAGCAGCTGCGTCTCCTCGCTGCGCATCACGTCGACCTCGTCGCTGCGTTGCCAGCGGCAACCGGGCACGATGAAGCAACCGGGTCGCCCGGGGACCGGCGCGAGGTGGTCTGCCCACGCCCCGAGCGGTTGGCCGGCGTCGAGGTACCGCGCCTCGTGCCAGCCGGTCGCGCTGCCGATCATGCCGGCCATCACCACCGTCGCCTCGGCCGGCGCCTCCAGCCGCCTGAGCAACGCATCGAGCGAGGCGCCGAAGTGCGGGCCGGCCACGAGCACGCCCTGGTCGTCCGCCCGACGCGCGCGCAGCTCGCCGTCGACGAAGTACCAGGCGCGCCGGTGTGTCGTGCCCCAGTCGATGCCGACCCAGTGCCTGTTCATGGGCCCATCCTTCCCACCGCCGCCGTGCCCCTCACATCCGGCCTGCCCGGCGCGCCTCGAAGACGCGCTGCAACAGGCAGAACGCGAACAGCAGCACGCCGATCGCGATGCGTGTCCACCACGAGCTGAGCGAGCCGTCGAACATGATGAGCGTCTGGATGATGCCAAGGATCAGCACGCCGAACAGCGTGCCCGCCACGTAGCCGACCCCACCCGAGAGCAACGTGCCGCCGATGACCACGGCCGCGATGGCGTCCAGCTCCAGTCCCATTGCGTGCAGGCCGTAGCCCGACTGCATGTAGAACGTGAACACCACGCCGGCCAGCGCCGAACAGAAGCCGCTGAACGTGTAGACGAGCACCGTCGTGCGCGCCACCGGCAGGCCCATCAGCACCGCCGAGTGCTCGTTGCCGCCGATCGCATACACGGCGCGGCCGAACTCGGTGCCGTGGGCCAGGTAGATCGCCGCCCCGACCACCGCCAACGCCAGCAGCGCGCTCACCGACAGGCTCGCGGCCTCGCTGCCCAGCGGAATGCGCATCTGCGCGACGGTGGCGTAGAACTCGTGCGTGATGCTGATCGAGTCGATGCTGATCAGGTAGCACAGGCCCCGCGCGAGGAACATGCCGGCGAGCGTGACGATGAAGGGCTGCAGCCGGAATCGCTGGATCAGCCAGCCCATCGCGGTGCCGAAGGCTGCGCCCATCGCCAGCGCCAGCGGGATCACGGCCGCGGGCGACCAGCCGTGCCGCTCGACCAGCGAGGCGCAGACCATGGTCGTGAGCGCCAGTACCGCGCCAACCGACAGATCGATGCCGCCGGCCAGGATCACGAAGGTCATGCCGACGGCGACGATGCAGACGAAGGCGTTGTCGATCAGCAGGTTGAGGAACACCTGCGGCGAGAAGAAGCCGTCGTACGCGATCGAGCCGTAGGTGGCCATCGCCAGGAAGAGCGAGATCGTGACCGCCAGCGGCGCGTAGCGCACGGCGAGTGCGCGCTCCGGTCCGACGCCCGGTGCCGGCGCGGCCGTGCCGGCACCCGGTGGGGACGCGGCGGCTCCCGGTGCGGGGACGGGCGTCGCGGGTGTGGGTACCGCGCTCATCGGGCTCCTCCGGGGCCGGTTCCAGGAACTTGCGACACAGGCGGGCGCCACACCCACTGCCGCACCGTGGCCCGGAACTCGGCCGATTGCAGCAGCATCACGGCGAACACGACGGCGGCCTTGACCACGAGGTTGACCTCTGGCGGCACGCCGATCGAATAGATCGTCGAGGTCAGCGTCTGGATGATGAGGGCACCGATCATGCTGCCCGCGAGGCTGAACCGCCCGCCAGTCAGCAGCGTGCCGCCGAGCGTGACGGCGAGGATGGCATCCAGCTCCATCAAGAGGCCGGCGTTGTTGCCGTCCGCGCTCTTGACGTTGGAGCTGATCAAAAGGCCGGCCGCGGCGGCCGTGAAGCCGCAGAACACGTAGGCGCAGATGGTGATGAGCCCGGCGCGCACGCCTGCCACGCGCGCGGCCTGAGGGTTCACGCCGATCGCCTGGATGAACAGCCCCAGGGCGGTGCGGCTCATCGCGGCGTGCAGCAGCGCGTAGACGGCGATCGCGACCCAGAACGCGAACGGCAGGCCCAGCAGGTAGCCGTTGCCGATGAAGAAGTACGGGGCGTAGTAGATCGTGATGATCTGCCCGCCGGTGAGCAGCTGCGCGATGCCCCGCCCCGCCACCATCAGGATCAGCGTGGCGATGATGGGCTGCATGCCCACGCGCGCGACCAGCACCCCGTTCCAGAGCCCGGCGGCCAGCCCGACCGCCAGCGCCGCGAGGATGGCCGCCCACATCGGGAAACGGCTCACGTGCACCGAGACGCCGTCCTTCACGACGAGCTGCCCGCCGATCATGAGCGCGGCGACCGCGGCGGCGATCGCGACGACCGCACCCACCGAGATGTCGATGCCGCGGGTGGCGATCACCAGCGTCATGCCCAGCGAGACGAGCATGAGCGGCGCGGCGCGGTTGAGAATATCGATCAGGCTGCCGTAGAGATGCCCGTCGCGCCAGGTGATGCGCAGGAACCCGGGGTTGAAGGCGGCGTTCGCGGCCAGCAGCAGCAGCAGCGTCAGGATCGGCCAGAACAGCCGGTGTGCGGCAAGGGAACGAAGGGTCTTGTTCATCGCGGTATCACCCCCCGGCCCCCGCAGCCGTGGGCGCGGCGATCAACTCGCACACCGCCTCCTCGCTGCTGCCCGCAGGCAGCTCGCCCACCTTGCGCCGGTCGCGCATCACGCAGATGCGGTCGGCCAGGCGCACGACCTCGTCCAGCTCGGAAGAGATGAACAGCACCGCCATCCCGCCGCGCGCCAGGCGCAGGATCTCGTCCATGATCTCCTGCTTGGCCGCCACGTCGATGCCGCGGGTCGGCTCGTCGAGGATCAGGAGCGACGGCTCGGTCGCGAGCCAGCGCGCGAGCAGCGCCTTTTGCTGGTTGCCGCCCGACAGCTGCCGGATCGGCACCTCGGCGTCCGCCGTCTTGATGCCCAGCGCCGCGATGTAGCGCGAGGCGAGCGCCTGCTGCTCGCGCCACGGCAGGTGCCGGCGCACGCCCCGCTTGGCCTGCAGGGCCAGCACGATGTTCTCGCGCACGGACAGATCGGCCAAGATGCCCTCGCTCTTGCGGTCCTCGGGGCACATGCCCATCCCGTGGCGCACCGCCTCCGCGGGGTGATCCAGCCGCACCGTGCGGCCGCGCAGGCGCAGCTCGCCCTGGTCCGCGGCGTCCAGCCCGTAGACCAGTCGTGCCGCCTCGGTGCGGCCGGATCCGAGCAGCCCCGCCAGGCCGACGACCTCGCCGGCGTGCAGGTCCAGATCGAAGGGGCGCACGCTGGCGCGCCGCCCCAGCCCGCGCGCGCTGAGTACCGGTTCGCGTTCGCCCGCGGCCGCCTCGGCATGCGCGCCGGCCGCCTGGGCAGCGCGCAGCTCGCGCCCGACCATCGCGGCGACTAGGGCCGGACGGTCGAGCGAGACCGCCGGGTACTCCCCGACGAAGCGGCCGTTGCGCAGCACCGTGATGCGGTCCGCGATCTCGTAGACCTCGTCCAGGAAATGCGTGACGAACAGGATCGCGAGCCCCTGGTCACGCAGCCGCCGCAGGACCGCGAAGAGCCGCCGCACCTCGTCCTCGTCGAGGCTGGAGGTCGGCTCGTCGAGTACCAGCACGCGCGATTCGATCGCCAGGGCCCTGGCGATCGCCACCATCTGTTGCACCGCGATCGAACACTCGGACAGCAGGCATTCGGGGTCCACCCGCACGTCCAGGCGTGCGAGGAGCTCCCCGGCCTGCCGGCGCATCCGCCCCCAGTCGATGCGACGCCCGCCGAGCCAGGAAGTGCGCGGATACCGACCGGCGAAGACGTTCTCGGCGACCGACAGGTTGGGGCACAGGTTCACCTCCTGGTACACCGTGCTGATGCCCAACCGCTGCGCCTCCAGGGGCGTGGCGGGGGAAACGGCGCGGCCGCACAGTTCGATGGTGCCGTCGTCCGGCGGATACACCCCGGTCATCACCTTGATCAGCGTCGACTTGCCCGCGCCGTTCTGGCCCATCAGCGCATGGACCTCGCCACCGCGCAACGTCAGCTGCACGTCGTCCAGCGCCCGCACCCCGGTGAACTGCTTGACAATGCCGCGCAGCGCCAGCACGGGAGGTTGCTCGTCGGACGTCATCGCTCGCCCCTTCAGGCCTTGCTGCGGTTGTAGACGTCCACGCACACGGCCGCCAGCAGCACCAGGCCCTTGATGACCTGCTGATAGTCGATGCCGATGCCGAGGATGGACATGCCGTTGTTCATCACGCCCATCACGAAGGCGCCGATCACCGCTCCCATCACCTTGCCCACACCGCCCGAGGCCGAAGCCCCGCCGATGAAGCAGGCCGCGATCACGTCGAGCTCGAAGCCCAGGCCGGCCTTGGGCGTGGCGGTGTTGAGCCGCGCGGCGAAGACCAGTCCTGCCAGCGCCGCCAGCACGCCCATGTTGACGAAGGCGAGGAAGGTCAGCCGCTCGGTCTTGATGCCGGACAGCCGCGCGGCCTTCTCGTTGCCGCCCAGCGCGTAGAGGCGCCGCCCGGGCACCGTGCGCTGCGTGACGAAATCGTAGGCCAGCATCAGCACGAGCATCACGATCAGCACGTTGGGCAGGCCGTTGTACGAGGCGAGCAGGTAGCAAAAGTAAACGATGCCGGCGGAAAACAGCGCCGTCTTGGCGAAGAAGAACCCGGCCGGCTCCTCCTCCAGCCCGTGCAGCAGGTGGGCCCGGCGCTCGCGCACGCGGGCCCAGGCCAGCGCGGCCGCGATGGCCACGCCCAGCAGCAGCGAGCCCAGCCGCAGCCCCTCGCCGCCGAAGGGGTCGGCGATGAAGCCCGAGCTCAGCCGCTGGAACGAAGGGGGAAAGGGCCCCAGCGATTGCCCCTGCAGGATCGCCAGCGCCAGGCCCTTGAAGACCAGCATGCCGGCGAGCGTGACGATGAACGACGGGACGCGCAGGTAGGCGACGAAGGCGCCCTGCAGGCCGCCGATCACCGCCCCGGCCGCCAGGCACAGCACGGTGGCGGGTAGCGGGTGCATCCCGAACTGGACCATGAGCACCGCCGCCAAGGCCCCGATGAAGCCGCACACCGAGCCCACCGACAGGTCGATGTGGCCGGACACGATGACCAGCAGCATGCCCAGCGCCATGATGACGATGTAGCTGTTCTGCAGCACGAGGTTGGTCAGGTTGAGCGGCTGCAGCAGCGTGCCGTCGGTGACGACCTGGAAGAAGGCCATGATGGCCACGAGCGACAGCAGCATGCCGTACTCGCGCATGTTGTGCGCCAGTAAGCCCGCGAGCAGGCGCGAGGCTCGTGCACCGGATTCGTTCGCGATCACTTGCTCAGCCATGGTGGGAGGCCTTCACGATGGCCCGCATGATCGCCTCCTGCGAGGCCTGTGCACGGTCGAACTCGGCCACGAAGCGGCCCTCGTTCATCACGTACAGCCGGTCGCACATGCCCAGCAGCTCGGGCATCTCGGAGGAGATCATCAGGATGCACTTTCCCTCGGCGGCCAGCGCCGCCATGATGGAATAGATCTCGTACTTGGCGCCCACGTCGATGCCGCGCGTGGGCTCGTCCAGGATCAGCACCTCGGGGCCAGCGAACAGCCACTTGCCCAGCACGACCTTCTGCTGGTTGCCGCCCGACAGGTTCACCACCTTCTGCGCGGTGCTCGCGCAGCGGATGCGCAACCGCCGACGGAACTCCTCGGCCACCGCGTACTCTCGGCCCCGGTCGATCACCCCGCGATGCGACACGCCCGCCAGCCGGGCGAGGCTCAGGTTGCGCTGGACGTCGTCCTCCAGCACCAGCCCCAGCGCCTTGCGGTCCTCGGTCACGTAGGCGATGCCCGCGTCGATGGCCTCCTGCACGCTGCCCAGATCCACCGGACGGCCGTGCAGGCGCACCTCGCCGCTGACGCGCCGGCCCCACGACCGGCCGAACAGGCTCATCGCCAGTTCGGTGCGCCCGGCGCCCATGAGACCCGCGATGCCGACGATCTCGCCGCGGCGCAGGTGCAGGCTAACACCCTTGACGACCTCGCGCTCCCGGTGCACCGGATGGTGCACGCGCCAGTCGCGCACCTCGAACACCACCTCGCCGATGGAGGGCGTGCGCGGGGGATAACGGTCGTCCAGCGCCCGGCCGACCATCTGGCGGATCACGCGGTCCTCTTCGACCGGCTGGCGCACCCCGCCCTGCCAGCACTCGATCGTCTCGACCGTGCTGCCGTCGCGCAGCACGGTGACGGCGTCGGCCACGCGCGCGACCTCGTGCAGCTTGTGCGAGATCAGGATGGACGAGATGCCTTGGCGCTTGAAGTCCAGCAGCAGCGCCAGCAGCGCCTGGCTGTCGCTCTCGTTGAGGCTGGCGGTCGGCTCGTCCAGGATCAGCAGCTTGACCCGCTTGGCCAGCGCCTTGGCGATCTCGACGAGCTGCTGCTGGCCCACTCCCAGGTGGGTGACCAGGGTCTTGGGCGATTCGTGCAGACCGACCTTGGCGAGCAGCTCGCGCGTGCGCCGGTAGGTCGCCAGCTCGTCGATCACGCCGCCGCGCGCCTGCTCGTTGCCGAGGAAGAGGTTCTCGGCGATGGACAGCAGGGGCACGAGCGCCAGTTCCTGGTGGATGATGACGATGCCGGCCGCCTCGCTGTCCGCAACGCCGGCGAAGCGCCGCACCTGGCCCTCGAAGACGATGTCGCCCTCGTAGCTGCCGTGCGGGTAGACGCCGCTGAGCACCTTCATCAACGTGGACTTGCCGGCCCCGTTCTCGCCCACGAGCGCGTGGATCTCGCCCGCGCGCACCGTCAGGTCGACCCGGTCGAGCGCGACCACGCCCGGAAAGGTCTTGCGGATGCCGCGCATCTCCAGCAACGGGGACGAGTGCATGTCGGCCTTCGATCGAAGGTGGGTCGGTATGGGTGCGTTTACTTGAATTGACTTTCCTTGTAATAGCCGCTGTCCACCAGCACCTGCTTCCAGTTGTTGCGGTCCACCGCGACCGGCTTGAGCAGGTAGGCGGGCACCACCTTCACGCCGTTGTGATAAGTCTTGGTGTCGTTGATCTCGGGCTGCCTGCCGGAAAGGATCGCGTCGACCAGGTTCACGGTGACCTTCGCCAGCTCGCGCGTGTCCTTGAACACGGTGGAACTCTGTTCTCCGCGCAGGATGGACTTGATCGAGGGGATTTCGGCGTCCTGCCCGCTGACCACGGGGCACGGCTGCTGCGGCGTGCAGTAGCCCACGCCCTTGAGCGACGACAAGATGCCGATGGACAGTCCGTCATAGGGCGAGAGCACCGCGTGCACCTTCTCCTTGCCGTAGAAGGCCGACAGCAGGTTGTCCATGCGGGCCTGCGCGACCGCGCCGTCCCAGCGCAGCGTGCCGACCTTGTCCATGCCCATCTGCTTGGACCGCACCACCAGCTTGCCGCTGTCGATGTAGGGCTTGAGCACCGACATGGCGCCGTCGTAGAAGAAGAACGCGTTGTTGTCGTCGGGCGATCCGCCGAACAGCTCGATGTTGAACGGCCCCTTGCCCTGCTTGACGCCCAGCTTGTCGAGGATGGAGTTGGCCTGCAGCACGCCGACCTGGAAGTTGTCGAACGTGGTGTAGTAGTCCACGTTCTTGGAACCGCGGATCAGCCGGTCGTAAGCGACGACCTTGATGCCCTTGTCGGCCGCCTTCTGCAGCGCATTGGACAGCGTGGTCCCATCGATCGCGGCGATCACCAGGACCTTGACGCCCTTGGTGATCATGTTCTCGACCTGCGCGAGCTGGTTGGGGATGTCGTCCTCGGCGTACTGCAGGTCGGTCTTGTACCCCTTCTCGCGGAAGTACCGGACCATGTTCTCGCCATCGGAGATCCAGCGCGACGAGGACTTGGTCGGCATCGCGATGCCGATCGTGCCCTTGTCCTGGGCGAGCACCGGCTGCGCCAGCGCGCCGACACCGACCACCAGGCCGGCGAGGAGTGTCTTCAAAGATGCAGTCACTGTCGTTGTCTCCTTGCAAAGCAGTCTCTGCGGACCGCACGCCGCTCGAAGCCCCCAGGCCACCGCCGGTCCGCCTGTGCCGGTCCACGGGTATCCCCTCGGGGCGATGAGCCAGGGCACGAAGGAGTTCTTGCGGACTAAATTCGTGCCTGGCGAACCCGGCGGCCTGCAGCCGCGAGCTGGAGCGCCGAAGGCCGCGGGAGGGTCAGTACTTCCTCTTCGGGAACTCCTGGGCCGCGACCTCCATCGGGAAGATGCCCTCCTCCGTGACGATGCGCTTGGGCAGCGTCTTGCCAGCCTTCAGGTCCTTGACCGCCTGCATCAGCTGCGGGCCCAGCAGCGGGCTGCACTCGATCGTCACGTTGAGCTTGCCGGCCATCATGGCCTCGAAGGCGCCTTTGACCGCGTCGATCGAGATGATGATGATGTCCTTTGCGGGCTTGAGCCCGGCCTCCTCGATGGCCTGGATCGCGCCGATGGCCATGTCGTCGTTGTGCGCGTAGAGCACGTTGATCTTGCGTCCCTCGGCCTTCAGGAAGGCCTCCATCACTTCCTTGCCCTTCGCCCGGGTGAAGTCACCGGTCTGCGAGCGGATGATCTTGAACTTCGGATCCTGCTTGATGATCTCCTCGAAGCCCTTCTTGCGGTCGATGGCGGGGGCCGAGCCGACGGTGCCCTGCAGCTCGACGATGTTCACGTCGCCCTTGTGGTCCTTCATCTTCTCGACCAGCCAACGGCCGGCCTTGCGTCCCTCCTCGACGAAGTCCGAGCCCATGAAGGTGACCCACAGCGTATCGTCCTTCTCGTTGACGGCGCGGTCGGTCAGGATCACCGGGATCTTCGCGGCCTTGGCCTCGCGCAGCACGGTGCCCCAGCCGCTTTCGACGACGGGCGAGAACGCGATCACGTCCACCCGCTGCGCGATGAAGGAGCGGATCGCCTTGATCTGGTTCTCCTGCTTCTGCTGGGCGTCGGAGAACTTCAGCTCGATGCCGTGTTCCTTGGCGGCCTGCTTGATCGACTCGGTGTTGGCCGTGCGCCATTCCGACTCCGCGCCGATCTGGCTGAAGCCCAGGACGATCTTCTTCTGCTGCGCCCACAGGGGCAGCGGCACGCCGGCGGCGAGCACCGCGGCGGCCAGGCCCGCGGTCAGGTGGCGTCGTTGATGGTTCATGGTCTTGTCTCCTCTTTCTCGGATGGTGCCGCGCCCGCGCGGCCTCTTGCGCACGTCACTGGGCCCACACGTAGGCCGTCTTGACCGTCGTGTAGAACTCCGCGGCGTAACTCCCTTGCTCCCGTGGGCCGTAGCTCGATCCCTTGCGCCCCCCGAAGGGCACGTGGGGATCGACGCCGGCCGTCGGCAGATTGACCATCACCATGCCGGCCTCGGCGTGGCGCTTGAAATGCTGCGCGCGCTGCAGCGATGTGGTGCAGATGCCCGCGCACAGCCCGAACGGCGTGTCGTTCGCCAGCGCCAGCGCATGCTCGTAGTCGCGCGCCTCGAGCACGCAGGCCACCGGCCCGAAGATCTCCTCGCGGGCGATGCGGTGCTCCGGCCGGGCGAGAAAGAGCGCCGGCGCCAGGTAGTGGCCGCGGGTCTCGCGTTCCAGCACCTGGCCGCCCACGACGAGCTCCGCGCCCTCGCGGCGGCCGATCTCGATGTACTCGCGGTCCTGTCGCAGTTGGTTGGCGTCCACCACCGGGCCGATGTCTGTGCCGCGCTTGAGCGCGTGGTCCACCTGCAACGCCCGCAACCTCGCCGACAGGCGCTCCACGAATGGCTGCAGCACCGCGGCCTCGACGATGAGGCGGCTCGACGCGGTGCAGCGCTGTCCGGTGGAATGGTAGGCGCCCTGCAGGGCGCAGTCGACCGCGCGGTCCAGGTCCGAGTCGGCCAGCACGACCAGCGGGTTCTTGCCGCCCATCTCCAGCTGCACCTTGGCCCGGCGCTCGGCGGCGGCCCGCAGGATGCCTTCCCCGGTCGCCACCGAGCCGGTGAAGCTGATCGCATCGACCAGGGGACTGTCGACGATGGTCTGCCCGACCATCCGACCGCTGCCCATCACCAGGTTGAAGACCCCGGCCGGCAGCCCGGAGCGGCTGATGATCTCCGCCAGCGCCCAGGCGCAGCCGGGCACCAGCTCCGCCGGCTTGAACACGATGGTGTTGCCGTAGGCCAGCGCGGGTGCGATCTTCCAGGCCGGGATCGCGAGCGGAAAGTTCCACGGCGCGATGAGCCCCACGACGCCCACCGGCTCGCGCGTGACGTCCACCTCGACGCCCGGCCGCACCGACGCGATGCGATCGCCGCGCTGCCGCAAGGCCTCGCCAGCGAAGAACTTGAAGATCGTGCCGGCGCGCGCCGCCTCGGCCACCGCCTCGGGCAGCGTCTTGCCCTCCTCGCGGGCGAGCAGCTCGCCCAGCTCGTCCTTGCGCGCGAGCAGTTCGCCGCCGATGAAGTCCAGCACCTCGAAGCGGCGCTGCGGCGTGCTGTGGGCCCACGCGGCCTGCGCGTCCGCCGCGGCGCGGATGGCCTGCTCGGTCTGGCTGGCGTCGGCGCGCGCGAACTCGCCGACCACGTCGTCCAGGTCGGAGGGGTTCTCGCTGACGCCGATGGTGACGCCGGTTTCCCAGCGGCCGTTGATGTAGTGCTTGAAGGTCCGGATCACCGCCCGCTCCTCACAGCGCACGCACGCCGCCGAGCGCAAAACGCGTTTCCTCGACCGCCAGCGTATTGACCAGCGGCGCGCCCAGTGCGGGCAGCTCGATCTCGAAGCGGTCACCGGGCTGCGTGCGCACGCCGTCGGCAAAGCTGAGCGTGGCGGTGCCGAAGAAGTGCAGGTGCACGTCACCCGGTCGACGGTGCTGCGGGTACTTGAAGTGGTGGTATTCGAGGTTGGCGAGGGTGTGGCTCATGTGGGCCTCGCCCGTCGCGAAGGGACGCTCCCACAGCACCTGGCCGTCGCGGCGGATGCGGCTGGTACCTTGCAGGTCCGCCGGCAAGGCGCCGGTGCGCAGTTCCGGGCCGACCGCGCAGGCACGCAGCTTGGAATGAGCGAGGTACAGGTAGTTCTGCCGCTCGGTCACGTGGTCTGAGAACTCGTTGCCGATCGCGTAGCCCAGTCGGTGCGGCGTGCCGTCCGGACCGATGACGTACAGGCCCACCAGCTCGGGCTCCTCGCCGGCGTCCAGCCCGAAGGCAGGTGCGACCAGCGCGGCGCCGGGCGCCGCGAGGATGCCGCCGTCGCCCTTGTAGAACCACTCGGGCTGCACGCCCGGCTCGCCGCCGGTCGGGCGTCCGCCCTCCAGGCCCCACTTGAACATGCGCATCGAGTCGGTGAGCGCCGTCTCCTCGCCTTGCAGCTTGTGGTGCATCGCATCGCGCGTGGCGGCGCTGCCCAGGTGGGTGAGGCCGGTGCCGCTCACCAGGCAGTGCGCCGGATCCGGGTGCGTGAGCGGCGGCAGCAACCGGCCCAGTTCCTGCAGTTCCCCGTAGGGCCGGGGCGGCCCGAGCGGCTCGTGTCCGAGCAGTGCGTCGATCGACAGGCCGCGCTCGATCGCGGCGCAGCCCAGGGCATACGTGGAGCGGTGCGCCTGCAGCACCCGCACGGCCAGCCCGTCGTCGCTCACGACGCCCACCCGCGGCTCGCCGCGGTCGTCCAGGTACTGGATCAGTCGCATCTCGTCTCCACCGTTGGCGTGCCGTTTTCCGTGAACGGCATCACTTGTTCGCGGCTGCATCGTACGGAGGCGACCGATAACTTTCTAATAGTTTTTCTGGCAGCACTGATATACGATTTTGGATATCTCCGGTTCCACGCGATGCCGCAATACACCCACTGGTTCATCCGCGCGCGCCTGAAGACGCGGCAGCTGCTGCTGTTGCTGGCGCTGGAGGAGGAAGGCAACATCCACCGCGCGGCGCAGGTGCTCAACATGACGCAGCCGGCCGCCTCCAAGCTGCTGAAGGACCTGGAGGACACGCTGGGCGTGGAGCTGTTCCAGCGCCTGCCGCGCGGCATGCGGCCCACTTGGTATGGCGAGGCCATGATCCGGCACGCGCGCGTCGCGCTCGCCAGCTTGTCGCAGGCGCACGACGAGATCGAGGCGCTCAAGGCCGGGCGCTACGGGCAGGTGAGCGTGGGCGCGATCACCGCGCCGGCGATGGCCTTGCTGCCGCCCGCGGTGGCGCAGGTCAAGCAGGAACATCCCAACCTGCGCGTGTCGGTGCAGATCGAGACCAGCGACGTCCTGATGGAACGGCTGGCCCAGGGCAAGCTGGACATCGTCATCGGGCGCCTGTTCGAGCGCCACGACAAGACCGACTTGCGCTACGAGCCGCTGGCGGAGGAGCCGGTCTCGGCCATCGTGCGTCCCGGCCATCCGCTGCTGGCCCTGCCCGCCCCCACGCTGCGCGACGTGGTGCACGCGGGCTGGATCGTGCCGCCGGCCGGCAGCGTGCTGCGACACCGTTTCGAGCTGATGTTCCAGGAGGAAGGGCTGGAGGCCCCCGCCAACCTGATCGAGACCTCGGCGCTGCTCTTCATGACCAAGATGCTGCAGCAAAGCGACCTGATCGCGGTCGTCGCGGCGGACGTCGCGCGCTACTACGCCGACCACGGCATGGTGACGGTGCTGCCGCTGAAGCTGCCCTGCAAGATGGACGCCTTCGGCCTCATCCTGCGCACCGACCGGCTGCTGTCGCCGGCCGCCAAGGTGCTGCTGCGGGCACTGCGCGGCGCCGCGCTGACCGTCTACGGCGCCAGCGTGAATCCGCCAGGGCTGGACTAAGGCGCGATGTCTTGCCAGGCACCCGGCCAGTGCCGGGTCATGACCACCCGCCGTCGACGACGAATTCCTGCGCGGTGCACATGCGCGCGTCGTCGGAGGCGAGGAAGAGCACCATGCGGGCGATATCCTGCGGCAGCACCCGGCCCGGCAGGCACTGGGCCTGGTCGATCTCGCGCTCGCTCTCGGGCGTCACCCACAGCTTCAGCTGCCGCTCGGTCATCACCCAGCCCGGCGTGACGGTGTTGATGCGGATGCCGTGCGCGCCCAGCGGCCGGGCCAGCCCGCGCGTCAGCCCGTTGACCGACGACTTGGCGACGGCGTAGGCGGGGTAGCCGCCCGACTTGATCTGCCAGCCGATCGAACCGAGGTTGACCACCGCGCCCCCGCCCAGGCGCTTCATGCCTGGCATCACGGCCTGGATCGCGAAGAAGGCCGGGCGCTGGTTGATCGCCATGCGCTCGTCCCAGTACTCGGGCGTGACGGACTCGAGCTCGTGCCGCTCATCGCTCGCGACGTTGTTGACCAGCGCATGGAAGTCGCCCAGTTCCGACGCCGCGTCGCGGATCGCTGCCTGCAACGCCGCCACGTCCCGCACGTCGCAACAACGCCACCACACCCGCGCGCCCTGTCCTGCGAGGCGCTCGGCGAGCGCGGCGCTGTCGGCCTGCGCCACGTCCACGAAGGCCACCGGCGCGCCTTCCGTCGCGAAGGCCTCGACGATGGCCGCCCCGATCCCGGAGCCGCCTCCGGTGACGAAGACGGACCTCCCCTCGAGGCTCGCATAGCGGCCGAGGCGCTCGGCCGGGATGGGGTAGACCGTGTGCATCGTGTCTCCTCGTCGTCTGGCATACCAGTTTTGATATCAGTGATGGCGTTCTTTTTATTTTTCTATTATCAATGTGCAGCGATACGATGCCCCGCGTCAAGAGCCCCACCCGAGGAAGACGCCGCATGGACGACCCCACGAAGAAAAAGCCGTTCCGACGCAGCCATGCGTGGTTCGGGCGGCAGGACCGCGACGGCTTCGTGCACCGCAGCTGGATCAAGAACCAGGGCTACCCGCACGATCTGCTGGACGGCCGCCCGGTCATCGGCATCTGCAACACCTGGAGCGAGCTGACGCCTTGCAACGGGCACTTCCGCGAGCTGGCGGAGTTCGTCAAGCGCGGGGTGTACGAGGCGGGCGGCTTCCCGCTCGAGTTCCCGGTGATGTCGCTGGGCGAGACGCAGCTGCGGCCCACCGCGATGCTGTTCCGCAACCTAGCCAGCATGGACGTCGAGGAATCGATCCGGGGCAACCCGATCGACGGCGTGGTGCTGCTGATGGGCTGCGACAAGACGACGCCGGCCCTGCTGATGGGGGCGGCCAGCTGCGACCTGCCCACCATCGGCCTGTCCGGCGGGCCCATGCTCAACGGCAAGTTCCGCGGCCAGGACATCGGCTCGGGCACCGGCGTGTGGATGATGAGCGAGATGGTGCGCGCCGGCGAGATGACCATGGCCGAGTTCACCGAGGCCGAGAGCTGCATGCACCGCTCCAAGGGCAGCTGCATGACCATGGGCACGGCCTCCACGATGGCCTCGATGGTCGAGGTGCTGGGCATGTCCCTGCCGGAGAACGCGGCGATCCCGGCGGCCGACACGCGGCGCAACCGTCTCGCGCAGCTGACCGGCCGCCGCATCGTCGAGATGGTCAAGGAAGACCTGCGCATGTCCAGGATCCTCACGCGCCAGGCTTTCGAGAACGCGATCCGCACCAACGCGGCCATCGGCGGCTCGACCAACGCGGTGATCCACCTGCTCGCGCTCGCGGGCCGCGTGGGCGTGCCGCTGTCCCTGGAGGACTGGGACCGCCTGGGCTCGGAAGTGCCGTGCCTGGTGAACCTGCAGCCCTCCGGCAAGTACCTGATGGAGGACTTCTACTACGCCGGCGGCCTGCCTGCGGTGCTGCGCGAGATCCGGCACCTGCTGCACACCGACGCGCTCACCGCCAACGGCAAGACCCTGGGCGAGAACATCGCGAACGCGCCATGCTGGAACCGCGAGGTGATCCACCCCTACGAGCAGCCATTCAAGCCGGCGGCCGGCATTGCCGTGCTGCGCGGCAACCTCGCCCCGCACGGCGCGGTCATCAAACCCTCGGCCGCCTCGCCGCACCTGCTCAGACACCGCGGCCGGGCGGTGGTGTTCGAGAACATCGAGGACTTCCACGCCCGCATCGACGACGAGAACCTCGACGTGGACGAGCACTGCATCCTGGTGCTCAAGAACTGCGGGCCCAAGGGCTACCCCGGCATGGCGGAGGTCGGCAACATGCCGCTGCCGCCCAAGGTGCTGCGCAAGGGCATCACCGACATGGTGCGCATCAGCGACGCGCGCATGAGCGGCACGGCCTATGGCACCGTGGTGCTGCACACCTCGCCGGAGGCGGCAGCAGGCGGCCCGCTGGCCGTCGTGCGCGAGGGCGACATCATCGAGCTGGACGTGCCGGCGCGAAGGCTGCACCTGGACATCAGCGACGAGGAACTCGCCCGGCGCCTGGCCGACTGGGTCCCGCCGGATCCGCCCCAGCGCGGCTGGTACAAGCTCTACGTCGAGCACGTGCAGCAGGCGCACCTGGGCGCGGACCTGGACTTTCTGGTGGGCTGCAGCGGCGCGCCCATCCCGCGCGATTCCCATTGAAACCGCATTGAAACGCCTGCGCCGCCGCGCCCGCGGCATGCCGTGGAATACTGCGGCCGACCGCCACGATCGAGAGGAGCCCGTGCATGAGCCGTCCCCGCCCTCCGCAATTGCTGAGCGAGGTGCGCACCCTGTGGCCGGCGGGCGCCACGCTGGGTGAAGGCACCTGCTGGTCCCCCGGCAAGCAGGCGCTGTACTGGGTCGACATCCTGGAGCACCGCCTGCACCGCTACACCCCCGCCACCGGCCGGCGCGAGACCTGGACCTTCGACGACACCATCTCCGCGGTGGCCGAGCGCGAGACCGCATCCGGCCTGCTCGTGACGCTGCGGCGCGGCTTCGCCTTCTTCGACCCCGACGCGCCCGATCCGGCCGCAAGCCTGGTGCGGCTGGAGGAGCCCGAACCCGAGCGCGAAGGCAACCGCTTCAACGATGGCAAGTGCGATGCGCGCGGCCGCTTCTGGGGCGGCACCATGGACTTCGACTGCGAAGCGCCCACCGGCGCGCTCTACCGCTACGACGGCTGCGGCCGCTGCGAACGGGTGCTGGACGCGCGCTTTCCGGTCACGAACGGGCCCACGTGGGCGGCCGACGGCCGCACGATGTACTTCAACGACACCGACCGCCGCCTGATCTACGCCTTCGACTTCGACATGGAACGCGGCACGCTCGGCGGCCAGCGCGTGTGGCTGAAGTTCGGGCGCGAGGACGGCTACCCCGATGGCATGACGACCGACGCCGACGGACGGCTGTGGGTGGCGCACTGGGGCGCCTCCTGCGTGACCTGCCACGACCCGGTGAGCGCCGACGTGCTGCTGCGGGTGCCGCTGCCCACGCCCCACATCACCAACGTCTGCTTCGGTGGACCCGATCTGCGCACGCTCTACATCACGAGCGCGCGCTATCGACTGCCGGAGGAACGGTTGCGGCAGGACAGGTGGGCCGGCGCGCTCTTCTGCGTCGAGACCGACGCGCAAGGCATGCCGCCCGCCCGCTTCGCCGGTTGAGCCCGACCGGCCCCGGGAGCCCCGCGATGCAAGACCTCTTCCACATCGTCCGGCTGGAGTCCGATGGCCAGCGCTTGGACCTCGTCCCTGGCTTGGGCGGCGCGGTGGCCGCGTGGCAGAAGCTGGACCGGGAGGGCCCCCTCGACCTGTGGCGCCCCTGGGACGGCGCGACCCCCGACCTGTACCGTGTCGCCAACTTCGCGATGCTGCCGTGGGCCAATCGCATCAGCGCAGGCGGATTCGAATTCGAGGGGCGCCACTACCCGGTGGCGCCCAACCGCGAGGGCGAGCCCTACCCGATCCACGGCGACGGCTGGCTGCAACCTTGGACCTGCGAGCGCGTGGGCGCCGGAGAGGCGCTGCTGCGCCTCGCATCGCGCGGGCATGGCGGCAACCCTTACGTCTATGCGGCCGAGCAGCGCCTGCGACTGTGCCCAGGCGGGCTCGACCAGCTGGTGGAGGTCACCCACCTCGGCGAGCATCCCCTGCCCTACGGGCTGGGCCTGCATCCTTGGTTCGTGCGCACGCCCGGCGCACGCGTGCAGGCGCAGGTGCAAGGGGTGTGGCTCTGTGGCGACGACCCGATTCCGACCGGCCACACCGAGGCCTTCCCGCCCGGCTGGGACCTGCGCCGCGGCGTCGGCATGGACGGCCCGCTGATCGATAACTGCTACACCGGCTGGGACGGCGCCGCCCGCATCGAGTGGCCCGAGCGGGGCCTTGCGCTCACGATGCAGGTCGCGACGCTGCAGGGTCCGTCCGGCGACATCGCCCCCCAGTACTGCCTGCTCTACCGCCCGCCACGCGGCGAGGCGTTCTGCTTCGAGCCGGTCACCCAGCCGATCGACGCCTTCCGCCTGCCCGGCCGCCCGGGCCTGCAGCGCCTTGCGCATGGCGAGCGGCTGCGGCTGGAGGTGCGGTGGCGCTGGGCGGCGTTGTAAGCTTCGGTCAGCCTGCGGCCATGGGCACCGGCCGCCCGAAGCCGGGCCGCATCCACCTCCCGGCAAGCGCAATCCAAGGAGCGACACCCCATGGACGAGGTACTGAGCGCTACCGCACAACTGTCCGCCCTGCGTCGCCGCGAGCGCAGCGCGGTGTCGCTGGTCGACGAGGCGATCGCGCGCATCGAGGCGGGCGACGCCGCGGTGAATGCGGTGGTCGTGCGCGACTTCGAGCGCGCGCGGCGTGATGCGCACGCCGCCGATGCCCGGCGCGCAGCGGGCGAGGATGGGCCGCTGCTGGGGCTGCCCGTCACCGTGAAGGAGAGCTTCGACGTGACGGGGCTGGCCACCACGTGGGGCTTGCCCGGCGCCCACCCGCCCGCGGACGCCGATGCCGTCGTCGTCCGGCGGTTGCGGGACGCCGGCGCGGTCGTGCTCGGCAAGACCAACGTCCCGACGCTCCTGGCCGACTGGCAATGCGCCAACCCGGTCTACGGCACCACCTGCAACCCCTGGGACCTCACACGCACCAGCGGCGGCTCCTCGGGAGGCGCGGCGGCCGTCGCGGCCGGATTCAGCGCCCTGGACATCGGGAGCGACCTGGGCGGCTCGCTGCGGCTGCCCGCCGCCTTTTGCGGCGTCTGCTCGCACCGCCCGAGTCACGGGCTGGTGCCGCTGCGCGGTGCCGCGCCTCCCGGTGCCCCGCGCGGTCCGCTCAACCCATGGATGGACCTCGTCACGGCGGGCCCCATCGCCCGGTGCGCCGCGGACCTCGCCCTCGCCCTCGACGCGATCGCCGGCCCCGACGACGCCGAGGCCGTCGCCTGGCGACTCGTCCTGCCGCCCGCGCGCCACCTGCAGCTGCGGGACTTTCGCGTGCTCGTGCTCCAGACGCATCCCCTGTACCCCACCGCCCGCGAGATCACCCAGGCGGTCGACCGCGTCGCCCGCTCACTCGAAGCCGAAGGTTGCCGCGTGGCATTGGACGCACAAGCCGTGCCCGGTCTCGCCGACCAGTCCCGCACCTTCCAGGCGCTCTTGATGTCTCTCATCGGCGCCGACATTCCGCCGGAAGAACACCACCGGGCCGTCGCGCGGGCGGCCGCCGGCGACGAGGTCGCGCGCCACCTCACGATGAGCCACCGAGACTGGATCTGGCTGGACCGCCACCGCGTGCACCACGCGGCCGCGTGGCGTCGCACGTTCGCCGACTGGGACGTGGTGCTGTGCCCCGCCGCGCCGGTCACCGCCTTCGCGCACGACGACCGGCCGATGGAGCAGCGGCAGATCCAGGTGGACGGCCAGTGGCTGCCCTACGAAGCGTTGGCCGGCTGGGCCGGCATCTCTCAGCCGGCGGGCCTGCCGGTGACGACCGTGCCGATCGGGCTGGATGGGCAAGGGCTGCCAATCGGCATGCAGGTCATCGGTCCGCGGCTGGAAGACCGCACGCCGCTCGCGTTCGCCCGCGAGCTGGAACGGCTGATCGGCGCATCCCCGCTGCCCAGGATGGCGGCGTCTGCCTGAACCCTGCCCGTCACGTGCCGATGATCCCGCCGTCCGCGCGGCGGATCACCACCGTCGACGAACGGGGGCGGCCACCGTCCGGCCAGTGCGAGTAACGCGAGGGGTCGCGCGGATCGCTGCGGTCCGATGGCGTCTCGCCCGGATGCTGCACGTTGATGAACATCGTGCGCAGGTCGGGCGTGAAGGCCAGGCCGGTGATCTCGCAATTGACCGGGCCGGTCAGGAAGCGGCGGACCTCGCCGGTCGTCACGTCGCACGCCAGCATCTGGTTGTTGCCAAGACGGGCGAACTCGCCGCGGTGCATCTGCGTCGCGTGCGCGTCCGTCTGGATCCACAGCACCCCGCGCGTGTCGAAGGCGAGGCCGTCGGGGCAGGCGAAGAGGTCGCCGCGTATGGTGCCGCGCGCTTCGGGCCGCTCGTTGGCCGGGTCGCCGGCGAGCACGAGGTGGTCCCAGGCGAAGGTGGTGGCGTCGAAGTCGCCCGCCTCCTTCCAGCGGATGATGTGGCCCATGCTGTTGTCCGCGCGGGGGTTGGCGGCGTCCACGCCCGGCTGGCCCTCGCGTCCGCGGTGGCTGTTGTTGGTCAAGGTGCAATAGACCTCGCCCGACAGCGGATCGATCGCCAGCCACTCGGGCCGGTCCATCTTGGTCGCGCCGAGCAGGTCGCTCGCCTGCCGGGTCTTGATCAACACCTCGCCCTGGTCGGCAAAGCCGTTCGCGGCAGTCAGGGGGCCCGTGCCGTGCACGAGCGGCAACCACCGGCCACGCCCGTGCGCATCGAAACGGGCGACGTAGAGCGTGCCATGGTCCAGCAGTTCGCGGTTCGCCTTCCCGCCGCCCGGGCGGATGCGGTCGCGCGAGACGAACTTGTAGATGTACTCGAAGCGCGCGTCCTCGCCCGAATAGACGGCCACCCGCCCGTCCCGGGTCACCGCCACCCAGGCCCCCTCGTGCGCCGCGCGGCCGAGGGCCGTGCGCTTGACCGGCATGGAGGTGGGGTCGAGCGGATCGATCTCGACGATCCAGCCGAAACGGTGCGGCTCGTGGGGGTGCTTCTCGGCATCGAAGCGTTCGTCGTGCTCGTGCCAGCGGTAGCCCCAGCCGCCGTGGCGCAGGCCCCAGCGTCGAGCATGCGCATCGGGCGTCCGGGGCCCGCTGAAGTAGCCGATGAAGTTCTCTTCGCCCGTGAGATAGGTGCCCCACGGCGTGCGGCCGCTCGCGCAGTTGTTGAGCGTGCCCAGCACGCGCACGCCGCCGGGGTCGGCCGCCGTGCGCATCAGCCGATGTCCGGCGGCGGGGCCTCCCATCGCGATGGGCGTGTTCGCGGTGATGCGCCGCGCATGTCGCGAGGGCCTCACCATCTGCCAGCGCCCGTCGGCCAGGCGCTCGACCTCGATCACCGACACGCCGTGCGCGGCCTGGGATTTGCGCACCTTCTCGGCCGTCCACGGCTCCATGCCGCCCGGGTGCAGCAGGCCGTCGTCCGTGTACTCGTGGTTCATCGCCAGCAGGCCCCGCCTGCTGCCTTCCAGCGGGTAGTAGTGGATGCCGTCGTGGTGCATGCCCATCTGCACCGCCTGCTCCTCGGCGCTGTTGCTCGCATCGCCCCGGAAAGGCGGCATGCGGCCGGCGATACCGACCGGCTCGCCCCACGAGGCGATGACCTGCGCCACATACCCAGGCGGCACGACCAGCGTGTCGTCGCGGGAGACAGGTACCGGCGTGAAGCCCAGGCGCCCGCGGCCGGCTGACGCGGCGCCGCTGGTGGTGGCGCAGCCGGCGAGCGTGTGTCCGAGCAGGCCAGTGGCCAGCGCGGACAGGCCGCCGCGGATCCAGATGCGCCGCGCCGGATCGCTGAGGGAGTGGATGTCGGGGTTGGAGGACCGGTTGGAGTCCTCCATCAGGGCGTGATCCTTGGGCATGCTCGCCTCTGCGTGTGCATGCCATGGATTGTGGAGGCGATGCGCGTCAGTGGCGTGTCGCGCTGATGACCTCGTCCACGCTGTGCGATACGTCGGTGGAGGGCACCTCGGCGAAGTCGCCCCGCAGCACCTTGAGCGCGTAGCGCTCGCGGTTGATCTCGTCGGCCGTGCGCACGCCGATGCGTCGCAAGAGGGGCAGCGGCGGGCACCAGCCCTGGATCGCATGCTGCAGCAGAAAGCCGGCCACGGTGGCGGGCAACAGGAACCACTTGCGGTTTACCGTCGCGCCCAGCGCCGCGCCGAGCAGGCTCAGCGAGGCCGCGCCGGTCTCCAGGCACCGCTCGATGTCCCACTCACGGTCGAGCTCGTCGAGGCGTTGCTGGATGTACTGCGGGCCCTGCTGGGCGGCGTAGGCGATGCGCGCGTCGGTCAGGCGGCGGATGCGTTCGGTGCTGTCATCCTTGCTCGCCTCGGTGACGCGCCGGGCGGTGGGCGTGGGCAGGGTGTCGTCCATGAAGCCTCCATGCGGGCGGTGACCCCCTCGACGCAGCAACCCCTGTTCCCGGCGCGACGCCCCCGGCCCCTCGAGGACCGGGCCGCGGGTGCGGGAGCGTCAGATCTTTTCGGTCTCGCCGCTCCTGGGCTGCCACTTCATGAGCCGGCGCTCGACCCAGCCGACGGCGCCGTCGAGCACGAGGGCAAAGGCCGTCAGCACCAGGATGCCCGCCATCACGGTGTTGATGTCGAAACTGCCCTCGGCCTGCAGGATCAGGTAGCCCACGCCCTGCGACGAACCGAGGTACTCGCCCACCACCGCCCCGACGAAGGCCAGCCCCACCGAGGTGTGCAGCGAGCTGAACACCCAGCTCGTCGCGCTGGGCAGGTACACATGGCGCAGCAGCTGCTTCTGGCTGGCCCCCAGCATGCGCGCATTCGCCAGCACGACCGGGCTCACCTCCTTGACGCCCTGGTAGACGTTGAAGAACACGATGAAGAAGGTGAGCGTGACCCCGAGCGCGACCTTGCTCGCGATGCCGAGCCCGAACCAGACGGCGAAGATCGGCGCCAGGATCACGCGCGGCATCGAGTTCAACGCCTTGATGTAGGGATCCAGGATCGCAGCCGCCATCGGGCTGAGCGCCAGCCACAGTCCCATCACCAGACCGAAGACCGTGCCGATGCCGAAGGCAAGGAGCGTCTCGAGCAGCGTGATCCACAGGTGGATGTAGATGTCGGCCGCGCCAAAGAACCAGTCCCAGATGCGGGAGAAGATCTTGAGCGGCTCGCCGAAGAAGAACGCCGCCTGCTGGTCGTTGTCGAACAGGAAGGGCGGGATCAACCCGGGCTTGGTCATCACGTGCCAGAACGCGAAGACACCCAGGAGCAGCCCGGTTTGCCAGATGCGCAGGTTGCGGGTATTGGGTTTGATCGCTGACCACATACTTTCTGTCTCAGGCAGCCGCCAGCTGCTGCTTGTAGCCCTTGAGCACCTCCTCGCGCAGCACGTCCCAGATCGCCGCGTGCAGCTCCACGAAACGCGGTGTCACGCGCACCTCGGCCACGTCGCGAGGGCGCTCCAGGTCGATGTGGAACTCGCCGATCGGGCGAGAACCGGGCCCCGCGCTCATCACGACGACCCGGTCGCTCATCGCGATGGCCTCGTCCAGGTCGTGCGTGATGAAGAGCACCGCTTTGCGGGCCTGGCCACCGCCGGTCGCTACGCGCCCGCCCCCCGAGGGGGCCCACAACGCCAGCACCTCGTTTTCCATCAGCTGGCGCGTCTGCACGTCCAGCGCCGAGAAGGGCTCGTCCATCAGGATGATGTCCGGGTCGAGCACCAGGGTCTGCGCCAGGCTCGTGCGCTTGCGCATGCCGCCGGAGAGCTGGTGCGGGTAGCGGTCGGCGAAGCCGCCCAGTCCCACGCGCTTGAGCCATTCCTGCGCCCGCGCGCGCGCCTGGGCCCTGGGCACGCCGCGGAACTCGAGCCCCGCCGCGACGTTCTCCGCGGCGGTCCGCCACGGCATCAGCGACTCGGTCTGGAACATGTAGCCGGCACGCCGGTTCAGCCCCTGCAGCGGCTCGCCGAACACCGAGACGGTACCGGCGCTGGGCGCCAGAAGGCCCGCGGCGACATTGAGCAGCGTGCTCTTGCCGCACCCGGTGGGGCCGACGACCGAGACGAACTCGCCCGGGGCGACGTCGAGCGTGACGTGCTGCACCGCGGTATAGCGCTTGCTCTTGTCGTCGCGGTCGATGAAGGTGCAGGTGACGTCCCGCAAGGACAAGGCAGGGGCCGGCACCCCACGATCGTCCGGTCCCTGCGCGACGACCTCCCCGAGGGGGATAGCGCCGCCAGCGGGCGGCGAGGTTGCAGCATTCATCCTTTGGGGTACTTCGCGTTTGCCTTCTTGACGAACTCGTTGGTGTAGACGGCGGCAAGATCGAGCTTGGCGTTCTTGAGCGAGTCGTCCACGCTCGCCAGCGCGCGCAGCGCGGTGGCGGGCCCCTGCTCCGGGATCATCCCGTCCGGCGACAGCGCGCCGCGGCTCTTGAGGAAGGCATCGATGTAGACGGCGCGGTCGCCGAGCAGGAAGCCTTCCGGCACGACCTTGATGATCTCGCCCGGCCCGGCGCGCTGGATCCACTTGTCCGCGCGCACGATGGCGTTGGCCAGCGCCTGCACCGTGTTCGGGTGCTTGTCGATGAAGGGTTGCGGCGCATAGAGGCACGCCGCGGGCATCGGCCCCCCGAAGACGCGGTCGGCCTCGGCCACGATGCGCGTATCGGTGACGACCTGGATGTCGCCGGCGCGCTCGAGGATGGTGATGACCGGGTCGAGGTGCGAGAGCGCGTCGATCTGGCCCTGGCGGATCGCGGCGATGGCCGCGTTGGTCGCGCCCACGCCGATGAAGCTCACGTCGCTGGGCTTGAGACCCGCCTTCGCCAGCACGAAGTTGGCCATGATGTTGGTCGACGAGCCCGGCGCGGTCACGCCGATCTTCTTGCCCTTGAGGTCGGCCACCGACTTGAAGTTGGGCATCGTCCGCTTGTTGACCGCCAGCACGATCTGCGGCGCGCGGCCCTGCAGCACGAAGGCGCGCATGCGCTGGCCCTTGCTCTGCATGTTGACCGTGTGTTCGAAGGCGCCGGAGACCACGTCCGCACTGCCGCCGACGACGGCGCGCAGCGCCTGCGACCCGCCCGCGAAGTCGATGATCTGCGCATCCAGCCCCTCGTCCTTGAAGTAGCCGAGCGTCTCCGCGACGGTCAGGGGCAGGTAGTACAGCAGGTTCTTGCCGCCGACGGCGATCGAGACCTTGGGCTTCTCGAGGGCCTGCGCGCGCACGAGCGCCGGCAAGCCGAGCGTCGCCCCGCCTGCCAGGCCGGCGGCGATCAGCGTGCGTCGTTTCATCTCGCGTCTCCTTCTTCAGTGGCGCCGCTTGGCGAGGAGCAAGGCGCGGGCGGTTCCCATGCCTTGCGCCACGCGGACGGCGAAACGCCTCACTCTAGCCAGCGGGCTGACGCGGCGCTTTCGGGACTTGCCCTGACCGGTGCCGATCGAGTGCGAGTCTCGCGCAACTCGCGCACAATGGTGGCATGACGACGCCCATCACGCCCATCACGCTCATCACCGGCGCGAGCCGGGGCATCGGCGCGGCCACGGCCCGCCTCTGCGGACGGCTCGGTCACCGGGTCGTGGTCAACTACACGCGCGACGCGGCCGCGGCCGAAAGCGTGGCCGCGGAGGTACGCGCCGCCGGGGGGCAGGCGCTGGTCGTGCAGGCCGACGTGGCCGATGAGGCAGCGGTCGTGCGCATGTTCGAGACGGTCGATCGGCACTGGGGCCGCGTGACCGGCCTGGTCAACAATGCCGGCGTCGTCGACGTGGCGGCGCGCGTGGACGCCATGGACGGCGCGCGCCTGCAGCGCATGTTCGAGATCAACGTCTTCGGCAGCTTCTACTGCGCGCGCGAGGCGGTCAAGCGCATGAGCACCCGCCACGGCGGCGAGGGCGGCTCGATCGTGAACGTCTCGTCGTCCGCCGCGCGGCTGGGCGGCAGCGGGCAGTACGTGGACTACGCCGCCAGCAAGGGTGCGATCGACACGTTCACCGTGGGCCTGGCGAAGGAGGTGGCCGCCGAGGGCATACGCGTCAACGCCGTGCGACCCGGCACCACCGAGACCGAGATCCATGCCTCGGGCGGTCAACCGGACCGCGCCTGGCAGGTCGCGCCGCAGATCCCGATGCAACGTCCCGGCCGGGCCGAGGAGATCGCCGAGGCCATCGTGTGGTTCCTGATGCCCGCGTCCAGCTACACGACCGCGGCGCTGCTCGACGTGAGCGGCGGGCGTTGAACCCCCCCTCCTCTTGCGCGAGCACTCCGCCCCACCAGCCTGCCTGTCCGCCTCGCTGCGCCGGCAGGCGACAATGCCCGCATGGACCTGATCAAGCCCCTGATCGCGCTGCTGGCGATCGTCAACCCGATCGGGGTGGTGCCCTTCTTCATCCACTTCACCCAGGGCTTCACGCGGCAGCAACGGCAGCGCACGATTCGCGTCTCGGCCTTCACCGCCTTCCTCGTGGTCGCGATCAGCGCCGTGGCGGGTCTGCGCATCATCGAGTTCTTCGGCATCTCGATCGCGTCGTTCCAGGTCGGCGGCGGCATGCTGCTGCTCATCAGCGCGCTGCAGATGCTCCAGGCCCAGCCGGCCGAGACACGCCAGGAGGACGTCGCCGAAGGCGCCTCCAAGGCCGATGCGGGCGCGAGCATCGCGGTGGTGCCGCTGACCATCCCGCTGCTCACCGGCCCGGCCACCATCTCGACGATGGTGATCTACGCGCAACAGACGCGCCGGTGGTGGGAGATCGCCGTGCTGGTCGGCTATGGCGTCGTGATCGGTCTGGCGGCGTTCCTCGCGTTGTCGGCGGCCGGTCGCATCGCCCGTCTGCTGGGCCAGACCGGCATCAACATCATGACCCGGCTGATGGGCCTGATCCTCGCGGCGCTCGCGGTCGAGATCATGGCGGACGGGCTGGTCAAGCTCTTCCCAGTGCTGGGGCAGGCGGCATGACACCAAGCCGCGTCCACGCGCCACGGCTCGGGCCCGCCGCCAGCCGCGGCCCGGGGTGCCGGCGATGAGCTGGCGCGGCCGCCTGGATCTGCGCTACCGGCACGAGGCCGGGCGCACCGTCGCGCATGACCGCCACGAAGGCCCCTTGCGCGTGTTGCAGACGCTGTACCCCGAAGGGGACAAGGTGGCGCATCACGTGCTCGTGCATCCGCCCGGCGGGATCGTCGGCGGCGACGAGCTGGACGTGTGCCTCGACCTGGCCGAGGGCGCCCACGCGCTCGTGACCACTCCGGGCGCGACGCGCTTTTACCGCAGCGCCGGCCCCGTGGCCACGCAACGCGTGGTCGCCAGGCTGGCGCCGCAAGCGCGGCTCGAGTGGCTGCCGCTCGAGACCCTGGTCTACGACGCGGCCCGTGCTCGCAACGACCTGCGTTTCGAGCTCGCGCCCGGAGCGCAGATGATCGGCTGGGACGTGCTCGCCCTCGGGCTGCCTGCATCCGGTCAGCCGTTTCGGCAGGGCCGCTACGAGCAACAGATCGAGCTGCCGGATCTGTGGGTCGAGCGCAGCCTGCTCGATGTCGAGGATCCCCTCACCCACCGTCGCCTGGCCAGCCCGCTCGGCTGGGACGGGCGCGCGGTGCTGGCGACGATGTGGTTCGCCAGCGCCGCGCCCCTGGAGGCTGCGGCCCGGCAGATCCTGCTGGAGGGCGCGCGCGGGGCCCTTGCAGCCTCGCCGCTGGTCACGCGCGCCGGGGCGACGTCTCCGGACGGGCGAGTGGTGGTCCTGCGCCTGCTGGCCGAACGCACCGAGCCGGCGTTCGCGGTGTTGCAGACGGTCTGGGCGTCATGGCGCGAGACGGTGTGGCACCTCCCTGCCGTGGCGCCGCGCATCTGGCGCATGTGAGGTCTCCAAGCCCTGCGGATCGGCGCCCTCGCCGCGCTCGGCGCACCGCGACCGCAGTGGGCCTGGACCGGTTCTTTGCTGCTGCCCGCCGCCGCAGGCGCGTGGTGCAGCCGGCTTCGAGAGGCCGGGCCCACGCCTTGGTGCGCCGGCACGCCTCCCTCAGCCGGCGGAGGCGCCGTCGCCGCGCCCGGCGAGACGGCCGCGGCGGTGACCATGCGGCGACGCTGCAGGACGATCACCGCCGCGAGCAGGGCCAAGGCAGGAACGTAGACCCACTCCTTGGCGGGCCGCTGCACGGGCATCTCGATGTGCGTGATGCGCCAGCCCTGCTCGATACCCAGCCGGGCCGCCTGGCTGCCGAACTGCACCGTCAGGATCTGCAACTCGTCGCCCTGCGGCAGCACG
>DATMBN010000045.1:0-41029 GCA_035559275.1 Burkholderiaceae bacterium
CATCGTCAGGCTATTAATCCGCATGCCCCCGATCAGCCACGCTGGTCGGGGGTTTTGCTTTTGTAGCCCTCAGCTTCTACGCGACGTCTTGCCCATCGTCTGCGCACCGTCTGCGCACCCCTTGGCGCCTTGCATCCCGCCGTCTATCCCGCGTCCAGCACGTCCTGCCCGTCGCGCAGCAGCGCGCCCGCGCGAAAGAGCGCTTCCAACAGTTCCTCTTGCCAACGTGCCCAGGCGTGGCGGGGAAAGTAGCGCTGGTGGATGAGGTGAAGGTAGGGCGTCTGGTCCATCCAGGCACACAGGTCGCCCAGTCCCTCCCGGCGTACCTCGAGCAGGTGGAACTTGACCAGCACCTTGGATGCGTACCACCCGTGAGCCAGGGGATCGTGCCGGAACTGCGCCAGTCGACGGCGCGCACGGGTCAGGGCACCGGTTATGTCAGTGAAGGCGCTGCCGTGGCCGGGGATGATCAGCCGGGGCCGGAGGCGTTCGATGACATCGAGGCTGGCCTCCACGTCGTCCAGCGCCGCCTCGCCTTCGATTTCCGGAAAGACGACGCCGAAGCCGTTCTCCCACAGCGCGTCCCCGGAGACCAGGGTGCCGCTTTCGGGCTCCAGGAGCATGACCGCGTGAGGGTCGTGGCCTGGAGCGGCGTGGACCTGCCAACTGCGACCGGCCCACCGGTGCGTGCTTCCCGGTTGCAGGAGTTCGTCGTAGTCGAATCTCGCGCAGCGCTGTCCCGTGGCTTCGTAACTCAGGCGTGCGGCGTCCCAGGCGCGGACGGCCTCGGCCTCTCCGGGCGGGATGGCGATAAGGCAGCGATGGGCCGCTTGCAGTGCGGCGTTGCCCCCGCAATGGTCCGAGTGGAGGTGGGTGTTGACGATGCGCCCGAGGGGCCGCCCTCCTAGGGCGTGAGCGACCAGGGAGACGGTTTGCTCGGCATGGCTCACGTAGCCCGTGTCCACGAGGACTGCGGGCGTGCCGTATTCCTCGTCGATGAGCAGGATGTTGTTCGCGGAGAGCCAGCCGCGCTCGAGGACGCGGATGCCGGCGGGGAGGCGGGCGGTCGTCATGCGCCCCCCGGCCCCTCCGTCCCTTCAGCTTGCGCCACGCAGCTCCCGGCGCAGGATCTTGCCGACGTTGGTCTTGGGCAGGTCATCGCGGAACTCGATGTACTTCGGCCGCTTGTAGCCGGTGAAGTTCTCGCGACAATATTCCATCAGGTCCTCTTCCGCGAGGGCGGGATCCTTCTTGACGACGAAGAGCTTGACCGCCTCGCCGGACTTGGCGTCCGGTACACCGACCGCCGCGCACTCCAGCACGCCGGGGTGCATGTTGACGACCTGCTCGATCTCGTTCGGGTACACGTTGAAACCCGAGACGAGGATCATGTCCTTCTTGCGATCGACGATCTTGATGTAGCCGCGCTCGTCCATCACGCCGACGTCGCCCGACTTGAAGAAGCCGTCGGGCGTCATGACCTTGGCGGTCTCGTCCGGGCGGTTCCAGTAGCCCGCCATCACCTGGGGGCCGCGGATGCAGATCTCGCCCGGCTCGCCGAAGGGCACTTCGTTGCCGGCGTCGTCACGGATGGAGATTTCGGTCGAAGGAATCGGCAGGCCGATCGTGCCGGTGAACTCCATCAGGTCCAGGCGGTTGCTGGTGGCGACCGGGGAGGTCTCCGACAGGCCGTAGCCTTCGACCACCGGACAGCCGGTGATCTTGAGCCATTTCTCCGCGGTGGCGGCCTGCACCGCCATGCCGCCACCGTTGCTGACGACGAGCTCGGAGAAGTCGAGCCGGGCGAACTCGGGATCGTTGGCGAGCGCATTGAACAAGGTGTTCACCGCGGGGAACATGTTCACCTTGTGGTTGCGCAGCGTCTTCACGAGACCGGGGATGTCGCGCGGGTTGGGGATGAGGAGATTCTTCATCCCCAGGCGGGCGCCCATCATGTAGCACACGGTCAGCGCAAAGATGTGATACAGCGGCAGCGCGCAGACCGCGGTGAGCGGTTTGTCGCCGAGCTTCTCCAGCATCGGGCGGAACCAGGCCTCGGTCTGCAGGATGTTGGCGACGACGTTGCGATGCAGCAGCGTGGCGCCCTTGGACACGCCGGTGGTGCCGCCTGTGTACTGGAGGAAGGCGACGTCGTCCGGCCCCACCGGATGGCGGTGCAGCGGTAGGCGTGCGCCCTCGGACAAGGCATCGTTGAAACGGGTGACGGTGCGGCCGCGATCCAGCGGGAGCTTGAACTCAGGCACCATCTTGCGCACGTGACGGACCGCGAAGCTGATGAGGCGGCCCTTGACCGGCCCCAGCAGGTCGCCGAGCGAGGCCAGCACAACGTGCTGGATGGGAGTGGCGTCGATGACCTCCTGCAGCGTCTTGGCGAAATTCTCGAGCAGGATGATCGCCTCGGCGCCGGAGTCCTTCAGCTGGTGCTCCAGCTCGCGCGGCGTGTACAGCGGATTGACGTTGACCACCGTGTAGCCGGCACGCAGGATCGCCGGGATCGCGATCGTGTACTGCAACACGTTGGGCATCATGATCGCGACCCTCGCGCCGCGGGCCAGGCCCTTGTTCTGCAGCCAGGCGCCGAGCGCCACGGACATCTCGTCCACGTCGCGGAACGTGACCTCGCGCTCCATGCAGACCGCCGCGGTGCGGGTCGCGTACTTGTGGAAGCACTCCTCCAGCAGTTGGACGAGGCTGGCGTATTGGGTGGTGTCGACTTCGGCCGGGACGTGAGGAGGGTAGCTCTTCAGCCACGGCTTCAGGGCGGACACAGGGACTCCATCGGCGATTTTCATGGCGAGCATTGTTGAGGGGGGCGGCTGGAGCGCCTACGGCAGTTTCCCTGAGCCATCGTCACCTAGGTGACTCCACCCCCCTGCGGGCAGGGATGAATGACCGATTTGCCGCCGTCTGCCCCGATTTGGGGAGACCGCCCCTGGCGCCCCGCGGCGCAGGCGTCCACACTGGAGGCATGCAACGACGCACATGGTTGAAGCTGGGGCTGGGGTCCGCGATTGCGTTCGCGCTGGCCGGCGGGCTGATGTCGACGATGGGGCCCGGCCTGACCGCGGCCGGCGGTTTGAGCGACGGCGGCCGCGACGTCCTCAAGGCGATCTCGCGCGGCGTGCTGGACGGGGCGCTGCCCGTGGATGCGCAGACGCGGGAGGCCGAACTGCACGCCCAGCTCGAGCGGCTGGAGCGCTACGTCGCCGGACTGCCGCCGGCCGTGCGAGCCGAGCTCTCACAACTGCTCGGCATCCTCGCGTCGCCGGCGGGCCGGGTGACGTTCGCGGGGCTGGACCGCGACTGGGCCCGGGCCAGCGAGACTGAGGTGCAGGCCGCGCTGGAATCGATGCGGCAGTCGCGGCTCCTGCTGAGGCGGCAGGCGTACCAGGCACTGAGGGACCTGGCGATCGCCGGCTACTACTCCCAGCCGGTGGCCTGGGAGCTGATGGGCTACCCCGGCCCGACGGACCTTTGAGGCCTGCCCGATGAGCCGACTACCCGACCCCATCAAGCAGGGACTCTCGCGCGGCTGGAAGGTCGCGGGCGGTCCCCACGGGCCGCTGCCGGCGCGCATCACCTGCGACGTTGCCATCGTGGGCAGCGGCGCGGGGGCCGGGATCACCGCGGAGGTGCTCAGCCGCGCCGGCCTGCAGGTGGTGCTGGTGGAGGAGGGCCCGCTCCAGAGCAGCAGCGACTTCCGCCAGCGGGAGGAGGAGGCCTACCCGGCGCTGTACCAGGAGCAGGCCGCGCGCAAGACGGCCGACAAGGGGATCACGATCCTGCAGGGGCGGTGCGTGGGCGGTTCGACCACGGTCAACTGGACCAGTTCGTTCCGCACGCCGGAAGCCACGCTCGAGCACTGGCGGCGCCACTACGGACTGGACGAGATGACACCCGAGGCGATGCGGCCGTGGTTCGAGCAGGTCGAGCGGCGGCTGCACATCGCGCCCTGGGCGGTGGCGCCGAACGAGAACAACGAGGTGCTCAGGCGCGGGGCCCAGCGGTTGGGCTTCGAGGCCCATGTGATCCCGCGCAACGTGCAAGGGTGCTGGAACCTGGGTTCCTGCGGCATGGGGTGCCCGGTCAACGCCAAGCAGTCGATGCTCGTCACGACACTGCCCGCCGCGCTGGACTCCGGTGCGAGCCTGCTGGTCGAAACCCGGGCCGAGCGGCTGGAGTTGGCGGCAGGACGGGCCACGGCGCTCCTGTGCCGGGCGGTGCGACCCGACGGAACCCCGCTCGGACCCGAAACGCGCATCGTCGCGGCGCACTACGTCGTGGCGGGGGGCGCGATCAACTCGCCGGCGCTCCTGTTGCGCTCGCGGGCGCCCGATCCGCACGAGCGGCTGGGACGGCGCACCTTCCTGCATCCGGTGGTCGTCTCCGCCGCGATGTTCGAGCAGCGCATCGAGGGCTGGCAGGGCGCGCCGCAGTCGATCTACAGCGATCACTTCCTGGAGACGCAGCCGATCGACGGGCCGATGGGCTACAAGCTGGAGGCGCCGCCACTGCACCCGGTGATCTTCGCGACCACGATGGCGGGCTACGGGCGCGAGCAGGTGGAGATGATCCAACGCTTCCCGCACGCCCAGGTGCTGATCGCGCTGATGCGAGACGGCTTCCATCCGCAGTCGCAGGGCGGCGTGGTGGCGCTGCGCGACGACGGGACGCCGGTGCTCGACTATCCGCTCAACGAGTTCCTGTTCGACGGGGCGCGGCGGGCGCTGTGGAGCATGGCCGAGATCCAGTTCGCCGCTGGAGCGCAGCAGGTGCTGCCGGTCCACGAGCGGGCAAAGCCGTGGTCCAGCTGGGCCGAGGCCCGGCGGGGCATCGCCGACCTGCCGATGGAACCGCTGTCGCTGCGCGTGGTCAGCGCCCACGTGATGGGCGGCTGCGGCATGGCCGGCAGCGAGAAGCTGGGCGTGGTGCGTCCCGACGGCCGGCACTGGCAGATCGAGAACCTGAGCGTGCACGACGGCTCGCTCTTCCCGACCAGCCTGGGAGCCAATCCCCAGTTGTCGATCTACGGGCTGGTTGCCAAACTCTCGGCACAACTGGCGAAAAGGTTGAGCGGGCGAGAGGTGATACTCGCCTGATGCTCGCACGCCTGCAACGCGCCTTCACCCTCTTGCTCGTGCTGGCGGCCCTTGGCTGGGTCGTGGCCTGGACGTCGGCCGGTCGCCTCGCGGTGGCCGTCGTCGGTGCCGGCCTGATCCTCTTCGGCTATGCGATCGTGCTCGCGACCGAAAGCGTGATGGCCGCCCGCGCGAACCGCAGCGACCCGGCGCCGAAGGCGAGCCTGGTCCAGTGGGTGCGCGCCTGGTGGGGCGAGACCCGCACCGCGCCGCGCGTCTTCAACTGGCGCCAACCCTTCTTCTGGGACGCGGTGCCCGATTCACCCGACGGCCCGGGCCGGCGCGGCATCGTGTTCGTGCACGGCTTCCTCTGCAACCGTGGCTTCTGGACTCCCTGGCTGGAGCGCTGCCGGGCCGAGGGCATTCCCTTCGTCGCCGTGAGCCTGGAGCCGGTGTTCGGTCGCATCGACGAGTATGTCGAGAGCGTCGAGGCCGCGGTGCGGCGTCTGGAGGCCGGCACAGGCCTGGCGCCCGTGGTCGTCGCGCACAGCATGGGCGGGCTCGCTGCGCGCGCATGGTTGCAGGCGCGCCAGGCCGACGCCCGGGTGCACCACGTCGTCACGATAGGTTCGCCGCACGGGGGCACGCTGCTGGCCCGCCATGCCCGCACGCCCAATGGACGGCAGATGCGCCGGGACAGCCGCTGGCTGCAGGCCCTGGCCGCGGCCGAGCCGCGCGAGCGCTACCGGCGCTTCACGTGCTTCTACGGACACTGTGACAACATCGTCTTTCCCGCGTCGACCGCGGCGCTCCCGGGTGCGTATGCGGTGCATTTGGCAGGCATCGCGCACGTGGCCATGGCCTTCCACCCCGGGGTGTGGGACGAGGTGCGCAAGCGGTTGCACTCCCCGCCGGTCGCGGGACCGGACGAGGGGCCAGGACGCGGGCAGGACGGCGCCGGGGATCAGTCCGACGGGGGCAACAGCGGCTCGCCCGGCAGCACGGCGCCGGCGGCGATCTCTGGCTGGGCGCGCACGCGCTCGTAGATCGGTGCGAAGTCCGGCGCGGTGGCGTCGAACAGCTGCTCGAACGAGTCGATCACGAAGTAGGTGGCCTGGTAGGTGTCGATCTTGTAGCGCGTGCGCATGATGCGCTCCAGATCGAAGGGCACGCGGTTGGGTTCGGGCGAACGCACGCTGTAGCGCAGCTCGCCGGCCGACGAGAGGATGCCCGCGCCGTAGGCTCGCACGCCGTCGTCGCTGCGGATGAGGCCGAACTCCACCGTGTACCAGTACAGGCGCGCCAGCAGCTCGCAGGCGCCCAGGCGGCTGGCCTTCAGGCCACCCGCGCCGTAGGCCTGCATGTAGTCCGCGAACACCGGGTTGAACAGCAGCGGCACGTGGCCGAACATGTCGTGGAACACGTCCGGCTCGACGACGTAGTCGAACTCCTCGGGCTTGCGGATCCAGTTCGTGACGGGGAAGCGCCTCTCCGACAGCAGCTTGAAGAAGGCCTCCTCGGGGATCAGGCCGGGCACGGCGACCACCTGCCAGCGCGTCAGCCGGTACAGGCGCTCGCTCAGCTCGTCGAAGCGGGGAATGCGATCCGCGCGGCCCAGGTGCTGCACCGCCTCGATGAACTCGCGGCAGGCAAGGCCTGGCAGTTGCGCCGCCTGGCGCTCGTACAGGCGCCGGTAGAGGTCGTGCTCCTCGGCGGTGTAGGCCTCCCAGTCCTGGTCGCAGGTGTAATCGGCGCGTGCGCGGGAATAGTCGCCGCGCGGGGGCCGGTCGCCCTGTCCGTAGGTGACGGGGGCGACGCCGACGTTGATGCCGCTGTGGGGGTCGAGGGTCTGGGCTTGCATGGCCGCCTCCGCGTCAGGCCGAGGGCTGGGCCTCGACCTTCAGCACGCCACGGCGCATCTGGTCGAGTTCCATCGTCTCGAACAGCGCCTTGAAGTTGCCTTCGCCGAAGCCTTCGTTGCCCTTGCGCTGGATGAACTCGAAGAAGATGGGGCCGAGCTGGTTCTCGCTGAAGATCTGCAGCAGCAGCTCGCCCGGCTGGCCGTCGACGAGGATGTTGCGCTGCTGCAGCGCCGCGATGTCCTCGTCGAGGTTGGGAATGCGCTTGGGCAGCAGTTCGTAGTAAGTCGCGCTCGTGGTGAGCAGCTTGACGCCGTTCATCTGCAGCGCGTCCACGGTGTCATAGAGGTTCGTCGAGCCCAGCGCGATGTGCTGGATGCCTTCGCCGTGGTACTTGTCGAGGTACTCCTGGATCTGGCCGGCCTGGTCGTTGCCTTCCTCGTTGATGGGAATGCGGATCTTGCCGCAGGGGCTGGTCATCGCCTTGCTCTTGACGCCGGTGGCCTGGCCCTCGATATCGAAGTAGCGGATCTCGCGGAAGTTGAACAGGCGCGCATAGAAGTCCGCCCATTCCTTCATGCGGCCGCGGTGCACGTTGTGCGTCAGGTGGTCGATGTAGGTCAGGCCGATGCCGGCCGGATTGAGCTCGGCACCGGGCAGCGGCTCGAAGTCCACATCGTAGAAGCCGATGTTGCCGATGTCGCCTTCTTTCGCGCCGTTCTTGCCGCGCCACTTGTCGACCAGGTAGATCAGGGAATCGCCGATGCCTTTGATCGCGGGGATGTTCAGTTCGCCCGGGCCTGCCTGGCCGGCGTAACCCCAGGCCCCGAGCGAGACGGCGCGTTCGTAGGCGGCCTTGGCGTCCTGCACGCGGAAGGCGATCGCGCAGATGCTGGGCCCGTGCAGGCGCGCGAAGCGCTGGGCGAAGGAGTCAGGCTCGGCGTTGATGATGAAGTTGATCTCGCCCTGGCGGTAGAGCGTCACGTTCTTGTGGCGGTGCTTGGCGATGGCCTTGAAGCCCATGCGCTCGAAGAGCTGGCCCATGGCGACGGGGTCCGGCGCGGCATATTCGATGAACTCGAAGCCGTCGGTGCCCATCGGGTTGTCCCAGGGGGTGAATTTCATCTCGGTCTCCTTGCCTAGCGCGACTGGACGCGGCAGCCTGGGGCCGCACGCCCGCGGGGGTTGTGTATCCCGTCACTGTAGGCAAGGCGGCGCGCAGTTTTCCTGCAAATTGGCCGGGTCAGCGGCCGAGTGGGCAAGAAAGATGCAAGAATAAGCCTATGTCCACAGAAGTCCAGCTTGACGCCATTGACAGGCGCATACTTCGCGCGCTCCAGGCGGACGGGCGGATGACCTACGACCAGCTGGCCGGCGAGGTGAATCTCTCGCCCTCGGCCACGCTGCGGCGGGTGCGCCGCCTCGAGGAGACCGGCGCCATCGCGGGCTACATGGCCATCGTGCCGCCGGAGCGGGTGGGGCTGGGCCTGACCGCCTACATCAACGTGCGCCTGGAAAAGCACACCGAGACGCACAAGCGCAACCCGATGGACCTGTTCCGTGCCGCGGTGCAGACCTGGCCGGAGGTGGTCGAGTGCGTCGCGCTGACCGGCGAGATGGACTACCTGCTGCGTGTGGTGGTGGAGGACATGGGCCACTACTCGCGCTTCATCATGGATACGCTGCTCAAGCACCCCAGCGTCGAGGACTGCAAGACCAGTTTCGTGCTCGACCGCATCAAGAACACGGCCGCCATCCCGGTGTAAACCCCCTCCGGAACTGTCGCCTATGCGACAACCTCCCGCCCGGCTTCGGCAGTGAAATAGTTCACGAACTGCCGCCCCCCCGTCCTGGAGGAATCGGCCTGCCCCGTCGCCGCGTCGCGTCTGCACGGCCGCAAGCGCATCCCCTCAGGACCACGAGGCGGCGCCGCTGGCTTGCTGTGCAGTCGAAGTCGTGCCTGCGCTGCGCCCGCCGGGTGTGGCGCAGGAACTGTCGTTCCTGGCGAAGGAGATGGAGATGAGGAGACTGGAAGTGAGGTCCCTGTGGACCGGGTGGGCGGCGGTCCTCGCCGCGTGCGGGCTGGCGGCGTGCGGCGGCGGAGGGTCGGGAGGTCCGACCGAAGCGGCAGCCAGTGCCGAGGCGGCGTACAGCGAGCAGGTGCGGGCGGACATCGCGTCGGCCGAGAAGCGCGCCTGTCCGCACGTCGGCCCACGCGACGACCGGGCCGAAGCCTCGGGTCTCGCATGGACGCGCTGCCCGGAGGAAGCGCGTCCGCACGACGAGCGCGTCTTCACCGTCAACGAGGCGGCGCTGCCCTTCGACGCGCTGCCCGGCGCGACCGTGGAGACCGACCGCTGGTGGGGCGTGCTGGGCAAGGCGGGCTACCGTGTCGAAGTGCCCAAGCAATGGAACGGCATGCTGGTCATGTACGCGCACGGCTACGCGGGCACCGGCCCCACGCTGGGCGTGAGCAACCCCTCGATCCGCCGACACCTGATCGAGCAGGGCTACGCGTGGGCGGCGTCGAGCTACAGCGCCAACTACTACGACGTGCGCGCGGGGGTCGAGGACACCAACGCCCTGGCGCTCGCCTTCCGCGACATCGCCAAGGCCAACGGGCGGCCGCTGCCCAAGCCGCGCAAGACCTACATCATCGGCCATTCGATGGGTGGGCACATCGCCGGCGCGGCGGTGGAACTGGAGACGCTGATCACGGCGCGCCACAAGGTGCGCTACGACGGCGCGGTGCCGATGTGCGGCGTGATGGGCGACACCGAGCTCTTCGACTACTTCGTTGCCTACCAGCTGGCCGCGCAGCAACTGGCCGGGTTCCCGGCGACCAGCTTTCCGGACACCGGCTGGGCCACCGTGGCGCCGCAGGTGCGGGCGGCGCTCTTCTCGACCTTCGCCACGGTGCCGACGGCGCAGGGCCTCAAGCTCAAGGCCGTGGTCGAGAACCTGACGGGCGGCGACAGGCCGATCTTCGACCAGGGCTTCGCCAACACCGCGCTGCAGAACGTGGTCTGGGGCACCTTCGGTGGTGATGGCACTATCAATGGCATCCTGACGCGCAACGTCACCGACACGCGCGGCATCGTCTACCAGTTCGACGCGGATCCGGCATTGTCGGCGGAGGAGGCGGCGTTCAACGCGTCCATCCTGCGCGTGCGGGCCGATCCGTTGGCCAACCGGCTGCGCTGGGACGGCCTGCGGTGGATCCCCAAGGTGAACGGCTTCTTCCGCGTGCCGGTCGTCTCGATCCACACGCTCGGCGACATGTACGTGCCGTTCCACATGCAGCAGATCTACCGCGAGCGCGCCGAGCGTCACGGCAGCGACCGCTGGCTGGTGCAGCGCGCCATCCGCGCTCCCAGCCACTGCGACTTCACGATCGCCGAGCAGGTCGCCGCCTTCGAGGCGATGGCGCAGTGGGAGCAGCGCGGCGTCAAGCCGCAAGGCGACGACGTGCTGGACCGGGCCAGGGTGGCCGACCCGGCGTACGGTTGCCGGTTCACCCAGAACGCGGCGACGACCCCCGAGGACAACCCGGTGACGATCGCCACCCGCGCGCTGATGCCCGCGTGTCCGGCGGGCGGCTGAGGGCGGTCATATCTGCACCCCCCGGGGCTGTCGCCCATCCCCCGAGGGGGTGTCGGCCCGGCTTGGACGGCCGGGCGCCGGGCCTGGCATGTTCGCCCCCGGGCTGTTGCCCACCCCCCGAGGGGGTGTCGGCCCGGCTTCGGACGGCCGGGCGCCGGGCCTGGCATGTTCGCCCCCGGGCTGTCGCCCACCCCCCGAGGGGGTGTCGGCCCGGCTTCGGACGGCCGGGCGCCGGGCCTTAGCGACGCTCCAGCACCACGGCCAGCTCGAACCAGCCGGCCGGGTGCGCCACGCGCGGATAGGGCGGCTTGGGCCAGACCCATGCGGGCTCGGGAAAGAGCGCGCGCATCGCGTTGATGTCGCAGTGGTACGGAGGCCCCTCGACGCGGCCCTCGTCCGCGCCCGCGCGCCGCGCCTGCATGAACAGCGCGTAGAGGCGCCCTCCGGGCCGCAGCCAGCCGTGCAGGCGGCGCGCATAGGCTGTCCACTGGTCCGGATGCAGGGCGCACAGACAGGTCTGCTCGTACACCGCGTCCAGCGGGGCATCGGGTGACCAGGCCAGCACGTCGGCCTCGATCACCTGGGCGGCCAGACCCCGCGTCGCGAGGAGCTGGCGCGTGCGTTCGACCGCGGCGGGGGCGTAGTCGACGCCCCACGTCGGGTACCCGCGCTCGGCCCAGGCGGCCACGTCCCAGCCGCTGCCGCATCCGGGCACCGCCACGCGCGCTCCGGGCGGGGGCAGTTGCCCGGCGCGCGACCAGGCGTCGAGTTGAGGGCTGGGGCCGCCACGGTCCCAGGGGATCTGGCCTTGCTCGAAGCGGGCCTGCCAGAAAGCGAGTGTCGGGCCGGTCATGCACGCCATCGTAGCGGGCGCTGGCGACGTCGGAAACGACGCCGGGAGGCGCCGGGAAGCCCGTCAGGCGTCGAGTTCCTGCAGCTTGTGACGGGCCGCTTCCTCCGACAGGTTCAGCAACTCGGCGACGTCGCGCACGTCGTCCGGCACCGCGGCGTTGTCCCAGCCGTGCTGGGTGTGGCGGGCGACGCGGATCGCGAGCAGCACGTTGCGCACGGCCGGCTCCGAGCTGCGACGCTCGTCGGTCAGCCGCACCAGCGTCTCGGGCAGCATCCACGCGCGCATCAACGCCTGCTCCAACTCCGGCAGGGTGGTGTGGAGCACTTCCTGTTGCACCGCCGCGGATCGCAGAGCCGGGTCGCGCCGCTGACGCTCGCGGATCTCGAGGGCCAGATCCGGGGCGTGGCACCACAGCAGCATCTCCGAGAAGCCGTGCAGCAGCGCGGCCTCGTGGAGCACCGCCGCGTCCGCGTCCATCCGATGCACCGCAAAGCCAAGCGAGAAGGTGGCCGCGCGGGCGGCCCGGCGCAGCACGTCCTCCAGGCCGCACCGGGCGTCGTCCCGGCCTTGCAGCAGCGCGTCGGTCGTCACGAGCCCCTGGAACAGGCGGAAGAATGGACCGATGCCGAGGAAGACGAGGGCGGCCGTCACCGTCTCCGCGGCCCCTTCGTAGTGCGGCGGCCTGATGCGGGCGGCGTGGGCCAGCAACTGCAGCGTCATCAACGGATCGCCGCTGAGGTGCTCGGCCAGGGTGTGCGCGTCCAACTCGTCCTCGCAGGGGCGCAGCGCCTCGATCGCATCGGCGGTGTAGGGCAGCACCGGGATGGGCTGCTCCCGCAGCCAGGTAGTCCAGGCGGCGAGGTCGGGCAGGGGGCGGGTGAGCATGCAAGGATTCCTTCGCTGATCGGCATATCGGCCGCGGTGGCTGCCCGCTGGAGCAGGGGAAACCCTCGCCTGTGCCCGCGTGCCGCCAGGCGTCGTTGCCCGGTGACGCTCGCCGTGCGGACCTGCCAGGGCCGAGTCGGGGAGGGGCGGGCGGCTGCATCCGGTATCCGGCCGGCCCGAACTCTGTCGTATCGTGCGGTCTCTGTCCCTTGTTCGTGTCTTCGGGCGGAGGGAGGTCGGCCCAGCCCGCGCGTGCCGCTGTAGCCGGGCCCGCTGCCGCCCATCACCCCTTGGTGCCTCATCGATGGACTGGAGCCTGATCGAACCCTGGCTGAACAGCCTGCTGGCCGCCACCTTCGCGGTGGTGGCGGCGCTGATCGCCCATCGCGTCCTGCGCTTCGTCGTGCTGCGACTGACGCGTTTTTCCACCGTGCTGACCGCGGTGGTACAGGCGTGCGACCGGCCTGCCCAGATCGCGCTGCCGCTGCTGGCGGTGCTGCTCGTGTGGCAGGCCTCGCCCACCCACCTGCCTGGGTGGGACGGGGTGCGCCACCTCAGCGGCGTGCTCTTCATCATCGCAATGACGTGGTTGGCGATGCGCGCGGCGCGAGGGGTGGCCGATGGCGTCATCCGCCTGCACCCGGCCAACGTGGCCGACAACCTCCAGGCGCGGCGTGTCCACACCCAGGCCCGCGTGCTTTCGCGCACGGCGCAGTTCATCCTGCTGATGGCCGGTGTGTCCATGGTGTTGATGACCTTTCCCGGCGCCCGCCAGGTCGGGGCGAGCCTGCTGGCCTCGGCCGGGGTCGTCGGCCTGGTCGCCGGCATCGCCGCCAAATCGGTGTTCAGCAACCTCATCGCGGGGCTGCAGATCGCGCTGGCGCAGCCCATCCGCATCGACGACGTGCTGGTGGTGCGCGGCGAGTGGGGGCGGGTCGAGGAGATCACCGGCACCTACGTGGTGCTGCGCATCTGGGACGAACGGCGCTTGATCATCCCCTTGCAGTGGTTGATCGAGAACCCCTTCGAGAACTGGACGCGCACCGGTTCCGAGATCCTCGGCACGGTCTTCCTCTGGGTCGACTACGGGATACCGGTCGACCCCCTGCGGGAAGAAGCCCGGCGACTGTGCGAGGCCGCGCCCGAGTGGGATGGGCGGGTGTGCAACGTACAGGTGACGGACTGCAACGAACGCGCGATGCAGTTGCGTGTGCTGGTATCGGCGCGCTCCTCGGGGGAGGCGTGGGATCTGCGCTGCAAGGTGCGCGAGGGCCTGATCGAGTACGTCCGCCGGCGCCATCCGCAGCATCTGCCACGGCTGCGGGCCGAGTTCGCGGTGACCGGCGACCCGCTGCCGGCGCCGGAGGCGCTGGTGGGACGGGCCGTCAGCCCCGCGACGCGCTGACGTCTGGGCACAGAAGGTTACGGTGGAAGTGGGCCGACTTTCCATACTGGGATGACGTCCCACGCGGGACGGCCATTCAACCAGGAGGAAACCATGCGACGATTGATCGGCACTTGTGCCTTGGCGGCTGCGTGCGCGGCCGGCCCGGCGGCTGCGGCCACCTATACCTACAGCTTCGACCAGTTGCTCGGGGGCGGCACGATCGATTCGGTGGCGACGCTGACCATCCAGGACATTGCGGGCGGCGTGAACTTCACCCTGACCGGCGAGTTCGGCGAATGGGGCGACATGAGCTTCCTGAGCCGCATCCACTTCAACGGTCCCAACGGCATGGTGACCGTCGGCCCGGGCAACGTCTTCGACATGCCCCCCACTTACGGCGCCCATGTGGACGGCTCGTACACCTTCACCTGGGAAGGCATCTTCCCGGTGTCGAACGCGCCGGGTTCGGATCGCTTCCTCGACGGGGACACCGCCAGCTGGTCGATCATGGGCAGCGGCATCACCACCGCCTCGTTCACCGGCATGGCGATGGTCCACCTGCAAGGGATCGGGCCCAACGGCGAGGGGTCGATCAAGGTCCTGACGCCGATCCCAGAGCCGTCCACCTATGCCCTGCTGCTGGCCGGCCTGGCCGGCACCGGCTGGTGGGTGCGGCGTCGACAGGCCCGCCAGACCGGGGAGTGAAGAGGCTCGGCAGCAGCGGAAGTGGTATTTCTGAGGTGAATAACAGGGATCACGGGTATAAAGTGGCGTCGCACTAGGGTTTACCCTAGAGTTCGGTGTACGGGATTTTCTTCCCCTGAAAGGACCTTGCGATGACCACCACCGTTCTCCCCCACACCGCCGCTGCCGCCACCCCGACCGGTGCCCGCGCCGGTTTCGGCCGGGCGCTGTGGGCGGCTCTGGAATCCATCGGCCGCCAGCGCGCCCGTCGCGAACTGCTGCTGCAAGCCGAGATCTACCGGACCAGCCGGCCGGAACTGGCCGAAGCGCTGCGCCGCGCTGCGCTGGGCTGATCCCGCGGGGCCCGGGCTACTCGGGCTCCGGCACCTTGAACGCCGCCGCGAGCTGCTGCTGCACGCCTGGCGGCACCGGCGCATGGTGCGAGAAGGCGATCACGTAGCGGCCCTGCCCGCCGGTCAGCGAGTTCAGACGCGACTGGTAGGCATTCAGTTCGGCCAGAGGCGCCTGGCCCAGCACCACCGCCTGGCCGGCGCCGTCCAGGCGCTGACCCGTCACCATACCCCGCCGTGCCAAGAGGTCGCCCGTGATGTCGCCGATGCACGATTCCGGCGCGGTGATCTCGATGTCGACGATGGGCTCCAGCACCTGGGGCCCGGCCTTGAGGGCCGCGTCGACGAAGGCCTTGCGCGCGGCGGTCACGAAGGCCACTTCCTTCGAGTCCACCGCGTGGTGCTTGCCGTCGTAGACGACCACGCGCACGTCCTGCATCGGGTGGCCCGACACCACCCCCGTCTCCATTGCCTGCCGCACGCCTTTTTCGACCGCCGGCATGAACTGCGAGGGGATCACGCCCCCCTTGACCTCGTCCACGAACTGAAAACCGCCGCCCGGGGGCAGCGGTTCGACGCGCAGGTACACCTCGCCGAACTGGCCGGCGCCGCCGGTCTGCTTCTTGTGGCGGTGGTGGCCCTCGGCCGGTCGCGTTAGCGTCTCCCGGTAGGCGATGCGTGGCGGCCGCGTCTGCACCTCGCATTTGTGGATGTCGGTCAGGCGTTCCAGCAGCACACGCAAGTGCAGCTCGCCGAGGCCGTAGACGACCGTCTCGTGCGTGGCCGCCACCTGTTCGAGGCGCAGGCACGGGTCTTCCTCGACGAGCTTTTGCAGCAGGTCCCACAGCCGCTGCTCGTCGCCCCGGCGCTTCGGCTCGATCACGATGCCATGCACGGGCACCGGGAAGTCCAGCGGCTTGAGGTGGATGTGCGCATCCTCCGCCGCGTCGTGCAGCACCGCGTCGAAGTGGATCTCGTCGACCTTGGCGACCGCGCAGATCTCGCCCGGCCCGGCACGGGGGATTTCGACGTGATCCTTGCCCTGCAACAGGAACAGGTGCCCCACCTTGAAGGGTTTGCGACCGTCGCCCACGTAGAGCAGGCTGTCGCGGCTGACCGTGCCCTGGTGGATGCGGAACACGCCCATCTTGCCGACGTAGGGGTCGACCGTGACCTTGAAGACGTGAGCCAGCACGTGGGCGGCCGGGTCGGCACGCGCCTGGATCGGCCGCGCGGCCTCGCCCGTGCGTTCGACGAACTGCGGCGGGTTGCCTTCGGTGGGGTTGGGCATGAGCTGCACCAGCACGTCCAGCAACTCGCCGATGCCGGCGCCGTGCCGCGCGGAGGTGAAACACACAGGGATCAGATGCCCCTCGCGCAGCGCCTGCTCCAGCGGAGCATGCAGCTCGCGCGGGTCCACGTCGCCGTCGTTGAGATAGCGCTCGACGAAGGCCGCGTCGACCTCCACGACCTGCTCGACCAGCGCCCGGTGGGCCGACTCCACGGAGGAAAAGTCGGCCGCGCCCGAGGGATTGAAGAAGCAGTCCACGACCCGCGTGCCGCCTTCGGCCGGCAGGTTGAGCGGCAGGCATTCGGTGCCGAAGGTCGCGCGGATCTGGTCCAGCAGGGCCGGCAGGTCCACGCGTTCGGCGTCGATGCGGTTGACGACGATCATGCGCGCCAGACCGCGCGAGCCGGCCCAGTCCATCATGCGGCGGGTCATCGCCTCGATCCCGGTGGCCGCGTTGACGACGACGGCGGCCGTCTCGACCGCCTCGAGCGCCGGCAGCGAGTGGCCGAGGAAGTCCGGCGAGCCGGGCGTGTCGATCAGGTGGACGCGCGTGCCTTGGTGGTCCAGATGTATCACCGAGGCCGTGAGCGAATGCTGCATGCGGCGCTCCAGCGGGTCGAAGTCGCTGACCGTCGTGCCCCGCTCGAGATTGCCCGGAGCGCCGATCATGCCCGCACGGTGGAGCAGCGCCTCGGCCAGGCTGGTCTTGCCCGCGCTCGCCGCGCCGACGAGCGCCAGGGTGCGCAGGGCCGCCGGCTCGAAGCCGTTGGAGGTGAGGATCGCCATAGCACGCTCCCTTGCCCGCGCAAGGCCGATGGACGGGCAGCAGGCCGGGCTAGGTTAAGCGATGGCCGAGGGCCGCACAAGGGCGTGCCCTGGCTGCGGTGGGGGCGGCGCGAGGAAGGCGTGCGGTGCTTCAGGCGTCGCGCATCGGCCGGTCGAGGAAAATGCGCGGGTCCATCAGCTCGAGGTCCGGGGCCACGGCCACAGGCGCCGCGCAGCGGTCCAGCACGTCGCGCTGCACGTCCAGCCCGGGCGCGACCTCGATCAGGGTCAGGCCCTCGTCGCGCAGCTCGAACACCGCCCGCTCGGTCACGTACAGCACCTGGCGGCCCAGGCTGCGCACGTAGCGGCCATTGAAGCTGAGGTGCCCGACCCGCGGCACGAGCTTGGGCACCCGGCCCTCGCGCACGATGCGCAGGTCGCCACGACCCGCGCTCACCGCCAGGCCGTCCGCGGTCAGCGTGCCCATCAGCACCACCCGCTTGGCCGATTGGCTGATGTTGATGAAACCGCCGACCCCCGCGACGCGCTTGCCGAAGCGGCTCACGTTGACGTTACCGTGTGGATCGAGCTCGGCCATGCCGAGGAAGGCGATGTCGATGCCGCCGCCATCATAGAAGTCGAACATCGCCGCATGGTCGATGATGGCCTCGGGGTTGGCGCTCGCCCCAAAGCTCAGCAGCTGTGCCGGGGTGCCACCGATCGGGCCGGCTTCGACGGTGAGGGTGAAGTCGCCATGGCGCTCCTCGCGGGCGATCACGCCCAGCCCCGCGGGCATGCCCACGCCGAGGTTGACGACCGGCGAGCGCAGACGGGCCAGTTCCAGGAAAGCCCTGCGCTGCACGATCTTGCGCACGTCCAGCGGCGGCGCCACGAAGGCGTGCTCGGGCTCGCGCACCTCGCCGGTGTAGGCCGGGTTGTAGGCCTCACCGAAGGTCATCCAGTGGTCGTCCGGGTTCTCGCAGATGACGACATGGTCCACCAGGATGCCGGGCACGCGCACGAGGTTGGGGTTCATCGTGCCGGCCCGGGTGAGCCGCTTGACCTGGGCGATCACGATGCCGCCACTGTTGCGCGCGGCCTGGGCGATGGCCAGCAGGTCCTGATGGAAGGGCTCGTGCTCGGTCGTCAGGTTCCCTCGCTCGTCGGCGGTGGTCGCGCGGATCAGCGCGCAGTGCACCGGGAACGACGGGTAGAAGAGCTGCTCCTCGCCGGCCAGTTGCACCAGCTCGACCACCGGCTCGGTGCTGCGGCGCGTGAGCCGGCCGCCGTCGTGGCGGGGGTCGACGAAGGTGTGCAGGCCGATGCGGGTGACGACGCCGGCCTTGCCCCCCGCGATCGCGCGGAAGAGGTGGGCGATGACCCCCTGCGGCAGGTTGTAGGCCTCGATCGCGTCGCGCTCGACCAGTTCGCCGAGCCGGGGGGCCGAGATCCAATGGCCGCCGATCACCCGCCGCACCAGGCCCTCGTGCCCGAAGTGGTTGACGCCGCGGGTGGCCCTGTCGCCCTGGCCGGCCGCATAGACGAGGGTGAGGTCGCGCGGCAGGCCTTCGGCCAGGAACCGGCGCTCGATGGCCGCCGTGACCGCTTCCGCGTGGCCCGCGCCCACGAAGCCGGCGGTGACGACCGTCCAGCCCGGTTGGATGAGTCGCGCGGCGTCGTCGGCGGTGAGCAGCTTCATCGTCTCGTGGTCATCGGAAGGAAAACCTCCCAGTATGCGGTGCAACGGGCCCGGCCGGTGTCGCTTTCGCGCGCGGTGCGTGCAAGCGGCCCGCGATGCGGAACGGGCGGCATGGGGACTTGCTCGCATGGGCAGCGCGAGGGGCGCTTCCTAGACTGGACCGTCCGGAACCCAAAGCGAGGATACGAATGTCGCGAGATGCACGCCGCCCCGCGAGGCGGGACTTCCTGCGCTGGGCTGGCGGCAGCGCCGCGGCGCTGGCGCTGCCGGCGCATGCGCAGGGCAGCTGGCCGGGCAAGCCCATCCGGGTCGTGGTGCCGTACCCGCCCGGCGGCTTCACCGACGTCACGGCCCGTCTCGTCGCCCAGGGCCTGCAGCAGCGGCTCGGCCAGCCGGTCAACGTCGACAACAAGCCGGGCGCCAACAGCATCATCGGTGTGGACGCGGTCGCCAAGGCACCCGCCGACGGCTACACGCTGGGGGTGGTGATCGCCGCCTACGCGGCCAACACCACGCTCTACCCCAAGCTGCCCTACGACCCGGCGAAGGACCTGACCGGTGTCTCGCTGATCGGCGTGTCGCCGTTGGTCGCCGCCGTCAACAACGATGCGCCTTTCAAGACCGCGAAGGAGCTGATCGCCTATGCCAAGGCGCATCCCGGCAAGATCAGCTTCGGCTCGTCGGGCAACGGTTCGGCGGCGCATCTGACGACCGAACTGCTCAAGGCGGTCACCGGCACCTACATGGTCCACATCCCCTACCGTGGCGCGGCGGCGGCGCTGACCGACCTCATGGGCGGGCAGATCCAGCTCTTCCTCGATGCGGCGTCGGGCCTGATCGGCCCCGGCAAGCAGGGCAAGGTGCGCCTGATCGGGGTCGCCAGCGACAAGCGGCTGCCGGCGTTGCCGGAGGTGCCCACCTTCATCGAGCAGGGGATCGCCGGCTTCACCGGCAGCACTTGGGCCGGCATGATCGCGCCGGCCGGCACGCCGGCCGACATCGTGCAACGGCTGGCCGACGAGGTCGGGCGCATCGTGCGCAGCGAAGAGGTGCGTCAGCGGCTCGAAGCGATGGGTACGGTGCCGGTGGGCGCATCGCCCCAGGCGTTCAACGAGTTCATCGCCGCCGAGACGAAGAAGTGGGGCGAGGTGATCCGCCGTGCCAAGGTGACGCCGGACTGACCGCTCGCCGGCCTTGCATCTTTGGCTTCGGGCCGCGGGCGCCCGGCCTCACTGGAACGCCACCTCTGCGAAGCTGCGCAGCTTGCGGCTGTGCAGCCGGTCCATGCGCTGCTTGCGCAGGATCTCGACCGCGCGGATGCCGATGCGCAGGTGCTGGTCCACCCGTTCGCGATAGAAATGGTTGGCCATGCCGGGCAGCTTGATCTCGCCGTGCAGAGGCTTGTCCGACACGCACAGCAAGGTGCCGTACGGCACGCGGAAGCGGAAGCCGTTGGCGGCGATGGTCGCGCTTTCCATGTCCAGCGCGATCGCCCGGCTCTGGCTGAAGCGCCGCTCGGGAGTGCGGTGGGGCAGCAGCTCCCAGTTGCGGTTGTCCACGCTCGCGACGGTGCCTGTGCGCATGATGCGCTTGAGCTCGTAGCCTTCCAGGCGCGTGACCTCGGCGACCGCCCGCTCGAGTGCGACCTGCACCTCCGCCAGCGGCGGAATGGGCACCCACAGCGGCAGGTCCTCGTCCAGGACGTGGTCCTCGCGCACGTAGCCGTGGGCGAGCACGTAGTCGCCCAGCTGCTGGCTGTTGCGCAGGCCGGCGCAATGACCCAGCATGATCCACGCGTGCGGCCGCAGTACGGCGATGTGGTCCGTGATGGTCTTGGCGTTGCTCGGACCGACGCCGATGTTGACCATCGTGATGCCGGTGTGGTCCGGGCGCACCAGGTGGTAGGCGGGCATCTGGGGCAGGCGGGCCGGCGGTACGCCGGACAGCTCGTCCTCGTCCGGCAACAGGTGGGCACGACGGGTGACGACATTGCCGGGCTCGACGAAGGCCACGTAGTCGTCGCTGTCGGCACGGTTGTCGGGGTCGGGGGCGCGCGCCATCAGTTCACGGCCGAGCTTGATGAACTCGTCGATGTAGAACTGGTAGTTGGTGAAGAGGACGAAGTTCTGGAAGTGCTCCGGTGCGGTGCCCGTGTAGTGCCGCAGGCGGTGCAGGGAGTAGTCCACGCGGGGCGCGGTGAAGAGCGAGAGCGGATGGGGGTCGCCTGCCAAGGGCTCGTAGGTGCCGTTGGCGATGCCGTCGTCCATCGTGGCCAGGTCCGGCAGGTCGAACAGGTCGCGGATCAGCAGGCGCCGCTCGGGCGGCAGGGAGCCTTCGAGATGGTCGTCCTCGCCAAGGCTGAAGTGCAGCGGGATCGGCTGGGTGCTGACGCCGACTTCGATCGGCACGCCGTGGTTCTTGATCAGCAGACCGAACTGCTCCAGGTAGTAGTTGCGGAAGAGGTCCGGGCGCGTGAGCGTGGTCTCGTAGGTCCCGGGACCGGCGACGAAGCCGTAGGCCAGGCGGGAGTCGGCACGCGCCACGGTCTCGGTGTGCACCCGGACATACGGGTAGCACGAGCGCACGTGGCCAGGGAACTGCTCGCCGGCCACGAAGCGACGCAATGCGTCGCGCAGCCGGGCGATGCCGTGTTCGTAGATCTCGACGACGCGCTGCAGGGCCGCTTCCGGCTCCGTGAAGCGCATGGGCTCGAAGGCGGGTAGGGTCGGTGCAGACATGACCCACTTTATACCGGTACCGAGGCGTCCCGTCGCGCCACGGTCGCCACCCCTGCCGACGGTGCATGTACCTGCGTGGCGCGAGGTGGCGAGGCAAGACGCGCCTTGCCGCCCGCGCAGCGCGCTGCACGGGAAGGGGACCCGCGAACTAGGAGCGCGAATCGGCCAACGCCACCGGCGGCTCGGGCGGCACGATGCCGGCGGCGGCCCGTTCGCGGCAGGCCTGCCGGGCGGCGAGGTCCGTCAAAGCGAAGCAGCGTTGCGAGAGGTGGGCACGCGTTTCCTGCATCTGGTGCAGGCGCTGCGCCCGTTCCACCGCATGGTCCAGCACCTGCCAGTAACCGACGAAGACGAGCGCGGCGGCGATGCCGAGGGCGGTGGCCCAGCGGCGCTCGTTCCAGCGGGGCAGCCAGCCGCGCTCGACCGCGGACTCCACCCAGCGTGGTGTCTCGTTCATGGCGTAATTCCTTCTTGGCGCGCGTCCTCGGCGGATCCGTCGTGCCACAGCGTGAACTGCATCCGAGGATCGGCGGCTTCGTAACCGACGGCAAGAGATTCGGGCTCGCCGCGTTCGGGCGCATGCCGGTTGGCATACCAGCGGCGGGCGGCCTGCAGCCAGTCGACGGTGGCGGGGTCCTCATGCATGGGGGTCTCCTCCTGGTCTGCCACGGGGCCCGGCGGCACCTGGCCGCGGCCCGACCCACCCCATGGTGGCGCCGGCGCAGGCCTGTGCCTGTCGGGGGCGGGGCGCCCGGGGGGTCGGAATCGTCCGACAGTGCCCGTGCCGGTTCGTGCGAATCTCGATCCTCATGCCGCAGAGGTTTTTTCAGATCGGTTGCTGCGGGCGGGCCTGTCGCGTGCTAGCGTTGGTTTGCGAGGCGGGTCTTGACCGTCCGGCCCGCCCGACCGAAGGGGCTGGCGCCGTGGCAAGACTGCGAGCAAGATAGGGACGCGAGCCTGTCGGCGAGCCTGGCCGGCGACTCCTGGCGACCAGCGCGGGCTGGCCGCTCGTGTTGACGCGGGAGTGCGTGCATGAAGAAGACGGCGCTCTACAGCAGTGCCCGCCCCGGCCATGGTGCCGGTGGGCAGGCGCAGCCGATCGCTCGGGCAGGAACCGGCAACCGGCAGGGCGCCGCTTCCGCGGCATCCGAAGGCGCTGCGCCAGCCGGGGGTGTGGCATCCGCGCCGACGCCGGACGGCGGCGCCGCGGCTCTGGTCAGGCGGTCCCGGTGGGAGCGGATGCGCGCGGGCGCGCTCCCGCTGGCCATGCTGCTGCTCGGCGCGGCCCTGGTGCTTGCGCTGCAGCAGTGGCGCGAGCCGAGCCGGCCCATCACCCAAAAGGACATCGATCAGGCCGTGCTGCATACGCTCAGCACGCAGACCCTGCCTTCGCCGGCCGCGCGGGCCTACGAGACCATCCGTCGCTCGGTGGTGCGGGTGCGCGGACTGTCCGATCCGGACGAGAAGGGACAGCAGAAGCAATTGGGAGTCGGGTCGGGCGTGATCGTCGTCGACCAGGGCCTCATCCTCACCAACCTGCATGTGGCCTTGGCCGCACCTCGGCTGGAGGTGGTCTTCGACGACGGCCACACCTCCGCGGCCGACGTGGTGGGGACGCAGCCGGAACACGATCTGGCGGTGATCAAGGCGCGCAGCCTGCCCGATGACGTGCAGCCCGCCACCCTGCGCTCGACCGCCGACCTCGCCGTGGGCGAGCAGGTGCTGGCGGTGGGATTCCCGTTCGGCATAGGACCCTCGGCCAGCGCGGGTGTCGTCTCCGGCCTGCGGCGCGAGTTCCGTTCGCCCGAGGGCGAACGGCTGCTCACCAACCTGATCCAGTTCGACGCGGCGGCCAACCCGGGCAGTTCGGGCGGGCCGTTGGTCACGATGGACGGCGAGGTCGTCGGGATCGTGACCGCCATCCTCAATCCGACCGAGCACCGCGTGTTCGTCGGCATCGGATTTGCCGTGCCGATCGAGAACGCCGCGGCGGCGGCCGGCATGCCTCCCTTCTAGCAGGAGTCTCGATGGAAACCACCTCTTCCACCCGTCATGCCGAGGTCGCCGAGCGCATGCAGCGCCTGCTCTACGAGGTCAAGCGCATCGTCGTGGGGCAGGACCATTTCCTGGAGCGCGTGATGGTGGCGCTGCTGGCGCAGGGGCACTTGCTGGTCGAAGGCGTGCCGGGGCTGGCCAAAACCCTCACCGTCAAGACACTGGCGCAGGCGCTGCAGGGGCAGTTCAAGCGCATCCAGTTCACGCCGGATCTGGTGCCGGCCGACCTCGTCGGCACGCGGGTCTACAACCAGAAGACCGGTGAGTTCACCACCTCCCTGGGGCCGGTCTTCGCGCACCTGCTGCTGGCCGACGAGATCAACCGGGCGCCAGCCAAAGTGCAGAGCGCCCTGCTGGAAGTGATGCAGGAGCGCCAGGTGACGATCGCCGGGGAGACGCACCGCGTGCCGCAGCCCTTCCTCGTGATGGCCACGCAGAACCCCATCGAGACCGAAGGGACCTACCCGCTGCCCGAGGCGCAGGTCGACCGCTTCATGATGAAGGTGCTGGTCGGCTATCCCAGCGAGGAAGAGGAGTTCGTCATCGTCGAGCGGGTCACGGGGCCGGTGGTGGACGTGCAGCCGGTCCTTGCGATGGACGATCTGCTCGAACTGCAGCGCGAGTGCCGCAAGGTCTACGTGGACCCCTCCCTGATGCAGTACGCGGTCAAGCTCGTCGCGGCCACCCGTTTCCCAGAGCGCTATGGCCTGCAGGAGATCGCCGCACACCTGACCTTCGGCGCCAGTCCCCGCGCGAGCATCCACCTGATCGAAGGCGCGCGCGCGCTTGCCTTGCTGCGCGGCCGCCCCTACGTGTGGCCGGAGGACATCGTCGACCTCGTGCCCGACGTGCTGCGCCATCGCATGGTGCTGTCGTACGAGGCGCTGGCCGAGTCGCTCACGGCCGATCACATCATCCGGCGGGTGATGGACAAGCTGCCCGCTCCACCCAAGCCCCTGCAGAACCATGTGGCGACGGAAACAGCCGCCAGTTGATCCGGACCGCGCGGCTTCCGTCGCGCTGGCCGGCCGCACGCAGAGCGCCGAGCGGCTGCTGCGCGGACTGGAGTGGACCGTGCTGCGGCGCCTGGACGGCTGGCTGGAGGGCGACTACCGCACGCTCTTCCGCGGGCTGGGCCTGGACCTGGCGGACCTGCGGCAGTACCAGTACCAGGACGACGTCCGCCACATCGACTGGAACGTCACCGCCCGCATGGACGAGCCCTACGTGCGCCAGTTCCACCAGGACCGCGAGGCGACGGCCTGGTTCCTGCTCGATCTGAGCCCTTCGGTGGACTTCGGCTCGGGTGAGCGCCGCAAGCGCGACGTCCTGATCGACGCGGTCGCGGTGTTCGGGCGGTTGGTCGGCAGCCACGGCAACCGCGTAGGGGCGATCTTCTACGGGCGGCAGGTCGATGCCGTCCTGCCGGCGCGCGCCGGGCGCCAGCATCTGTTGCAACTGCTGCACCGCCTGCACGCGCGCCCGCCGGCGGACGACACGCGCGGCGGCGGCACCGACCTGGCGGCGCTGTTGCGCCGCGCCGACGCCGTCATCCGCCGCCGCTCGATGGTGTTCGTGATTTCGGACTTCATCTGTCCGACCGATTGGACGCAGGCCATGGGCCAGCTCGCGCAGCGGCACGACGTGCTCGCGATCCGCCTGCTCGACCCGCTGGAGCGGGAGTTGCCCGACGTGGGCCTGATGGTCATGCAGGACGCGGAGACGGGCGAGCAGTTGTTGGTCGACACCCACGCCGCCGGTTTCCGGCGGCGCTTCGAGGCCGCCGCCGCGGCCCGCGACGAGCAACTGCGCATCGCGTTCGGCGACGCCGGGGTGGATGCACTGGAGCTGTCCACCGACGAGGACATGCTGCGCGCCGTGCGGCGTTTCGTGGAGCTGCGCCGCACCCGCCTGCGGCTGGCGAGCGGGGGTGGGGCGGTGCACCTGAGCGGCGTGTCGGCAGGGGCGTCGGAGGCGGCCGTGCCCGCACAGCAGTAGGAGACAGACGTGTCGTTCCTGTGGCCTGAATTGCTCTGGACGCTGGCGCTCGTGCCCGCGGCCGTCCTGCTCTATCTCTGGCTGACCGGGCGCCGCAAGAAGCAGGCGGTGCGCTACTCGGGCCTGGGGCTGGTGCGCGAGGCGATGGGCCGCGGCCCCGGCTGGCGGCGCCACGTGCCTCCAGTGCTCATGCTGCTCGCGCTGGCCTCGCTGCTGCTGGCGACCGCCCGCCCGACGATGCGGCTGGTGCTGCCCTCCCAGCAGCGCATGGTCGTGCTGGCGATGGATGTGTCCATCAGCATGCGGGCCACCGACGTCGAACCCAACCGCATGGCCGCCGCGCAGGCCGCGGCGAGGGAGTTCATCGAGGCGCAACCGGCCTCCACGCGCATCGGCCTGGTCTCGTTCGCGGGGTCCGCGGCGCTCGTGCAGCCCCCCACCTTCAGCAAGGACGATCTGCTGGCCGCGATCGACCGCTTCACTTTCCAACGTGGCACCGCGGTCGGCAGCGGAATCCTCGTCTCGCTGCAGACCATCTTCCCCGACCTGGACGTCGACCTGCGCATGTCCGACCCCTTGTCCGGCATGCGCGACTCGCGCCAGGGCACGCCGCTGGGCGGCCCGGGCAACGGCGGCAACGGGCGCGACGCGCGTGGCCCGGCGCCCCCGCCGAGCGAGCCGGGGTCGTTCAAGTCGGCAGCCATCATCTTGTTGACCGACGGTCAGACGACGACGGGGCCGGACCCGCTGGCCGCGGCCAAGCTCGCGGCCGACCGCGGCGTGCGGGTCTTCACGGTGGGCGTAGGGACCGACAAGGGCGAGATCCTGGTCGGCGAAGGCTGGTCGGTGCGCGTGCGGCTGGACGAGGACTCGCTGCGCAGCATCGCGAAGATCACCGGCGGCGAGTACTACTACGCGGGAACGGCCGGCGAGTTGAAGAAGGTCTACCAGGAACTGGGCTCGCGCCTGACGCTCGAGCGGCGCGAGACGGAGGTGAGCGCCGTCTTTGCCGGCGCCGGCGCGCTGCTGATGTTGCTGGCAGCCGGCCTGTCACTGCTCTGGTTCCACCGAGTCGCCTGAACGGGCGCGGCCGCGCGTCTTGCGCCCGCGCCAGTTCAGCGCGGCGGCGGTAGCGGTTCGCCTTGCAGGCGCCGCCACAGCCACGGCAGGGCGCGCTCGACGTCGGGTCGCTGGCCGGCGAGACCGGGACGCGCGAGGGGGGCGAGCCCGCTGCCGCGGCGCTCGGCGACCGGGAACGTGAAGGTGTAGTAGGGCTCCTGGCCCATGCGCAGGTCGCTCAGCAGCACGCGGCCGTCGCGTTCTTCCATCTTGATGAAGCCGTGCGCGAACCAGTCCATGCGTTCGACTGGCCAGTGGCCGCGCAGTTGGGCGCGCAGTCCTTCACCGCGGGGAAAGAGGTCGAAGTGCACGTCCGGGCCCTGGTCGAACAGCGAGCGGAAGCCTTCGGCGTACCCTTGCGGCGTGACCGCGACGATGCGCCAGAGCACCGTGTTGAAGGCGGTGGGCGTGACCAGCGCGAGCCACACCGCGAGCCACCACCGCCGCCACTGGGTCCTGTCCCGATGGGCGGCGACCGCCAGCGCGGCGACCACCGGCGAGATCAGCGTCAGGTAGAAGAGGGCGTGGCTCTCGGCGCGGTGCAGCGTCATGTTGCGCACCGCGTCGCCGTGGTCGATCAGGGCGTCGAGGTCTGGCAGCGTCCCGCATACGGCGCCCCACAGGGCAGCCTTCCAGGCGGCGGTGCGGCGCCCCATGACGGCCACGGAGACGGCCGAGCCGAGCGCGATCTGGGTCAGCGAATCCATGGGCCGCGATTGTGGCGCGACCGCATGAATAAGTCTTTAGCCGGCAGGTGCCGCTTCGCGCCACCTCTCACATGTTGCGACGGTACTGCCCGCCGACCTCGAACAGCGCCGAGGTGATCTGGCCGAGCGAGCACACGCGCACCGCGTCCATCAGCACCTCGAACACGTTGCGGTTGTCGATCACCGCCTGCTTGAGCCGTTCCAGCATGGCCGGCGCCTCGTGCGCGTGGCGGGCATGGAACTCCTGCAGGCGCTGCAACTGGGACTGCTTCTCCTCCTCGGTGGACCGGGCCAGTTCGAGCGACTCGGGGATAGGATCGCCGTGCGGGTTGCGGAATGTGTTGACGCCGATGATGGGCAGCTCGCCGGTGTGCTTCAGCATCTCGTAGTGCAGGCTCTCCTCCTGGATCTTGCCGCGCTGGTAGCCGGTCTCCATCGCACCCAGGACTCCGCCGCGCTCGGCGATGCGCTCGAACTCGGCCAGCACCGCCTCCTCGACCAGCTCGGTCAGCTCGTCGATGATGAAGGCCCCCTGGTTCGGGTTCTCGTTCTTTGCCAGCCCCCACTCGCGGTTGATGATGAGCTGGATCGCCATCGCGCGCCGCACGCTCTCCTCGGTGGGGGTGGTGATCGCCTCGTCGTAGGCGTTGGTGTGCAGCGAGTTGCAGTTGTCGTAGATCGCGATCAGCGCCTGCAGCGTGGTGCGGATGTCGTTGAACGCGATTTCCTGGGCGTGCAGCGAGCGGCCCGAGGTCTGGATGTGGTACTTGAGCTTCTGGCTGCGCTCGTTGGCGCCGTATTTCTCCTTCATCGCCACCGCCCAGATGCGTCGCGCCACGCGTCCGAGCACGGTGTACTCCGGATCCATGCCATTGCTGAAGAAGAAGGACAGGTTGGGCGCGAAGTCGTCGATGTGCATCCCTCGCGCCAGGTACGCCTCGACGAACGTGAAGCCGTTGGCGAGGGTGAAGGCGAGCTGCGAGATCGGGTTGGCGCCCGCCTCGGCGATGTGATAGCCCGAGATGCTGACCGAGTAGAAGTTGCGCACGTTGTGGTGGACGAAGTACTCCTGGATGTCGCCCATCACCTTCAGCGAGAACTCGGTCGAGAAGATGCAGGTGTTCTGTCCCTGGTCTTCCTTCAGGATGTCCGCCTGCACCGTGCCGCGCACGTTCTGCAGCACCCAGGCCTTGATCTTCTGCGCTTCGTCGTCGGTCGGCTCGCGGCCGTTGTCGGCCTTGAACTTCTCGATCTGCTGGTCGATCGCGGTGTTCATGAACATCGCGAGGATCGTCGGCGCCGGGCCGTTGATCGTCATCGACACGGAGGTGGAGGGATCGCACAGGTCGAAGCCCGAGTACAGCACCTTCATGTCGTCGAGCGTGGCGATGGAAACGCCCGAGTTGCCGACCTTGCCGTAGATGTCCGGCCGCAGGTCCGGATCGTGTCCGTAGAGCGTGACCGAGTCGAACGCGGTGGACAAACGCTTGGCGGGCATGCCGTCGGACAGCAGCTTGAAGCGCCGGTTGGTGCGGAAGGGGTCGCCCTCGCCGGCGAACATGCGCGTCGGATCCTCGTTCTCGCGCTTGAACGCGAAGACGCCCGCCGTGTACGGGAAGGAGCCGGGCACGTTCTCCAGCATCAGCCACTTGAGCAGTTCGCCGTGGTCCTCGTACTGCGGCAGCGCGACCTTGCGGATCTTGTTGCCCGACAGAGTGGTGTGCGTCAGCCGGGTGCGGACCTCCTTGTCGCGTATCCTCACCACGTACTCGTCACCGCCGTAGGCCTTCTGCATGTCGGGCCACTGGGCCAGCAGCTTCCTGGCCTGCGCCTCGAGCCGCGCCTCGCGCTCGTCGGCGGCGCGCAGCAGGTGCTCCACCGGCGCGTCCGGGTCCTGCTCGCGCAGCATCCGGGCCGATTCGCGCAACTGCTGCACCTCGCGCGCGAGCCGCGCCTGACGCCGCACCCGCGCCTTGTAGCCGCGCACGGTGTCGGCGATTTCGGCAAGATACCGCGCCCGCTGCGGCGGCACGATGGGCGTCTGGTGCGTGCTGTGGCGGGTGGAGACCCGAGGCAGACGGCCCTCCCGCACCGGCAGGCCGAGTTCCGCCAGACGCGGCAGGAGGGCCAGGTAGAGGGCCGTGACGCCATCGTCATTGAAGCGACTGGCCATCGTGCCGAACACCGGCATCTCCTCGGGCCGCTGGCCGAAGGCCTCCTTGTTGCGCTGCACCTGCTTGGCCACGTCACGCAGCGCGTCCAGCGCGCCCTTGCGGTCGAACTTGTTGATCGCCACGAACTCCGCGAAGTCCAGCATGTCGATCTTCTCGAGCTGGCTGGCCGCGCCGAACTCCGGCGTCATCACGTACATGGGCACGTCCACGTGCGGCACGATCGCGGCGTCCCCCTGGCCGATTCCGGAGGTCTCCACGATCACGAGGTCGAACCCGGCGACCTTGCAGGCGGCGATCACGTCGGGCAGGGCCTGGCTGATCTCGCTGCCGAAGTCGCGCGTGGCGAGGCTGCGCATGTAGACCCGCGGCCCTTGGCGCCAAGGGCCGATCGCGTTCATGCGGATGCGGTCGCCCAAGAGCGCCCCGCCGCTCTTGCGACGCGAGGGGTCGATGCTGATGACCGCGATGCGCAGGCGGTCGTCCTGGTCCAGCCGCAGACGGCGGATGAGCTCGTCGGTGAGGCTGGACTTGCCCGCGCCGCCGGTACCGGTGATGCCGAGCACCGGCACGCGGGCGGATTTCGCCTGCAGGCGCAGGGCGTCGACCAGGCCCGCGTCGGCGCTGCCGCCCTCGAGCGCCGTGATGAGCTGGGCCAGCGCCCGCCACGCGGGTTCCCCGTGACCCTGGATCGCCTCGAGGCGCCGCGGCGCCAGCGTCGACAGGTCGCGGTCGCAGCGCATCAGCATCTCGCCGATCATGCCCTGCAGGCCCATGCGCTGCCCGTCCTCGGGGCTGTAGATGCGCGCGACGCCATAGTCGTGCAGTTCCCGGATCTCCGGCGGCACGATCACGCCGCCTCCGCCGCCGAAGACCTGGATGTGCTCGCCGCCGCGCTGGCGCAGCAGGTCGACCATGTACTTGAAGTACTCGACGTGCCCGCCCTGGTAGGAACTGATGGCGATGCCGTGCGCATCCTCCTGCAGCGCGGCCGTGACCACCTCATCGACCGATCGGTTGTGGCCCAAGTGGATCACCTCCGCCCCCATGCCCTGCAGGATGCGTCGCATGATGTTGATCGCCGCGTCGTGGCCGTCGAAGAGCGAGGCCGCGGTGACGAAGCGCACCTTGTGGGTCGGGCGGTACTCGGCCAGTGCCTTGTATTCGGCGGAGAGATCGGTCATGCGGGTCTCCGGATGCAGCGGGGGCGTCCCGCGGGCGGGCGCGCAGGCCCGGCCGCGAGGAAGCGGAATTCGTCGGAAATTGACGTTTACGTCAACGTCAAATCATGCCACAGCCGGGCAGGCTGCGGGTGCCGGAAAACCCGGGGCGCGGGCTGGCACGCGGCCTGCCAAGCACCGGTGAGCCCACGTGTCGAGGCCGCGCATGAAGAACCTGTCGCCCGTTCCCCGCTCGGCCCACCGCGAGCCGCCCTTCGAACCCCCGCCCTCGCCGGTGCCCGACCCGGCCGAGCCTCCGGCGCCCGAGGAGCCCCTGGACATGCCGTCTCCGGCCGACCGGCCGCATCCGGTCGCGGGGCGCGGGCGGGCGCACCGCTGTGCGCGGCGCGGGCTGGAGTGCCTTCCCCGCCAGCTCGGCCCGGCACGCGGTCCGGTGGCTGCCCATCACGCGCATGTTCGAGGGCTGCTGTGGCACTAACCGGAGCATGACGCGGGGCGACCGCCCACTGACATTTCGAACAAAGGATCCGCCATGGCCCGTTGCGACACCTGCGGCAACGACTACGACTACTCCTTCGTGGTCGTCCGCGGCACCGAGCACTACACCTTCGACACCTTCGAGTGCGCCATCCACAAACTCGCCCCGGTGTGCGGGCATTGCGGCGTGCGCATCGTGGGGCACGGCGTCGAGTCCCGCTCGCCCGCCGGATTGCACGCGGCGATGTACTGCTGCGCCCACTGCGCGCGCAGCGCCGGCGAGAGCGGCGCCGTGGACCGGCTGCAGGGCTGACGAGCGAGCCCCGGAAAGAAGGGCCGGCCCCCCAGGCAAGGCTTTGGGGATAATGGCCGTCCCATGACCTTCCTGGCCATCGACGTCGGCAACACGCGGCTGAAGTGGGCCCAGTACGAAGCCCCCCGGCCGGGGGCGCGTCTGCTGGCCCACGGCGCGGTGTTCCTGGAACGCATCGACCAGCTCGCCGACCACGAATGGAAGGCGCTGCCGGCGCCCAGGTCGATGCTCGGATGTTGCGTGGCCGGGGAGCCGATCCGCCATCGCGTGGAGGAGCAGCTCGAGCTGTGGAATCACCTCGACCCCAGCTGGGTGGTCTCCTCGGCCTCCGAGTGCGGCGTCGTCAACGGCTACGACCATCCGGCGCGGCTCGGCGTGGATCGCTGGGTCGCGATGATCGGCGCGCGCATGCACCTGCTGGCCAAGGGGCCGGCCCGGCCGATCCTCGTGGTGATGGTGGGTACGGCGGTGACCGTGGACGCACTGGACGAGTCGGGCCGGTTCCTCGGCGGCCTCATCCTGCCCGGCCACGGCATCATGTTGCGTGCCCTTGAAAGCGGCACCGCCGGGCTGCGCGTGCCCACGGGCGAGGTGCGCGACTTTCCGACCAACACCAGCGACGCGCTCACCAGCGGTGGCACCTATGCGATCGCCGGGGCGATCGAGCGCATGCATCGCAACATCCTGCGCCGCTGCGGCATCGAGCCCGCCTGCTTCCTCACCGGCGGGGCGGGCTGGAAGATGGCGCCCTATCTCACGCTGGACTTCCAACTGGTCGAGTCGCTGATCTTCGACGGCCTGCTGCGCATCGCCTCGCACCGCGAGGCCGAGCGCGGGCGCGCGTGAGTCACAGGATGTAGCGGGACAGGTCCTCGTTCTTCGAGAGGTCTGCGAGCTTGCCGTCCACATAGGACGCGTCGATCGTCACGGTCTGACCCGACAGCCTACTGGCCTCGAACGACACCTCGTCCAGCAGCCGCTCCATCACGGTCGACAACCGCCGCGCGCCGATGTTCTCGGTACGCTCGTTGACGTCGTAGGCGATTTGCGCAAGGCGCCGGATGCCGTCCGGCGTGAAGTCCAGTGTCACGCCTTCGGTCGCCAGGAGCGCCTGGTACTGCTTGGTCAGGTTGGCATGGGTCTGGGTCAGGATCGCCTCGAAGTCATCGACGGACAAGGAACCCAGTTCCACGCGGATCGGGAAGCGTCCTTGCAGCTCCGGGATCAGGTCGCTCGGCTTGGACAGGTGGAAGGCGCCGGAGGCGATGAAGAGGATGTGGTCGGTCTTGACCATGCCGTACTTGGTGTTGACGGTCGTGCCTTCCACCAGCGGCAGCAGGTCGCGCTGCACGCCCTGGCGCGAGACGTCGGCGCCGCCCACCTCCGAGCGCGAGGCGATCTTGTCGATCTCGTCGATGAAGACGATGCCGTTCTGCTCGGCGTTGGCCAGCGCCTTGGTCTTGACCTCGTCGTCGTTGAGCAGCTTCGCGGCCTCCTCGTCGACCAGCAGCTTCAGCGCCTCGGCGATCTTGAGCTTGCGTGTCTTGCGCCGGCCGGGGCCCAGGTTGGCGAACATGCTGCGCAACTGTTCGGTCATCTCCTCCATGCCGGGGGGCCCCATGATCTCGAGCGAGGGTTTCACGTCGGCGACCTCGATCTCGATCTCCTTGTCGTCGAGCAGGCCCTCGCGCAGGCGCTTGCGCATGGTCTGGCGCGCGGCATTGTCCTGCGAGGCGGCCGGGGCGAGCCCGAAGTCTCCGCGCGGCGGCGGCACCAGCACGTCCAGCACGCGCTCCTCGGCCGCGTCCTCGGCGCGCGAGCGCACCTTGCGCATCTCGGCCTCGCGCGTCTGCTTGACGGCCACGTCCACCAGGTCACGGATGATGGCGTCCACGTCCTTGCCGACGTAACCGACCTCGGTGAACTTGGTCGCCTCGACCTTGATGAAGGGCGCGTCCGCCAGCTTGGCCAGGCGACGGGCGATTTCCGTCTTGCCGACGCCGGTAGGGCCGATCATCAGGATGTTCTTCGGCGTGATCTCGCCGCGCAGCTTCTCGTCGACCTGCTGGCGCCGCCAACGGTTGCGCAGGGCGATGGCGACGGCACGCTTGGCCTGCGCCTGGCCGACGATGTGACGGTCGAGTTCGGAGACGATCTCCTGGGGGGTCATGGTGGTCATGGCAATCCTTCTCAATCGAGCCAGGCGGCGGGCAGGCCACAGGGGCAGCCCCGACGCTCGCGGATCCGGCTTTGCCGGTCCGCCGAGCGGGCTCCCTGGGAGCGGGCGTCAGCGCTGGGGGGGCGGGCCCAATACCTCGATGGTGTGGTGCTGGTTCGTGTAGATGCACAACTCGCCGGCGATCTCCAGCGATTTCTTGACGATCTCCGCGGCGGGCATGGTGGTGTGCTCCAACAGAGCCCGCGCGCTTGCCTGGGCGTACGGCCCTCCGGATCCGATCGCGATGATCCCGTGCTCCGGCTCGAGCACGTCGCCGTTGCCGGTAATGATCAGCGAGCTCTCGCGGTCGGCCACGGCAAGCATCGCCTCCAGCCGACGCAGCACCCGGTCGGTGCGCCAATCCTTGGTCAGTTCGATCGCCGCCCGCACCAGATGCCCCTGGTGCTTCTCGAGCTTGGCTTCGAAGCGCTCGAACAGCGTGAACGCGTCGGCGGTGGCGCCGGCGAAGCCGGCCAGCACCTGATCGCGGTAGAGCTTGCGCACCTTGCGGGCCGAGGCCTTGACGACGATCTGGCCCAGCGTCACCTGGCCGTCGCCGCCCAGGGCCACTTCCTGGCCGCGACGGACGCTGACGATGGTGGTGCCGTGGAAGGAGGGAAGTTCGCCGGAAGCGGCGGAAGAATGGAACGCCATGGTGTCCTCACGTGGGGGCAAACGGACTGCCTTCAAGGCGGTCCCGCCAGCCGCAGGGCCGCCGCGCTCGCCTTGGCAAGCGGCGACCCCGGCCGGGCGAACGGGGCGGGTGGCACCCGTCCCGCAGCGCGCCGGTCAGAGGTTGCGCACCTTCACCCGGGCATGCTCGGTGATGCCCATCGCGCCAAAGAACAGCGCCACCAGCCGGTGGGTCTCGTCGAAATGGATCTGGCGGTTCTCGCCCCGCCGGCTGAGCACCCAGTTCAGCAGATCGCCCGCCGCGATGAAGTCGACCCGGATGAGCCGAGTGCAGGAGACTCTGACGACGGAGGCCTTCCCGAGCCTGTCGTGCAGCCCTTGCAGCGTCTCGGAGATGTCGCCTACCAGTTGGCCGGACAACTCCACCGACGCCATCTCGATCATGGCCGGATCGTCGACGATCTGCGACTCGACGAAGCTGGTGGATACGTCGCTGACCACGGACAACGGCGCGGCGGAGGTGCTCGGCGTCGCGCCACTGCCCAGCTTGACGTGGCAGCGGGCGGCCTCCCAGGACGGAGGCGAGACCTCGTAGGTCACGCAGTAGTCGATCGCGACTTCGTCGAAGTGGTCGGGTCGGTTCGCCAGCCGCAGCGCGTCCAGGCGCAGCAGCCACAGGGCAGGGTCGGTGTCCCGCGCGCCGGTGGGCGCCGCCTCGGCCAGCACGTGGATCAGCCGCTCGCCGCCCAGCCAGTGCATCTCCAGGGGCTCCTTGGCCCACTGGCGGAACACCTCGCTCAGCTGCAGGGCCGCTTCCACCTCCACGGCGCGCAGGTGGTTCCAGTCCAGCACCCAGGGCAGCGGCATCTGCAGGGTCACCGAACGCAGGCGGGCGACGGCGTCCAGGTCCAGGCGCTCCGGGCAGGCCCAGCCGACTTGGCCTTCGAGCTTCGCATGGGCGGTGGAGGGGATCTCCTCGGCCGCCGCCTCGGCCACCATGCGGGGCAGCGAGAACCACTGCGGCGCGGACCAGCCGAACTGTTGGGCGTAGTCCAACGCCAGGCTTTCGAACTTCGCCTGCTGGCCGGTGGCCCGGTACAGGTCGAACAGCACCATCCAGGTGTCGGCGTGCTGCGCCCGGCTGCCGCCCGGGCGGATCAGCGCCGCCAGGGCCTGCTCGCAGGCATCGAAATCGGCATTTGCGAAGGCGATGACGGCCTCGTCCAACTCGGGGTCATGGGCGACCTCGCTGACCTCGACCGCGAGGGGCTCGGCGAAGGCGCCGCCCTGATGAGCGAGCAACGGCGACATCGGCGAGACGGCCGCGGGCGAGGCCGAGGACGGCGCCGGCTCGGGCGTCGTGGTCTCGAAGCTCGGCAAATCCCGGGGCCGGCTGGGCAGGCCGCCCGGCTCGGTCAGCGGGGCCGGGGCGGTCGGAGCCGCGCGCGGGGCCGGGCTCCCGTCCAGCGGGGTGGGCTGCGTAGGTGCGCTGTAGAAGGCGGGCGATCGGCGTGCGCCCATCGAGTCGCCGACCATCTGCTGCTCGATCTCGTCGATCTTGGCCTTGACGACGCCGACGTTGGATCGGGCCAGGTCCCGCTCGTCATCGAGGTTCGAGGTCGCGTCCAGGACACCGGCGGTGGCCTCGGTCAACCCCTCGCGGCGCACCTTGCGCAGCATGTCGAACTCGCGCTTGCGGACGAAGTCGTTGCGCCGCTTGCGCTCGATCATCGCCTTGAGCTCGGACTTGGCGTACTCGCTCTCGCGCGACTCCGCGGTGTTCGAGTTCAGCTCGGCCCAGTCCGTGGTGGGGTTCGCCACGAACCGCACCACCTTGCGCAGAAAACTCTCGTTGTCCCGGTCTTTGGGGTCCGCCATGATGGGCGCGGGGACTTCTCAGTCCCCGAACAGCTTTTGCTTGAGCTCCCGCCGCTGCTGGGCTTCCAGCGACAGTGTAGCGGTGGGGCGGGCGATCAGGCGGCCCAGCCCGATCGGCTCGCCCGTCTCGTCGCAATAGCCGTACTCGCCCGAGTCGATGCGTGCCAGCGCCTGCGAGATCTTCTTGAGCAGCTTGCGCTCGCGGTCGCGCGTGCGCAGCTCCAGCGCGTGCTCCTCCTCGATGGTCGCGCGGTCGGCCGGGTCGGGGACGATGGTGGTGTCCTCGCGCAGGTGCTCGGTCGTCTCGCCGGCGTTGCTCAGCAGGTCCTCCTTGAGCTTTTCCAGCTTGGTGCGGAAGAACTCCAGCTGCTTGTCGTTCATGTACTCGCTGTCCGGCATCGCGAGCACTTCCTCGTCGGTGAGCTCGCGGCCGGGCTTGGTCTTCCAGGCATTGGCGATCTTGGGGTCGACCTTGGCCTGCGGGGGGCGGCGCTCGTCGAGCACCTCCGGAGCGTTTGTCTTGTTCATGCTGGATGTCACGGGAGCGCGGGCCGCAGCGGCGGCCGGCGCGGGGGAGGGGGCGGCAGCGGGTGCCGGCGCAGGAGCGGGCGCGGCCACGGCCGCAACCGCCTTCCTGGTCGGCGCCTTGGCGGCCGGCTTGTCGGCGGTGGGCTTGGTGGTGCTCTTGGTCGCGGTCACCGTCTTGCTGCTCGTTGCGGGTTTCTTCTTGGCCGGCTCGCTCTTGCCGGCGGCCTTGCTCAGGGAGGGCAACGCCGCCTTGGCCGGGACCTTGGCGGCGCTCTTGGCCGCCGGTGCCGCCTTGGGCTTGGCGCCTGCGCCTGCCGGGGGTTTGGCGGCGGGTTTGGCGCTGCTGGTTCGCGGGGCCGGCGTCTTGCTCACTTTCGTCTCCTCAGGAGCAGTTATATACCTGCTCTTGTTCGAATACGTGAACCGACCCGTGCGGCGAGCGCCCGGCCGGCCATCCGACCGGGCCGAGGAACCTCAGTTGCGACGACTTGTTCACGTTTCCCTTGTTCTCTGCGGGCGCCGGCACGGTCCGAGAAGGCGCCGACGAGCGCCGCGGATTGTAGCGATGCGAGGGGCGCGCGCCCCGGAGTTTTCCCCGGGGGTGGGGGGATGTGGGTCAGGCGAGACACTGCTGCAGGCCCTGGGTGAAGATGTCCTTCGGCAGGTCGATGCCGATGAACACCATCTTGCTGACCTTGGGCTCGCCCTCGGCCCACTTCGGGCCCAGGTCGCTGCCCATCAGCTGGTGCACCCCCTGGAACACCACCTTGCGGTCCGTGCCCTGCATGTACAGCACACCCTTGTAGCGCAGCATGCGCGGGCCGTAGATCTGCACGATGGTGCCGAGGAAGTCCTCCAGCTTGGCCGGGTTGAACGGCCGCTCGGCGCGGAAGACGAAGGACTTGACGTCGTCGTCGTGATGATGGTGGTGCGGGTGGTCGCAGTGCTCCCCGTGCTCGTGATCGTGATCGTGATGGTGGTGATGATCGTGCCCGTCCTCCTTCAGGAAATCGGGGTCGATCTCGAGCTTGGTGTTGAGGTTGAAGCCGCGCAGGTCGAACACCTCGCTGATCGGCACCTCGCCGAAGTGCACCCGGCGCTGCGGCGCCCGCGGATTCATGTGCTTGAGGCGGTGCGAGAGCGCCTCGACCGCCGCCTCGTCGACCAGATCGGTCTTGCTGATGAAGATCTGGTCCGCAAAGCCCACCTGCCGCCGCGCCTCCTGCCGCTGGTCCAGCTGCTGGTCGGCGTGCTTCGCGTCCACCAGGGTCAGGATCGAGTCCAGCAGGTAGCTCTCGGCGATCTCGTCGTCCATGAAGAAGGTCTGGGCGACCGGGCCGGGGTCTGCCAGGCCGGTGGTCTCGATCACCACCCGGTCGAACTGCAGCTCGCCCTTGCGGCGCTTGGCCGCCAAGTCGGTGAGGGCCGTGCGCAGGTCCTCGCGGATCGTGCAGCAGATGCAGCCGTTGCTCATCTGGACGATCTGCTCCTGGGTGTCGGCCACCAGGATGTCGTTGTCGATGTTCTCCTCGCCGAACTCGTTCTCGATCACGGCGATCTTCTGGCCGTGGTTCTCGCTGAGCACGCGCTTGAGCAGGGTCGTCTTGCCGCTGCCCAGAAAGCCGGTGAGGATGGTGGCGGGGATGAGGCCTGGGGTCATTTCACACCTTTACATTTGCGCCATGGCCGGCGCAGGCCCCCAAGATGGGTCCGCGGGGGGCGGGATTCAAGGGGGCGGCCGCGCGACGGCATCGGGGCAGTGTAGCGAGCCGCCGTCCGTCGCGCGTTTCCACACGTTGGCAAGGCGTTCTGGAACCCAGGCTGGCGCGTCGGGTATCCTTGTCGTTCCGCAACTACGACGCATGCTTGTGTCCGATCCTCACCCGAGTCGGGCGTCGCGCAGCCCCGACAAGCGCAGCCTGTTCGAGCGCCTGGTGGAATTCCTCTCGCCCGGCCCGGATTCCAAGGCCGAACTGATGGAAACGCTGGCGGAGGCCGAGGACCGCGAGCTGATCGAGCCGGAATCCCGGCTGATGCTCGAGGGCGTGCTGCGCATGGCCGACATGACGGCCGGCGACGTGATGGTCGCCGCCCCCCGCATGGACCTGCTCGACATCCATGCGCCGTACGACGAACTGCTCAACGTGGTGATCGACACCGGCCACTCGCGTTTCCCGGTCTACGAGGGCGAGCGCGACAACATCATCGGCATCCTGATGGCCAAGGACCTCCTGAAGCTGCAGCGCGCGCCGGAGCTCAACCTGCGTACGCTGCTGCGTCCGGCCGTGTTCGTGCCCGAGTCCAAGCGGTTGAACGAGCTGCTGCGCGACTTCCGCTCCAACCGCAACCACTTGGCCATCGTGATCGACGAGTTCGGCCGCACCGCCGGGCTCATCACGATCGAGGACGTGCTGGAGCAGATCGTCGGCGAGATCGAGGACGAATTCGACGACGAGGACGACGCGCCCACGGGCATCTACACGCTGGCCGACGGCAGCCACCGGGTGGCGGGCGACACCGACATCGAGGCGGTCAACACGTTCTTCGCCGTGGACCTGCCCGAGGACGACTTCGACACCATCGGCGGCCTGGTGGCTCACGAATTGGGCCACGTGCCGCGCCGCGGCGAATTCGTCGACATCGCCGGCCTGCGGTTCGCCGTGATGTTCACCCGCGGCGCGGTCGTGCGCTGGTTCAAGGTGACGCGCGCGCCGGCGGAAGCGGCGCCCGCGGAACACTGATGCCGCTCCTGCTCGAATTGCTGGCCGCCGCCCTGGCGGGCTGGGGCCACGCGCAGGCCTTTGCGGCCGAAGGACGGTGGTGGCTGCAACTGGCCATGGTGGCCGTGCTCGCGGCGCTGGTCCACCGCACGCCCAGCGCCCGGAGGGCGGGCGTCATCGGCTGGGCCTACTCGACCGCCTGGGTCGTGGGCAGCACCTGGTGGCTGTACATCAGCATGCACCACTATGGTGGCCTGCCCGCCTGGCTGGCCGCGCTGGCCGTCTTCCTGCTCGGAGCCTTCCTGTCGCTCTACCTTGGCGTCGCGATGTGGTGGCATGTGCGCTCCGGCGCACGCGAGCGCCTCTGGTCGCCGGTGTTCTTCGCGGCCGTCTGGCTCCTCGCCGAACTTGCGCGGGGCACGCTCTTCACGGGCTTTCCGTGGGCCGCTTCGGGCTACGCTCATGTCGAAGGGCCGCTGGCGCCGCTGGCCCCGTGGTGGGGCGTGTACGGCATCGGGTTCGTCGCCGCATGGCTGGGCGCGGCGGCCGCCAAGGCGCTGGCCGCCGGCGCCCGCCCCCGCGGCTGGGCCCCCCTGCTGGCCGGGCTGGGCGTGTGCGTGCTCGCCGCGGCCGTGCCGCACGAGTTCACCGACCCGACGGGGCGCCTGACCGTCACCCTGCTGCAAGGCAGTGTCCCGCAGGACCAGAAGTTCTCCGAGGAGCACCTGCCCCAGGCGTTGGAGTGGTACGCGGCGCAGCTGGACGCGGCCACGACCGACCTCGTCATCACCCCCGAAACGGCCATTCCGCTGCTGCCCCAGCAGCTGCCCCAAGGCTACTGGGAGACGCGGCGACAGAAGGTGGCGCAGGGGCAGACGGCCTGGCTGGTGGGCATGCCGCTGGGCAGCTTCGAGTCGGGCTACACGAATTCGGCCGTCGGCCTCGCGCCCGGGATGCCGCTGGACTACCGCTACGACAAGTACCACCTGGTGCCGTTCGGTGAGTTCATCCCCTTCGGCTTCCGCTGGTTCGTCGATCTGATGAACATGCCGCTGGGCGACTTCGACCGCGGCCCGCTGAACGCCCCGTCCTTCGTGGTCAAGGGAGAGCGGGTGGCGCCCAACATCTGCTACGAGGACCTGTTCGGCGAGGAACTGGCGGCGCGTTTCGCCGACCCCAAGGCCGCGCCCACCATCTTCGCCAACATCAGCAACATCGCCTGGTTCGGCAACACGGTCGCCCTCCATCAGCACCTGCAGATCTCGCGCATGCGTGCGCTCGAGTTCCAGGTTCCCATGGTGCGCGCGACCAACACGGGGGCGACAGCCATCATCGACCACACCGGGCGCGTCACCCACGAGCTCAAGCCCTACGTGCGGGCGGCGTTGACCGGGCCGATCCAAGGCCGCACCGGGCTCACCCCCTACGCCCGCTGGGCCTCCGCGGCGGGGTTGTGGCCGCTCGGACTGCTCGCCGCGATACTGCTCGCGGCGCAGCATCGCTTCGCCCGCCGCGCCAGCCGCTGAACGGCATCACCCGGGCCCGCCCCTAGAATTGCGGGTTCGCCTGCGCTCTTGCAGGCCTTTGTCAATCGCGCGACCGACGCACGGACCATCCATGCTGACCTTCCAGCAACTCATCCTGCGCCTGCAGTCCTACTGGGATGCCCAGGGCTGCGCGCTCCTGCAGCCTTACGACATGGAGGTCGGGGCCGGCACCAGCCACACCGCGACCTTCCTGCGCGCCATCGGCCCCGAGCCCTGGAAGGCCGCCTACGTGCAGCCCAGCCGCCGTCCCAAGGACGGCCGCTACGGCGAG
>DATMBN010000046.1:0-18940 GCA_035559275.1 Burkholderiaceae bacterium
GCGCTGCCGGGCGGTGCGCTGCCGGGCGGTGCGCTGCCGGGCGGTGCGCTGCCGGGCGGGGCGCTGCCGGGCGGGGCGCTGGCGGGCGGTGCGCTGCCTGGGGGGGCGGGCCCTTGCGCCGCGGCGGATCCGCCCGCGCACGCGGCCAGGGCAATGGCCCCCCCTGCGCGCAGCAGTGCCCGCCGGTAGGGATCTTCAGGGCCGGCACTGGAGAGAGCCTCGACGGGAGCCCGCTCAGGCCGCGCAGTCCGTGTCCACAACGTTTCGTGATGCAAAAAGTCCTCGTTCTGAGGGAGAATCCACGACATGAAACGCACCGAGGGAAGCACACCGACCATCCAGGTACTCGAGCGGATGTTCGCCCTGCTCGACGTGCTGGCCGCACACCGCGATCCGGTTTCGCTCAAGGAGATCAGCGAACAGACCGGCCTGCACCCGTCCACGGCCCATCGCATTCTCAACGACCTCGCGGTCGGTCGCTTCGTCGACCGCCCGGAGGCGGGCAGCTACCGGCTCGGCATGCGCCTGCTCGAGCTGGGCAATCTGGTCAAGGCTCGTCTGGACGTGCGCGACGCCGCGCTGGGGCCGATGCGGGAACTGCACAAGCTGACGCACCAGCCGGTCAACCTGTCCGTGCGCCAGGGCGACGAGATCGTCTATATCGAACGCACCTACAGCGAGCGCTCCGGGATGCAGGTCGTGCGCGCGGTCGGCGGCCGCGCCCCGCTGCACCTGACCTCCGTGGGCAAGCTCTTCCTGGCCCACGATGACCCGCAGCGGGTCCGCGCCTACGCCACACGCACGGGGCTGGCAGGACATACGCGCAACAGCATCACCGACCTGGCCACGCTGGAACGAGAACTCGCCAAGGTGCGCCAGTACGGCACTGCCAGGGACAACGAGGAACTGGAACTGGGGGTGCGCTGCATGGCCGCCGGCATCCACGACGACCAAGGCAAGCTGGTCGCGGGGCTGTCGATCTCGGCCCCGGCGGATCGCCTGGAAGAAGGTTGGCTGGAGCGCCTCACCCAGACCGCCGCTCAAATCTCGGCGGCCCTCGGCTACCGCGGCAACGCTTGAGGCCCGGCGCGCGGCCGCCCGAAGCCGGGCGGCAAACCTCCATGGCGGGTGGGGCGCAAGCCAGGGGGGGCAAAGATACAAGAGCGGCGCCTGACGCCCGCCACACGACAGCGGCCGCTCGCAGGGCCGCGCCGTGGGACGAACGCAACGGCCGGCAGACCGGTTGGCTCCCTCAGGAGGTCACGCGCGGGGAATGCGGCTCGTCGGCCTGCGTATGGGTATGTTCCGCGCCCTCTTCGATCAGCCACTTGCGGATGCGCTCCGCGTCGCCGATGCGCGAGTACCTGCCGGTGGAATCGAGGAACACCATGATGAGGTGACGCCCGGCCATGCGCGCCTGCATCACCAGGCATCGGCCCGCCTCGACGATGTAGCCCGTCTTCTGCAAGCCGATCTCCCAGCTGGGGTTGAAGACCAGTCCGTTCGTGTTGCGGAACTGGAGCTGGCGCCGCCCGATGGCCACTTGGTACTCCGGCGAGGTGGAAAGCTCGCGGATCAGCGGATAGTTGTAGGCCGCCTTCACCAGCGTTGCCAGGTCGCGCGCACTCGACTGGTTGCGGCTGGACAAGCCCGTCGGCTCCGCGTAGTGGGTGTCCTGCATGCCCAGTTCCCGCGCCTTGCGATTCATGGCCTGGACGAAGGCCGGCAGGCCGCCCGGGTAGTGGCGGCCAAGCGCATTGGCGGCGCGATTCTCGCTCGACATCAGCGCCAGATGGAGCATCTCGCCGCGCGTCAACTGCGTGCCGATCGCCAGGCGCGAATGGCTGCCCTTCTCGGTGTCGATGTCCGCCGCCGTGATCGTCAGCAACTCATCCAGAGGTTGCTCGGCCTCCACCACGACCAGCGCGGTCATCAGCTTGGTGATCGAGGCGATGGGCAGGACGGCCTGGGAGTTCTTGCTGAACAGCACCTCGTCGGTGTCCTGGTCAATGACCAGGGCCACGCTCGACTTGAGGTCCAGAGGATCGGGCGCATCGTGCAGTCCGTAGGCCTGGCCGTACGACAGGCGCGGCCGGGTCGGAACGTATGCCGCCTTGCGCGGCGGGAGTGAGGCCTGGCCGCTCACGCGGGGCCCCGAACTCTTGGCGGCGCGGCCGACCTTGCGTTCCGCGGCCCGCGTGGCAGGCCGGGGAGCCCGCTTGGCCGACGTGCTGGTCTGTTTGGGCTGGCGCTTCACGGCGGTGGCCGCCGTGCGTTTCGACGTGGCCTCCTCGCCCTTGCGGGCGGCCACGCCCTGAAGCGGCGTGATCGCGATGAGTCCTGCAACCAGGAAAGACAACCAGCGAGTTCCCGATGGCAACGACACGACAGTACTCCAGCAGCCCGGCGCAGCCAGTGTAGGGGATAGAAAAAAGGCGCGCAAGATCAAAAACTTACGCGCCGTTTCTCAAGTCCCGGGTGAACCCGGAAAAATTCCCGGTTCAGCCCTGGGCGGCGACGCGCTCCGTCTTGCTGTGCAGCTTGTTGAGGGCGGCGAGATAGGCCTTGGCCGACGCGACCACGATGTCCGGATCAGCCCCCACCCCGTTCACGACCCGGCCGCCCAGTTGCAGGCGGATCGTCACCTCACCTTGGGATTCTGTGCTGCCCGACGTGATCGCATTGACCGAATACAGCAGCATTTCGGCCCCACTTTGCACCTTGGACTCGATCGCCTTGACGCTCGCGTCCACCGGCCCGTTGCCGTCGCTCTCGGCATGGAACTCCTCGGCCCCGGCAGCGAACACCACCCTGGCGTGGGGGCGCTCGCCCATTTCGGAGCCCTGCGACAGCGCCAGCAGGCGGTAGTGCTCCTGCTCGCTCGTGACGCTCTCGTCGCTGACGAGCGCGATGATGTCCTCGTCGAAGATCTCGCTCTTGCGGTCCGCCAGGTCCTTGAAGCGGGCGAACGCGGCGTTGATCTCTGCCTCGGACTCGAGTTCGATCCCCAGTTCCTGCAAGCGCTGCTTGAACGCATTGCGCCCTGACAGCTTGCCCAGCACGATCTTGTTGGCCGTCCAGCCCACGTCTTCGGCCCGCATGATCTCGTAGGTGTCGCGGGCCTTGAGCACGCCGTCCTGATGGATGCCGGAGGCATGCGCGAACGCGTTCGCGCCGACCACCGCCTTGTTGGGCTGCACCACGAAGCCCGTGGTCTGCGAGACCAGCCGCGAGGCCGGCACGATCTGGGTGGTGTCGATGCCCAGGTCGAGTCCGAAGTAGTCGCGGCGCGTGCGCACGGCCATCACCACCTCTTCCAACGCGCAGTTGCCTGCACGCTCGCCGAGTCCGTTGATCGTGCACTCCACCTGCCGCGCGCCGCCGATCTTCACCCCTGCGAGCGAATTGGCCACCGCCATGCCCAGGTCGTTGTGGCAGTGCACCGACCACACGGCCTTGTCGGAGTTCGGAATGCGCTCCCGCAGCGTCCTGATGAAGTTCCCGTACAGCTCGGGTATGGCATAGCCGACGGTGTCGGGGATGTTGATGGTGGTCGCGCCTTCGTCGATCACTGCCTCCAGCACACGACAGAGGAAGTCGATCTCCGAGCGGTAGCCGTCCTCGGGCGAGAACTCCACATCTGCGCAGAGGTTGCGCGCGAAGCGCACCGCCAGCCGCGCCTGCTCGTACACCTGGTCGGGTGTCATCCGCAGCTTCTTCTCCATGTGCAGCGGGCTGGTCGCGATGAACGTATGGATGCGGGCGGACCGGGCGCCTTTCAGCGCCTCCGCGGCACGGCTGATGTCGCGATCGTTCGCCCGGGCGAGCGAACAGACGGTCGAGTCCTTGATGGCATCGGCGATGGCCTTGACGGCCTCGAAGTCGCCGTTGGACGACGCCGCGAACCCCGCCTCGATCACGTCCACCCGCAGCCGCTCGAGCTGACGCGCGATGCGCAGCTTCTCCTCCTTGGTCATGGAGGCGCCCGGCGACTGTTCGCCGTCTCTGAGCGTGGTGTCGAAGATGATGAGCTTGTCGGGCATGGTCCGCTCCGTGACAGGGACGAAAAAAACGGCCCGCTAGCGTCTGCTGGCGGGCCGTTGATGCAGGAAAACTCTAGACGTGAGCCATCAGCGCGCCCGCGGCACTCCTAGGAGCAGTAGCGAAATGGCGGCGATGTACGTCATGCCGGCCAATATACCACGTGGCAAGCAGCCGCAAACCGCGGGGCGTATCGGCGCCTCGCGATGCAGGGCGGCACCGAGGAATCGGCCGTGCCACCGCGGCCCGTTCCGAGGCAGCCGGGGGCGTGGGCCTCGGTCAAACGCCCCGGCACGCCCGCTCGCGTGCCCGGAGCTATTGGTGCAGGCCCTTCTCGTCCGGCTCGTCGGTCGACACGGCGATGACGCTCACCGGTCTGCCCTTGGCCTTCTTGATGACGTAGACCACATACCCTGACAGGCCGTAGGCGACGAAGAGGCCGAACAGCACGGTCGGAGGATCGTAGGCGATCACGCCGAAGGCCAACGCGATCGCCACGATCACGATGAACGGCACCGAGCGCTTGAAGCTCACGTCCTTGAAGCTGTAGAAGGGCACGTTCGTGACCATCGTCAGACCGGCGTATAGCGTGAACGCGAAGGCCGTCCAGGCAAGCCAGCCGATCTGCTCGACGCCCTTGTAGCCAAGGTCGTCCATGACCCAGATGAAGCCGGTCACCATGGCCGCGGCCGCCGGGCTCGGCAACCCCTGGAAGAAGCGCTTGTCCACCACCCCGATGTTGGTGTTGAAGCGCGCCAGCCTCAGCGCGGCACCCGAGCAGTACACGAACGCGGCGATCCAGCCCAGCTTGCCCAGGCCTTGAAGCGCCCATTCATAGACGATGAGCGCCGGGGCGGCCCCGAAGGAAACCATGTCGGAGAGGCTGTCCATCTGCTCCCCGAAGGTGCTCTGGGTGTTCGTCATGCGCGCCACCCGGCCATCGAGGCTGTCGAGCACCATCGCGGAGAACACCCCGATGGCGGCCAGGTCGAACCGGTTGTTCATCGCCATCACGATGGCGTAGAAGCCGCCGAACAGGGCCGCCAGCGTGAACAGGTTGGGCAGGATGTAGATCCCCTTGCGGCGCGGCCTGGCCGCCGTCTCGGGCACGGGCTCGAATTGCGGATCCGAAAAGTCGTTCATGCCGGAACTCTCTGGTTGCGGCCCGGAATACCCGGGCCGGGCGGGCGCCAGCCGCACCCCGTGGCCGTGGTCCTTGCTCCACTGTGAGCAAGGGTCGCGCCCGTGGCACGCGGGCCAGCCCGCGAGAATACATCAGCCGCCCGGGCCGGCGCGGAAAAGGAAAGGGCCGCGCACCCGGAGGTGGCGGCCCATCGCGCGAGCCCGCCCGGCCTGCGGCCGCTGCCGGCCGCCGCGCCCGCGCCGGGCGCGCCTCAGTTCTTGGACTGGTCCACCAGGCGGTTCTTCTTGATCCAGGGCATCATCGCGCGCAGCTGCTCGCCGACCACCTCGATCGGGTGCTCGGCGGTCAGGCGACGGCGCGACAGCAGCGTGGGCGCGCCGGCCTTGTTCTCGAGGATGAAGCTCTTGGCGTACTCGCCGGTCTGAATGTCCTTCAACGCCTGGCGCATGGCCTTCTTCGTCTCCTCCGTGATGACCTTCGGGCCGGTCACGTACTCGCCGTACTCGGCGTTGTTGGAGATCGAATAGTTCATGTTGGCGATGCCGCCCTCGTAGATCAGGTCCACGATCAGCTTGAGCTCGTGCAAGCACTCGAAGTAGGCCATCTCGGGCGCATACCCGGCCTCGACCAGCGTCTCGAAGCCCGCCTTGATCAGCTCGACCGTGCCGCCGCACAGCACCGCCTGCTCGCCGAAGAGGTCGGTCTCGGTCTCCTCGCGGAAGGTGGTCTCGATGATGCCGGCTTTGCCGCCACCGTTGGCCGCCGCGTAGGACAGCGCCAGATCGCGTGCCTTGCCGGTCTTGTCGGCATGCACGGCAATCAGATGGGGCACGCCGCCGCCCTGGGTGTAGGTCGAGCGCACGGTGTGGCCCGGGGCCTTGGGCGCGACCATCCACACGTCCAGGTCGGCGCGCGGGATCACTTGGCCGTAGTGCACGTTGAAGCCGTGCGCGAAGGCGAGCGAAGCGCCCTGCTTGATGTTGGGCTCGACTTCCTGCGTGTAGACGGCGGCGATCTGCTCGTCCGGCAGCAGCATCATGACGACATCGGCCGCCTTCACCGCCTCGGCGATCTCCGCGACATTCAGGCCCGCCTTCTCGGCCTTGGCCCACGACGCGCCGCCGCGGCGCAGACCGACCGTCACCTTCACGCCGCTGTCGTTGAGGTTCTGCGCATGGGCGTGTCCTTGCGAGCCGTAGCCGATGATCGTGACGTTCTTGCCCTTGATGAGGCTCAGATCGGCGTCCTTGTCGTAGTAGACCTTCATGAATTTCTCCAACACTTGTAGTCGTGAACAGGTGACGAGCGACCGCGTGAACGAGTGCAAACCGCGTCGATACCCCACCTCACATGTTCACTGCATCACCTGTCCACTCGTTCACGAAATGGGTGCTCAGACGCGCAGGATGCGCTCGCCCCGGCCGATGCCGCTGGTGCCGGTGCGCACCGTCTCGAGGATGGCCGTGCGGTCGATCGCCTCGATGAATGCGTCCAGCTTCGCGGCGTCGCCCGTCAGCTCGATCGTGTAGGTCTTCTCCGTCACGTCGATGATGCGGCCACGGAAGATGTCGGCCATGCGCTTCATCTCCTCACGCTCCTTGCCGACGGCACGCACCTTGATGAGCATGAGCTCGCGCTCGATGTAGTTGCCCTCGGTCAGGTCCACCACCTTCACCACCTCGATCAGACGGTTCAGGTGCTTGGTGATCTGCTCGATCACGTCGTCGCTGCCGGTGGTCACGATGGTCATGCGCGACAGCGAGGGATCTTCGGTTGGAGCGACGGTGAGGGTCTCGATGTTGTAGCCGCGGGCCGAGAACAGGCCCACCACGCGGGAGAGAGCACCGGGCTCGTTCTCCAGCAGCACTGCGATGATGTGTTTCATGGTCGAGGGTTCGCGCTCTTCAGACCGACGGCGGTAACCGACGGCCCTTGGCCACGAGGGTTCGATCTCTAGGAAGGAAGTGGAAATCGCGTCCGGGACCGGGAAGCCTCGGGACGGCTCCTGGCGCGCCGCGGTAACGGTCGCGCCCTCGCCGCCCCGGCGGGCCTCACAGGTCTTCGGACCCCAGCAGCATCTCCGTGATGCCCTTGCCCGCCTGGACCATCGGCCAGACGTTCTCGGTCGGGTCGGTGCGCACGTCGAGGAACACGGTGCGGTCCTTCAGGCGCATCATCTCGCGCAGCGCCGGTTCCACCTCGGAAGGTTTTTCGATCTTCAGGCCCACGTGGCCGTAGGCCTCGGCCAGCTTCACGAAATCGGGCAGCGCGTCCATGTAGCTGTGCGAGTAGCGACCGCTGTATTCCAGCTGCTGCCACTGCCGCACCATGCCCAGGTAGCGGTTGTTGAGCGAAATGATCTTGACCGGCGTCTGGTACTGCTGGCAGGTCGAGAGCTCCTGGATGCACATCTGGATCGAGCCTTCGCCGGTGATGCAGAACACGTCGGCATCCGGCTTGGCCAGCTTGATGCCCATCGCATACGGCAGGCCCACGCCCATCGTGCCCAGGCCGCCGGAATTGATCCAGCGTCGTGGTTCGTCGAAGCGGTAGAACTGCGCCGCCCACATCTGGTGCTGGCCGACGTCGGAGGTGATGTAGGTCTCCCGGTCGCGGGTCAGCTCCCACAGCGTCTCGACCACGTACTGCGGCTTGATGACCTCGTCCGAGCGCTTGTACTTCAGGCACTCGCGCTTGCGCCATTCGTTGATCTGGCCCCACCAGCCGGCCAGCGCCTGCGCGTCGGGCCGCAGCTGCTGCTCGCGGATGTGCGCGATCAGCTCCTGCAGCACTTCCTTGACATCACCGACGATGGGGATGTCCACCTTCACGCGCTTGGAGATCGACGACGGGTCGATGTCCACGTGGATGATCTTGCGCTCGACCGAGGCGAAGTGCCGCGGGTTGCCGATGACACGGTCGTCGAAGCGCGCCCCCACGGCCAGCAGGACGTCGCAGTTCTGCATCGTCATGTTGGCTTCGTAGGTGCCGTGCATCCCCAGCATGCCGAGGAACTTCGGATCGGAGGCCGGATAGGCGCCCAGGCCCATCAGCGTGTTGGTGCATGGGTAGCCGAGCAGGTCCACCAGCTCGCGCAGTTCGGCCGAAGCGTTACCCAGGATGACGCCGCCGCCGGTGTAGATGTAGGGCCGCTTGGCCTGCATCAGCAGCTGCACGGCCTTGCGGATCTGCCCGCCGTGGCCCTTGCGCACCGGGTTGTACGAGCGCATCTCGATCGTCTCGGGATACTCGAAGCGTGTGGTCTTGAGCGAGACGTCCTTGGGGACGTCCACGACCACCGGCCCCGGGCGGCCCGTGCGCGCGATGTGGAAGGCCTTCTTCAGCGTGGCGGCCAGCTCGCGCACGTCCTTGACGAGGAAGTTGTGCTTGACGATCGGTCGCGTGATCCCGACGGTGTCGCATTCCTGGAAGGCATCCAGCCCGATCGCGGGCGTGGGCACCTGTCCGGTGATGATCACCATCGGGATCGAATCCATGTAGGCGGTCGCGATGCCGGTGACCGCGTTGGTGACGCCCGGGCCCGAGGTCACCAGCGCGACGCCGACCTCGCCCGTCGCGCGGGCATAGCCGTCGGCGGCGTGCACGGCGGCCTGCTCGTGACGCACCAGGACATGTTCGATGGTGTCCTGCTTGTACAGCGCGTCGTAGATGTAGAGCACCGCGCCACCCGGGTAGCCCCAGATGAACTTGACGCCTTCGGCCTGGAGGCAGCGCACGAGGATCTCGGCGCCGTTGATTTCGTGCGTGGGGGATTGCGGGGCGGCCTTGCCGTCGGCGACGGCGGCGCGCTTGTGGTCCGCGGCAGACATATCCATTCAGAACCTTTCAGATTTTCTCTGACGAAAAACGATCGGTGCCCCTAGCACGCCCTTGTGAGGCGGATTCGGGACCTGCGCGGTCAAGAACGGGGAGGCCCGGGTCGGGCGTCCGAGTTGAGACCCAGTGTTGTGCGAAGCAGCATTATGACACCGCTGCCTGCGGTTCGGCGCGCCCGCGTCGCGCAGGGCACGCCGGGCGGCACGACGGTGAGATAATCCGCCGGTTTCATTTGCCGCGCGCCCACCGCCCCTTGGCCACCGAACAAGAACTGTCGGACTTCCTCCGGAGTATCGACAAGCGCGCCTTCAAAAGAACGCTTTACGCCGTTCGCGACACCGACGCCGCCCTGGACATCGTCCAGGACGCGATGATCCGCCTGGCCGAGAAATACGGGGACCGACCGGCGGCCGAACTGCCGCTGCTGTTCCAGCGCATCCTGTCCAACGCCACCACGGACTGGTTCCGCCGTCAGAAGGTGCGCGACGCGGTCGTGCAGAACTTCTCGACGTTCGAGGGATCGGACGCCTCCGTCGAGTTCGACCTGCTGGAGACTCTGGAGTCGCTGGACGCGCGGCTCGGATCCGAAAGCGCGCTGGACTCCGTCTCCCGTGCGCAGGTCTTGCGCGCGATCGAGCAGGAAGTCGAGAACCTGCCTCCCCGTCAACGAGAGGCCTTCCTGATGCGTTACTGGGAGGAACTGGATGTCGCCGAGACGGCTGCCGCCATGGGGTGCTCCGAGGGCAGCGTGAAAACGCACTGCTCCCGGGCGGTGCATGCATTGGCTCGCGCACTGAAGGCCAAGGGAATCGCACCATGAAAGACACTTCGGCCCAGACTCCGACGACCGGCCCGGACACGCTCGAAGCCCGGCTGGGCCTGCGCGTGACTGCGGCCCTGTCGGCCGCCGCGGCCGAACTGCCGGCCGACGTCACGCAGCGGTTGCGCTTCGCGCGAGAGCAGGCGCTGGCGCGCCGCAAGCCAGCGGCCGAGCAGACCGCGCATCCGGCGTTGCCGGCCGGAAACGCGCTGGTCCTGGGCGGCGGCGCACGCGGCCGGGAACGTGCCAGCTGGCGCTGGGCCGCCTCCCTGGTGCCGCTGGCCGTTCTGCTCGGCGGTCTCTTCCTCATCCAGGAGCGGCATTTCGAGCGTCAAGTGGAGGAGGCCGCGGACATCGACGCCGCCCTGCTGGCCGACGACCTGCCTCCCGCCGCGTATGCCGACCCTGGTTTCCGCGAGTTCCTCAAGACGCCGCGCCCATGAGTCGACCGTGTCCGTACCACCGCCGACGCCTTGCGCTTTCCTTGCGCTGGCGGTACGCGCTCGCGGGGGCAGTCGTGTTCGGCCTGTTGTCCGCGGGTGCCGTCGCCCAGCCAGCCGAACGCCGAGCCACCGGAGCCGCCGAGGCAGTTGCCGGCCCCGCCTGGCGAGACCTCACACCGGCGCAGCGCGCCGCCCTGCGCCCCCTCGAACGCGATTGGCCGCAGATCGACGCGGTGCGCAAGCGCAAGTGGCTGGAGATCGCCTCGCGCTACCCCACGATGAGCCGAGCCGACCAGGAGCGGCTGCAGGCGCGCATGGCGCAGTGGGCAAGGATGAGCGCCGACGAGCGCCGCATCGCCCGTCTCAACTATCGTGAGTTCCGAGATTTCAGCGCTGAGCAGCGGCTGGACCGGTGGCAGGCCTATCAGTCGCTGAGCGAGGAAGAACGCCAGCGGCTGGCCAAGGAGGCCCAGCAGGCGCGAAAGGCGGCCGGACCGACCCGCGAGGCGGGGGCCACGCGCGTGGCCCCGGCGCAGCCTCCGGCCCGCGCCACGGGGGCGGGCCGGCAGGGGCCCGGCCAGGGCGTGGCAAAATCCAACATCGTGCCGATCCCAGCTGCGCAAACGCCGCCCAAGCCGGTGGCGCCGGCGCTCGTGAAGGCGGGGCCAGGTGCCACGACCACCTTCATCACCAAGAAGCCGTCGCCGCCCTGGCACCAGCAGCCGGGTCTGCCGAAGATCGCCGCGACCCCCGAGTTCGTGGACCCGCACACCTTGCTACCCAAGGTTGGTCCACAAGGCGTGGCGGCCACCACCGACCCTGCCGACCTGTCTGCCCGATGACCGTTGCCGTCCAGCCGGCGCGCGCCCCCAGCCTGCGGCGCCGCCTTGCCTGCTTCTTCTACGAAGGCGTGCTGCTCTTCGGGGTGGTGATGATCTCGGCCTACCTGTTCTCCAGTCTCACCCAGCAGCGCCACGCGATGCAGTCGCGGCACGAGCTGCAGCTGTTCATGTTCGTCGTGCTCGGCATCTACTTCGTCTGGTTCTGGTCGCACGGCGGGCAGACGCTGGCGATGAAGACCTGGCACGTGCGCCTCCGGCGCGCCGGGGGTGACAGGCTCACGCAGGCGCGCGCGTTCGCCCGCTTCGTCGCGAGCTGGATCTGGTTCGTGCCCTCACTGGCCGTGCTGTGGGTGCTGCGCCCTGTGGATGGCTACACCGTCACCGCGGTGATGGGTGGCTGGGTGCTGCTATACGCCGCTGCGTCCTTCCTGCATCCTCGTCGACAGTACTGGCACGACGCCCTCTGTGGCACCGAGCTCGTGGAAGAGCGGCCGCTCCCCAAGCCCGATGCGGGCTCCACGTCTTCGCGGCAAGGCGCCTGACCGTTGCGGGGGGATGCCTGCAGACCCGGCGGCGTCACGAGGCCGTGCCATCATCCCGGCATGAATTCCAGTTTTTCCGTATGCGTCTATTGCGGCTCGCGCACCGGCCGCCTGCCGGCCTATGCCGATGCCGCGCGTGAGATCGGCACACAGATCGGACAACGTGGTTGGCGCCTCGTCTACGGTGGCGGGCGCGCCGGGCTGATGGGCGCCGTGGCCGATGCCGTGCTGGCTGCCGGAGGGGCGGTGGTGGGAGTGATCCCGCGGTCACTGGTGGACAAGGAGATGGCGCACCCCCGTCTGACGGAGCTGCACATCGTCGAGACGATGCACCAGCGCAAGCAGATGATGGCCGAGCGCGCCGACGTGTTCGTCGCCCTGCCCGGCGGCATCGGCACGTTCGAGGAACTGTTCGAGGTCTGGACGTGGCGGCAGCTGGGCTACCACGACAAGCCGATCGGCCTGTTGAATGTGGCGGGCTACTACGAGGGCCTGACGAGCTTCATGCAGCACACGCAGCGCGAGGGCTTCGTGCAGCCGGCGCAGCTGGACCTGCTGCAGGTCGAGGCCCAACCCGGTCTTTTGCTGGACCGGCTGGCCGCCCTCGCGCGCCTTGCCACGGCGCCGGACGACTACCGGCGGATCTGAATGCCGGGGGGCACGCCCACCGGCGCACCCGCCCGAACGGGCGGCCGCCGGGCCTTCAGATCGCCGCCTCGTCCGTCTCGCCGGTGCGGATGCGCACCACCTGTTCGACAGGGGTCACGAAGATCTTGCCGTCGCCGATCTTGCCCGTCTTGGCCGCCTTGACGACGGCCTCGATGCAACGGTCCACGTCCTCGTCCTTGACGACGACCTCGACCTTGACCTTGGGCAGGAAGTCGACCACGTACTCCGCACCACGGTACAGCTCCGTGTGCCCCTTCTGGCGCCCGAAGCCCTTGACTTCGGTGACGGTCAGGCCCGTGACGCCGACCTCGGCCAGCGCCTCGCGCACTTCTTCGAGCTTGAACGGCTTGATGATCGCGGTGATCTGTTTCATAGGGGCTCCGAGCTTGGGACAGTTGAGGATCGCCCGCCAGTTTACGCGCGGAATTTGGATGTGATCGGATACCGCCAGTCACGTCCGAACGCGCGGTGGGTGATGCGGATTCCGATCGGCGCTTGCCGCCGCTTGTATTCGTTGACCTTGAGCAGCCGCGTGACGCGCTCGACGTCGGCCCGGTCGTAGCCGGCGGCGACGATCTCCTCGATGCTCTGGTCGTCCTCCATGTAGCGCTGCATGATGGCGTCGAGCACGTCGTACGGCGGGAGGCTGTCCTGATCCGTCTGCCCCGGCCGCAACTCCGCGGAGGGCGGCCTCGTGATGATGCGCTCCGGGATCACCGGCCCGATCGTGCCATCTGCCCGGCGCGTGGGCTGCTCGTTCTTCCAGCGTGCCAGCCGGTAGACCCAGGTCTTCGCCACGTCCTTGATGACCGCGAAGCCTCCCGCCATGTCGCCGTACAGCGTGCAGTAGCCGGTCGCCATCTCGCTCTTGTTGCCGGTCGTCAGCACGATCCAGCCGTGCTTGTTGGACAGCGCCATCAGCAGCGTGCCGCGGATGCGAGCCTGGATGTTCTCCTCGGTGGCGTCCTCCGGCAGACCGGCGAACTCCTTCCCCAGCGCCTGGCGGAAGGCCTGGAACATCGGATCGATGCCGATTTCGTCGTAGCGCACCCCCAGCCGGGCAGCCATGTCGCGCGCGTCTATCCACGAGATGTCGGCGGTGTACGGCGAGGGCATCATCACCGCCCTCACCTTGTCGGCGCCCAGCGCCTCCACCGCGATCGCGAGCACCAGCGCCGAGTCGATACCGCCGGACAGCCCGATGATCGCCCCCGGAAAGCCGTTCTTGCCGATGTAGTCGCGCACGCCGGTGACCAGCGCCGCCCACGCCTGCGACTCCAGGCCGGGCACCGGGTTCAGGGCACCGCGCACGCCGTGCCCATCCACCTCCAGCATCAGCAGCGCTTCCTCGAAGGAAGGCGCGCGGGCCGCCACTCGTCCTTCGGCATCCACCGCGAACGACGCCCCGTCGAACACCACCTCGTCCTGCGCACCGACGAGGTGCGAATAGATGAGCGGCACGGCGCAGTCGCGGGCCCGGTTGGCCATGCGCTGCTCGCGTTCCTCGCACTTGCCCAGGTGGAAGGGCGAGGCATTGAGCACCAGCAGCACCTGCGCCCCGGCACGGCACGCGGCGCGGGGCGCCTCGTCGAACCACGCGTCCTCACAGATGTTCAGGCCGAAGCGCAGCCCGTCCACCTCGAAGACCACGGGCGTCTGGCCGGCGTCGCGGCCGGAGACGAAATAGCGACGTTCGTCGAACACCTGGTAGTTCGGCAACTCGCGCTTGGCGTAGGTGGCGACGATCTTTCCCCCCGCCAGCACCGAGGCGGCGTTGAAGCGGCGCGGCACGGTCACCGACTTGGTCCTAACATCACCGGTGTGGTCCGCGCGCTGAGGATGGCCGACCACGACGTGCAGGCCCGCCAGGTCGGCCAGCCGCGCGGCACAGTCGCGCAAGGCTTCCTCGCAGGCCTGCATGAAGGCGGGCCGGAACAGCAGGTCCTCCGGCGGATAGCCGCACAGGGCGAGTTCGGGGGCAAGCACGACGCGCGCGCCAGCCGCGTGCGCCTGACGGGCCATCGCCACGATCCTGTCGACGTTACCGCGCAGGTCGCCGACCGTCGCGTTGAACTGCGCGACGGCCACTTTCACCTTGGGCACTGAGGTCATCGAAAGCGGCTTTCTCGAACGAGAACCATGAGTCCGAACGATTATGTCATTCGCATCCACACCTCCTGGTCCGAGGTCGATGCTGCTGCCTGGGACGCCCTGCTTGCCACCGCCCCTTCGCCCACACCCTTCCTGCGCCACGGTTTCCTGGCAGCCCTCGAAACCTCGGGCAGCGCGACCGAAGCGACGGGCTGGAGCAATCGGCCGCTGACCCTGTGGTGCGGCAAGGAACTCGTCGGCGGCTGTGCGGTGTACGAGAAGACACACTCCTACGGCGAGTACGTCTTCGATTGGGCCTGGGCCGACGCATACGAACGCCACGCTCTGGCCTACTACCCCAAGCTGCTGGCGGCAGTGCCGTTCACGCCAGTACCCGGTTCGCGGCTGCTGGCCCGGGACTGCGCCGCGCGCCTTGCCCTCCTGCACGGCCTGCGCCAATGGGCGGAAGAGGCCGGGCATTCCTCGGTACACCTGCTCTTTCCGGACGGGGCCGAGCTCGATGCCGCCCGGCGCGCCGGTTGGCTGGTGCGCTCTGGCGTGCAGTTCCACTGGCACAACCCGCCGGAGCGGCCCTACGTGGACTTCGGTGACTTCCTGTCACGCATGCAGCGCGACAAGCGCAAGAAGATCCAGCAGGAGCGCCGGCGCGTGCAGGCCTGCGGCGTGCAGCTCGACGCCCGCTGGGGAGACGGGATCGAACCAGACGACTGGGACTTCTTCTACCGCTGCTACGTCGCCACCTACCGGGCGCACCGCTCCACGCCCTACCTGACCCGAGACTTCTTCCGCTCGATGGCCGAGTGCATGCCGCAGCATTGGCTGATGTTCATCGCCACCCGGGAGGGCCAGCGGATCGCCGCCTCGCTGATCGCACTCGACCCAACGCAGGGCGTGGCTTACGGCCGCTACTGGGGCGCCCTCGAGGCCGTCGACTGCCTGCACTTTGAGGCCTGCTACTACGCTCCTCTGGCCTGGTGCATCGCGCAGGGTTACAAGCGGTTCGAGGGCGGAGCCCAAGGTGAGCACAAGCTGGCCCGGGGTTTGACGCCCGTGCGCACCCACTCGGCCCACTGGCTGGGCCATCCGGCCTTCCGCGATGCGGTCGCCCGCTTCCTCGAGCGGGAGGCTGCAGGCGTGCAGGCCTATGTCGACGAACTGGACGCCCGCGCGCCGTTCAAGCGCCCCGAGCCTCCTACTCCCTGAAGTCTCCCGCCACCCCGATCACCAGGCGCTCGGGCCTCAGGTACTTGCGCAACGCCGCGTTGACCTCATCCAGGGTGACGCGCGACAGGGCTTCGTCCACCTGCTGCGAGACCAGGAAGGTCCGGCCCAGGTAGAGGTTGTCGGCCAGCGCCGCTGCAAGGTTGCCGTCCTGCGCCCGAGAGAGCTGCCGGAACGACAGGTAGCCGCGGCGGCCCCGCTCGAGTTCCTCCGGCTTGAAGCCCTCGCGCAGCACGCGCTCGATCTCCTCGCGCACCGCACGTTCGACCTTCTCGCGGTTCTGCGGAGCGAAGATGGCACGCGCCGACCAGGTGGAGTTCGGCTGCCAAGGGTTCCACTGGATGCTGGAGTGGACGTCGTACGACAGCCCTTCGGCCTCGCGCACCCGTGACCACAGCCGGGAGTCTCCGCCCTGCCCCAGCAAGTAGTTCGCCAGCAGCAGCGCCGGGTAGTCGGAATCGAGTTCGCGCACCGGCCAGGGCTGGCTGATACGCAGGACGGCGTTCTGCTTGTCCGGGGTCACGACCCGCAAGCGGTCAGGGCTGACCTCCTGGTAAGGGCGCTCGATGCGCTCGTACGGCGCGGCGCTCGCCCAGCCATCAAAGGCTCGCGACAGCGCAGCCCGCACCTCGTCCACCGCGAGATCGCCCACCGCACCGAAATGCGCTTGCGACGCCCCGTAGAACCGCCGGTGAAACTCCCGTACCTGCTGCAGGGTCAGCCGCTGCAGCGCGGCCCGCCGCTCGTCGAAGCTCAGGACGCGTCGCACGTCGCCATCGGGATAAGGATTCAGGCGCCGCGCGATCTCGTTGTCCAGCAAAGGCCCGGGCTCCTTGCCCGCCGCCTCCACGCTGGCGAGCATCTGCCGCCGCACCTCCTCGAAGGCTTCCGCGCCGAGCGCCGGTTGGCGCAGCATCTCGCCGACGAGCGCCAGCACCTGGGGCAACTCCGCCCTGCGGCTGGTCATCCACACCGACACGCCGCGCTCGTCACCGCTGAAGCTCACTTCGCTGCGCAGTCGGTCGAGTTCGTCCTGCACCGCCTGGCGCGAGAGCCGAGTCGTGCCCTTGTCCAGCAATGCCGCCAGCATCTCGCCGGTCACCTCCTGCCCTTTCAGCGTCTCCAGCGTACCGAACCGCAGGTCCAGGCGGGCAGTCACGATCCCGCCCCGCGTACCCTTGGGCAGCAGTGCCGCCTTCAAGCCGACAGGCAATTCGAAGCGCACGGTCCGTGCCTCGATATTGCGCGGGGTCGCCTCGAAGGCCTCGGCCTCCTTCACGTTCGGATCGCCTTGGTAGCCGCGCAGCATCGCCGCCACGTCGACACGCTCCGGGGCGGGCGCGCGCTGAGGCTGTCCCGTGGGCACATACGTGGCCAATGTGCGGTTGGACGCCAGCAGGCGCTCCCGCGCCACCCGCTGCACATCCCCCAATGTCACCTCACGCACCCGGTCGCGCAGCAGGAAGAACAGCCTCCAGTCGCCGGCGGCGATCGCCTCCGACAGCGCCACCCCGACCCGCTCCGGGTCGGCGAACTCGAGGTCCCAGTCCTTCAGCCACTTACGGCGCGCGCGCTCCAGTTCATCCTGCGTGATCGGTTCGTCCGCGACCCGCTCCAGCGTCGCCAGCAAAGCTTCCCGCGCCTTGTCCAGGTCCTGCCCGGGTGCCAGCTGCGCGCCGTAGACCGCGAAACCGGGATCCGCCAGCGCCTGCGAAAACGCGAACACGCCGGCAGCCAGACCTCCTTCGACCAAGTTCCTGTGCAACCGTCCCGACGGTTCATCCGCCATGACCAGGTCCAGCAGCGACACCGCGGCGAAGTCCGGGTGTGCGCCGGGCGGCATGTGGTACATCGCATAGACCAGCGGGACGCCTCCCACTCGGCGCACCGTCACGGAGCGCTCGCCATCCTGCACTGGGTCCAGGGTGTACAGCGCAGGAAGGCTGCGCTGGGGCCTGGGGATGGCGCCGAACGCGTCAGCGATCCATTTCAAGGTCCGTGCAGCATCGAAACGACCGGCCACGATCAAAGTCGCGTTGTCCGGCTGGTAGTAGGTACGGTAGAAGCGCTGCAGCCGCTCGATTTCCACGTTCTCGACGTCGCTGCGTGCGCCTATCGTCGATTTGCCATAGTTGTGCCACTGGTACATCGTGGCCAGCCCCTTCTGCAGCAGGACCCGGCCGGGGTTGTTCTCCCCCATCTCCATCTCGTTGCGCACCACGGTCATCTCGCTGGCCAGGTCCTTCGCCGAGATGAAACTGTTCACCATCGCATCCGCTTGCCACTCGAGGTACCACTTGAGGTTCTCGTCATTGGCAGAGAAGCTCGCAAAGTAGTTGGTCCGGTCCAGCCACGTCGATCCGTTGGCGCGCAGCCCGCGACGGCTGAATTCAGCCCAGACCGTCGGATGCTTGGGCGAGCCCTTGAAGAGCAGGTGCTCCAGCAGATGCGCCATGCCGGTTTCGCCATAGCTTTCATGGCGCGACCCTACCCGATACGTCATGTTCACGGTGGTCGTCGGCTTGGACGCGTCGGGCACCAGCAGCACCTGCAGCCCGTTTGCCAGCCGGTACTCCCGTATCCCCTCCACGGAGGTGACCTCCGTCACCCCCCTCGGCAGCGCCGCGCCGGCACCATGTGCCACGGACACGAACCCCAGCGACACCGCAAGCGTTCCGAGGATCGCGCGCATTCCCTGCAACCAGCTGTTCTTCTGCATCAACGCCTCTTCTCACGTGAAGCGAGTATGACCTGAGGAATCCCACTGCGTTCCGCCGCGCAGGAGCGGCACAAGGCCGTGCTGCGGGAGTGGGGGGAGGTTCCGCGAGCTGGGGCTCGGCAGTTCGGCAGTTCGGCAGTTCGGCAGTTCGGCGAGTCGAGGGGCCGGCCCCATGCATCGTCGGGGCGCTGCGGTTTTCGGTGGCCCGCCACCGTGAGTCCATCTGCGGCCCCACCACGCCCGGGTCGTACAGCAGACCGGCCGACCCACCTCTTGGCAGCGAGTCTGCCCCGCCGCCAGGGCGAGCCATAGTAGGGACATTGGAGCGAAGGGGCCCACTGGTTGGGCCGAGGCGGCACCCCTCATGCCGAGGCGAGTACTCGCGGCACCGCGCGCGCAAGAGGTCCCGGGCGGGATGCAAGGCGCCAAGGGGTGCGCAGACGGTGCGCAGACGATGGGCAAGACGTCGCGTAGAAGCTGAGGGCTACAAAAGCAAAACCCCCGACCAGCGTGGCTGATCGGGGGCATGCGGATTAATAGCCTGACGATG
>DATMBN010000047.1:0-2314 GCA_035559275.1 Burkholderiaceae bacterium
GCAGGCAAGCGCAAGAAGGTCGCCCTCGTGGCTTGCATGCGCAAGCTGCTGACCATCCTCAATGCCATCGCCAAGCACGGCTCGACCTGGAACCTGTCTCTTCATCACGCTTGACTGCCAAGACGGTTGCTCAGGCGCCTGCTCGCGCCGCGAGCACGTCCAGGCAGGCGCCCAGGGTGTGGTAGTCGGTTTTGCCGGCCGGACTCTTCTCGTTCCCGTACTTGCGGTTCTCGCGATCGAGGATCCGGTACCACGCTCCGTGTTCGTGGTCGACGAAGTGCTCCCACGCGTAGGTCCACAGGCGGTCGTACCAGTCCCAATACGAGCTGTCGCCGGTCTGCAGGGCCAGGCGTGCCGCGGCGGCCAAGCTTTCGGCCTGCACCCAGAAGTACTTGTCGCCATCGCAGACGCGCCCCTGAGGATCGACGCCGTAGACCAGGCCCCCGTGGGCCTCGTCCCACGCACGCGCGACTGCGGTGTCGAACAGGTCTTTCGCCCGGGTGGGCAGCCAGGGCTGCGGTTCGCGCGCGTGCAGCGTCAGCAGCAGTTTGGCCCATTCGGTCTGGTGGCCGGGCTGGAAGCCCCAGGGGCGGAACAGGTGCTTGGGGTCGTCGCGGTTGTAGTCCCAATCGGGACGCCAGTCGGGCCCATAGTGCTCCCACACCAGCCCGCCAGCCTCGGCGGCAAGATCGACCGTCACGCGCCGGGCTATTCGCTTGGCCTGCGCGAGGAAACGCCGCTCCCCGGTGGCGTCGTACGCCGCGATGAGGGCCTCGCAGGCGTGCATGTTCGCGTTCTGGCCCCGGTAGGGCAGCAACTGCCCGTCAGCGGTGGCTTCGTCGGCGTACAGGCCCTCGGACTCCTGCCAGAACTGCTCGTGCATCCAGGTATGGCAGGCGTCCAGGCCGGGGCGGGCCTCTTCGATGCCGGCCTGCAGCGCCGCCGCATGTGCGAGCAGCACGAAGGCGTGGCCATAGCAGTGGCGCGTGCCATCCAGCACGTGGACCGATCCTCCCCGGGCCTCCAGCAGCCAGGCGTAACCACCGTGCGGCTGACGGTGCGCCTGGTGCAGGAAGCGCAGCCCGTGACGTGCCCGTTCACGGTAGTCCTCGCGGTCGAACAAGCGGGCGGCCTGGGCGTAGTTGAAGACGAAGCGCGTGCTGCTCACGAGATGGCGGGTGTGCTGGTCGTAGACGGTGCCGTCATCGAGGAAGAAGTGGAAGAAACCGCCTTGGGCGTCCACGCATACCGGGTCGTAGAAGCGCAGGATGTCGCGAACGTGGTTCGTCAGGAACGCGGTGGATCGGAAATCCGGCAGGTCGTGCATGGCGTGTCCTCGTGTGCCTCGCGGCTGGCCCCGCCGCTTCCCGGATGATAGGGATGCGCGGCCGTCTGGCAGGTATCGACGGTGTTTCTTTCGTGTTTGGGGGGCTGCGCCCTGACTACACTGCGGCTCATGGCAGCAGGCAAGCGCACCGGATTGATCCTGATGGGCGGCGGTGCACGCGCCGCGTACCAGGTCGGCGTGCTCCAGGCCGTGGCCGAGATCGCGAGCGCCGCAGGCGCGCCCGTGGGCAATCCCTTCCCGGTCATCGCCGGCACCTCGGCGGGTGCGATCAACGCCGCAGGCCTGGCCTGCGGGGCCGACGACTTTCCACATGCCATCGCCAGCCTGCGCCAGGTCTGGTCCAGTCTGCACGCCGACAGCGTCTACCGCGCAGACTCATTGGGCATGGTCAGCACCGGCGCGCGCTGGCTGTCGATGCTGTCGCTGGGATGGCTGATCGCGCGCTGGCGCCGGGCCCGCCCGCGCTCCCTGCTGGACAACGGCCCGCTGCATGGCCTGCTCGGGCAGTTGATGGACACCCGGCGCATCGACCTTGCGTTGCGCCACGGCCACCTGCATTCCCTGGCGGTCACCGCCTCGAGCTACGCCTCCGGGCAGCATGTCACCTTCTACCAGTGCCGCGAGAACATCCAGCCGTGGACACGCACCCAGCGCCTGGCGGTGCGGACCCGCATCACCCGCGACCACCTGCTGGCGTCGTCGGCGATCCCGTTCGTCTTTCCGGCCGTCCCGCTGGAGATCGAGGGGCATGTCGAGCACTTCGGCGACGGCTCCATGCGCCAGGCCGCGCCGATCTCGCCTGCGGTGCACCTCGGCGCCGAACGCATCCTCGTCATCGGCGCAGGCCGGATGCACGAGCCGAGCGAGCGACGGGTGGTGTCGCCCGACTACCCGACGCTCGCGCAGATCGCCGGTCATGCGCTGTCGAACATCTTCCTCGACGCTCTGGCCGCCGACATCGAACGC
>DATMBN010000048.1:0-72135 GCA_035559275.1 Burkholderiaceae bacterium
CGACCCCTGCACCATCGGCCCAGGCTCGGCCGTCGGCGCAGTGCTTCCCTCCGGCCGTCCCGCCGTGCCCGGGTTGGGCTGCCGTGCGTCGCCCGGATCCGGCCGCGCCGGGCCCGCAACGGGATGCGCCGGGCCCTGCGCCAGGGCGGGGCCCTGGCCGGCGACCTGTGTCTTCCCGCCGGGGTCGGCCGCGGTCAGCCCGAGTGTTGGGGTCTGCGCTCTCCCGTGCGGCAGGATCGAGGTGCCGTCGCCCGCGGCCGCCGCGTCCGGCCGCGGCGCCTGCCCGGCCGGCGCTGCCGCAGGCTCGGCAGCGGGCCGGGGCGATGGCATGCCCTGCGGCTGCTTGAGCCGGGCCGCGATCGCCGGCGTCATGACGTCTATGCCGCTCAGGGACAGGTTGAGGATCGCCTCGCCACGCTCCAGGCCGCTCATGTGCTCCCAGTTCACCGCGAGGTAACGGGCCTGGTCGACGCCGCCTGCCACACCGGTGGCGAACGCCGCGCGGCCCAGATGCGTGGCGCCCGTGCCCCAGGTCGCCGCACTGGCGGCCGCACCTCGGCTGGTCAGGGAAGCGGTGCGTACCGCCGAGCCCATCGCGCCGGCGCCCAGCGCAAGGCCGAGCAGCGAAATCTGGCTCATGCGCGCGCGCTCGTTCTCGATGGGGTTGAGCGACTGCCCGTGCGTGGCCAGGTTGTGCAGATCCCCCACGGCCATGGCCCCGCCGTACAGCATGGATCCCCCCACGACCAGGCCTGCGCCCACGGCCGTCAGCGTGCCGGCGGAAGCGACCGTGAGCACCACACCCGCCACGACGCCTGCCACGCCGACGATGGTGTCGACATGCCACTCGCGACGGAAGGTCTCGAAGCCGGTCTCGGTGCGCGCATCGGCCACCAGCAGCTTGACGTTGCCGTCGTCCTGCACGGTGAACCTGCCATCTTCCGGCATCACCAGGGTCACCCCTTCCGGGGGAAGGCTGTTGTTGGCGCGAAAGTCGTCGATGTCCTTGTAGCTCCAGCCCTGCTCATCGATGTAGCGGAAGCCGGGCTCGTCCTGGTGCTCGACCTTGAACAGCGCCGTCTTGACGATGCCCGTCTCCTCGGTGGCATAGACCACCGGCAGCACGGTCAAGCGGGCGTTCTCGCCGCCGATGTCGATGATCTCCTGCACCGCGGCATCGAGCATCTTCCGCTGGTCCTCGCTCAGGTCGGTGAAGAGGTTCTGCTCGACCATCATGCGGGCATTGACGTCGGGCTGGCCCGGATCGAGCGTCACGCAGGGCTGCCAGCCGAAGGACGCCGCCACCGTGTTGGCGATGTGCGTGCGGCCCTGCATTTCGGTCGGTCGGCCGCCGTACATCGTGTAGTGCTCGTTGACGAGCGCCTGGGCCATCACCGCCGGGTTCTTGTTGAAGAGCTCGTAGAGCTTCTTCGGATCCTGACGATCGGCCGGATCCAGGTTGGCGGTGATGAATTGCTGCTGCTCCTGGTAGGCGCCGGGGGTGGCGACCGCCGTCTGCTGCCGCTCGACTGCGTCGAGTGCGTCCTCGGCCTGCTGCAGGGCCTTCCAGGTCTCGGATTGCCGCTCGGCGCCCGTGCCTCTCAGGTAGGGATGGTCCCGCAGCCAGGCGTCGTGCGCATTCCGTGCCGTGTCGACGCGTTGCTGTTGCCTGCCCCTGGCCTGGCGCATGTGCAGTTCCTGCCAGTCCGAGCGCTTGTCCAGCGCTTCGGTCCGGGCATCCTCGGCCGTCTGCCGCAGACTCTCCAGGGACGCCGTCAGCGGACGGCCGGCGCGTACGTCGGCCTGCGCGAGCAGCCACTGACGGTTCGCATCTTGCCAGCGGATCGCAGCGTCGATCGCGGTCAGTTCCGCGCGCAACGCATCCTCGTTGTCTTGGGCCTGCCGCAGCGTGCGATCCAGTGCCGTGGTGTCGCCGGTGGCGCCGTTGCGTTGCTCCTGCGCCTGCTCGCGCGCGGCGGTCGCATCCTGCAGCGACTGGTCCACCTCGGTCCTGCGCCTGGTCAGGTCATCGCTCAGGTTGAACGTGGGCATGCCGCCCTCGGGCTTGCCCACGCCGCTGGTGGCGGCCACCGGGGCCGGCGTGCCCGTCGCCTGCGAAGGCTGGATCTGGTGGAACTGGGCCAGGCTGGTCTCGACGCCGGCGCGGGTCTCACGTGCCTCGACCGCCCGGGCCTGCGCCTCCCACAACCGGGCGGTCACGGGGTTGATCTTCAATTCCTCGGGCTGCGCATACCGCATGGGCGCGCCCGCTCGCCCGTAGCCCGCATGGCCGGAAGGCTGCGAGCTGGTGGGCAGCCTGTCCTTGAAGATCGCGTAGTACCCGTCGCCGCGCTGCTCGACGCGGGTCCCGTCCTTCAGGATCCAGGTCTTGCCGTCATCCGACACCTTGGTCCCGTCCGACAGCGTACGAAAGCCCTGGTCGTCCTTGGGCAGATCGCGGTTCCTCGCCTCCGCGAAGCTCGGGGGCGGTACGACGTCCGCCGTGCGGTCATAGCCGGGCGGGTACTCGTAGGTGACGACCTTCTGCCGCCGGTAGGCGCCGGTGCCGGCGGTCTCGATTTCCTTGCGCTGCACGAACTCGTGGGTGTCGTACTCGTGCTGTGCGGCGAGCAGGTCGCGTTCCGCATCGATGAGAGTCAACCGGCTTTCGTAGTCCTGGACCTTCAGGCGCAGGTTCTCGTACTCGGCCAGTTCCTGGTCGAGTACGACCTTCTTCGCATCCTTGTCCGCGCCGGTGGCGCTCGTCCACGCCGCGCGTGCCTCCTCGACGTTGGTGCCTTGCTCGGTGAGCGCCTCGCGCGTGTGCGCCAGTCCCTGGCGGGCCTCCTGCTCCTGTTGCTGCAGCGTCTTGGTCGCACCCGCCTGCTGGTTCGCCTCCGACACGTCGGCGCGCGCCTGGGCCTCCAGGCGGTCCACCTTGGCCTGGGCGTCGATCACCGCCTGCGAGGGCTGCGCCGCGCCCGCATCGGTATCGGCTCGCTGCGCAGCAGCCAGATCGGCGCGCGCCTGCCGCAGGTCCTTCAGGCTCTTGAGTGCATCGGCATCGGCCTGGGCCGCGCGCTGTTCCTGCAGCTTCGCGCCCAGCGCCGTTTCGAGCCCGTCGATCTCGGCCTGGCTGGCACCGCGCGCACGCGCCTCATCGAGGGCGGACTGCGCGGAGCTCACTCCCTCGTTGGCTGCGTTGAGCTTGTCGGTGATCTGCTTCTCGCGCGCGAGCCATGGCGTGGCATCCAGGCGGCCGGGGGTGCCGGTCTTCGGATCACCGAACAGGTCGGCGTACGTCGTCTCCCAGGCCTGATTCGCGTTCTTCAGCCGGTTGTCGGCGTCCGCCACGCGCTGGTCCGCGTCCCACAGCGCCGCCGTCTCCTTCGGCAGTTCATGCCATTCGTCCCACCACCAGTCCTTGACCTCCTTGTACTGCCACTTGCCGTCGCGGAACTCCACGAGCTTGCCGGCATCGGTCCCTGGCCTCGCCCAGAACGCCTCGTTGTAGCCATCCTCGCCCTGCTGCGGCTGTGCCCGCGCCGCCCGGTCCCAGCCCGCCTGCGCCTGTGCCTGCTGGGCCTTGGCATCGAAGTGCTCCAACCGGGCCGCTGCCACCTCGTGCACGTCGCGGTGGAAGTTCTGCCTGTCGATCGCCTCCAGCAAGGTCTGGTTGGCCTGCTCGATCTTCTGCGGGTCGCCGCTCTGCTTGGCCTGCGCCACGCCGTCCTGCGCCTGCCGCACCTCGGCGTCCGCAATGCGCTTGTTGTAGCCGGTCTGCTCCTCGTTCGCCACCAATTGCAGGCGATCGAGCTTTGCCTGCGACTCGTCGGCCTTCTTCTGCAGCTCGGCGGCTTCCTGTCGAGCCTCGCTGCGCGCCTGCTGGAAATACGGATCGTGCCTGTCCGGCCCCGTGGGGCGGTCGTAGCTCTGCGCGGTCTCCTTCGCCTTGTCGGCAGCGGACTGCGCCTCATCGCGTGCCCGCATGGCATCGTCGATCTCCTTCTGCCGCCCCTGCGCCGCGTCGTACTGCTGGCGACGCAGGTCACTGACCTGCGCAGACTCGTGCTGCACCGTGTCGCGGATCTGATGGACCTGCCGCTTCAGCCCTTCAGGGTTGAAGGCGGCACCCTGACCCGCGCGGTCGAGGATGGACTGCGCCTGAGCCCCGACCGCGGCCTTCACGTCGCCACCGCTCTGGCGTGCATGGGTCGCCACGACGCGCAGCTCCTGCGTCACTGCGCCCAGGTACTTGTTGAACGAATCGTCTAGCTGCCGCGTCTGCTCCTGCGAGGGTTGCTCGCCGTTCATCAGCTTCTGGTTGCGGGCCTCGACACCCTGCTCGACCTTCGCCTGCAGTTCGGCGGTGTGCTGCTGCGCCTGCTCGATCGCCGTCTGCCGGGCCTGCTGATGGTGCGGCGTCCGGCTCGGTGGGGGTGGAGGCGGAGGCGGCGGGGGCGGTGGCGGAGGCGGCGGGGGAGGCGGAGGCGGGGGTGGCGGAGGAGAGAAGACCCGACGGACCGCATCGAGAAACAACATGGCTCATCCCCTGAGTGATTCATACGGGCACACGCGACCCACCGCGCCGCGCGGCATCCCTCTTCATTCTTCCGGCCGACCGGCCGCCAACCAAGCACGAAGATCCGTAGGACCTCATGACACCCCTTGCGCCCACCGCAGCAACGTGGCCACCGGCGCGTACAGCGAACGGGGAATCTGCTGGTCCTCGGCGACCTCCTCGTACAGGCGCTCGGCCAGGGCCGGATCGGTCTCCATCGGCACCAGCACCTCCTTTGCCGCGCGGCGGATCTGCTCGGCCACGGCGCCCTCGCCCTTGGCAATCACCCGCGGCAGGTCGTGCTCGCCCAGGTACTGCAGCGCGACGGCCACGCGCGGCGAATGGATCACGGCCGAGGCGGCCCGCACGCGGTCCTGCAAGGCGAAGTACACCGTCTCGAAGTGCGCCTGACGGCGCCGCGACTGGTTGACCGGATCGCCCTCGACCTCCTTGTGCTCGCGGCGCAGTTCCTCGATCGACATGCGCTGCTGCTTCATGAACTCGTAGTGCTCGTGCGCGTAGTCGACCATCGCCATCAGCGCATAGATCACCGCGGCCCAGGCGAAGGTGACCATCATCGTGCGAGCCCCCACCGTCATCGCGGCCGCGGGGGATCCGTAGCCCAGGCGCAAGGCGGTGTCGAGGAAACCGCGGACGACCGCGAAGAGGAGCACGGCGATCAGCACCGTCTTGGCGCTCATCTTGAGCAGGTTCACCAGGTTGCGCGTGGAGAAGATGCGTTGGAAGCCCTCGGCGGGATTGAGCCGGTTGATGTCGGGCTTGATCCTGGTCCAGGCCGCGACGCCGCCCACCTGGAAGAAGGAACCGACGATGCCCGCGACCGCGGCGATCGCGGCCAGGGCCACGACGCTCCAGGCCAGCACCTCGCCCGCGTGCAGCAGCAGCTCGAGGAAGCGGTCGTCCGGGCGGGTCAGCAGCGTGCGGCTGGTCGCGTGCAGCCACAGCTCGCGCACCATGCCAAAGCCCACGTCGGTCAGTGCCCACAGCGCGACCAGCACGGCGACGAACACGACGGTCGACGAGACGTCGCTGCTGAACACGACTTCGCCCTTCTTGCGCGCGTCGCGCAGGCGTTTCGGGGTGGGCTTCTGGTCCTTCTCGGCCATCGTGATCCTCCGGCTGCCGCTACAGCGCCCGGCGCAGGAACTCCAGCACGCCGTTCTCCGGCCGCAGGAACTGCTGCAGCGAGTCGTAGACGAAGAAGAGGAACAGCGCCAGCATCAGCGTGGCCAGCAGGCTCTTGAGCGGCTGGGAAAACACGAAGACGTTGAGCGACGGGGCCACGCGGCTGATGAGACCCATGCCCAGTTCGACCAACAGCAGTACCAGCACGACGGGCGCGGCGAGCTTGACGATCCACAGGAACAGGGTGTCGCCCTGGCGGACGGCGAACTGCTCCAACACCGCGCCCAGGTCCGGGAAGAACGACGCGACCGGCCACAGACGATAGGAGTCCACCACCACGCCCAGCATCGCGACGAGCCCGCCTGCGGCCACGAACAGCGTGATCACCAGCCAGCCGAGGAACTCCGCCGTGGGCCCGTTCTCGTGTCCGGCCACCGGGTCGAAGAAGGAGGCGTTCCCGGAACCGGTCTGGAAGTCGATCAGGTCACCCACGCTCTGGATCGCCCAGATGAAGATGCCGAAGCCCAGGCCCAGCAGCAGGCCGATCAACGCTTCTTTGGCGGCGATCACGAGCCAGCCGATGACCGATAGCGCAGGCAGGTCGCCGGCGGCCGGCGACATGAAGATCGCGAGCATCAGCAGCAGACCGTTGCGCGCAATGCCGGTGATCATCCGGCCCGAGAGGAACGGCACCACCGCGAAGATCGCCAGCAGCCGGGGCAGCGTCAGCGCCGCCGCGGCGACCGTCTGTTCCAGTGCGGCCAGTTCGATGGGCCCGCTCATGCTCCGCAGGTCCTCACGCGCGCCGTTGCAGCAGCCAGCGCTGCGCGGACGACTCCTCGGCCACCTCGTCCTGCCGCAGCTCGGCGCGGCGCAACCTCTGCGCGCGGCTGCGCTGCTGCATCTGCCGCGCCTTCTCGAGTTCCGCCGCCGCGGCGCGCAGGCGCCTGCGACTCTCGTCCAGCGTGGCCAGATGGGCTTCGTGGCGGCCCCATGCCTCCTGCGCGGCGCGTGCGGCATCGGCGATCCGTCCGTCCAGCGCACGGCTCCACGCCTGCGCCTGTCGCAGCGCGGTGACATCGAGCCGGCCAGCATCGCGCGCCTGCTGCCACAGGCACTGCTTGGCGGCCAGTTGCGCCTGCCAGGCCGCGGCCGCCTCGTCGGCCTCGCGACGGCTGCGTTCGGCGGCCTCGCGATCCCGCGCCGCGCGCTCCTGCGCGGCGGTCTTCTGCCGTTCGCGCACCGCCCCCAGCAGCTTCCAGTCGATCTCCATGCCCCGCTCCCGCGCTCATGCAGCCAGGCGGCGCAACGCCGCCACCGTGCGGTCGAAGTCCTGCCGGCTCTCGGGCGGCTGGTTCAGGAAGGACAGCACCGCCTCGCGCGAGTCGATCGCGCGGTCGGCCAGCGCGTCCGCGCCCGGCTTGTACTCGCCGATCTGGATCAGAAGCTCCAACTCCTGGTACCTGGCCATCAGCGCGCGCAGGCGCCCGGCGGCTTCCCTGTGCTCGCGCGTCACGACCTGCCCCATCACGCGGCTGACGCTGGCGAGCACATCGATCGCCGGGTACTGGTTGGCCGCCGCCAACTTGCGCGACAGCACGATGTGCCCGTCCAGGATGGAACGCACCTCCTCGGCGATCGGGTCGTTCTCCTCGTCTGCCTCGGTGAGCACCGAATACACCGCGGTGATGGAGCCGCTGCGGCCCTGCCCGGCGCGCTCGAGCAGTTGCGGCAGCATCGAGAACACCGATGGCGGATAACTGCGACGCGTGGGCGGCTCGCCGCTGGCCAGACCGATCTCGCGCTGGGCGCGTGCGAAGCGGGTGAGCGAGTCCACGAGCAGCAACACCTTCTTGCCCTGGTCGCGGAAGTGCTCGGCGATCGTCGTCGCGACGTAGGCGGACTTGATGCGCTCCATGGGCGGGCGGTCCGAGGTGGAGACGACCATCACCGACTTGGCCAGGCCCGCTGCGCCGAGGTTGTGCTCGATGAACTCCTGGACCTCGCGGCCACGCTCGCCGATCAACGCGATCACATTGACGTCGGCGGTGGAGCCGCGCGCCAGCATCCCGAGCAAGGTGCTCTTGCCGACGCCGGGAGGTGAGAACACGCCCACGCGCTGGCCCTCGCCCAGCGTCAGCAGGCCATCGACCGCGCGGATGCCGGTGGCCAACGGCCGGTCGATCATGCGGCGCTCCAGCGGCGCCAGCGGCTCGCGCAGTACCGGCAGGTGGGCATGCACCTCGAGCGGCCCACGCCCGTCGATCGGCGCGCCGAGCGCGTCGAGCACGCGCCCGAGCAGGCCGGTGCCCACCGGGCAGACATGGCCGCGCCCGGAAGGAAGCACCTCGGTCAGCGTCGAGATACCCGTCGTGGGACCCAGCGGCGTGAGGATCGCGGTGTGCTGCGAGAAACCGACGACCTCGGCCAGCAGTGGCGGCTCGCCGGGGGTGACCAGCTCGCACAGCTCGCCGATGTGCGCCTGGATGCCCGAGGCATGGATGAGCATGCCGACCGCCTTGTTCACGCGGCCGCGCATGCCCACCGGCATCACGCGCCCGAAGGCCTGCTCCAGGTCGGCGACGATGTGCAGGGCCGCGTCGGTCATCGCCCACCCCCGCCGCGCTCGACCGCGCGCTGGAATGCCTCGAGCTGCGCGTCCACACCGATCTCGATGGTGCCCGAGGCGGTGTGCACCTCACAGCGTCCCGGCCCGAGCGCCGGGTCGGCCTGCACGGCGAGGCTCATGCTCCAGTTGGCCTCGGCGCGCAGCCGCTCCAGCGCCTGCCGCACGGCCGCCTCCTGCGCGGGCGAGACGCGCACCGTGACGAAGGGCTCGGCGCGGATGAGCGCGTCGACGCGTGCCAGCGCAGTCTCGAACAGGCGCGCGGGGTCGGCCTCGGCGAGGAACTGGCCGACCGCCTTGACGACGATCTGCGCCATCGAGCTGCGCAAGGCCCGCAACTGCCGTTCCGAGGCCAGGCTGTCGGAGACCAGCCGCTGCGCGTACTCGGCCCGCGCCTGCCTGAGTCCCTCCTCGTAGCCCTTGCGCTTGCTGTCCTCGGCCTGGCGCGCCGCCTGCTGCACGATGCGCCGCGCTTCCTGGCGGGCAGCCGCGACCACGGCGGAGGCGTCGAGCAGGGCGGCGTACTCCGCTTCCTTCAGCACCTTGCGCTCGCTCAGCAGCTGCAGGTTCTCGGTGGTGATCAGAAAAGCCAGTCCCATTGGGGCAACCTCTCGGGCACGATGCACAGCAGCATCAGTTCGCTGAGCTGGGCCGCCTGACGCGCGGCCAGGCGCGGCACGGCCAGCGTCGAGACACGCCGCGGCAGCTTCCACAGCACGCGCCGGCGTATCGCTTCGGTGTCCTCCGACATCGCCGCCAGCAGCAGCCGGTAGCCGCGCGCGGCAACGACCCGCCCGGTCGTGATGGGCCGCTGCTGGAGCGCACTGGCGTCCATGCGCAGCTCGGTGAGGAGCGGCACGCGGTCGAGCACGAAGTCGACCGCATCGGGGTCGAGCCGGCGCGCCTGGCGACGCAACTGGGCCGACACCCCGCGCAGCTTGAACAGGGGCTTGTGCGTGCACAGCCCGCAGTAGAGCGCGAGCCGGCGCAGGGATGCGCCGTCGAGCAGCGCCAGGCGGCGCAGCCGCGAGTCGAAGTTGAACTCGGGCGCGTGCGGGGCGCCGCGCTGCAGGAGGTGCCCGAGCAGTTCCTGCGCGGCCGGTCCGAAGCGCTCGGGGCGCCGGTGGCGCGGGGGCCAGGCCGGCGGCAGCCAACTGGGATGCAGATGGCGCTCGGGATGCAGGTTGAACGCCGTCACCAGGCGCACCAGGTCCATGGTGCCAGGCGGCGTGTCGACGACGGCGGCCCGGGCGTCCATGACTTCGGCCGTCAGCGGCGCAACACGTGGCGCCGCAGCCAGGTCTGCATGTCCAGGCCCTGGCGGCGCAGCAGGGTGGGCAAGGCGATCAGGCACGCGGCCGCGGCCAGCAGGAGCACCAGGAGAGTCACGGCCGCCTCGGTGGAGAGCACGCCCAAGATGGGCGCGTGGCGGCGCTCCACCTGCGCCGGCGTGACGATGGCCTGCCTCGCCTCGAACAACGACAGCGAGACCTTGTCGTGCGTCAGCCCCTCGATGCTGTGGGCCACCATGTCCTTGACGGTAGGCGCGAGCAGTCGCAGGTCCACGTCCGGCCGGTGCTTGATGAACACGGCCGCCGACGACGGGCGCACACGGTCGCTCAACGGGTCGTTGGCCGGGATGACGACATGCACCCGCGCCGCGACGACGCCGTCGACCTTGCGCAACGTCTGCGACAGTTCCTGCGACACCGCGTAGATGTAGCGCATGCGCTCCTCGGCGGGCGTCGAGACCAGCCCCTGCTTCTGGAACAGGTCGCCCATCGTCGCGTAGCGGTCGTGCGGCAGTCCCTGCGCGCGCAGCAGTTCGAGCGCCAGCGCGAGATCGCCTTCGTCGACCTGCACCTGCCACCGGCCGTCTTGCGAACGCTCCTTGTGCGCCTCCAGTCCGTTGGCGGTGAGGGTGGCCACGATCTCATTGGCCTCCTGCTCCTGCAAGTCGGAGTAGAGGCCGACCTTGCAGCCGGCGAGTGCCGTCGCCAGCAGCAACGCCGCCAGCCATCGCAACCCGCGTGCAGCAGCCCCGGGTGAACGACCGACTCGTGCATGCATCGCGAGCTCTCCTATTGCTGGTTCTTCAGCAACGTGCTGAAGAGACTGGTCGCGGCCGACGCCAGGCCCGTCGAGATGTGCAGCTTGGCGAAGGTCATGTGCGCCTCCATCGAGTGATCGGTCAGCGCGAACATCGTCTTGATCGGGTCGCGCAGGTCGATGGCCTCCAGCATGCTGCGCCGCATCTCCTCGTACGACCGCACGTTGCCGGTGAGTTGCGCGGCATAAGCCATCGCGGCATCACGCAGCGCATGGGGCGCGCTGGTCGCCGGCGGAGCGGGCACGCCCTGCATCATGTGGGCGAACATGCGCGTCTCGGCCGGATCGAAGCGCGACGGACCGCCGTGCGCCTGCGGCGTCGGGGCGGCCGCCGGCGCCGACGAGGCGGCCGAGGTGACGGGTTCGGTCATGGCATCTCCCTGCAACGCACAACGGGTGCGGCGCCGCGCGAGCGCAGCAGCCGGACCCAGGGCGGACACCGCACGGCCTCCCCGGCCATGCGGCCTCCCGTTCAAGCCGCCTTCGCGGCCTGGCGCATGTCGTTGCCGGTCGACTTGGCGACTTCGCCCCCGGCGGCGTTCGCGCCGTTGACGGTGTGCGTCGTGGACGCCGCACCCTGGATCGCCGTGGACGCCGCCATGCTGGCCGACATCAGGCGCGCGTTGTCCGCGGCCGCTTTCTGCATTTGGGAGATCGACTCATTGACAGACGACATCTTTCACTCCTGAGTGGTTGGTTGGACGAGTGCCAGTGAAGCTCCCGCCCGGCGGGCGGGGCATTCCATGCGGGCGCCGATCGGGCATCCGGCATGAAATCCGTCGGACGCAAGGGGTGTTGCGCGGTCCATCGCTTGCGTGTTCATTTCGGGTCGCCGGGCCTGGCGTCGTTGCCACCGCTGAGCACCAGGCCGTCTGCGTCGATTCTCTTGAGTTCCGCACCCGAGCGCAGCACCGAACCTTCGTAGTAGCGGGTGCCGTTCGACAGTTGGATGTGGCGCAGTCCGTTGCCGTCGTCGGTGATGCCCACCATGCGCGCGGGCAGGATGCTCTGCCATGCGGCCCACTGCGCGTTGGGGTCGGTCTCATCCTTGCGTTCCTTCGGGCGGTACTGCACCTTGTCGGAGACCAGCACCGTCGGGTGCAGGTCTTCGCTCAGGCGCCGCACCTTCTGGCGCACGGACTCGTCGTCGACGGTGCCGGTGAGCAGAAGGCGCCCCTGCCCCGCGTACTGCACCGCCACGCCGGGGTCGGCGATGTAGCGGCGCGCCTGCTCGACCATGTCCTCCGCCGCGTGCACGTGGACGGCCACGCCCGAGCCGAAAGGCCCCATGACCTGTTGCAGGCTCGCCTTGCGCGCCCGCGACTCTACGTATCCTCGTAGGACGATCTGGCCGCCCGGTTGGGCGATGACCTCGACCTCCGGGTAGGCGGCGACGATGCGTTCCACCTCGGCGAGGTGGGCGGCCACGCTGCCGGCGGGGCCACGCCCGTGCGGCAGTAGCGTCACGACGACCAACCCCGCCAGCGCCAGCGTCCCGAGCGCCAGGCCGGCGCGCAGGTAGGGTTGACGCAGGAGCGGGGCCTCCACGGGTACTTCCCTCGCGACCGTCGAGGGCGCCGCCTGCTCAGGCGCAAACATGTCCTCGGCCTCGATCGCCGGGTAGCTGCGGTCGAGCTGCACCTCGATACTCCCGATCGTCAGGACATCGCCCGCAACCAGGCTGCGGCGCTGCTTGAGTTCCTCGCCGTTCACCTGGGCGGTGGCGGTGCCGAGCTTCTGCACCGACACGACGAGCTCGCCGACCGTGAGCACCAGGTGGCGCGGCAGCACGTCGCCGCCCGGCAGCATCACGTCGCATTCGCCCGAGCTGCCCAGGACGTTGCTGCCTGGATGCAGCGCGATGGTGCGGCCGCGCAGCACGCCGCTTTGCAGGCGCAGGCACCAGGTCGGCGCCGGCGCGACAGGGGTGGCCTCGGCTGTCGTCATGGCATCAGCCTCCGCTGGGAGCGGGAAGCGCGCCCGCCGTCGACGGCACCACCATGCGCGGCGTGAGCATGTAGAACCGCTCGAGCTTCAGCGAGCGCTTCTCGGAATACCGGAACAGGTTCCCGAGCACCGGGATCTTCGACAGCACCGGCACACCCGTCACCCCATTGACCGTCTCCAGCGAGCTGTAACCTGCGATCAGCAGGCTCGCGCCGTCGGCGACGAGGGCCTGCGTGTTGACGGTGCGTCGCCGCACGATGGGGATGTTGTCCACCGTCACCTCGCTCAGGTCGCCGTCCTCGATGTTGATGGACAGCATCACGCCACGCCCCTCGTTCTCGTCGATGAGCAGCGGCGTGACGCGCACCGCGGTGCCGGCGGTGACGCTGAAGAGCGCGGCGTCCTGGAAGCCGTCGACGCGCACGTGGAACTCGTTGAGGTTCTCCAGCACCGCCTCGTTGTTGTCGAGCGTCAACACCTTGGGCCGCGCGACGAAGTTGGCATCGCCTGTCTTGGTCAATGCGTGCACGCGCGCGAGCAGGTAGTTGCGCACGTCGTTGCCGATGGAGGCGGTGAACACGCCTCCCATCGGCGGCGCCGCGCCGGTCTGCCCTGCCTCGGTGGTGCCATTGCCCCAGGTGAGCGGCACGCCCGTGCCCCGGCCGGTCTGGAAGTCCGCATGCCGGCCGTGCGCGCGCCAGTCCACGCCCAGGCTGTCGAGCGTGTCGGTGCTGATGTCCATGATGGTGACCTCGATCTCGATCAGCCGCGGCCGCACGTCCATCGACTGGATCACCCGCGCGTGTTGCGCCATGCGGTCCGGCAGGTCGCGCACCAGCACCGCGTTCATGCGTGTGTCGGCATGGAACTGGGGCAGCTCCTGGCTGGAGGACAGGGCCGCGTCGAGGCCCTCGCTATCCGGCGAGACGGCGGGAAGCTCGACCCGGGGGGCATTGATCGTCTCGCCGGTGCGCAATTGGATCTGGCGCGGCGGTCCCACGCGGAAGGGGGCGTTCGCCTCGCCTGCGGGTGCCGCGCCGCGCGATGCCCTTCCTCCATAGAGGCGACGCAGCACGCTGGCAACCCCCGGTACCGTCACTTCGCGGCCCTGGCGGTTGATCTTGAAGTCGCCAGCCCATGCGTACTTGAGCGGGAAGAGCCGGATCTCGGAGTGGTCGGCCAGCGCCGCGCGCTCGTCGGCCAGCTTGACCGCCTGGCGCACCATCTCGACATAGCGCTTGGGACCGGAAACGAAGACGCTGCCCTGGTTCTCGCTGATCGACAGCGGAAACCGGCTGTCCGAGATGCGCAGCGCGACGATGGTCTCGGCGATGCGCCTGGCGCTGCCCGGGGTGATCGACATCACCTCGCTGCGTGCCTCACTGGCCAGGTCCACGTACAGGAAGGAGCCGTCGAAGTACCACGTCAGGCCATAGGTGGAGCAGACGCTGTCCAGGATCTGCTTGGCCGCACCGCTGAATCTGCCGCTGATCACGCCGCTCACCTTCGGGTCGACGACCGCGGTCGTGCCTTGCGAGGCCGCCAGTTCGCGCAGGAAGTCCGGCAGCGGCTTCTCGTTGGCGACGATCTGGAAAGGCCGGCCCGTCCATCGCAGTTCGGCGGCATGGGCCGCCTGCGCGAGGACGAGCAGCACCATCGCGGCGAGGAGCCAGATCCAGAGGCCCGCGCGGGGCGGTTGCGTCAGCGGCAGTCGTGCGGTCATGAGAGGGTCGTCACGGTATGAAAGGCCCGTTCGGCGAAGCGCATCACGTGGCGGCCGAGCCAGCCGGCCGTGACGACGATCGCCACCATGACGGCGATCAACCGTATGGACTGGCCGATGCTCTGGTCCTGGATCTGCGTGACCGCCTGCAGCACGGCGACGATCAGCGCGGTCACGGTGGCCACCACCACGACCGGCAGCGAGACCCACAGCACGACGAACAGGCCCTCGCGCGTGAGATCGAGTACGTTGAGCGGCGTCATGCGCACCTCATGGGGCCTTGGGGTTGGTGACCCAGCCGACCGGCTGCAGCGAGACGTCGTCGTCCACCTCCTGGTACGACAACACCGGCAGCTGCGGCGCGACCGGCTCGAGCAGCATCTTCACGTAGCGCCTGACGTCGGACGACGCGATCGCCACCACGCGTCCCGTCGTCGTCTCGAGGATGCGCCGCGTCTGCTCGCGGATGTCCTGCGTCACGGCGGGGCTGAGCAGCAGCAGATTGCCTCGCGACGAGCGCTCGATCGCGCCCTGCACGCGCTCGAGCAGACTGGACTCGAACAGGATCGCGTCGAGCCGCCGCTCCGGGCCCACGTAGCGGCTCGTGATGTAGCGGCCCATGTCGATGCGCACCAGTTCGGTCAGGGCGATGGTGTCCTGCTCCTTCGGCGCCCAGTTGACCAGGCTCTCGCAGATGGCGTGCAGGTTGCGCACCGGGATACCCTCCTGCAGCAGGCGCCGCAGCACCTCGGCCATGCGCTGCACGGGCACCACGCGCGCCACCTCCGCGGCCAGATCGGGCGCGTCGCGCTGCACCGTGTGCAGCAGCCGCTGCACCTCCTGCAGCCCGATGAACTGCTGCACGTGGCGCCGCACGACCTGTTCCGCATGCCGCGCGATCACTTCCTCCACGCTCCACGAACGAGCGCCGTCCGGAAGCTGGCGCACCCACACCACGCGGGCAAAGGGCCCGAACGGCGCGCCGACCTCGGCACCCGGCGCAGGCGCCGTGGCCTCGGCCGGATCGAGCAGCCGGGCACCTGGTTGCACCGCGCCCTGGGAGACGACGACGTCCTGCACGAGGAGCTGATAGGCGCGGTCGCCGAGGGTCGGCGAGTAGCCCACGTGCACGCGTGGGAACACAGGGCCCAGGTCGCTCTCGAGCTGCGCCTTCGTCACGGCGAGCTGGCGGTCGAGCTCGTGCCTGTCGATCTCGCCCCTGAGCCCGCCCGCCAGCCGCACGGCCAGCGGCGCGGCGACGGCATCCGCCTCCGTGTACGGAAGATCGGCGCCCGCTTCGTCCTCTCGATGCCGGATCCACGACGGCGTGCGGGTGCGCTGGCGCACACGGCGCAGCACGAGCCCGGCGCCCAGGATCCCGAAGGCCAACAGCGCGAAGGCCCACTTGGGGAAGCCCGGCACCGCGAGGAAGCTGGAAAGCGCGAGCCCCGCGACGATGAGGGCGCGCGGGTGGGCGAGGATCTGCCGGCCGATCTGGCTCGACAGCTGCGCCTCGGAGCCGCCTTCTCCAGCACCCACGCGGGTGATGACGACACCGGCCGCGATCGACACCAGCAGGGACGGGATCTGCGAGACCATGCCGTCGCCGACCGTGAGGATGGCGTACCGCTGCAACGCCGCGCCGATACCCATGTCCAGCATCAGCGTGCCGATCGCCAGGCCCGCGAGGATGTTGACGATCGCGATGACGATGCCCGCGATGGCGTCGCCCTTGACGAACTTCATCGCGCCGTCCATCGCACCGTGGAAGGAGCACTCCTGCTCCAGCAGCTGGCGCCGCCTCTGCGCCTCGGTGGACGACAGCACGCCGGCTCGCACCTCCGCGTCGATGCTCATCTGCTTGCCGGGCATCGCATCGAGCGCGAAGCGGGCGGCGACTTCCGCCACGCGCTCGGAGCCCTTGGCGATCACGATGAACTGCACGATCGCGATGATCGTGAACACCACCGCCCCGACCACGACGTTGTTGCCGACGATCAGCCGGCCGAAGGTATCGATGATGGCGCCTGCATGGGCGTGCAGGAGGATCAGCTTGGTCGACGCGATGTTGAGCGCCAGCCGGAACAAGGTGGTGAACAGCAGCAGCGACGGGAACGTCGACAGCGACAGTGCCGAGGGCACGTACATCGCGACGATCAGCAGCACGACGCTCATCGAGAGGTTGGCCGCGATCAGCAGGTCCAGCAGCGGCGCCGGCAGCGGCAGCACGAACAGCGCGACGATGGCGACGAGCAGCGCCGCCAGCAGCAGGTCGTTCTGCCTGCGCGTGAGGCGGAGGAGTTCCCGTACGCCGCCGCCTGGAATGCGCGATGGAATGGCTGCCATGTCGGTTGCACCTCGTGGGGACCTGGCCGCGCGTGGCGAGCGCAGCGCCGGACCGTGCGCCGCACTCTAAGAGCCGGTGCTTGGTACCGGCAACACCGAGTCTTCGTAGCTTTGCGCAGGCCTTGCGTCGCTTCTACGCGTCCTCGTAGTCCGTATGCCTCAGGGGCTTGGCTACGCTGCCTGCGCACCCCTTACTGCATACGTACAGGCGAAAGGCGCGACACGTGGGATCGAGCGACACGGTGACGGACCTTGCGAGCTGCCGGCTGCTACCGCGGCTGGAGCCCGCGGTCGCCCGTGCCCTCAGCCGGCTCTACGGGGCGCTGCCGGCGGTGCGCTTGGTCGTGGGCGGCGCGACGTACGAACTGGAGTGGGACTTCGCCGCCCTGCCCGTGCCCGGGCAGGAGGCGTTCCGCTTCCGCCTCGGCCCGCACGCAGGATGGCTGTACCTGGACGCGCCGGCGCAGTGCGCGCTGATGCATGAACGCCGCGCCGAATCCTTGCCCAAGGACCTGCGCTACCTGCTGCTGGCCGACGCGCTGGCCCCGCTGGCCGATCGCCTCGAGGCGCTGCTGCGCCTGCGCTTCGAATGGTCGCCCGATGAGACGGCGCCCGCGGCCGAGCCGGCCGAGGCCGAACGCGGTGCGTGCTTCCTCGTGCAGGCGGATGACGGCACCCGCTACGGCGGGTGGATACGGTTCGATCCCCCGCAGGCACTGGACAAGCTGCTCGCGCTGGTGCCCGCCCGGCCTCGCCCGCGGCGCCATGGGTTGGCCGGGCTGCGCATCCCGCTGTCCTTCGTGGTCGGGCGCACGCAGATCCGGCTGCGCGAGGTCCGCAGCATCCGGGCGGGCGACATCATCGGCATCGAGGACTGGGCCTCGTCGGGCTCGGCGCTGGTCGTCACGGCGCAGATGGGCGGGCCAGCGGGCCTGCAGGTCGTCGCACTCGCCGAAGGCGCGCGCATCACCGTTCAACAACTCAAGGACACAGCCATGACCGCAGAGATCTCCCCGTCCACGGCGCCCGACGAGGAAAGCGACGCCGGCCACCTGCCACTGGACCGGCTCGATGCGCTGGAAGTGACGCTGCGCTTCGAGGTGGGCGACCTGGCCACCTCCCTCGGCGAGCTGCGCAGCCTGCGCCCCGGCCACGTGTTCGAGCTCGGCCACGAGCTCAACCGCAGCCCGGTGCGCATCCTCGCGCACGGCAACGTGCTCGGACGCGGCTACCTCGTGGCCGTGGGCGACCGGCTCGGCGTGCGCGTCAGCGAGTTCGCTCCCAGCGAGATCTGAGGACGATGGGCCTGCCCGAACCCCTCACCCTGGTCGCGCTGATCGTCGCCTTCGGCGTCGCGCCCTTCGTCGCGCTGATGGTGACGAGCTACACCAAGCTCGTGATCGTCTTCGGCCTGCTTCGCACCGCGCTCGGCCTGCAGCAGACCCCACCGAACATGGTGCTCAACGGCATCGCGATCGTGCTGACGATCTACATCATGGCGCCCGTGGGCATGGACGTCGCCGACAGCCTGCGCAACCGCAGCCTCGGGGCACCGGGCGAGACGATGAAGGACATCGTCACCATCCTCGAGACGGCCAAGGAGCCGATCAAGGAGTTCCTGCAGAAGCACACGCAGGAGCGGGACCGCCAGTTCTTCCTCAAGTCGGCGCAGAACATCTGGCCCAAGGAACGGGCCGACTCGCTGCAAGCCGACGACCTGATGGTGCTCGTGCCCAGCTTCACCTTGAGCGAGCTGACGCGCGCCTTCCAGATCGGCTTCATCATCTATCTGGTGTTCGTCGTCGTCGACCTCATCGTCGCGACCGTGCTCCTCGCGCTCGGCATGTCGATGATCGCGCCCACCACCATCTCGCTGCCGTTCAAGCTGCTGCTCTTCGTGATGCTCGATGGCTGGACGCGGTTGATCCACGGACTGGTGCTGTCTTACCGGTAGTGACGGGCGCTGCCCGCCGACCGATCACCGTCACGAAGGAAGGTGTGCAGGAATCGCTTCAGGCGACGGGCCGGGAGGGCCAGATCGAGGCGGCCGCGGCGGCGTTCACCAGCTGCACCCGGTTGCGCACGCCGAAGTGCCGGCGCAGCTGGCGCATGTGATAGTCGATGGCATAGGCGCTCAACCCCAGCTGCTCGGCGATGCCGCGGTCGCTGTGGCCCTTGGCCAGGAGGTCCAGGATCTCGATCTGCCGCGCCGACAGCGCCTGCCGCGCCGCCGAAACGGCAGGGCGGATCAGCGCATGGCGCGACAGCAGTTCGTGCATGCAGCACGCCAGCGTGAACGCCCCCTGCAGCACCTGGTCGCTGAGCCATTCGGCGCGCGGATCGCTCGACAGCAGGCTCACCAGATAGCGCTCGTTCTGCCGCCTGGGGCCCGGCACGTCGAACGACACGCCCGAGCCCACGCCGCTGGCCCGCAGATCGTCCAGGTAGGCCCGCGCGCGGTCCGACCTCATCGTCCGATGGGCCGCCAGCTCGTCGACCGTCCATGCGATCGGCAGGCTGGTCTCGGTCGTGCCTTGATAGAACGGATCGACCTCGTGATGCCGGCGACTGAAGTACCGGTGCAGCAATGTCGGGTTCGCATAGCTGGCGAGGAACGCGCGCGGATGCAGCTGCCGCCGCTCGACGGCGATGCTGCCGTAGACCATCCACTCGAACCCCAGGTCGCGCAAGGCGTTGCGCACGACCTCGCCACGCGCCCGGGCTCCGTTGGCACGGTGCAACTGCTCGGCCAGTCGCGGCAGCCGGAAGGCGGGCAGCTGCACCGCCGGGATCACGAGGTCGCTCTCCTCGTAGAACAGCACCGCCTGGCGACCGGTGGCCCCGTGGTCCGCGAGCCTGCGCAATGCGGACGCCGCGTCGTGGCCGTCGATGGCGGCCTGCGCGTCGGCGGAGGAGGAAGGTCTGCGGTGTGCCTGCCGTTCCAAGACTGTCGCTTCCCTGGAGCCCGGCCCGAGGTCTCGGACCCGTCGCCACGGATGCTAGGTTTCGCGAGATGGCAGGGTCAACAACGAGATCTCGTAGGGGGAGGGGCCCTCCCCGTCGTGTCCGCCCGCGCAGCCGGACACGGTTGGCGCCGGCCCCAGGTCGGCGCTTTCGTGGAGCGCGCCGAGCCGCTCTCGTTCAGCCTTGTCCAGACAGGCGCGTGAGGAACGCGAGCGTGCGGCCGAACGCAAGGTCCGGTGTGCGGGTGGCATGGCGCGCCCAGCAGTTGAACCCGTGCCGCGCGGAGAAGGAACGATCGCTGGAGCGCCGAATCCGGGTCAGAACGGAATGTCGTCGTCCATGTCGTCGAACCCGGTCGACGACTTGGGCGCCGGCTTGCCTGCGGGGCGCGAAGCGGGCGCGGCACGCTCGCTGCGAGCGCCGCCACCGCCTTCGTACGGCTCGCGGCTGTAGCCACCTTCGTCGCCGCCACCGGCCCCGCCGCCCATGCCCTCGCGGCTGCCGAGCAGCTGCATCTGCTCGGCGATGATCTCGGTCGTGTAGTTGTCCTTGCCGTCCTGGCCCTGCCACTTGCGGGTCTTCAGGCGGCCCTCCACATACACGGAGCGGCCTTTCTTGAGGTATTCGCCGGCAATCTCGGCCAGGCGGTCATAGAACACCACGCGGTGCCATTCGGTTTCTTCCTGGCGCTCGCCGCTGTCGCGGTTCTTCCAGTTGCGCGTGGTGGCCAGCGAGATGTTGCACACGGCCGAACCATTGGGCGTGTAGCGCACCTCGGGGTCGCGGCCGAGGTTGCCGATCAGGATGACTTTGTTGACAGAGGCCATGGGTCCGGCTCCTCCACAGGGAATGTGTTCGTGACGTACCGACGGGGTACGGAAACGGGCTTGCCCGCATTATCGCCCCGGGCCCGGACGGTTTGGAGGCCCTTCGCCTCACCCCGATGAGGGGTGGCTCAGCGCCCGCCCCGCGCGGTTCCCGCGGCGGCACCCGGGGGCCCCACCTCAGACCGACGCTCGGTCGTGCGCCTGCACCGAGCGCCGCGCCGGCGCGCGCATGGGCCAGGCGAGGGCCAGCCACACCAGCATCAAGGCCGCGCACACCTGGAACACCGCGCCCGGCCCCCAGCGGGCCGCGACCTGTCCGCCGACCACGCCGCCGGCAAAAAGACCCAGCGACTGGCAGGTGTTGAAGGCCCCGAGGGCCAGCCCCTTGGCCGCCGGTGCCGCCACACGGGAGACCAGCGACGGCAGGGAAGCCTCCAGCAGGTTGTAGCCGACGAAGAAAGCGACCAGCGCGCCGATCAGCCAGACCGGGTCGGTCCAGCCGTATCCGAGGGCCCACTCGGTCAGGGCCAGCAGACCGATCGCGCCGAGGAAGGCGGCCCGCACCTGCCCGCGCCGCTCGCTCCACAGCATCACCGGCACCATCAGCACGAAGGAGAGCACCACCACCGCCAGGTACACCCAGCCGTGCTGCGCCACCGGCAGATCGGCGCGCTCGACCAGCGCCACCGGCACGACGACGAACATGGCCATCTGCACCAGGTGCAGCAGGAAGATACCGGCGCACAGGCGCTGCAGCTCCGCGTTCGCAAGCACCGTCCGCCAGCGCGGGGGCGCCGCCGGCCGCGGCATGGGCTGCGCGGGCGGCAGCCCGCGGGTGACGACGACGATCGCACCCAGCGCCAACAGCCCGGTGAGCGTGAAGAGTCCCTCCATGCCGATCCAGGTGTAGAGCCAGGGCGCGAGCGCCAGCGAGAGCGCGAACGACAGACCGATCGAGCCGCCCACCATGGCCATCGCCTTCGTCCGCACCTCGTCGCGGGTGTGGTCCGCAACGAGCGCGGTGACGGCGGCCGAGATCGCGCCGGCCCCTTGCAGCGCGCGGCCGACCACGATGACCCACAGCTCGTCCGCCATGGCGGCCACGAAGGAGCCGAGGGCGAACACCAGGAGGCCCGCGACGATGACGGGGCGCCGGCCCAGCCGGTCGGAGGCCGCGCCGTAGGGGATCTGCAGCACGGCCTGGGTGAGGCCGTAGATGCCGATGGCCAGGCCCACCAGTCCCATCTGCTCGCCGCCCGGCATCTGGCGCGCGTGCAGCGCGAACACCGGCAGGATGAGGAACAGGCCGAGCATGCGCAGCCCGAAGACCGCCGCCAGCCACAGGCTCGCGCGGCGTTCGGCGGCGGTCATGCGCAGGGAAACGGAGGGGTCGCTCATCGCTCGGGGAAAACCGCTATTGTCGCCGGTCCCGCCATGGGCCGCCCGGCGCCTCCTCGGCGCAGCCCGGGCCGGCAGGTGCGGTTTGCACAAGCCGCTACCATGCGTGCCTTGCCATGCCAGACACCGCCACGCCGCCCCGCACCGCCGCCAGCACGCGCCCGCTCGACATCCTGCGCGAGGTGTTCGGCTACGACAGCTTCCGCGGCCAACAGGGCGCGATCGTCGAGCACGTCTCGGGCGGGGGCGATGCGCTGGTGCTGATGCCCACCGGGGGCGGCAAGTCGCTGTGCTACCAGATCCCCGCGATCGCGCGCCATCGCGCCGGCCTTGGGGTGACGGTGGTCGTCTCGCCGCTCATCGCGCTGATGCACGACCAGGTCGGCGCGCTGGAAGAGGCCGGCGTGCACGCAGCCTTCCTCAACTCCACGCTCTCGCTGGAGGAAGCCCAGCAGGTCGAACGCGAGATGATGAGCGCGCGCCTCGTGCTGCTCTACGCCGCCCCCGAGCGGGTGACGACACCACGCTTCCTCGCGCAGCTGGAGTCGCTCTACCTGCGCGGCCGGCTCGCGCTCTTCGCGATCGACGAGGCGCACTGCGTCTCGCAATGGGGGCACGACTTCCGCAGCGAGTACCTGGGCTTGAGCGTGCTGCACGAGCGGTTCGCGGACGTGCCGCGCATCGCGCTGACCGCCACCGCCGACGAGCACACGCGCGCGGACATCATCGAGCGGCTGCAGCTGCAGGACGCGCGCGTCTTCATCAGCAGCTTCGACCGGCCCAACATCCGCTACACCATCGTCGAGAAGGACCACCCGCGCACGCAGCTGCTGCGCTTCATCCGCGACGAGCACGAGGGCGAGGCGGGCATCGTCTACTGCCAGTCGCGCAAGAAGGTAGAGGAAACCGCCGCCTGGCTCAACGAGGAGGGCATCCCTGCCCTGCCCTACCATGCGGGGCTGGACGCCTCGGTGCGCCAGCAGCACCAGGACCGGTTCCTGCGCGAGGAGGGGCTGGTGATGGTCGCGACCATCGCCTTCGGCATGGGCATCGACAAACCGGACGTGCGCTTCGTCGCACACCTGGACCTGCCCAAGAACATCGAGAGCTATTACCAGGAGACCGGCCGGGCGGGCCGCGACGGGCAGCCTGCCGAGGCGTGGATGGCCTACGGCCTGGCCGACGTCGTCAACCAACGGCGCATGATCGACGAAAGCCCCGCGAGCGAGGACTTCAAGCGCGTGCAGCGCGGCAAGCTGGATGCGCTCCTGGCTTTGGCCGAGACGCACGAATGCCGGCGGGTGCGGCTCCTGGGCTACTTCGGCGAAGACTACGGAGCTGCCGCGCCGGCCGCGGCGGCCCCCCAACGAGGGGGCAGCCCCGTGGGGCGGCAGGCAGAGCCCGAAGCGCCGACGATGAGGGCACGATGCGGCAATTGCGACAACTGCCTCGCGCCGCCGGCCACCTGGGACGCGACGGACGCCGCGCGCAAGGCACTGTCGTGCATCTACCGCTTCCACCAGCACGGCGCGCACGGCGCCGCGCCCCGCGCCTTCGGGGCCGGGCACCTGATCGACGTGCTGCGGGGCAAGCGCACCGAGAAGGTCCTGCAGTACGGCCACGAGCACCTGAGCACCTTCGGCATCGGCGCCGATTTGACCGACACGCAGTGGCGCAGCGTCCTGCGGCAGCTGGTGGCACTGGGCCACGTGAGCGCGCAGGGCGAGTACCACACGCTGCACCTGTCGGACAGCGCCCGCGCGGTGCTGCGCGGCCAGGTGCAGATGCTGCTGCGCGTGCCCGCCGAGCCGGCCAGGGCGCGCGCAGCGCGCAACCGCACCCTCAAGGCGACCGCCTTGCCCGCCGAACTCGACGCCGCCGCGCAGGCCCGCTTCCTCGCGCTCAAGGCCTGGCGGGCCGAGGTGGCACGCGAGCACAACCTGCCGGCCTACGTCGTCTTCCACGACGCCACGCTCGCCGACATGGCGCGCCGCGCGCCCGCGACGATGGAAGAGCTGGCCGGCGTGAGCGGCGTCGGAGCGAAGAAACTGGAGGCCTACGGGCGCGAGATCCTGCGCGTGCTGCAGGGCTGAGGCCCGGCGCCCGGCCGCCCGAAGCCGGGCCGCAACCCCCACGGGGGGTGGGGCGCAAGCCCCCGGGGGCACAGATACAAGGCCCGGCGCCCGGCCGCCCGAAGCCGGGCCGCAACCCCCACGGGGGGTGGGGCGCAAGCCCCGGGGCAAAGATACAAGGCCCGGCTCCGGGGCCAAGGTCCAAGCCGCGCTACTGCAGCATCCCCCACAGACGCCGCAACAGTTCGTGCGCCCAGGGCGGCAGATCTTCCGTGAAGGGCTCCTCCTGGCCGTACTCGTCACCCTCGATCACCGCGCTGTGGGTCAGGGTGCCTCGACCCGACACCTGCAGCGACAGCCAGCCGCGTTCGCCCGCCTCCCAAGTGAAGGTGAGCGCGCCGTCGGGCTCGGCCTGCAGCGCCGGAGGCGGCCAGCCGCGTTCGACCAGCGCCAGCAGGCGCTGCGCCTCGGCCAGCGTCTGCGGGCTGGGCCAGGCCCAGGCTCGGTCCTCCACCAGCGAGCGGACTTCTTCCAGCGCCGCGGCCAGGGCGGGCGGCAGGGCATCGGCGGGCGGGGCGGCGGGTGCGTTCATGACGACATTCTGAGGGCCGTGCAACCACCTGCTGCGCGCAGGGGTGTTGCGCGTACGGGTTGTCGCGACGCGAGGGTCCGCACTACCGTTGGCGTCCCGACAACCCACACAGCGAAGGAGCCCGCATGAAGCGCAGCGCATCGGCCGTATGGTCCGGCGGCCTGAAAGACGGCAAGGGACGAATCTCGTCGCAAAGCGGCGTGCTCAGCGACACGCAGTACGGCTTCTCGACCCGATTCGAGGACGGCGCCGGCACCAACCCGGAGGAGTTGATCGCCGCCGCTCACGCCGGCTGCTTCTCGATGGCGCTGTCGGCGCAGCTCGGGGCGGCCGGCATGACGGCCGAACGCATCGAGACGCAGGCGACGGTCACGCTGGACAAGATCGGCGACGGGTTCCAGATCACGCAGGTGCATCTGCAGCTCGCCGCGAAGATCCCGGGCGCCGACCAGCAGGCCTTCGAAGCGGCAGCGCAAAAGGCCAAGGAAGGCTGCCCGGTCTCCAAGGTGCTCAACGCGAAGATCACGCTGGACGCCCGGCTCGAGGCGTGAGCCCGTAGGGCGCCTTCCCCACGCCCACGGACGGGGCGGGCGCCCTATCCTCCCGCCCCTACGTGCGCATCACTGGTGCGTCACGGCTGCACCGTCACCGTCACGACCTCGCTGTACCCCCGCTGACCCCATGTGTCGTAGGCAATGGCCTGGTACCGCCACGGGCCGCCAGCCGCGGGCGCCTGCAGCACGAGTTCGTGCGGGCGCTGTGTGTCTTCCCGCAGGAAACGCCGGCTGCCGTCGGGCAGCACCTCGAAGAAGTCGACCTGCTCCACCCCGCCATCGTCCCGGGCGTCGGCCACCAGCGTGAAGGTGCCGCCGGGGGCGACCACCGCGGGCTGCACCGACAGCGAGACCCGTGGCGCGTCGTCGTCATCGTCGCCGATCCCGATCCCGATGCCCCAGGAAATGCCGCCTCCGCAGGCCGCCAGCAGGCAGGCGGCCGCGGCCAGGGCCGGGACGAGACGGCGGCGGTAGGCAGGCGGCGAGGTCATACCCGCATGCTACCGCGCCCGCCCTCCGCACGGCCGGTGGCACGGGTGCTGCTCGCCACTATCATGGTGGGTTTTCCGCACCTGCCGCGTCATGCCCAAGAGTCCTTCCCAGCGCCAGCTCCGCGACCCCGATGGCGGTGGCGCGCCGGGCACCGGCAGGCCGGGTCCTGCCGCTCCCGGCCTGCCGCCCGCCGCGCTCATCCGCGTGCGCGGGGCGCGCACCCACAACCTCAAGAACATCGACCTGGACATCCCGCGCCACCAGCTGGTGGTGATCACCGGGCTGTCCGGCTCGGGCAAGTCCTCGCTCGCGTTCGACACGCTCTACGCCGAGGGCCAGCGCCGCTATGTCGAGAGCCTGTCGGCCTATGCGCGGCAGTTCCTGGAACTGATGGACAAGCCCGACGTGGACGTGATCGAGGGCTTGTCGCCAGCGATCTCGATCGAGCAGAAGGCCACCAGCCACAACCCGCGCTCGACGGTGGGCACTGTCACGGAAATTCACGACTACCTGCGCCTGCTCTACGCGCGCGCCGGCACGCCGTTCTGCCCTGATCACGAGCTGCCGCTGGAGGCGCAGAGCGTGAGCCAGATGGTCGACGCGGTGCTGGCGCTGCCGGAGGACACCAAGCTGATGGTGCTGGCCCCGGTGGTGCGCGACCGCAAGGGCGAGCACGTCGAGCTGTTCCAGGACATGCAGGCGCAGGGCTACGTGCGCTTCCGTGTCGACGGGCGCATCGTCGAGGCGCCGGAGGTGCCGGCGCTCAAGAAGACCGAGAAGCACGACATCGACGTGGTCGTCGACCGTCTCAAGACGCGGGCCGACATGAAGCAGCGCCTGGCCGAGAGCTTCGAGGCGGCGCTGCGCATCGCTGACGGCCGCGCGATCGCGCTGGAGATGGACAGCGGCCGCGAACACCTGTTCTCGAGCAAGTTCGCCTGCCCGGTGTGCAGCTATTCGCTGGCCGAGCTGGAGCCGCGGCTCTTCTCGTTCAACTCGCCGGTCGGCGCCTGCCCCCGCTGCGACGGCATCGGCCACATCACCGCCTTCGACGCCGAACGCGTGGTCGCCTTCCCGACGCTGAGCGTGGCCAGCGGCGCCATCAAGGGCTGGGACCGTCGCAACGCCTACACCTACTCGATGCTCGAGAGCGTCGCCAAGCACTACGGCTTCGACCTCGACGTGCCGTTCGAGGAGCTGCCAGAGGACGCCAAACGCGTGCTGCTGTACGGCTCGGGCAGCGAGGAGATCGAATTCGTTTACCAGGCCGAGGGGGCGGGCGGGCGCAAGCGCACGGTCAAGCGCTCGCATCCCTTCGAAGGGGTCATCCCCAACTTCGAGCGCCGCTTCCGGGAGACCGACTCGGTCGCGGTGCGCGAGGAGCTGGCCCGCTACCAGAGCAGCGTGCCCTGCCCCGAATGCCACGGCACGCGCCTGCGCCGCGAGGCGCGCCACGTCAAGCTGGTCGACGCCGCCACCGGTGACGCGCGCCCGATCTACGAAGTCTCGCATGCGACGCTCAAGGAGGCGCTGCGCATCTTCGAGACGCTGCAGCTCAAGGGCGCCAAGGCAGAGATCGCCGACAAGGTGGTGCGCGAGATCCGCGCGCGGCTGAGCTTCCTTAACAACGTCGGCCTCGACTACCTGAGCCTGGACCGCAGCGCCGACACGCTTTCCGGCGGCGAGGCGCAGCGCATCCGCCTGGCCAGCCAGATCGGCTCGGGCCTGACCGGTGTGATGTACGTGCTGGACGAGCCGAGCATCGGCCTGCACCAGCGCGACAACGACCGGCTGATCGCGACGCTCAAGCACCTGCGCGACCTGGGCAACTCGGTCCTCGTCGTCGAGCACGACGAGGACATGATCCGCGCGGCCGATCACGTGATCGACATGGGACCGGGTGCCGGCGTGCACGGCGGCGAGGTCATCGCCCAGGGCACGCCCGGCGAGATCGCGGACAGCGACGCATCGCTGACCGGTCAGTACCTCGCCCGGCGGCTGCGCATCCCGGTGCCCTCACGCCGCACGCCCTGGGGCCGCGAACTGCCGCCCGTGCCTGCCGCGCGCCCGATGCGTGCCACGCCCGCGCAGCCCCAAGACGAAGGCACGGCCCGCGCGCTGCGTATCGTCAACGCACGGGGCAACAACCTGAAGGGCGTGACGGTGGACATCCCCGTCGGCCTGCTGACCTGCGTGACCGGCGTCTCGGGCTCGGGCAAGTCCACGCTGGTCAACGACACGCTTTATGCCGCGGTCGCGCGCAAGCTCTACGGCAGCCACGACGAGCCGGCGCCGCACGACGACATCGAGGGCCTGGAAGCCTTCGACAAGGTCATCAACGTGGACCAGTCGCCGATCGGCCGCACGCCCCGCTCCAACCCGGCCACCTACACCGGCGTCTTCACGCCGATCCGCGAGCTCTTCGCCGAGGTGCCGGCCGCGCGAGAACGCGGCTACGGGCCCGGGCGCTTCAGCTTCAACGTCGCCGGCGGCCGCTGCGAGTCCTGCCAGGGCGACGGCGTGCTGAAGGTCGAGATGCACTTCCTGCCCGACGTCTACGTGCCCTGCGACGTCTGCCACGGCAAACGCTACAACCGCGAGACGCTGGAGATCCTCTACAAGGGCAAGAACATCAGCGAGGTGCTCGACATGACGGTCGAGGACGCGCTGGAGCTCTTCAACGCGGTGCCCACCATCGCGCGCAAGCTGCGGACGCTGATGGACGTGGGCCTGGGCTACGTGAAGCTGGGCCAGAGCGCGACGACGCTGTCGGGCGGCGAGGCGCAGCGCGTCAAGCTGGCGCTGGAGCTGTCCAAGCGCGACACCGGCCGCACGCTCTACATCCTGGACGAGCCCACGACCGGGCTGCACTTCCATGACATCCAGCTGCTGCTCAAGGTGCTGCACCAGCTGCGCGACCACGGCAACACCATCGTCGTGATCGAGCACAACCTGGACGTCATCAAGACCGCCGACTGGATCATCGACATGGGGCCGGAGGGCGGCGCGGGGGGCGGCACGGTTGTCGTGACCGGCACGCCGGAGGACGTGGCCGCCCATCCGGCGAGCTACACGGGCCGCTACCTCAAGCCGCTGCTCGAGGAGCGCTAGACGCCCGGCGCCAGGGCCTCCCGCCGCGCCTTGGCGTTGCCGATCCAGATGCCGGCCAGCACCAGCACGATCACCGCCGCCTGCGCCAGCACGCCTTCGAGCGTCGGGTAGATGCCCAGGAGGGGAACCGTGACGAAGGGGATGGCAGTCGCCTCGATCACGCCGGCTTCCTGCAGCGCGGCCACGCCATTGCCGGCGAACACCACCGCCAGCAGCGCGAGCAGCCAGGACGTGGCCGCAAAGAACGGCCCGATCGGCAGGCGCACGCTGTACTTGAGGATCGCCCACGCCAGCACCGTGAGCAGCACCGCGGCCGCCGCGATCCCGGCCAGCACCGCCTGGTGCGCCTGCGGCCCGGCCTGGCTCCACAACGACTGGTAGAACAGGATGATCTCGAACAGCTCGCGGTACACCGCGAGGAAGGAGACCGCCGCCATCGCCCACAGCGTGCGCTTTTGCAGCGCGCCGGTCACCTGGTCGCGGATGAAGCGCTGCCACGCCTGCGCGTGCGACTTGCTGTGCAGCCAGTAACCCACGTAGAGCAGCATCGCGGCCGCGAGCAGTGCGGTCACGCCCTCGGTCAGCTCACGGCTCGCACCGGAGATGTCCACCACGTAGCTGGCCACCGCCCACGTCGCCAGGCCCAGCGCCACAGCGCCCACCCAGCCGACGTGCACGTAGGCGATGGCATCGCGGCGCCCCGTCTTGCGCACGAAGGCGACGATGGCCGCGAGGACCACGATGGCCTCCAACCCCTCGCGCAGCAGGATCAGCAGCGAACTGACGAAGGCCGTGGTCGGCGACAGGCTGCCGGCCGACAGCATCTGTTCGGCCCGGTCGATCAGCGCCTCGACCTTGGCGACCTGGGTGGCCACCGCCTCCGGTGACTGCCCTTGGCCGATCGCCTGGCGCAATGCCATCATCTCGCGCTCGACCTGCGCGCGCAGCGCGCCGTCGAGGTTGTCCAGGCTGCTTTCGACCAGCTCGAAGCCTTCGAGGTAGGCGCTGATGGCCAGCTGCCTCGCGCCTTCCTGGTCGCCAGCACGGTAGCGCTCGAGGCTGCGCTCGATCTGGGCGCGCGCGAAGGCCAGCGGCGCGGGCTTGCCTTCATCCAGCGCCCCCGGGTTGGCGGTGAGCCAGGCCTGGGCGGCGGCGGCGGGCTCGCCTTCGGCGGCGGCCACCTCGCCGGGCGTCATCGTCACCAGGGCCTGCAGCGAACGCAGGGTCTGGCGGCCCTGCCCGTCGCGCCAGGCCGCCTGCCCCGCGGCGAGCGCGGCCGGGTCGTGCCGCATGGCAGCGACGAAGAAGGCCAGCGCCCAGCGGTCCTCGTCGGAGATCTGCTTGAAGCCGGGCATGGCGGTGTCCGCCACGCCCAAGGTGATGGTGTTGTAGAGCCCGTAGACGCTGCGCGAGCGCATGCGCTCGGCGTCATGGAAGTTGGCGGGGGCAGGGTCCATCGCGGGGGTGGCCGCAGGTCCGTCCCCCCGTCCCTGCGCGCCGTGGCAGGCCGCGCACTGCGCCTCGTAGATGCCTGCGGCCACGCGCAGGTCGGGCGCGCGCTTGGGCGCCACCGCGAGCCGGTAGACCTTCACCACGTCCCATCGCAGTGCGTCCGCCGCGCGCGACACCTCCTCGGCCGGTGCCTTGGCGTCGATGCGCGCCTTGAGCTGCGCCGTCTGCTGCACCAGGCGCTCGCGTTCGGGCACCGCCGGCATGCGTTGCAACAACTGCGCGACCTGGCCGACGAACTCCACCTGCTCCTGGTACTCCGCCTCGTCGACCACCTGCCCGTCCTTGACGGTGGGGGGGTAGTCGACCGCGACGTAGTCCAGCAGGTGGACGATGGTCGGGCCGGTGTCGGCATCCGCGGCGGCCTCCTGGGCGGCGGCGGGGCGTGGCGGGGCCATGATCCACAAGGCAAGGCCCAGCGCCAGGAGCGCGAAAGGGGCACAGTGGGCACGCAGCGCGCGCAGGGCACGCAGGACGAGCGGCCGGATCGGGTTCATCGGACTCTCCGAAGGCACAGGGCGAAGTACCAGCCAGCGCCCGACGCGCGGGCCATGCGAGGCAGGGATACGTCAGGCACCCGCCGCGTGCGCGCCAGCTGGCATGCAGGACGAGCACGCAAGTGTAATGCGAATTAGTCGTATTCGTGAATACAGGCAGACGGGCCAAGTTCCCGGGGCACGCCGCCCGGAGCACCCCGACATCCCAGGGTCATTGGGCCGTCGCTAGACTGGCCCGCGGCCGTCGAGGTCCGCCCACCCCCACCACAGAGGAGATGCCGTGAGCCTGCGCGTGGACTACTACTTCGCTCCCCAGTCGCCCTGGGCCTACCTGGGCCACCAGCGCTTCTGGGACATGGCCCTGAAGCACCGGGTGCAGATCCGCGTGCTGCCCGTGGACCTGGGCGGACGGGTGTTCCCGGTGTCCGGCGGGCTGCCCCTGTCCAAGCGTGCACCGCAGCGCCAGGCCTACCGCCTGCTCGAACTGCGTCGCTTTGGCGAGCACCTGGGGCTTCCCATCAACATCGAGCCCAAGTACTTCCCCGTCGCGGGCGATGACGCCGCCCGCCTCATCATCGCCGTCGAGATGCACGACGGCACCGAGGCAGCGATGCGCATTGCCGGCGCGGTGATGCGCGCGGTCTGGGTCGAGGAGCGCAACATCGCCGACGAGAGCGTGCTGGCGGCGCTGCTCACCGAGACCGACCTGCCCGCCCGCCGCCTGGAGGACTCGCACAGCCAGGCCGCGCACGAGCGCTACGAGGCCAACACCGAGCAGGCGATCGCCGCGGGCGTGTTCGGGGCGCCCAGCTACGTGATCGACGGCGAACTCTTCTGGGGTCAGGACCGGCTCGACTTCGTCGAGCGACGACTGCAGCGCGGCTGAAGGTTGCCATGCCCGGCGTTCGCCCCGATCCGATGCGGCGCCTGTGGGTCGCCGCCCTGCTGTGCGCCGCCGGGCCCCTGCGCGCGAACGACAAGGCCGCGCCGGGAAGCGACGCCCCGGCACCTTACGCAGGCCCGCTCTTCGACGCGCACCTGCACTACAACGACGAGGCACAAGGGCCTCATCCGCTGCCGGACGTGCTGGGCCGCATGCAACGCAGCGGCGTGCGCGCCGTGCTCGCCAACAGCCGGCCCAACGACGGCACCCTCACGCTCGCGTCGGCGCGCGAGGCGACGGCCGCGGCGGGCGTCACCGTGGTGCCCTTCGTGCGCCTGTACCGCCACCGCGCCGACTACACCGGCTGGTTCGCCGACGAGTCCATCTACACGATGGTCGAGGAGATGCTCCCCCGCGGCACCCCGGCGGGCCCCTTCCGGGGGATCGGGGAATTCCACCTCTACGACAGCGCCAACGCCGACGGCCCGGTGGCGCGGAAACTGATGCAGCTGGCCGAGCGCCGCGGCCTGGCGGTGCTCGCGCATTGCGACGACGTGGCGGTCGACAAACTGCTCGCGCACGCGCCAGGGGCGCGGTTGATCTGGGCCCACACCGGCATCAGCGGCGTGCCGCTCGAACGCGTGCAGCGCATGCTGGAGCAGTACCCCACGCTCCACGGCGAGCTGTCTTACCGCCCCGGGCTGACGCAGGACGACGGCCAGCTGACGCCGCAGTGGCGCGCGCTGCTGCTGTCCTGGCCGCGGCGTTTCATGGTCGGCTCCGACACCTGGATCAACGCGCGATGGCAGTACTACGAGGCGCTGATGCGCGCCTACCGGGTGTGGCTCGCAGGGTTGCCAGCCGACACCGCCCGCCGCATCGCCTGGGGCAATGCCGCGGGGCTGTTCGGGCTGGAGTGAGTCCGCGGCCCCTTAGCGATTCACGTCGCCACGCGCGCGGCGCAGGCAGGCGTCCTTGGCATCACCCGAGAAGTTCTCGCACCTCTCTTCTTCCGCGTCGCGGCGCGCATCACGGGCCTGCTCGCGGGCGTCGCGGTGCGCATCGGCGCTGCGCCGTTCGGCCCTCGCGTCGGCGCGGGCCTTCTCGTACGCCGCGCGCGCCTCCTTCATGCACACGTCCTTGGCGTTGCCCCCAAGCTCCTCGCAGCGCTCCTCGGCGAGTTCATGTTCGGCCTCCGCGATGTCCTGGGCCGCTTCCTCGCGGGCCTCGGGCGTGTTCCTGTAGCGGGCCTCGGCCTGCGCGGTGGCGCGGGTGCGCTCCAGTTCCGCCTGCTCCTCGCAGATGTCCTTGGCATTGCCTGCCAGGCTCCTGCACTGCTTGCGTGCGTTGTCGTACTGCACCTGCGCCGCATCTCGCGCCTGGTCGTACGCCCCTCGATCGCCGGATTGGCTCATCGCGCCGCCCGCCGCGAAACCCAGGGCCACGACCGCGGCCTGTGCGATGCGGGACAAAGACTTGCGTGCATCGTTCATTGCTTCCTCCTCGTGCATCCTCGCGGGAGGCCGACGCCCGCCGGCCCGCCACTTTCACGCCTAGGGTAGGCGGTGGCGCGAGACGGGCTCGCCGGGCGGGGGCCGACGCAGGCATCGGACGGGAGGAAACCGCGTGTCGGAACCGTCCGACACCGTGAGAGTCAGATCTCGAAGCCGTAGTCGATGGTCAGCGGCGCGTGGTCGGAAAAGCGCTCGTCCTTGTAGACGGCGGCCGAACGCGCCGTTTCGGCCAGCGCCGGGGTGGCGATGTGGTAGTCGATGCGCCACCCCACGTTCTTGGCCCAGGCCTGGCCACGATTGCTCCACCAGGTATAGGCCTCGCCGGTGGCATCGGGGTGCAGGCGGCGGTACACATCCACCAGGCCGACATCCTCGAGCATGCGCGTGAACCAGGCGCGCTCCTCGGGCAGGAAGCCGCTGTTCTTCTGATTGCTCTTCCAGTTCTTGAGGTCGATTTCCTTGTGGGCGATGTTGATGTCGCCGCACAGCACGAACTCGCGCTCGGCCTTGAGCTTTTGCAGGTGCGGGAAAAAGGCGTCGAGGAATCGGTACTTGGCCTGCTGCCGCTCCTCGCCGCTGGAGCCGCTGGGGAAGTAGCAGCTGATGACCGAGAGCTTGCGCCCCGGCCGGTCGTAGCGCGCCTCCAGGTAGCGGCCTTCGTCGTCGAACTCGCCGCCGTCGAAGCCCACGACCACGTCGCTCGGTTCGGTCTTCACATACAGGCCCACGCCCGAGTAGCCCTTCTTCTGCGCGCAATGGAAGTGCGCCTTGAAGCCGTCCACCGTGCGCATCGCCGGCGTGATGTCGCCGTCATGCGCCTTGAGCTCCTGCACGCAGACGATGTCGGCCGTCTGCTTCTCGAGCCAGGGCAGGAAGCCTTTGGTGACGGCGGAGCGGATGCCGTTGAGGTTGGCGGTGATGATGCGGGTCATGGGCGGCAAGTGTAGGGGCTGCGGCGCCGGGCCTCGTATCCTTGCCCCCGGGGCTTGCGCCCCACCCCCCGCGGGGGTTGCGGCCCGGCTTCGGGCGGCCGGGCGCCGGGCCTCAGTCGAAGAGCGGTGCGTCGAACAACGACGGCGCGGCAAGATCGCGCGCCGAAACGATGGGCGTGATGCCGCTCAGGGGCCAAGAAATGCCGAGGAACGGGTCGTCCCAGCGAACGCTTCTCGCGGCCTCGGGCGCATAGTGCGCGGTGACCTTGTAGAGCACTTCGGCCTCTTCCGAAAGAGCCATGAAGCCATGCGCGAACCCGGGCGGTATCCACACCTGCAGCCGGTTGTCCTGCGTCAGCTCATGCGCCAGCCAGCGGCCGAAGGTCGGGCTGCTGCGCCGCAGGTCGACGGCGACATCGTAGACCGCTCCCCGCAGCACACGCACCAGCTTGCCCTGTGCGTGCGGGGCCGTCTGGTAGTGCAGGCCGCGAACCACGCCTCGCCGCGACCCCGATTGGTTGTCCTGTACGAAGCGGACGGCAGCGCCAACGGCCCGATCGAATGCGCCCTGATGGAACGCCTCCATGAAGTAGCCGCGCTCGTCGTCGAGGCGAGTGGGTTCGAGCAAGAGGACCCCGGGGAGGGATGTGGTGTGGATCTTCATGGCGAGGTCGAGAAGACGCGCTCGTGGACGATCCGCAGGAGGTAGTCGCCGTACCCGCTGGCGCGGCACCGCTGCGCCAGCGCCACCAGCTGCTCGGTGGAGATCCACCCCTGCCGCCATGCGACCTCCTCCGGGCAGCAGATCTTCAAGCCCTGCCGGCGCTCCAGCGTCTGGATGAAATGGCTCGCCTCCAGCAACGCGTCGGGTGTCCCCGTGTCGAGCCAAGCGTCCCCGCGACCCAGCGCCACGACCTGCAACTGCCCCCGCTGCAAGTACAGGCGGTTCAGATCGGTGATCTCCAGCTCGCCCCTCGCGCTCGGGCGCAGGCCCGCTGCGAGCCGTGGAGCGTCGGCGTCGTAGAAGTACAGCCCCGTCACTGCGTAGCGGCTGCGAGGCTGGACGGGCTTTTCTTCCAAACCCACCACGCGCCCCGCCGCATCCCACTCCACGATTCCATAGCGCTGCGGGTCCTGTACAGGATAGGCGAACACGGTGGCGCCGCTTGCGCGGGCCGCCGCCCCTCGCAGGCGGCTGACCCAGTCATGTCCATAGAAGATGTTGTCCCCCAGCACGAGCGCGCTGGGCGCGCCGGCCAGGAACCGCTCACCGATCAGAAAGGCCTGCGCGAGACCCTCCGGCCTTGGCTGCACCGCGTATTGCAACGACAAGCCCCAGGCGCTGCCGTCGCCCAGCAGCTGCTCGAAGCGCGGCGTGTCTTGCGGGGTGGAGATGAGCAGGATCTCGCGGATGCCGGCCAGCATGAGCGTGGCCAGCGGGTAGTACACCATCGGCTTGTCGTACACCGGCAGCAACTGCTTGCTCACCGCCAGCGTCATCGGATGCAGCCGCGTGCCGGAGCCACCGGCCAGGATGATGCCCTTGCGTGTTGTCATGGTGATGTGTCTCCCGAGTGCTTCTTGGGCTTGTTGCTTCTTCTTGGGCTCAGTGAGCGAGGCACTCTTGCAGCATGCGATCGACCCCCGCCTGCCACGCAGGCAAGTGCAGATGGAAGGCGTGCCGCAGCCGGGTGGTGTCCAGCCGCGAGTTCAGCGGCCGGCGCGCGGGGGTGGGCCAGGCCGTGGTCGCGATGGCTTCGACCTGCTCGGCCGTCACCTTGAGGGGCTGGCCGAGCGCTTGCGCCTGCCGCAGCACGTGACAGGCGTAGCCGTGCCAGCTGGTCTCGCCCGCAGCCGCGAGGTGATAGGTACCGGCCACCTCCGGCTGCCGTATCGCATGCCGGAGGGCATGGGCCGTGACGTCGGCAATGAGGTCGGCCCCGGTGGGGGCGCCCACCTGGTCGGCCACCACGCGCAGCTGTTCCCGCTCGCTGGCGAGCCGGACCATCGTCTTGGCGAAGTTGCCGCCCCGCACGCCGTACACCCAGCTCGTGCGCAAGATCAGATGCAGGCAGCCGGCCCCGCGGACCTGCACCTCGCCGTCGAGCTTGGTCTTGCCGTACACGCTGAGCGGACCCGTCGGGTCGTCTTCCCGCCACGGCCGCTCACCGCTGCCGTCGAAGACATAGTCGGTCGAGTAGTGGACGAGCCAGGCACCGAGCGCGGCCGCCTCCCGTGCCAGTACCCCGGGTGCGTCGCCATTGACCCGCTGCGCCAGTTCTGGCTCCTGCTCGGCCTGGTCGACCGCGGTGTAGGCCGCGGCATTGACGATCACCTGGGGGTGGACCTGACGCACCGTCGCCGCCAGCGCATCGAGCCGCGTCAGGTCGCCGCACAGGCCCTCGGCCGCGCGCCCGTCGCGCCCGAGCGCGATCACTTCGCCCAGCGGCGCGAGCGCGCGCTGCAGCTCCCAGCCGACCTGCCCGTCCTTGCCCAGCAGCAGGATCTTCATGCCGGCCCCGTGCTGCCGTACTGGGTGGCGATCCACTGGCGGTACGCGCCGCTTTGCACCTGCGCGACCCACTCGGGGTGGTCCAGGTACCACTGCACCGTCTTGCGGATGCCGGTCTCGAAGGTCTCGGCCGGTCGCCAGCCCAGCTCGCGCTCGATCTTGCGCGCGTCGATCGCATAACGGCGGTCGTGCCCCGGGCGGTCGGCGACGAAGGTGATGAGCCGCTCGCGTGGGCCGCCCGCATCGGGCCGCAGCTCGTCGAGCAGGCGGCAGATGGTGCGCACGATCTCGAGGTTGGTCTTCTCGTTCCAGCCGCCGATGTTGTACGTCTGCCCCACCCGGCCTCGCTCGAGCACGACGCGGATGGCCGCGCAGTGGTCCTTGACGTACAGCCAGTCGCGCACGTTCAGGCCGTCGCCGTAGAGGGGCAGGGGTTTGCCGGCCAGCGCGTTGACGATGGCAAGCGGGATGAGCTTTTCCGGAAAGTGGTAGGGCCCGTAGTTGTTGGAGCAGTGGGTCGTGACCACCGGCAGGCCATAGGTGTGGTGCCAGGCGCGCACGAGGTGGTCGCTCGCGGCCTTGCTGGCCGAGTACGGGCTGTTGGGCTGGTAGGGGTGGTCCTCGGTGAAGGGAGCGTCGTCAGGACCCAGCGAGCCGTAGACCTCGTCGGTGGAGACGTGGTGGAAGCGAAAGGTCTCGCGTTCGGTGCCTTGCAGGTGGGACCAGTACGCGCGGGCAGCTTCGAGCAGCGTGTAGGTGCCCTCGATGTTGGTCTTCAGGAACGCGCCCGGCCCGTGAATGGAGCGGTCGACGTGGCTCTCGGCGGCGAAGTGCACGACCGCCCGCGGGCGGTGTTCGGCCAGCAGTTGGTCCACCAGCGCCCGGTCGCAGATGTCGCCTTGCACGAAGACATGCCGAGGGTCGCCCTGTAGCGAAGCCAGGTTGGCGAGATTGCCGGCATGGGTCAGCTTGTCCAGGTTGACCACCGGCTCGTCGTATTGCGCGAGCCAGTCGAGGACGAAATTGCTGCCGATGAAGCCGGCGCCGCCGGTGACGAGGATCATTGCGGGTCTCGATGCAAGGAAGAACAACATCGCTCTTGCAGAGCCTGTCCTATCAACCTTAGCGAATTATTCTGACCCGCGGGGAGAACTCCTCCCCGCGGGATAGCCACATCGCCGCTCGAGCTGCCGGCCCTCCGCCTCGGTAGAGATCGATGTACGCCAGAGCCCGGTCATCCTCGGGCTCACGCCATGTCGGATAGCCCCAGAAAGCTGTCCAGGATCTGAAAATGATCGTCGTGGAAAGAGCCCTCCAGGGCCATCAACCGGTCTACCGGCATCCATTGCGCAGCGGCTGCGTCGTCACCGGCGCGCACATCGGGAAGATCGCGATCGTCCCCCAGGTCGAAGTAGTGCGCATGTGTGATCGCCCTCCCCCTCGAGCTTCGATCAGGGTCCGCGAACACTTCCGTTCCGCGTAAGCGGCTGCGCAGTTCCTCCTCCGGCACGTCGATCCCGGTTTCTTCCCGCAGCTCCCTGACGGCGCACTGATACAACGTCTCGCGCTGTTCGAGGAACCCTCCGGGGACCGCCCAAAGACCCTTACCGAGAGAGTGCCGCCGCTGGACCAGCAGCACCTGCCCCGCGCACCTCAAGACGACGTCCACGGTCACGAACACGGGAGGGAACGGACTCCCCGCCCACTCCTGTCTGTACCGCTGCAACGTGCGCCACTCCTGCTCGAGATAGGAGGCTCCGGGCTGGCGACACCACTCCTCCAAGAAGCGAGCGACAGCCTCGGGCACGCCCCCTTCGAGTGCGGCGCGCACGCGTTCCGGCCGGCCGCACAACTCGCTAAAGAGCAGATCGCGCAGTTCCTGCGCTCGTACCCCGGGGATCAGGTCGCAAAGAACGGGCGCCCAGGAAGGAAAGCGCCGCAGATACTCGCGGGTCTCGTCCTTGATGCAACCGACGACCGCAACCGGGCCGAGAGCCTCGCCAAGCAGATCTCGCACGCCGCGCTCCACGGCAGCAAACCATCGGCGCTCATCGTGATAGTCGCGCACCGGCAGGAAGCTCACCCGTGCCCGCTCCTCGGGTGGCAAGCAGGCCGCGATCATTGCCGCCCGCTCTTCCCACGAGAAGGGAGCCCGAAGCGTGCGGGCCTGAAAACTCGACCCCAGTACGACCACGCATCGTTGTGCGATGCCCAGGGCCCGCCGCAGCAGGACGAGGTGCGCGGCATGGAACGGCTGGAACCGCCCGACGAACACCGCGGCGGAAAACCGGACTTCCTTCATTCTTTCATCATCGCTTCACTGTTTCGATTTACCGAGAGGCTGCCGCTCGCTGCCCCATTTCTCGTTCTCGCGAAGAAGCGAGAAAGGGAAACGTCGCAAGACAGGAGAAACCCGGCCAAAAGGGGGATTGACAACAAAAAATCCGCTCCTCCGCCTCAAATGCTGCGCTTTACGCGGTGTTTCCCGCCCCTGTTGAGGGGAAATTCTCCCTGATAATTAAGCGCCTTTTTCTTTCGTTGATTCAGAGCCGATGCTCATCCCTGTAATTCTGTCCGGCGGCGCCGGCACACGCCTGTGGCCCGTCTCCCGCGAAGGCCACCCCAAGCCGTTCATGAAGCTGGCCGATGGCGAGAGTCTCCTGCTGAAGACCTACCGCCGCGCGCTCGACGTCTCGTCGCATCAGGAACTCATCACCGTCACCAACCGGGACTACTTCTTCATGAGCAAGGACGAGCTCTTGAAGCTGCGCCCCAAGGAGGACAGGGGAGCGACATACCTCCTGGAACCGCAAGGGCGGAATACTGCGCCGGCCATCGCCCTTGCTGCGCTCTACGTCGAGGAGAAGTACGGTCCCGAGGCGCAGTTGCTCGTCCTTCCCGCCGATCACCTCATCCGTGACACGGGCGCGTTCTGTCAGGCCGTGCAAACAGCCTGCGCGCTCGCGCGCGACAACCGCCTCGTCACGTTCGGCATCCGGCCCACCGGGCCGGAAACCGGCTTCGGGTATATCGAGTGCGGCGAGCAGCAGGGGGAGGGGCGTGCCGTCGTACGCTTCGTGGAAAAGCCGAGCCTCGAAGTGGCCCGAGACTACGTCGCCAGTGGCAACTACCTCTGGAACTCGGGGATGTTCTGCTTCAAGGCCTCGGCGATCCTCCGTGAACTGGAAGCGCTGGCGCCCGAGGTCTGGCAAGCGGCCCGCGGATGCTGGGAGAGTCTGCGCCGCGATGGCGCCAGCATCCCCAGCGCCATCGAGATCCCGGCGGACTTGTTCTGCAACGCGCCCGACATCTCCATCGACTACGCGGTGATGGAGCGTTCCCGCAACGTTTCGGTCGTGCCCAGCAGCTTCGACTGGAACGACATCGGCTCGTGGAAAGCGATCAGCGGCCTGGTCGATCCGGACGACGACAACAACCGCGCGGTCGGCGACGCCGTGCTCGTCAACGCGAGGGACACCTTCGTGCATAGCGAGGACAGACTCGTCGCTGCGGTCGGCGTCCAGGGGCTCATGATCGTCGACACACCCGACGCTCTGCTTGTCGCCAGCGCCGATGCCGCGCAGGACGTCAAGCAAGTGGTCACCCACCTGAAGGCGCGCAACCATGATGCGTACAAGCTGCATCGCACGGTCGCGCGACCCTGGGGCACCTACACGGTTCTCGGAGAAGGGCCGCAATTCAAGATCAAGCGCATCGAGGTCCGGCCGGGGGCAAGCCTGAGCCTGCAGATGCACCATCACAGGAGCGAGCACTGGATCGTCGTTTCTGGCATGGCGAAGGTGGTCAACGGCGACCGGGAGATCTACCTGCGGACCAACGAGTCGACCTACATCCCGGCAGGCCACAAGCACCGCCTGGAGAACCCCGGCAAGCTCGATCTCGTGCTCATCGAAGTGCAAAGCGGCGAGTATCTCGGAGAGGACGACATCGTCCGCTTCCAGGACGTGTACGGGCGGTGCTGATGAGTCTGAGCTGTTTCAAGGCCTACGACATTCGGGGCCGGCTCGGCGAGGAGCTGAACGAAGAGATCGCATACCGTATCGGCCGGGCATATGCGGAGGTCGTGCGCCCCCGGACGGTGGTCCTCGGCGCCGACGTGCGGCCGACGAGTGAGGCCCTCAAGCTGGCGCTCGCCGACGGCCTCCTAGATTCAGGTGCCGATGTCATCGATCTGGGGCTAACTGGAACGGAGGAAGTCTATTTCGCGACCTTCCATCTCCGCGTGGACGGTGGCATCGAGGTCACGGCTAGCCACAACCCCATCGACTACAACGGCATGAAGCTGGTTCGTGGCGGCGCGCAGCCCATCAGCGGCGACAGCGGGCTGCGCGACATCCAGGCGCTGGCCGAAGGCAATCGATTCAGTCCGCCCGTCCGGCGAGGGCGCCTCACGCACCGATCGGTGCTCGATGCCTACGTGGACCACCTGATCGGCTATGTGGACCTGGGAGCCTTCACACCCCTGCGTCTGGTCGTCAATGCCGGCAACGGGGCGGCAGGGCACGTCATCGACGCGCTGGAGTGCCGGATGGCACGAAGCGGAGTTCCGATCGAGTTCGTGAAGGTGCACCACGAGCCGGACGGTCGCTTTCCCAACGGGATTCCGAATCCCCTGCTTCCCGAAAACCGGGCGGCCACGGCCGACGCCGTCCGGGCGCACGGGGCGGACATGGGGATTGCATGGGACGGCGATTTCGATCGCTGCTTCCTGTTCGACGAGACCGGTCGCTTCATCGAGGGCTACTACATCGTGGGTTTGCTCGCCGCCGCCTTTCTGACGAAGCAGCCAGGACAGCGCATCGTGCACGACCCGCGGCTCACGTGGAACACAGTGGACATCGTCACCGGCAAGGGGGGCATTCCGGTACAGAGCAAGACGGGCCACGCCTTCATCAAGGAAAGAATGCGATCGGAGAACGCCATCTACGGGGGGGAGATGAGCGCGCACCACTACTTCAGGGACTTCGCCTACTGCGACAGCGGAATGATCCCCTGGCTCCTGGTTGCGGAGCTCCTCTGCAGGAGCAGGCAGCCGATGTCTTCCCTGGTCGACGAACGCATTGCCGCCTTCCCTTGCAGCGGCGAACTGAACTACAGGGTGGCCGACATCGGGCGGACGCTGGACCGCGTCATGGCACACTTCGCATCCGAGAATCCGGCCATCGACCGCACCGACGGCATCAGCCTGGAGTTCGACGATTGGCGTTTCAACCTGCGAGGTTCCAACACGGAGCCGCTGCTGCGCCTGAACGTCGAGGCGCGGGGTGATGCCCAGGCCGTTGAACGGCGCGTGCGGCAAATCGAGCAACTGCTGGTCTGATGGCTGCCAGCGAGAAGTAGTAATTCATGCAGCTTGTCACGACTTCGAACGCGGGCCTACTCTCGCGCGTCGGCTCCTACCTGCGAACCCACCGCCTTTTCGTCCTGGTGGTGGTGGTGCCGACGATCCTGTCTGCCCTCTACTATGGGCTGATCGCCTCGGACATCTACGTGTCCGAGTCGCGGTTCATCGTACGCAGCCCCCAACGCCAGTCGACGGGCGGGCTGAACGCGCTCCTACAAGGAGCCGGATTCTCCGGCTTCGCGCGCGCACCGGACGACGTCTATACCGTTCACGACTACATCCTCTCGCGCGATGCCCTCGCCCACTTGGACCAGCAACTCGATCTGCGCGCATCCTTTTCGAGCCGCGACATCGACTTCCTGAGCCGTTTCCCCTCGCTGGACTTCGACGACAGCTTCGAAGCGCTCCATCGCTACTACCAGAAGCGCGTGTCGGTGAACCTTGACACGCTGTCGTCCATCTCCACGCTCACCGTCACCGCCTTCTCCGCGGAACAGGCGCGGCGGATGAACGAATTGCTGCTCGAAGCCGCAGAACGCCTCGTCAACAAGCTGAACGAACGGGGGCGGCAGGATCTCATCCGCTTCGCCGCAGCCGAGGTCGCAGAGGCAGAGCGCAAGGCGAAAGCGGCGGCGCTCGCGCTGGCCTCCTACCGCAATCGCCAGGCCGTCGTCGATCCGGAGCGGCAGACCACCATACACCTGCAACAGATCTCCAAGTTGCAAGATGAACTCATCGCGACCAAGACGCAGCTGGCGCAGGTGCGCGCCTTCGCGCCTCAGAACCCGCAGCTGCCCTCGTTGCAACTGAAGGCCAAGACCTTGCAGGCCGAGATCGACGCGGAGCTTGCAAGGATCGCGGGCGGAGGCGCGTCGTTGACCAACAAGGCGGCCGAGTTCCAGCGGCTGGCGCTGGAGCGCGAGTTCGCCGACCGTCAGCTGGCGGCGGCGCTGGTCTCGCTCGAGCAAGCGCGCAACGAGGCACAGCGCAAGCAGCTGTACCTGGAGCGCATCGTGCAGCCCAACCTGCCCGATGTCGCCACCGAGCCTCGCCGGCTGCGTTCCTTCCTGTCCACGGTGGTGTTGGGCCTGGTCGTCTGGGGCATCCTGAGCATGCTCATCGCGGGCGTGCGTGAGCATCAGGACTGAGCGAGGTAGCCATGAGCGGCGAATCGTTGCTGCGATCCTGGGCTGTGCAGCGGCGGGTCATCGGCGCGCTGTTGATGCGCGAGATCCTCACGCGCTACGGGCGGCACAACATCGGATTCCTATGGCTCTTCGTGGAGCCGATGCTGTTCACGCTGGGTGTTACCGCCTTGTGGACGATGGCGAAGGCCACCCACGGCTCCGACCTGCCGATCGTCGCGTTCGCCATCACCGGGTATTCCTCCGTGCTGTTGTGGCGGAACATGCCATCGCGCTGCATCAGCGCGATCACGCCGAACCTCGCCTTGATGTACCACCGGAACGTGAAGGTCATGGACGTGTTCGCGGCGCGCCTGCTGCTGGAGGCGGCAGGCGCGACCATATCGTTCATGACGCTGGCCTCGTTCTTTACCTTCATCGGGTGGATGGAACCGCCCGAGAACATCGCCATGGTGATGGTGGGCTGGGTGATGCTCGCTTGGTTCGGCTCGGCACTGGCGATCCTGCTCGGTTCCCTCAGCGAGCGTTCCGAGATCGTGGACAAGCTCTGGCACCCGACCTCCTACATCCTGTTCCCGTTGTCGGGAGCCGCCTTTCTTGTCGACGCCTTGCCGAAGGCCGCGCAGGAATTCGTGCTTCTGCTGCCCATGGTGCACGGTGTCGAGTACCTGCGGGAAGGCTACTTCGGCCAGTCCATCCGGGCTCATCATGACCTGACTTACATGGGCACCATCTGCCTCGGCCTCACCTTGCTGGGCCTGGCCATGATGCGGCGCGTCAGCCGGGAGGTGATGCCCGAATGATCCGGCTCGATGGCATCCACAAGCGCTACCACACCCGCCACGGTTCGGTGCACGTGCTCAACGACGTCAACCTGGTCGTGAGGCCCGGCGAGAAGGTGGGGGTGCTCGGCCGCAACGGCGCGGGAAAGTCGACCCTGATCCGCCTCATCAGCGGCGCCGAGCGACCGAGCGAAGGCCGCATCGAGCGCAAGATGAGCGTGTCGTGGCCGCTGGCCTTTGGCGGGGCCTTCCAGACGGCCCTGACGGGTCTGGACAACCTGCGGTTCATCTGCCGGATCTATGGCACCTCCGCGGAGGACAAGATCCCATACGTGCAGGAGTTCTCGGAACTGGGTCGCTACCTGCGCGAGCCGGTGCGCACCTACTCCGCCGGCATGAGGGCGCGGCTCGCCTTTGCCATCTCGATGGTGGTGGAGTTCGACTGCTTCCTGATCGACGAGATCGTTGCCGTCGGCGACGCACGATTTCACGAGAAATGCCGGGTCGAACTGTTCGAGAAGCGCGGCGACAGGGCGATGATTCTCGTGTCTCACGACCCCGGCTATGTGCGGGCGCACTGCGACCGGGCGTCGGTGCTCGTGGCGGGCAGGCTGCACAACTTCGACAGCGTCGAAGAAGCCTATGCCTTCTACCAGGAGCACTCGGCATGAACCAGCATCGCTTCGCCGAGCATACGCTCCCGCCCCAGCCCGCTGCCCCTTTCGCGGGAGGCGGTTCATGATGAGCATGTTCGACAAGGCATGGGTCGCCCCTCTGACGCTGCTTCCCGTTCCCTGGGGGCGGCAATGGGTCGGCCGCAGGAGCGCAGGCGGAGGGGGAAAGGTCGCCCCGCGCGCCGAACGCCAGTTGCTGATCGATGTCTCCGTCATCGTTCGCGAGGATGCGCGTACGGGCATCCAGCGTGTCGTGCGGGCGTTGCTGATGCAACTGCTGGAGCACCCCCCTGCGGGCTGGACCATACGCCTGGTCCGCGCGACCAAGTACCGCGACTACCGTCTCGCACCGGCCCTGAACGGGCTGCCAGAACAATGCGGTGCGGGCGCCCCGCTCGAGGTCAGGCCCGGCGACCTCTTCCTCGGTCTGGATCTCGCTGCGCACCTCGTGCCGCGGCACTTCGGCCAGTTGGCGCGATGGAAGAAGCAGGGCGTCAACTTCTATTTCATGGTCTACGACCTGCTGCCGCTGTTGCAGCCGCAATGGTTCAACCCTCGCACGCAGCGTCACTTTGCGCGGTGGCTGCACAGCGTCGCCCTGCTGGCCGACGGTGCCATCTGCATCTCCCGCGCGGTGAGGGACGAACTGGAGCAGGAACTGGCCGGGCGCTACCACCTGCCGAAGCACAGCATCGCGCTGCATCACATCCATCTGGGTGCGGACCTGCATACCAGCGCACCGAGCCGAGGTCTGCCGCACGCCTTCGATGTCTGGCTCGACGACCTCACGCAGCGACCGACCGTCCTGATGGTCGGCACGCTCGAACCTCGGAAGGGTCACGCCCAGGCATTGGGTGCTTTTGAACTGTTATGGGGTCAGGGGCACGACGTCAACCTGGTCATCGCCGGCAAGCCGGGGTGGAAGGTGGACGGGCTGTTGGCCTCACTCCGAGGACATCCCGAACTGGGCAAACGTCTGCACTGGCTGGAGCAGCCTTCGGACGAAACCCTGGACGCGCTGTACCGGCGAACGACCGGCGTGTTGATGGCGTCGGAGGCGGAAGGTTTCGGCCTTCCGCTGGTCGAGGCCGCAAGCTACGGCAAGCCGGTCTTGGCTCGCGACACGCCCGTATTCCGTGAAGTAGGCGCGAACGCCGCGCACTATTTCAGCGGCCGCCAGCCGCGCGATCTCGCCACGGCCCTTGCAGAATGGCTGGGATTGGGCGCACGGCAGCCCTGCAAACACGGTGTCATCCCCTGGCAGACGTGGGCGGACAGTGCCCGCCAGTTGGTGTCCTGCCTCCCGGTCGACATCCGCGAAAGATCACAATGAGTTCCTTGCCCCCGTTCCTCTTGATGCGACTTTCCGCCCCCCTGTTGGTCTTCTCGGCCCTGGCCGGGTGCGCCAATTTCGGTGTTCCCAACAGTGGGCCCACGCGGAATGAAGTCGCCGAAGCGACGCGAGAGACCAGCGGCATACAGATCGTCGATGTGACAGACAACGTCGCGCGGCAGTTGTTGGCCCAGCGCCGCCAGGACGCCTTTGCCGAATCCCTCGGCTCACCGACCGTGCTGCCTGGCACGGTGGCCGCTGGCGACGTCCTCGAAGTCAGCGTGTGGGAGGCTCCCCCCGCGACCCTTTTTGGCACTACGCTCGTGGAAGCGCGGGCCACGGCCGCCCAGGGCAGCCGGCCTACCACGTTGCCCGAGCAGGTGGTCAGCAGCGAGGGGACCATCAACGTGCCGTTCGCGGGGGCCGTGCCCGTCGCCGGACGGACACTGCCGCAGATCGAAGCCGAGATCGCCCGCCGCCTGGCAGGCAAGGCGAATCAGCCGCAAGTCCTCGTACGACTGACCCGCAATTCGACCGCCAACGTCACGGTCGTGGGCGAGGTCGGTCAAAGCACCCGACTGCCCCTGACACCGAAGGGGGAGCGCTTGCTCGATGCGCTGGCCGCCGCCGGAGGAGTGAGGCAGCCCGTCAACAAGGTGACGGTGCAGGTCACCCGGGGCCAGAACGTCTACTCGATGCCCCTTGAAGCCGTGATTCGCGATCCCCGGCAGAACATCGTGCTCCAGCCCGGCGACGTGGTGACCGCGCTCTTCCAGCCCCTCAGCTTCACGGCGCTGGGCGCCACGGGGCGAAACGAGGAAATCAACTTCGAAGCCGGCGGCATCACCTTGGCTCAGGCACTGGCACGAGCGGGGGGCCTCAACGACATGCGTGCCGACTCGCAGGGCGTGTTCATCTTTCGCCTGGAATCGGCCAACGCCTTGGCTTGGCAAACCCCGCCGCGCACCACGCCTGATGGCCGAGTGCCGGTCGTCTATCGGCTCGACCTCAAGGATCCGGGCAGCTTCTTCGTGGCGCAGAGCTTTCCCATCAGCAACAAGGACATCGTGTATGTCTCCAACGCGCCCGCAGCTGAACTGCAGAAGTTCCTCAACGTGATCACGTCGGTCGTGTATCCGGCCATCGGCATCATCAATCTGACCCGTTGAGGATGCAAGACCAGGACGAGCCGTGAGGACACTGTTCTACCTGCATCCGGCGGTTCTCCCTGGGGGACCCGAGTTCAACTCGGGCTGGACGAAGCTGTTCGTGGACATGCTGTCCACGCTGGAAAGCACATTCCCTGGCGACAGTTTGCTGGTTACGGGCTCCAGGTTCGGAAGCATTGCGCAGGAAGCGGGCGTGGGCGACAGGGTGCGGCTTCTCAGCGAACACGACCTCCTCGCCAAGGTGAGAAGTGCTTCGCCTGCCGCGGCGGTGCCTGGAGTGTTCGCGCGGCTCGCAAGGACGGAGAAAAGCGCTGCGCACCCGGCGCTCGCGATCCTGGCCGGCGAGACGCGCCGCGCCTGCGGCGATTTCCAGCCGGACTTGATCGTTTCGTTCAGCATGCCCTGCTTCTTCCTCAGGGATGTATGGCCGGACGCGGTTTGCATGACCGCCGAAGCTGGCGCGTTCTCGAGATCGCCCTTTCCGTTCAGCCTGTTCTTCGACCACCAAGGGATGTACCGCGAGTCGGGCGCAGCGCGCTATCGGCTTGAACACTACCGCGCGGCCGACCGCGAGGAAATGCTTTCGGTAGCCCGGGAGTTTCGCGAGAGGAGTGGCGCACTGCTACAGGCCCAGGATCCCTTTTCGAGCTTCGGCTTTCGTCATCGATACGAGCGCCTGGTGCTGTTGCCGCTGCAGGTCTCTGGCTGGTATTCGTTCGACGAACAGGCCCCGTACGGCACGCAGTTCGAGTACCTGCATGACGCGCTTAGTGGCCTGCCGGAGGAGATCGGGGTGCTGGTGTCCGAGTACATACAGTGGGGTCCGGTCTTGCTCGACGAAGGGTCGAACCGAAACCTCCAGTACCTTCGTGATCGCTTTCCGAATCTGATCTTCCACAGGAGGTTCAGGCAATACGCGTCGCCCTCGCAGTACCTCGTGCATCACGTGGACGGTGTCTGGACTCAATCCTCCAACCTGGGATATCAAGCGCTGCTGTGGGGAAAGCGGTTAGGCACGACCTCGCAGACCCACCTGCGTAACGTCGCCCACGACCTTTCCCTGCGTTCCTTCGCCCGCAACGTTCTGAGTGGGGAAAAGCCAGGAAATCACGAAGAGTATCTCGCCTGGTACCTTCAGCACTACGCAGTGCCACAGCCTCTCCTTCGCGACCCCGCCCTCTTGCGCGACTACCTCCAGCGGCGGGTTGCAGCCGCCCGAACCGAGGCGCAACCCTCGCCAGCCTCCTTCGTTCCGGTGGCTCCAGCGGGAGCCATGAAGGATGCGTGGATGGGCGCGTTCGCATCGGAGCCTGGCGGCGCGGAACGATGGCATGTGCCGAGCAGCCGTGCGTTGGCGCGGTTCGCACAGTCGGAGGCCGCGCTCGCGCACGCCCAGGCTCTTACGTTGGCGATCAGGAGCCAGCCCGCGAAGCCGCGCGCTCCCCGTTACATCCTCCTCAACGACACTCGTTCGATCGACGGAATGTTGCACCTTGGGTGCAACATCGTGACGGAGCATATTCACCAGCGGATGCGGTCGCTGGGATTGACCCTGCACGGGAGCGCCAACACCGGGGACGAGTGCCGGGCGCTGATGGAGGATCCGCTCTTTCCCGACGTGTGCGTGGTGGTGCTCAATGGTGAAGGAAGCGTCCACCATGACAGCCAACGCATGGTCGAACTTTTCGACTTCTGTGGGGCGATGCGGAACAGGGGCGTTCCATGTGTCCTGATCAATTCGGTCTGGCACGAAAACACCTCGGTCCTTGGCAGCCGCCTTGGATGCTTCGAGCTCGTAGCGGTAAGGGAGTCCATCAGCCTGGAAGCGGCCCGGATGTGGCGCACCGACGCACGCGTGGTGCCGGACCTCTCCTTCGCCGCCTTCCGTGCGGCCACCGCTGGATTCGACGTATCGCCTGCGGCTTGGCCGCCTTCGCGCTATGCGGTCATCGACAGTGTCTACCGGGATCGCACGGAGGCGCTGGTGGACTTCGCCGATTTTCACGAAGTCCCGATGTATTTGATGGGTCGCCTCCATGCAGACCTGCTGCTGAACTCGGTCCACTGGAGCCAGCATCTGCACGGCGAAGGGATTTTCCCGCGCATCCTCAAGAGTTCGACCGAGTTGGGATCCGCGCAGGCGTGCGTCACGGGGCGTTTCCATGGATTGGCAGCCGGCCTCGTGGCGGGGGTACCGACCGTCGCACTCGGCTCCAACACACCCAAAATCGAGGGGGTTCTCGGAGACATCGGTATCTCCGAGGCAAGCCTGCTCGACGAAGATTGGTGCCGGATGAGCAACCCGGAGCGGGCAGAGGCCGTCGAGCGGTTGATCGACCGATGGAACACCAGGACGCGTGCCGCCGTTGTGTCGTACATCGACAAGGCTGTCTCGGAGGTGGACGACCTCTTCCGCTCCATTGGACAGATGCTGGGGCGCCAGCAGCTTGACGCCTCGTGGCAGCCGGGGGCGATCTCGAAATGAAAATCTCCTACGCACAGAACTTTGAGGACGTTCTGCTCGCGCGAGCGCTAAAACACGTCGAGAAAGGCTTCTATATCGACGTGGGTGCGCAGCACCCTGTCGTCGACTCGGTCAGCATGGCGTTCTATGAAATGGGATGGCGCGGATTGCACATCGAGCCTGTCCCTCAGTACGCCGCCCTGCTACGGGAGCACCGCCCCGACGAGACAGTGTTGCAGGTCGTCGTGGCGGCCAACGGGGGGGCCCGCACCCTGTACGAGTTCCCTGATACCGGTCTGTCCACCATGGACGCCGAAATCGCGGAGCGACACCGTAAGGCCGGCTATCGCGCCAACGAGATCACTGTGGCGGCCCTGCCTCTCGCATCCATCCTTGACTCCATCGGTGAGAAGGAGGTGCATTGGCTCAAGATAGATGTAGAGGGTGCAGAAGAAGAGGTGCTGAGGAGCTGGGCGCCATCAACGGTTCGACCATGGATTGTTGTCGTTGAAAGCACATTACCCCTGAGACCCGAGCAGAGTCATGAGCAGTGGGAGCCCGTTCTCCAGGAGTACGGCTATGTGTTTACGTTCTTTGACGGACTCAATCGCTACTATGTCGCGGAGGGGCACCCGGAATTACGGACGGCGCTCAGCACTCCCGCCAATGTCTTTGATGGGTTCCAGCTGAGCGGGACTTCAAGTTGGTCGCGGTGCGCAGACATCGAGACCCGATTTCGCGAGCAACTGAGCGATCTCGAAAAGGCCCATCAAACTCATCTGGAAAGCGTCCACGCTGAGAGAGCCGCGCTTCAACAGCTGCTCGACGAGCAGGCATCACGTTCCCAGTGGCAGGATGAGGAGATCTCCACGCTAAGAAGCGAACTCGCGAAGCTGGCAACGGATCTCCGGGCAGGGCACGAACACCAGCAAGCGTTGGAGTCGGAACTGGCGCGCGCGCGCTCAGAGCGGCTTCGTGCCGAGCAGGAGGCCAAGGAGCGCAGCGCCACACTAGAAGAGCAACTGAGCCGCACCTTAGAAGCGCTCCGCTCTCAGACCAAGGCCCAGAGTTACGCTTTGGCGCTGACCCGACGACTCGTCGCGAATCAGCAGGCGCAGCTTTCCGAGATGGCGCGGGCGCACCTTCAACGCGAGCAAGACATGCGTAGACGGTTCGAGGCGCAACTCGACGAACTCACTAGACGCTTGAACACCCAGTCGGCGCAGTCAGAAGCCGTACTGTCTGCTCTGAGGGCACAAGCGGAAGCGCACAACTTCGCTCAGCAGCAGATCGACGCCCGGCTGGCTTGCTTGCACGAGCGAATCGAAGCACAACGCTCTGCGCGGACGGGCTCCCTATTGGGGCGCTTCTTGCGAGGGACTGGAAGCGGCTCTTCCCGCTCCGAGAACTGTATAGAGGCTGCGGGCGAAGTTCGTTTTCCTCCGGCCTCCGCAGTCTCTGACGCCGTGCCTCCAGCTCTCTCTCGGCCGCCCCAACTCCGAACGACCAACTCTTCTGAGCTGGCCTCTGCAGCGGAAGGAACATCGGGTGAAATCGAAGCTGTCGCAAATGAAGAGCCGGATATGCGACGTGGAACGGAAAATATGCTCATGGGTACTCGAGAAGAGTTTTTGACCTCAGCCTACACTCAACTTCTCGGCAGGGAACCTGATCCGGAAGGCTGGCGCTACTACTTAGATCGTCTGAACTCGGGGCACTCGCGGGTGTCGGTGGTAAGCCAGCTGCTCAGATCACCCGAATACCGGTCTCGTCGTTTTCCAGTCCACTCGGCCCCAATATCCGTCTACCTCGAAAAGTTGAGCGACTTGCCGTTGGTAGGTCACCTGTTTGCAGCGATCAATCTGGTGATCTACGGGACCGGCCGCTGGACTGCATGTTCGTCCGGCGTTAGCACCGCACCTCAAAGCCCCCACGAAAACTATCATCTCGATGATCTCCTGGCCCTGAGTGACAAGGCTTTCCTGGAAGAGGTCTACAAGCTCTTCCTTCGGCGAGAAGTCGACGGGCCTGGCGCGGCGCACTACGAAAGCAGGCTCAAAGAGGTGGGGCGTGTGCCGGTTCTTCTGGATATCTATTTTTCCTCAGAAGCACGGAAGCTAGGCAACAGCTACCAGATCCAGGGAGCGCGCGCGGCGCAATTTCTTCGGAAACTATTCTTCCCTAAAAGGTCCCGGCGGAACACGCCGAACAACGCGCCCCCGCTTAAAGCTGGGCGATTGGTCGGCCCATCTTCGGCGAAGGAGTGGGAAAGAGAAAACCTAAAACCGACGGCTGCAGTCCCTTGGCGCGTGGAACGGAGCGGTGAAACCAGAACGAAGAACGTTCTGCTTCTCACCACCTACCCGATTCGGACTCCACGCCACGGAGGACAGCATAGGGCTGCGAACATCGCCGAGCACTATACGAGCGCAGGGTTTACTGTCTATCCAGCAGGGGTGCTGGGAAGCGATTCATATACGCTAGAACCTGGGTTCGACTTATTTCCTACCCATCAACGCCTAGCTCACTACATCGAGCAGCCCTTCTTGATGGAAGATTGGGCGATCGGCCAGATGTATGCCGGCGATACTCATGCCTTTGAAAGGCTATGCCACCTTATCCCTGTAAAGCCAGACATCATTCATGTTGAGCAACCCTGGTTAGTTGCTTTCGCCAACAAGTTCAACCAAGAACATTGCCACCGACAAGCCAAGCTAATATACGGCTCCCAAAACATCGAGTCCACGTTAAAGGAGGGCATCGTCCGGCAGTATCGGGGCACCCAAGCAGCGGAAGATTCCCGGCATCGCGTTCATCTCACAGAACTGTCCGCCATTTCTGTATCTGATGCGGTTGTCTGCGTTTCCGAGCATGACGCTCGATGGATACAAGAACGAAAAGCCGCCCGGGTTGTGCTAGCACCGAACGGTGTGGCGGACAGCAGCCCCGATTTTTTCGCGATTCGCAAAGCAGCAGAAATCGCAGGAAACCACCAATACGCTCTATATTGCGCCAGCGCGCATCCACCTAATATTTCTGGGTTTCTTGAGCTTCTTGGCGGAGGTTTAGGATCGCTTTCACCCCGCCAGAAGATCATCATTGTCGGCAGTGCTGGACCTCACATTGCCAACTCCGAAACAGCAAGAAAATCTCGGAGCCTATCAAATGCACTGATAGTCGCTGGCGAACAGGATTTGTCTATACTTTCCGCCCTCATCAGTGGAGCGCACTGTATGTTGCTACCCATAACACTCGGAGGCGGAACCAATCTAAAAACAGCGGAGGCGCTGTGGGCAGGCAAGCACATCGTCGCCACCTCGAAGGCTCTCCGAGGATTTGAATCGTATATTGATGCCCCAGGCGTTCGCATTGCGGACGACGCACCATCGTACAAAAGAGCGCTATTCGATGCGATGCAGGAAGCGCCTCTTTGCCTAGACGAGAGCGAGCGCCACCGGCGCCAGGCGTTGTTGTGGTCGCACGCCTTAGCTCCGCTGCGAGAACTTGCACGCGCACTAATCGAGCAAAAGGTGGACTGACATGCCGACCATTTGGTTCAATGTTACTAGCTCGCGTGACTGGAGGCGACCGGCCGTAGGCGTGATCCGGGTAGAGCGATCACTTATGACCGCGATCAGAAGGATTACCGACCATCGCACCTTTAGGCTGTGCGCCTGGATGGGAAATGGCTTTGTTGAGGTACATGAGGTGGAAGGCGGTTTTGTACCGTCTCATCCGCCTCAGCCCGCGCCGCTTAGTCCTGGGGATGCGCTGATTTCCGTTGGGCTCGACTGGGATTCTCCTTATGTGTTTCATTTTCAGACTTTGCACGCGCGAGGAATTCGCGTCGTTACCTGCTGCTACGATTTGATACCAGTACTATTTCCCCAGTACTGCGTAGGAGAGGTCGCGCAACATTTCACAGACTACTTTATAAGTCTCGCCTGGAGTTCTAGTCTCATTCTATGCATTTCAAAGAGAAGTGAACAGGACTTGCGGGCCTTGTTGGAACGAGTGGGCGCACCAATCCCTCGAACCGCCGTCATTGAGCTTGGGGACAATGTACCTTCGGGGGATGAAGCCCTTTCGGAGGAAATTAGAACCGTGCTGGAGAAGCCGTACATCTTATTCGTCTCCACCATCGAGCGAAGAAAGAACCACGAAGTCCTCTACAGGGCATACCACTTGCTCGCCAGAACTGGTCGCATCGACAGAATGCCTAAACTGGTGTTTGTTGGAATGCCGGGCTGGGGGGTTGGCGACTTGATGAAAGACATTGAGCTCGACCCCCTCACCAGGGGCATGATTGTCCAGCTCAATCAGGTAAACGACAGTGAGCTCCGGGCTCTGTACGACAATGCGCAGTTTTGTGTGTACCCGTCGCTTTACGAGGGATGGGGATTGCCGGTGGGAGAGGCCCTGGCACTGGGAAAAGCCGTTGTCGCCTCGGATCGAGGTTCTCTCCCAGAGGTTGGAGGAGATCTCGTTCAATATGTTGATCCCTGGGACCCGGAAGCCTGGGCGGAGACGATGTACGGACTGGCGACGAACACTTCCTTGCTATCCACCCTGACCGATCGTGTCCGAGAGAATTACGTGCCCCGCAAGTGGGAGACGTGCGGCGAGGTCGTTTTGCGCGAACTCAGCAACCTCCCTGACACCCCTAACACACTCCGGCTTTATCCGGGCTATCAGATGAGCACTCAGGTAGGCGTTCATCATGGGCCGCGCATTGTGGGCTTCGAAGAGGGTGGATTTCTCATGTTCGGCCCGCATTTGAGCCTACAGCCCAACAGGTATCGTGTAAAAATCTGGCATGAACCGCTCGCGGATGCAGTCGAGACGGCGTTTTGGGTCGATTTCGTGTCTGATCGCGGGTCGCGCTCCTACTATCGTCAAGAACTGAGCCTTAGTCCCGCACAGCAACATTGTAAAGAGGAAATTCTCTGCACCTTCGAGATCGAAGTGCCCTTACCCGTCGAAGATTTCGAGATCCGCTGCTGGCTGACTAAGGGCAAGCTCTGCCTTTGCCGCGTAGAGGTGGACGCAATCGGCGGGGTTGGCTTAGTAGACGCGGCCCAAGGAAAGCGAGTGACGATTGCGACTGATTGAAGCGGTCGTTTATCCCGGCAACCGTTTAGCAGCTTCTGCTGTGTCATTTCCAAGGTAGTATCGGACCGTAAGGGGTCCAATAGGCGAACCTTCTGCACTTCTACACACCAATTTCTTCATGACTACTGCCATCATCACCGGCATCACCGGCCAAGACGGTGCCTATCTGGCCGAACTCCTGCTCTCCAAGGGCTACACCGTCTACGGCACGTACCGCCGTACGAGTTCGGTGAACTTCTGGCGTATCGAGGAACTGGGCATCGCGAAGCATCCGTCGCTGCACCTCGTCGAATACGACCTGACGGATCTCAGTTCCAGTATCCGCCTGCTCCAAACCACGGGTGCCACCGAGGTCTACAACCTGGCAGCACAGAGCTTCGTGGGGGTGTCGTTCGATCAACCGGTGACGACGGCGGAGATCACAGGCATCGGCCCTCTCAACCTGCTCGAAGCCATCCGCATCGTGAACCCCGCGATCCGCTTCTATCAGGCGAGCACGTCCGAGATGTTCGGCAAGGTCCAGGCCATCCCCCAGACCGAGGACACGCCCTTCTACCCCCGCAGCCCCTACGGTGTCGCCAAGTTGTACGCGCATTGGATCACGGTGAACTACCGAGAGGGCTACAACATCTTCGGTTGCAGCGGCATCCTCTTCAACCACGAATCACCGCTACGCGGGCGCGAGTTCGTGACGCGCAAGATCACCGACAGCATGGCCAAGATCAAGCTGGGCCAGCTCGATGTGCTGGAGCTGGGCAACCTCGACGCCAAGCGCGACTGGGGTTACGCCAAGGAGTACGTGGAAGGCATGTGGCGCATGCTGCAGGCCGACAAGCCGGACACCTACGTGCTGGCCACGAACCGCACCGAGACCGTCCGGGACTTTGTCTCCATGGCGGCCCGTGCGGCGGGCTTCGAACTTGCCTGGGAGGGCCATGGCGAATCGGAGGTCGGCATGGACACGAAGAGCGGGCGCACGATCGTGCGGGTCAATCCCAAGTTCTACCGCCCGGCAGAGGTGGATCTGCTGATCGGCGATCCGTCCAAGGCGCAACGTGAACTGGGTTGGGCCCCGAAGACCACGCTGGAAGAGCTGTGCCAGATGATGGTCGAGGCCGATCTGCGCCGCAACAAAGCCGGTTTCTCGTTCTGACATGCGCCGGGCCCTGATCACCGGCATCACCGGCTTCACCGGCCGCTACATGGCGGCCGAACTGGAAGCGGCTGGCTACGCGGTGGCCGGCATCAGCCATGGCGAACCTCCCGAGGGCACGCAGGATGTCTACGCGTGCGACCTGACCGACCGGCCGCGCTTGGCGGAGATCGTCGGCATCGTGAAGCCGGACGTCGTCGTGCACCTTGCCGCGATTGCCTTCGTGGCCCATGACGATGCGGAGGCGATCTACCGGGTGAATGTAGGAGGCGCGCGCAACCTGCTCGAGGCCCTGGCCAACGGCCCGCACAAGCCGAGCTCGGTCCTGCTCGCCAGCAGCGCGAACGTCTACGGCAACTCGACCGCCGGAGTCCTGGACGAGACAGCCACGCTGGCTCCGGCCAACGACTACGCGATCAGCAAGATCGCGATGGAGTACATGGCCGACCTCTGGCGCAAGCGCCTGCCGATCACGATCGTGCGGCCTTTCAACTACACGGGGGTGGGCCAAGCCGAGCATTTCCTGTTGCCCAAGATCGTGAGTCACTTCCGCCGGAAGGCGCCGGTGATCGAGCTGGGGTCGCTGGATGTCGTGCGCGACTTCTCTGACGTGCGTACCGTGGTGCAGTGCTACCGCCGCCTGATCGAGAGCGAGACCCCGAGTGGAACGATCTACAACGTCTGTTCCGGGCAAGGCTACTCTCTGCAGGAGGTGCTTGCGCTTGCGCGGCGTCTTTCCGGCCATGACCTGGAGGTTCGTGTCAACCCGGCGTTCGTGCGCGAGAACGAGGTGCGCACCTTGATCGGCTCCAAGGCACGACTGGAGGCAGCTGTCGGCCCCGTACCCGTCATTCCACTGGCCAACACGTTGCAGTGGATGCTTGAGGCATGAGGCGCGCGGCCCCCCGGGCCCGTCCAGCCTCCGTGTCGACCTTTCCTTGATGCGCATCGTCATTGATCTGCAAGGCGCGCAATGCGGCAGCCGTCACCGCGGCATCGGGCGCTACAGCCTGGCCCTGACGCAGGCGTTGCTGCGCCTGCGAGGCGAGCACGAAATCCACGTGCTCCTCAACGGACTGTTCGCGGACACCATTTCACCCCTGCGCGACGCGCTGGCGCCGATGGTGGGGGGCGACCGCATCCATGTGTGGCAAGCAGCGGGTCCGGTGGCGTCGGCAGACCCGCAGAACGACTTGCGCCGCAAGCTCGCGGAGCTTGCCCGCGAAGCGGCCATTGCTGCCCTGCAGCCCGACTGGGTGCTCGTCACGAGCTTTCTGGAGGGCTTCGGTGACGACGCGGCCGCGAGCATCGGCCGGTTGCCCAGCGGTGCGGCGACGGCCGCCATCTTCTACGATGCGATCCCCTTGGTCGAAAGTGACAAGTACCTGAAGCCGAACCCGGCACTCGAAAGCGCCTACCGGCGCAAGATCGACTTTCTGGGTCGCGCGGACCTGCTCCTGGCCATCTCGGAGTCTTCCCGCCAGGAGGCGATCACGCATCTGGGCATCGCGCCGGAAAGAGTCGTGTACATCGGGGCGGCAGCAGATCGCATCTTCTCGCCGCAACCCGTCCCCCCCGAAGCCGCCGCACGGCTGAAGTCCAGGTTCGGTATCACCCGAGGGTTTGTCTTGTGCTCGGGAGCGGCAGACCCGCGCAAGAATCACGTCCGCCTCCTGAACGCCTTCGCCAGGCTCGAGCCGCAAGTGCGTGCGCGGCATCAGCTCGTGATGGCGGGCGAGGTCCCGGGCTCCCACCGGCAGGCCATGGACCGGCACATTCGGGAGTGCGGGTTGCAGCCCGGCGAGGTGGTATGGACGGGGCGGGTCACCGATGGAGAGCTCCAGCAGCTGTATTCGCTCTGCACCTTGTTCGTGTTCCCTTCGTGGCACGAGGGCTTTGGCCTGCCTGCACTCGAAGCGATGTCGTGCGGGGCACCGGTGATTGGTGCGAACACCACCAGCGTCCCCGAGGTGATCGGCGTCGACTGGGCGCTGTTCGACCCCTTCGACGAAGCCGCCATCGCGGCTCGCATGGAGGAGTTCCTCACCCAACCAGCGCTGCGCGAGCGCATGGTGGCGCATGGGTTGCAGCGTTCGCGCGATTTCTCGTGGGACAGCTGCGCGGCAAGAGCCATCGCCGCCATGGAGACGGCGTCGCGCCCCTTGCCGTCTGCGCGAGGGCAAGTCGAAGCCCGGCAACTGGCAGCGCAACTCGATGAGGTCAGCGCGTGCCTGGCGCGTCAGGACTCACAGCTTCGTGTCGGCACCTACCGTGTCTCGGTCCGAGCCGCCGCGCGGATGCTGGGACGCGCGCTGCGCCGGGAGTACGCCACCGCGCGCCGCAAGCTCAAGCGCAGGCTCGGCTTTTGACGGTACGTTCGATCCGTTCCATGCCCCCGTTGTTGATCGACATCACGCGCTTGCTGAGCCGGCTGCTCCAGGGCCGCCTGGCCACGGGCGTCGACCGGGTGGACCTCGCCTACGTCCAGCACTACGGGCCGCGTGCCCGGGCGGTGGTTCGGGTGCGCGGACGCAGCCTCGTGTTGTCCCGCCAGGCGTCGCAGAAGGTCTTCGCGCGGCTGTTGGCGCAAAGCGAAGGGCTGTCGTGGTCCATCGTCTCGGAGACGCTGCGAGGTGTCTTGGCCACCGCCGGGCGGCAGGACGTGGCAGGGGCGTTGTTGCTCAACACGGGGCACAGCGGGCTGCACCAGCCGGCCTACGCGCGGCAGCTGCGCGGACAGGGATTGCATCCGGTGTTCATGGTGCATGACCTGATCCCCATCACCCATCACGAGTTCTGCAGAGCGGGAGAACGGGAAAAACACATTGTGCGCATGCACACCGTGCTCGACACAGCCGCCGGCGTGATCACGAACTCCCAGGCCACGCTGGACCAGCTGGCCGCCTTCGCCCGCAGGGCCGGCAAGGCCATGCCACCGGCACGGGCTGCATTGCTCGCGCCTGCAGTGCGTACCGCAACTCCGGGAGCAAGGCCGCTTGCCGAGCCTTATTTCGTCGTGCTCGGCACGATCGAGCCGCGGAAGAATCACTGGCTGTTGCTCCAGGCGTGGCGCCGTCTGGCCGAGCGGCTGGGCTCGGCCACACCGCGCCTCGTCGTCATCGGTCAACGCGGATGGGAATGCGAGAACGTGGTGGACCTGCTGGAGCGCTGCGAGCCGCTGCGGGGTCTCGTCGTCGAACGCAGGTCCTGCACCGATGCCGAGTTGGTCACGTGGCTGCACCATGCGCAGGCGCTCTTGTTTCCCTCGTTCGTCGAAGGCTACGGGCTTCCCCTCGTGGAGGCACTGGCGCAAGGGGTCCCGGTCATCGCCAGCGACCTGCCCGTCTTCCGGGAGATCGCCGGCCAGATCCCCGAGTACGTCGACCCCTTGGACGGACCCGCATGGCTGGAGCAGGTGGAGCGCTACGCGGCTCCGGGCAGCCGCTGGCGCAAGGCGCAACTGGAGCGGCTCTCTGGTTTCGTCGCCCCCAGCTGGGGCGGCCATTTCGAGGCGGTGGACTCGCTGCTGGAACAGGTGGAGCGGGATCGCCGACATGGATAGCCCGCTCATCTATGCCAGCGGCTTCTCGCCCTGGAAGAAGCCCCTAGTCCGCAGATTCCTGGCGCCCGCCCGCGTGCGCTTCGTCAGGCGCCTCGACGACGTTCCCCCCGGCGAAACCATCGCCGTGTGGGGACTCACACCTGTCCCCGCAGGTCGCAAGGTACTGAGGCTCGAGGACGGGTTCCTGCGCTCGGTCGGACTGGGGGCCGACTTGATACGACCCTTGTCCTGGGTGGTCGACGGCCGAGGGCTGTACTACGACTCCTCGCGACCCTCGGATCTCGAATGGCTGCTTCAGCATTCGGCCTTTCCCGCCCCGCTGACCGAGCGTGCCGCCCGGCTCCGCGAGCGCATCGTGGCCCACGGGCTGACCAAGTACAACGTCGGATCGGGGTCCTGGAAACGGCCGGTCACGACGGGCCGCGTCATCCTGGTCCCAGGTCAGGTGGAGACGGATGCGGCGATACGCCACGGTGCCCCTGGGGTGAGGACCAACATCGGCCTGTTGCAGGCAGTGCGGGCGAACTGTCCCGCCGACCATCTCGTCTACAAACCGCATCCCGATGTGCTGGCCGGTCTGAGAGCCCAGGGCCGTGGTGAGGAAGAAGCCGGGCAATGGTGCGACGAGATAGTCACGGATGTTCCGATCCACGAGCTGCTGGAACAGGTCGACGAGGTGCATGTCCTCACCTCGCTGGCGGGCTTCGAAGCCCTGCTGCGTGGCAAGCCTGTCACGACGTACGGGCAGCCGTTCTACGCCGGATGGGGGTTGACGCGGGACATCGAACCTGTCTCCCGGCGTACCAGACGGCTGTCCCTGGACGAGCTCGTGGCCGGTGCGCTGATCCTCTATCCTCGGTACGCCAGTGCGTCGACGGGGAAAGCGATCACACCCGAGCAGGCGCTGGATGAACTGTTGGCTTGGCGCCACCGGGAGACCCCGGGCGTCCCTCTCTGGCGGAAAATGCTGCGGTCGTTGTTACGAATTACGGTAGGGCGGCGATGATCCGCAACGGATGGCGAAGCTTTGCCGGCAAGAGGGTCCTGCTGCTTCAGGGACCTGTCGGGCCGTTTTTCCGACAGCTGGCGGACATCCTCAAGTCGGCCGGCGCGGAACGCGTCCACAAGGTCAATTTCAATGGGGGAGACTGGCTGTTCTATCCCTCGGGAGCCTACAACCATCGAGGAAGGATGGAGGATTGGCCTGCCGTCCTGGACCGGCTGATCGAGCGCGAACGGATCGATGTCGTCTTCCTCTTCGGCGACTGCCGCCCCATCCATCAGGTAGCACACGAGGCTGCGAACCGACGCGGCATCGCGGTGTGGGTGTTCGAGGAGGGATATGTGCGGCCGAATTTCGTGACGCTCGAGCCTCACGGAGTGAACAACCATTCGCGGCTGCCTCGTGACCCGGAGTTCTATCGGGCCCTGCCACCGACCACCGCTCCCGAGGAGCGGGAGGTGGGCAACACCTTCTGGCACGCGGCGCTCTGGGCCTTCCTCTACTACCTGGCCGCGATCGTCCTGCGTCCCTTCTTCCCGCACTACCTCCACCACCGTCCGTTGTCGGTGCGGGAGGTGCTTCCCTGGCTCAAGAGTCCGATCCGCAAGTGGGTGTACCGGATCCGCGAACGGGGCTTGCAAGCCCGCTTGACCGGCGAGCTGTCCAAGCGCTTCTATCTAGTGCCCTTGCAGGTGAACACCGACTTCCAGGTGTTGGTGCACTCCCGTTTCGAATCGGTGCGGCAGTTCATGGAAACGGTCGTCGCCTCGTTCGCCCGTCACGCGCCTCAGGACCACTACCTGGCGTTCAAGCATCACCCCATGGACCGCGGCTACCACGACTACCGCAGCTTCCTGGCTTCCTTGGCACGTCAGTACGGGCTGGGCGAGAGATTGCTGTATCTGCACGACCAGCACCTGCCTTCGCTGCTGCAACACGCCCGGGGTGTCGCGGTCATCAACAGCACCGTGGGCCTTTCCGCCCTGCACCACGGCACTCCGCTCGTGGTGCTCGGAGATGCGCTGTACAACTTTGCGGGCCTGACTTTTCAGGGAACGCTGGACGAGTTCTGGCCACAACCGGAAGCAGGCCGGCCGGACATGGCGTTGTACGATCGCTTCCGGGCCTACCTGGTTCACCACACGCAACTCAACGGCAGCTTCTACAGACACGGCTTGTTCGATCGCCGGGACGCGGCGGACCCGGAGCCCGAGAGCAGCAGCCGTGTCCTTCGAGGCGCCGGCCGCACCCTCGCTACCCCTCGCGACCGAGGTTGAGGCTTGCACGTCGATCGGTCGAACACCCCTCTCCGCCCTACACCTCTATGTCAGTGCGCCGACTGCTCATGAGCCCTGTGTGGTGCGCCGCGCTGCTCACCTCGGCCAAGTCGTTCCGCGACAACCCGGTCATCGGCTCTCGGTGGCTGAACTCCCGGGGTCTGCACACGGCCCGCCTGCGCCTTGCCCATGGACTGGCGGCCGCGAGGCGTCGGCGCCTCGCCCACATGGCCTCGCCCGAGGATCGCGCGGCCTTCGAGCGTGACGGTTTCGTCATCAAGCACGACGTCCTGCCGCCGGACGAATTCGCCGCTTTGCGAGATGCCATGCTTGCTCACCGGGCGCCGGCCCGCGAGATGCTGCAGGGCGACACCGTCACCCGCAGGATCGCCCTGGACTCGGAAGTGCTTCGCGCGCTTCCGGCCGTCCACGACTTCCTTCGCTCGCCCCTGTGGCACGGACTCACGCGCTACGTAGGCAGCTACGACCAGGAGCCGGTCTCCTACGTGCAGACCATCTTGTCGCATGTGGTGGCGGCCCCGCCCGACCCACAGACACATCTGCACGCCGACACCTTCCACCCGACGGTGAAGGCCTGGTACTTCCTCACCGACGTGGCCGCCGATGCCGGGCCCTTCTGCTACGTGCCCGGTTCGCACCGACTGACATCGGAACGGCTCGCGTGGGAGTACGCCATGAGCCTGGTCGCCGCCGAGCACCCGGACAGGATGACGAGTCGCGGGTCATTCCGCATCAGGCGTGACGAACTCGCTTCCCTCGGCCTGCCCGAGCCGCGCCTCTTCGCCGTGCCCGCCAACACGCTGGTCGTCGCGGACACCTTCGGCTTCCACGCGCGCGGGCCGTCGCTGCAGCCTTCGACCCGGATAGAGATCTGGGGCTATGGCCGTCGCAACCCCTTCCTGCCGTGGGCCGGGGCGGACCTGCTCTCGCTGCCCGGCTTGGCCGAGCGGCGCGTGAACTGGTACTGGCAGGCGCTGGACTGGCGCGAGCGACGCCTGGGCAAGCACAGCCCGTGGCGCGACGCCGGGCTGCTCACCCCCGGCGAGCCGTCCCCGTTGTACCGCGGGTAACGGGCAGGGGCGGCAGGCGCGGGCCACCTAGAATGACGCCTTCCCTTCGTGCCTAGTGCCCCATGACCGCCGCCGATCCACTCGCCCATTCCTTCGTCCAGTTCTCCGTCGACGCCGGCGTGCTGCGCTTCGGCGAGTTCAAGACCAAGGCGGGGCGGATGAGCCCCTACTTCTTCAACGCGGGGCTGTTCAACGATGGCGCCAAGCTCGGCCGTCTGGCCGAGTTCTACGCGCGCCGCCTGGTGGACAGCGGCATCGAGTTCGACATGCTGTTCGGGCCGGCATACAAGGGCATCACCCTGGCGGCGGCCGTCTCGGTGGAGTTGGCGCGGCTGGGCCGCAACGTGCCCTTCGCCTACAACCGCAAGGAAGCCAAGGACCACGGCGAGGGCGGCGTGCTGGTCGGCGCGCCGGTCCAGGGCCGGGTGCTGATCATCGACGACGTGATCTCCGCCGGCACCTCGGTGCGGGCGTCCATCGCGATGATCGAAGCCGCGGGCGCCACGCCATGCGGGGTCGCGATCGCGCTCGACCGACAAGAAAAGGCGACGGAAAACGGCACCGACGCACCATATTCGGCAGTGCAGTGGGTGCAGGAGCGGCTGGGCTTGCGGGTTTGCGCGATTGCCACCCTCGCGGACCTGCTCCAGTATCTGCAATCCCAGTCGGACCCGCAGCTCGGCATGCATTTCGCAAGGGTCGCGGCCTACCGGGACCGATACGGGGTGTGAGGGACGATGAGACATTCAGGGCGGGGCTTGAGCGCAGGCAGGCAGGCCTTGGTGCTGGCCTTGCTCACCGGCGCCGCGGCAAGCGCCTGGGCGCAGGGCATCTACACCTGCACCGACGCCCGCGGACGCAAGCTCACCTCCGATCGGCCCATCCTCGAGTGCCTGGACCGTGAACAGAAAGTCCTGAACAAGGATGGCTCGCCGCGCAGCGTGCTGCCCCCCAGTCTGACCGCCGAGGAGCGCGCGGAGCTGGAGGCCAAGGAGCGCCGCCGTGAACAGGAGCGCATGGCCCTGCGGGACGCCACCCGCCGCGACAAGATGCTGCTCAGCCGCTACCCGAACGAGGCGGCCCACCAGCGGGCGCGCGAAGACGCGCTGGAAGACGTGCGCAAGTCCATCCAGAACTCGGAACATCGTATCGCCGAGCTGGAAAAGGAGCGCAAGCCGCTGCTCGCCGAGGCCGAGTTCTACAAGGGCAAGCAGCTGCCGGCCAAGCTCAAGCAGTCGCTGGAGTTCGTGGACGTGGCCATCGAGGCCCATCGCACCCTGATCCAGAACCAGCAGGCCGAACTCTCGCGCATCAACTTCCTGTACGACCAGGAGCTCGACCGCCTGCGCAAGCTGTGGGCGGGAGCCAAGCCGGGCAGCCTGCCGCTGCCGCAGGCCGCCGCTCGGGGCGACAGCGCCATCAAGGCACCCTGAGGCCCAGCGCCCGGCCGTCCGGATCTGGGCTGAAACTCCCATGGGGATGGGGCGTCGGCCTCGGGGGCACGGTGCGGGCACCGGCTACTGACCGGCCAGCTTCTTCTTCAGCAATTCGTTGACCTGCGCCGGATTGGCCTTGCCCTTGGTGGCCTTCATCGCCTGGCCGACCAGGGCGTTGAAGGCCTTGTCCTTGCCGGCGCGGAACTCCTCCACCGACTTGGCGTTGTTCGCGATCACCTCGTCGATGATGGACTCGAGCGCGCCGGTGTCGGAGATCTGCTTCAGGCCCTTGGCCTCGATCACCTCGTCCACCGAGCCGCTCTCGCCCGACCACAGCGCGTCGAACACCTGCTTGGCGCCGTTGTTCGAGATGGTGCCGTCGGCGATGCGCTCGATCATCTTCGCCAGCGTCCCGGCAGGGACGGGGCAGGCCTCGATACCGCGCCCCTCGGCGTTCAGGCGCCGCGAGACCTCGCCCATCAGCCAGTTGGCGACCAGCTTGGGCTGGCGGCATGCGCCGCGCGCCGCCTCGTAATAGCGGGCGAACGCGAGGCTTTGCGTCATCATCGTCGCGTCGTAGGCGGGCAGGCCGTCGTCGCGCTGGAAGCGCTCGGCCATCGCGCGCGGCAACTCGGGCATCTCGGCCTTCACGCGCTCGACCCATTCGGGGGCGATCACCAGCGGCGGCAGGTCCGGGTCGGGGAAGTAGCGGTAGTCGTGCGCGTCTTCCTTGGTGCGCATCGCCCGCGTCTCGCCGGTGTCGGGGTTGAACAGCACCGTGGCCTGCTCGATCGCAAGGCCATCCTCCAGCCGGTCGATCTGCCAGTTCACCTCGTAGTCGATGGCCTGCTGCAGGAAGCGGAAGCTGTTGAGGTTCTTGATCTCGCGCCGCGTGCCCAGGGGCTCGCCGGGCTTGCGCACCGAGACGTTGGCGTCGCAGCGGAAGCTGCCTTCCTGCATGTTGCCGTCGCAGATGCCCAGCCACACGACGAGCGCGTGCAACGCCTTGGCGTATTCGACCGCCTCGGCGGACGAACGCATGTCGGGCTCGGTGACGATCTCGAGCAGCGGCGTGCCCGCACGGTTCAGGTCGATGCCCGACTGGCCGTGGTAGTCCTCATGCAGCGACTTGCCCGCGTCTTCCTCCAGGTGCGCCCGCACCAGGCGCACCGTGCGCTTCTCGTCGCCCAGGTAGAACTCGACCTGGCCGCCCTGCACCACCGGGATCTCGTACTGGCTGATCTGGTAGCCCTTGGGCAGGTCCGGGTAGAAGTAGTTCTTGCGCGCGAAGATGGACATCGGCGCGACCTTCGCGCCGACGGCCAGGCCGAAGCGGATCGCGCGCTCGACCGCGGCCCGGTTCATCACGGGCAGGGTACCGGGCAATGCCAGGTCCACCGCGCAGGCCTGCGTGTTCGGCGCGGCGCCGAAGGCCGTGCCGGCGCCGGAGAAGATCTTGGATTGCGTCGACAGCTGTGCGTGCGTCTCGATGCCGATGACGACCTCGTAGCCGCGCACGAGGGAAGACTTGGTGCTCATGATCAGCAGCCCTCCGGCGCGCGGAGGTGGAAATCGGTGGCCCGCTGGAAGGCGTGTGCCGCTTGCAGCAGTTCGGCCTCGCGCCAGTAGTTGCCGATCAGCTGCAACCCGACCGGCAGGCCGTGCTCGCCGCTGCCCGCGGGCACGCTCATGCCGGGCAGGCCCGCCAGGCTCGCCGGCAGCGTGAAGATGTCGGCCAGGTACTCCTGCACGGGGTCCGTCTGCGCGCCCAACGGCCGCGCCACCGTGGGCGACACGGGGCCGGCGATCACGTCGCACTGCCGGAACGCGGCCTGGAAGTCCTCGGCAATCATGCGGCGCAGTTTCTGGGCTTGCAGGTAGTAGGCGTCGTAGTAGCCGTGCGACAGCACGTAGGTGCCGATCATGATGCGGCGCTTGACCTCGGCGCCGAAGCCTTCGGACCGGCTCTTCTTGTACATGTCGAGCAGGTCCTTGTAGTCCTTGGCGCGGTGGCCGTAGCGCACGCCGTCGAAGCGGCTCAGGTTGGAACTGGCCTCGGCCGGGGCGATGATGTAGTAGACGGGGATCGAGAGCTCCGTGCGCGGCAGGCTCACCTCGGCCAGCGTCGCGCCGAGCTTCTCGAACTCGGCCAGCGCCGCGCGCACCGCCTGCAGCACGCCCGGCGCCACGCCCTCGCCGAAGAACTCCTTCGGCAGCCCGATGCGCAGGCCCGCCAGGGGCTGGCTCGCCGTGGCGCCTTCGCGCGGCGTGGCGAGGGCGGCAACGTAGTCGTCGACCGGGCGATCTGCCGAGGTCGAATCGCGCTCGTCAAAGCCCGCCATGGCCTGCAGCAGCAGCGCGCAGTCCTCGGCGGTGCGGGCGATGGGCCCGGCCTGGTCCAGGCTGGAGGCGAAGGCGATCATGCCGTAGCGCGAGCAGCGGCCGTAGGTGGGCTTGATGCCGGTCACGCCGGTCAGCGCCGCCGGCTGGCGCACCGAGCCGCCGGTGTCCGTGCCGGTGGCCGCGGGCAGCAGGCGCGCCGCGACGGCGGCCGCGGAGCCGCCGGACGATCCGCCCGTGATGCGCGTCACGTCCCAGGGGTTGCGCGCCGGGCCGAAGGCTGAGTGCTCGTTGCTGCCACCCATCGCGAATTCGTCGCAGTTGAGCTTGCCCAGCGTCACGGCGCCCGCCGCGCTCAGCCGTTCGACGACGGCGGCGTCGAACGGGCTCATGTAGCCGGCGAGCATCTTCGACGCGGCCGTGCTCGGGAAGTCGCGGGTGACGAAGATGTCCTTGTGGGCGATCGGCACACCCAGCAGCGGCCCGCGCTCGCCGCGGGCGCGGCGCTCGTCGGCCAGGCGAGCCTGGCGCAGCGCGACCTCCTCGTCGGTGCACAGGAATGCGCCGAGGTCTGCGCGTGCCTGGATGCGGCCGAGCAGGTGGCGGGCCGCTTCCACGCCGGAAAGCTGGCCGGCATCCAGCGCCCGGCCGAGCTCGGCCACGGTCATGCGGTGCAGTTCCATCGCCACCCCCCTCACTCGATGACCTTGGGGACGAGGAACAGGCCGTCCTCGACCGCGGGGGCGTTGCGCTGGTGGGCCTCGCGCTGGTCGGACTCGGTCACGGCGTCCTCGCGCAGGCGCAGCGCGACCGGCTCCGCCGCCGCCAAGGGGGTGTAGAGCGGCTCCACGTCGGTCGTGTCGACGGCGCGCATCTGCTCGACGATGGAAAAGAAGCCGTTGAGCTGCTGCAGCATCGCGCCCTGCTCCTCGGCGCTCAGTTCGAGACGCGCGAGGTGGGCGATGCGGCTGACATCTTCAGGGGTCAAAGCCATTGAAAATCTTCTCGAATGACGTTTCCAGCACGCTTTGGTGCGGGTGGGATCGGGTATTATCGCCCGTTATCCACAGCCGGCCCGGCCGCGGTAGAGGGTGGGCGTTTCAGGCGCCTGTCGAGCTGCGACCGTGCCGGTTTCGTGCTGAAAAAAGCGCGAACGGGCGCCGTCAGCCGCACTCCGGCCGGGCCCGGGAGCGGCCCCGGAGAAAACCCGAAACACTACGTCCCCCGGCTGGCGGGCCGGTCGCTCCCCGACGGGCGGACGCGAAAGCAACATGTTCGAATCCTTTCGTCGCTATTTCTCGACGGACCTCGCCATCGACCTGGGCACCGCGAACACCCTGATCTACGTACGCGGCAAGGGCATCGTGCTGGACGAACCCTCGGTCGTCGCCATCCGCCACGAAGGCGGCCCCAACGGCAAGAAAACCATCCAGGCGGTCGGCGCCGAGGCCAAGGCCATGCTGGGCAAGGTGCCCGGCAACATCGAAGCCATCCGCCCGATGAAGGACGGCGTGATCGCCGACTTCACCGTCACCGAGCAGATGCTCAAGCAGTTCATCAAGATGGTCCATCCGCGCTCGGTGCTCAAGCCCTCGCCCCGGATCATCATCTGCGTGCCCTGCGGCTCGACGCAGGTCGAACGGCGCGCCATCCGCGAGTCGGCACTGGGCGCCGGAGCCAGCGAGGTCTACCTGATCGAGGAACCCATGGCCGCCGCGATCGGCGCCGGGTTGCCGGTCTCCGAGGCCTCGGGCTCGATGGTGGTGGACATCGGCGGCGGCACGACCGAGGTCGGCGTGATCTCGCTGGGCGGCATGGTCTACAAGGGCAGCGTGCGCGTGGGCGGCGACAAGTTCGACGAGGCCATCATCAACTACATCCGCCGCAACTATAGCATGTTGATCGGCGAGCCGACCTCCGAGGCCATCAAGAAGGAAATCGGCTCGGCCTTCCCTGGCTCCGAAGTCAAGGAGATGGAGGTCAAGGGCCGCAACCTCTCCGAGGGCGTGCCGCGCAGCTTCACGATCAGCTCCAACGAGATCCTGGAAGCCCTGACCGACCCGCTGAACCAGATCGTCTCCAGCGTGAAGAACGCCCTGGAGCAGACGCCGCCGGAGCTGGGGGCCGACATCGCCGAGCGCGGCATGATGCTCACCGGCGGCGGCGCACTGCTGCGCGACCTCGACCGGCTGCTCGCCGAGGAAACCGGCCTGCCCGTGCTGGTGGCCGAGGATCCGCTGACTTGCGTCGTGCGCGGCTGCGGCATGGCCCTGGAGCGCATGGAGCGCCTGGGCTCGATCTTCACCTCGGAGTGACGCGTCCGCCCGCCGGGGCCCGCGCCCCGGCGCCGATCCCCGCTGCCGCCCGGCCCTGACGCCCGCCTCGCCGACCTGACGCCGCCTCCCCTCGCGCCGTTCCGCCATGCCGCTGGGCACCCTAGACCGCACCCCGCCTCCCTTCTTCAAGCAGGGGCCCTCGGCGTTCACGCGCCTGATCGTGTTCTCGGCACTGGCCTTCTTCCTGATGGTGGCCGACACGCGGCTCCAGATCACGCAGCCGCTGCGTGCGGTCGTCGCCACCGTCCTGCACCCGGTGCAGCGGGCGCTGCTGGCGCCGGTCGAAGGCATCGCGCTGGCGCGCGAGTACCTGCAGGGCGTCGAGCGCGCCCGCGAGAAGGAAGAGGCCGCGCAGAAGCAACTGATCTCCCAGGCGGACCGGCTGGCCCGGCTGGCGCTGCTCGAGCGCGAGAACGAACGGCTGCGCGCCCTGCTGGAGCTGCGCCCGGCGGTGCAGTCCGACACGCTCGCCGCCGAGGTGCTCTATGACGCGCCAGACCCGTACACCCGCAAGGTCATCATCGACCGCGGCGCGACGCAGGGGGTCTCGCGCGGTTCCCCCGTGATCGACGAGCAGGGCGTGCTGGGCCAGGTCACGCGGGTGTACCCTCTGACTGCCGAGGTCACGCTGCTGACCGACAAGGACGCGGTCATCCCGGTGCTCAACACCCGCACGCTCGTGCGCGGCGTGGCCTATGGCGACCCGGCGAACGACGGACTGGAGCTGCGTTTCATGGCGACGAACGCCGACGTGCAGGAAGGCGACGTGCTGAGCACCTCGGGCGTGGACGGGGTCTACCCGGCCGGCCTGGCCGTGGCGCGCGTCGACAAGGTCGACCGTCGTGCCGACTCGGCCTTCGCCAAGATCACGCTCAAGCCGATCTCGAATCCGGTGAGCGCGCGACACGTGCTGGTGGTGCGTCCGGTGGGCGAACAGCTGCCGCCGCGCCCGGAGGCGGAACCGGAAGGCGCCGACGGCGGCAGCGTCGTGCGGAGCAAGGGAGGGACCCGGCGATGATGCCCCGCGGCTCCGACCAGCTGCTGCTGCCGGTCAACCCGGCGTTCATGTGGACGTCGCTGCTCGTGGCGCTGGCGATCAACCTGATCCCGGTCGGCCGGGCGCCCTCGATGCCGGACCTGCTGGCGCTCACGCTGGTGTTCTGGAACGTGCACCAGCCGCGACGGGTGGGCATCGGCGCGGCCTTCGTCTTCGGGCTCGTGATGGACGTGCACGATGGCGCGCTCCTCGGGCAGCACGCGCTGGCCTACACGCTGCTCAGCTATTTCGCGATCACCATCCACCGGCGGCTGCTGTGGTTTTCCGTGCCGTCGCAGGCGGTGCAGATCCTGCCGCTGTTCTTCGCGGCGCACGCCGTGTCGGTGGTGATCCGCCTGCTGGCCGGCGGCATGTTCCCGGGCTGGGAACTGCTGCTCGCGCCGGTGTTCGAAGCCTTGTTGTGGCCCATCGCGACCTGGGTGCTGCTGGCGCCCCAACGACGCCCGCCCGACCCGGACGCGAACCGCCCGCTCTGAGCCCGCCCCGCAGCCCCTCCACCGCCCCACCCGGCCCGACGCGGCGATGACCGAACTGAAGAACGTCGAACTGGAGCTGTCGCGCTTTCGCACGCGGCTGCTGTTCGCCGCCGCCATGGTGCTGCTCGGCTTCGGCCTCATCGTCGCGCGCCTGCTGTACCTGCAGGTCCTGCGTCACGAGGAACTCACCGTGCGGGCCGAGAACAACCGCATCTCGGTCGTGCCCATCGTGCCGAACCGGGGCCTGATCCTGGACCGCAACGGGGTGGTGCTGGCGAGCAACTACTCGGCCTACACGCTGGAGCTGACACCCTCCAAGATCAAGGACCTGGAAGACACGATCGACGAACTGTCCAAGATCGTCGAGATCACGCCCGCCGACCGGCGCCGCTTCCGCCGCCAGCTGGAGGACTCCAAGAGCTTCGAGTCGCTGCCGATCCGCACCCGGCTGTCCGACGAGGAGGTCGCCCGCTTCTCCGTGCACCGCTACCGCTTCCCCGGCGTGGACGTGAAGGCGCGCCTGTTCCGCAACTACCCCCTCGGCGAGGTGGGCAGCCACGTGATCGGCTACATCGGCCGCATCAACCAGGCCGAGAAGGAGAAGATCGAGGAGTCGGAGGACGCGGCCAACTACCGGGGCACCGAGTACATCGGCAAGCTCGGCGTGGAGCAAAGCTACGAGCGCGAGCTGCACGGCATCACCGGCTTCGAGGAGGTGGAGACGAGCGCGGGCGGGCGCCCGGTGCGGCGCCTGCGCTCCAGCCCCGCGACGCCCGGCAACACGGTGGTGCTGTCGATCGACATCAAGCTGCAGGCGCTCATCGAGCGGCTGTACGGCAACCGCCGTGGCGCCCTGGTGGCCATCGACCCGCGATCGGGCGAAGTGCTGGCCTTCGTCAGCAAGCCCACCTTCGACCCCAACCTCTTCGTCGACGGCATCGACGTGGAGAACTGGAAGGCGCTCAGCGAGTCGCTGGACAAGCCCCTGCTCAACCGGGCCTTGCGCGGCACCTATCCTCCCGGCTCGACGTTCAAGCCCTTCATGGCCATGGCCGCCCTCAACAGCGGCAAGCGCAGCGCCAACGAGGTCATCTACGACAGCGGCACCTTCGTGTTCGGCAACCACCGCTTCCGCAGCCATGGCGACGGCGGCCTGGGTCCGGTGGACATGTACCGCTCCATCGTCAAGTCGAGCAACGTCTACTACTACTCGCTGGCCAACGAGATGGGCGTGGACCTGATGCACGACCAGCTCGCGCCCTTCGGCTTCGGCCAGATCACCGGCATCGACATCCACGGCGAGGTGCGGGGCGTGCTGCCCTCCACCGCCTGGAAGCGCAAGGCGTACAAGAAGCCGGAACTGCAGAAATGGTACGCCGGCGAGACGATCTCGCTGGGCATCGGGCAGGGCTACAACAATTTCACGATGCTGCAGCTGGCCCATGCGATGGCCACGCTGGTCTCCGGTGGGCAGCGGTACCGGCCGCACCTGGTGCGCGAGATCCACGACGTGGTCACGCGCGAGCGCCGCGAACTCAGCCACGATGCGCTGGAGCCGCTGCCGCTCAAGCGCGAGCACGTGGAGGTGATCAAGCGCGCGATGTACGGCGTGACCCAGGAAGGCACCTCCACGCGCGTGTTCGCCGGAGCGCCCTATCAGAGCGGCGGCAAGACCGGCACCGCGCAGGCCGTGACCATCCGCCAGAACGAGAAGTACAACGCCGCCAAACTGGCCGAGTACCTGCGCGACCATTCGTTGTACGTCGCCTTCGCGCCGGTGGCCGAGCCCACCATCGCGGTCGCGGTCATCGTCGAGAACGCGGGCTTCGGCGCGCAGGCCGCCGCGCCCATCGCCCGGCGCGTGCTGGACTACTGGCTGGCCGGCATCTACCCCAGCGAGGAAGACATCGTCGCCGTGCAACGGGGCGAGGCGGCCGCCCCGATCGGTACGCCGCGCCTGGCCGCCGAGGTGCCGCTGCCCGCCGCGGTGGCCGCCGTGCCGTCCACCGGCGCGGCAAGCGCCGCGGGCGCGCCGCCCCCCGCCC
>DATMBN010000049.1:0-8872 GCA_035559275.1 Burkholderiaceae bacterium
CGCGTCGTCCACCTGCACGACCTGCCGACCGAGGTGCGGCGCGAGTTGCCGCCCATCGCCATTGGCGGCTCGGTGTATTCGCAGAATCGCTCGGACCGGCTGGTCATCATCAACGGCCGGCCTTTCCAGGAAGGCGAGCGCCCCGCACCGCAGCTCACGCTGGAGAGCATCCAGCCCAAGCACGCGGTGTTCCGCTTCCGGGACTATCTGGTGCAGGTGCCGTACTGACGCGGCGGCCCGATCGGGAACGCCGCAGTCCCTGGACGCGGGGCCGCGCTCAGCCGAGCGCGGTGTCCAGCACCATCATCAGGATGAACCCGAGCACGAGTCCGCCGGTCGCCCACGCCTCGTGACCCTGGCGGTGGGACTCGGGGATGATTTCGTGGCTGATGACGTACAGCATGGCGCCGGCCGCGAACGCCAGACCCCAGGGCAGCAGCAGTGCGGAGATCGACACGACGGCGGCACCGAGTACGGCGCCGAGTGGCTCGACCAGCCCCGAGGCCGCACCGAGCGCGGTGGCAGGCAGGCGGCCGTAGCCGGCCGTGCGCAGGGCGAGCGCGACGACCAGGCCTTCTGGCACGTCCTGCACCGCGATGCCCGTCGTGAGCGCGGTCGCGGCCGCGGACGACGAGCCGGCGAAGGCCACGCCGATGGCCAGCCCCTCCGGCAGGTTGTGCAGGGCGATCGCGAACACGAAGAGCCACGTGCGCCGCAGCAACCTCGCCTGCCGGCCCTCGCGCCCCTTGATGAAGTGCTCGTGCGGCAGCCAGCGGTCCAGGCCCAGCACCAGGGCTGCTCCCAGCGCGATGCCGCCGGCGACGGTGAGGCTCGCGCCCCAGCGTCCTGCGCCAAGGGACGCTGCCGCTTCCAGCGCCGGCACGACGAGCGAGAACGCGCACGCGGCGAGCATCACGCCGGCGCCGAAGCCCAGCATCGCGTCGCGCGTGCGCTCGGCCGGTTGCTGGGCGAGCAGCACAGGCACGGTCCCGAGCGCGGTCGCCAGGGCGGCGGCCAGGCCGCCGAGGAGGGCGTCACCGACAGGGCTGCCGAAGCCGCCCGGACCGCCTTGCCACCACGACCACATCACCGCGGCGGCGACGCATGCCAGCAAGGCGGTGGCCGCGACGCGCCAGCGGGGCGGCACAGGGACCGCCGCGGCCCGCGTCGCCCGGCGGGAAGCGTCGGGCACCGTACCCGGAACCGGGCGGTCCGAACGATCGTCCATACCTTCTCGGGTGCCTGCCGTTCAGTGCGAACGTGCCGTGCCGCGCCCGCCGCGTCCGCCGCCCTTGGCCGGTGGCGGCACGCTGCCCGCCGCGGGCGCCTCGCCCATGCCGAGCTCGGCTCCGGTGGTCGGATCGACGTCCGGGTCGGACCGCGTGCGCTCGGCCATCTGCTCCAACACGGATCGATCGTCGTCGGTCAGCGTCACCTCGGGCAGCCCGGTACCGCCGTCCACCGCCATCTGCTGCTCGCGGTCCGAGACGTACTCGAAGTTCTCTTCGCTGTTCCAGGAACCGCGCATGTCGCCTTCGCCCTGCGACATGTTGAAGTACACGTTCGCGAACCGCGGATCGGCAGGCATCTTGCCGGGCGGGAAGTTCGGTTGCATGGCGTACAAGGCCTTCTCGAACGACTGCTGGTGGGCGACCTCGCGCGTCATCAGGAAGCCGAGCGCCTCCTTCACGCCGGGGTCGTCGGTGCAGTTGATGAGGCGCTCGTAGATGATCTTCGCACGCGCCTCGGCAGCGATGTTGGATCGCAGGTCCGCCGAAGGATCGCCGATGGTGTCGATGTAGCCCGCGTTCCAGAGTTGTCCGCCCGAGTTGATGAGCGCGGGCCCGCCACCGTACAGGACCTGGGTCAGGTGCGAGTCGTTGCCGGCGCCGGTGATGCGGCGGTACATTTCGGCCTCCTCGTCCACGCCTTCGGCAAGGCGGCCCTTGGCTCCCTTGTTGAGCATCGCGACCAGCGTGCCGATCACCTCGAGGTGGCTCAGCTCCTCGGTGGCGATGTCCATCAGCATGTCCTTGCGGCCGGGGTCGTCCTCGGCCAGGGCCTGGGTGAAGTAGCGGCACGCGGCCGCGAGCTCGCCTTGCGGGCCGCCGAACTGCTCGAGCAGCAGGTTGGCAAGACCGGGGTTGGGGTCGCTGACGCGAACCGTGTATTGCAGACGCTTGTTGTGCGCAAACATGAGTAGGGCTCCTTTCGTGGTGGCGCAGCGCGAAGCCGCGCCCGAGCCGAGCGGCAAGCGCCGGGCCCGAAGGCCGGGGGCGCGCGTGTGCGCCGATTGAATTTCGCGATAGCCCCGATAGGAAGGCCTGGCCTCGTCACGCGGGTTCGTGCGAAGGAATGGCCCTTGCTCGGATCAGTCGCCCGGGGAGCCCGTGGAGCAGGACGCCGTCCCGGGCGCCTGGGTGCGCAGGTTCTTCGCCGTCTCGACCTGCATGTCGTGGGGCACCTCGATGCCGTTCTTCACGGCGAGGATCTCTGCCATCACGCTCACCGCGATCTCGGACGGCGTCTTGCTGCCGATGTAGACGCCGATCGGTCCGCGCAGACGCGCCAGTTCACTTTGCGCAAGGCCGAAGTGCTCCTGCATCCGCTGCCGGCGCGCGGCGTTGTTGCGGCGGCTGCCGATCGCGCCGACGTAGAAGGCGGGCGTCTTGAGTGCTTCCATCAGCGCGAGGTCATCGAGCTTGGGGTCGTGCGTGAGCGCGACCACGCAACTGCGGCGGTCTGGCTTGAAGGCCGTCACCACGTCGTCGGGCATGTCCCGGGTCAAGGCGACACCTGGCACGCTCCAGGCTCCGCGGTATTCCTCGCGCGGGTCGCACACCGTCACGGAAAATCCGTTGAACAGCGCCATCGTCGCAAGGTACTCGGTCAACTGTCCGGCGCCGATGAGCAGCATCCGGTACTCGGGCCCGAAGGTGTTGGACATGCGCTCGGGCGTGATCTCCAGTTCGGCCGGAGCGTTCGCCTCCTCGATCAGCACCCGTCCGTCCCCGAGCTGGACGGTGCGGCGCATGAGGCGCCCTTCGGACAGAGCGCGGGTGAGGATCTCCAGCGACTGCGCGTCGGGGTCGAACTCCAGCAGCAGCTCCAGCGTGCCGCCGCACGGCAGACCGAAGCGGTGGGCTTCGTCGGCGGCGATGCCGTACTTGACCAGCTGGGGCGGGCCCGAGGGCAGGCCCTGCGACCCGTCGCCGTCGCGACAGGCCGAGGTGTAGCGATGGATCAGGTCGTCCTCGATGCAGCCGCCGCTGACGGAGCCGACGACCGCCCCGTCAGCGGCCATCGCCATGATGGAGCCGACCGGTCTGGGCGAGGAGCCCCAGGTGCGCACGACCGTCGCCAGCATCGCCCGACGCCCTGCGAGGCGCCAGTCGCGCAACGCGCGCAGGACCATCACGTCCAGGTTTTCCACCTCAACCTCCGGGTCGTTCTGCGGTCTATCGTCATGCGCATCTTGCGAGTTGGTTCGCGGCAGGGCACAGCCTTCACGCCTTCAGCAGCGCCGTTGGGATGGGCAGTTGCCGCACCCGCTTGCCGGTCGCGGCGGCCAGCGCGTTGGCGACGGCCGGAGCCAGGGGCGGCACGGCAGGCTCGCCGACGCCGGTCGGGTGGGCGGCGGACGGCACGATGTGGACCTCGACGCGCGGCATGTCGGTGATGCGGGCCACCGGATAGTCATGGAAGTTCGACTGCTGCACCTGGCCGTCCTGCAAGGTGATCGCGCCATGGAGGACGGCCGACAGGGCGAAGCCGATGGATCCCTCCACCTGTGCGCGGACCACGTCGGGATTGACCGCCACGCCGCAGTCCACCGCGCACACCACGCGATCGACCCGGTAGCTGCCGTCCTCCTTCACCGTGACCTCGGCCACCTGCGCGACGAAGGTGTTGAAGGACTCGTGCACCGCGACTCCCCGGCCGCGGCGTTCCCCGGCGGGGCCTGCGGTCTGTGGCGTGCCCCAACCGGACTTCTCCGCCACCAGGCGCAGCACGCCTGCGTGACGCGGGTGCTTGTCGAGCATTGCGAGGCGCCACGCCACCGGGTCCTTGCCCGCCGCCTGCGCGAGTTCGTCGATGAAGCACTCGGTCGAGAACGCCGTGTGCGTCGAGCCCACCGAGCGCCACCACAAGACCGGCACGCCCACGTCCTGCGGCGTGTGCAGGTCCACCGTCATGTGCGGGATCGCGTAGGGGAGGTTGGCCGCGCCCTCCACCGACACCGGGTCGATGCCGTCCTTCATCATTCCTGCGAAGGGCGAGCCGGCGATGATGGACTGGCCCACCAGCCGATGGCGCCAGCCGACGAGGCGGCCGTTCGCGTCGAGCCCGGCCCACAGGCGGTGGTGGAAGGCCGGGCGGTAGTAGCCGGCGCGCATGTCGTCCTCGCGCAGCCACACCAGCTTGACCGGCGCGCGCCCGCCGATCGCCTTGACGATGTGCGCAGCCTCCACGAGGTAGTCCGAGTCCTTGTTGGCGCGGCGCCCGAAGCTGCCGCCGGCGTAGAGCATGTGGATGTGCACCTGCTCGGGCGGCAGCCCCAGCACCTTGGCGACCACGGCCTGATCGACGGTCTGGAACTGCTCGCCGTTCCAGACCTCGCAGCCGTTCTTGGTGAGCTGCATGACGCAGTTCATCGGCTCCATCGCGGCATGCGCCAGATAGGGGAAGTCATAGGCGGCTTCCAGCCTGCGCGCGGCTGCGGACAAGGCACGGTCCACGTCGCCCTCGCGGCGCGCGACCGCCCCGGGGGAGCCGGCCACCTCGCGGTACTGCTCCAGGATCTGCCGCGAACCCAGCTTGAAGGCCGCGCTGTCGTCCCACTGCACGACCAGCGCGTCGCGTCCCTTCTTGGCGCTCCACGTGTCGCGCGCGAGCACGGCGACGCCCGAGGGAATCTGCACCACGTCCACCACGCCCTTCACCGCCTTGGCCTTGCTCGCGTCGAAGGATTTCACCGTGGCCCCGAAGCGAGGCGGGTGCGCCACCACCGCCGTCAGCATGCCGGGCAGGTGGATGTCCTGCGTGAACACGGCGGTGCCGTCGGTCTTGCCGGCACTGTCCTTGCGAGGCACGTGCTTGCCGATCAGCTTGAAATCCTTGGGGTCCTTGAGCTGGACCTGGGGCGGCACGGGCTGGGCGGCGGCGGCGCGGGCCAGCTGGCCGAAGCTCGCCTTGCGCCCCGATGCCGCGTGGGTGATCGTCCCGTTGCTCACGCCCAGCTCGGCCGGCGGCACTTCCCACTGCGCCGCCGCCGCGGCGACGAGCATCGCCCGGGCCGAGGCGCCGGCCTGGCGCAGCTGCTCCCACGAGTTGGCAATCGCGGTGCTGCCGCCGGTACCTTGCACCGGGCCCCAGTTCACGTTGTTGTAGCGCCTGGCGTCGGCGGGCGCACCTTCGACCTTGACCTGCGACCAGTCGGCGTCCAGTTCCTCGGCCACGATGGTCGCCAGCCCCGTGTAGGTGCCTTGGCCCATCTCGAGGTGCTTGGCGATCACGGTGATGGTGTTGTCCTCGCCGATGCGCAGGAAGGCGTTCGGCGCGAAGGACGCGCCCGCGGCCCCGGCACCCGCGGCACGCCGCGCGGGCCTGGCGGCCTCGGACAGGGGCAGGTACAGCGCCAGGGTGAGCCCCGCGGCGCCTTGCAGGAGGTGGCGCCGGCTGACGTTCTCGATCCGGTCGGTCGTCATGGTGTCCCTCCTTCAGGCCAATGCCCGCGCGGCTTCGTGGATCGCCGCGCGGATGCGGGCGTAGGTGGCGCAGCGGCAGATGTTGCCTCCCATCGCCGCGTCGATGTCCGCGTCCGTGGGCTGGGGGTTCGATTCGAGCAGCGCCACCGCGCTCATGATCTGGCCGGACTGGCAGTAGCCGCACTGCACGACGTCCAGCCGCCGCCAGGCGTCCTGCACCGCCCGGCCGACGCGGGCGCGCCCGACACCTTCGATCGTGACGATCTTCTTGCCCTGCGCGGCAGACACCGGCGTGCTGCACGAGCGGATCGCCTGGCCGTCCATGTGCACCGTGCAGGCGCCACACAGCGCCATCCCGCAGCCGTACTTCGTGCCGGTCATCCGCAGTGTATCCCGCAGTACCCAGAGCAGGGGGGTGTCCGGTTCCGCGTCGACGCGCTGGTTCTGTCCGTTGATGTGTAGGGTGATCATGGAGGACTCCGTCCAAGGTGCACGCAGCGAGGTCACATTCTTTCCGCACTCGCGCCGGGGGCGGTAGCTCAGTTCTCTCGACTTCTTGCCTGATACTCCGGCGCGCTGGACCGATGGGTGTCGCTTGGTTTACCGTTGAGGCGCTGTTGCGGCGGCCCGGGCCAGCCGGCCGCGCAGGCCAGGGACCAGGCAGAAGGAGCCACCCTTGTACGGATCGCACTTGTCACCAACGTCTTCGTCGGATACCGGTGGCCTCGAGGGAGCGGGCGAGGCGCTGGCGCGTCTGGTGATGCGCCGGGCCGTGGCGGGCGAGGTGGTCTCCACGGACATCGCCGGCATCTCGCTCTATCGCAGCGACGCGCCGACCGAACCGACCAGCTGCATGTACGAGCCGAGCGTCGCGCTCATCGTCCAGGGCGCCAAGCGTGTGTTGCTGGGCGAGGAGTCGTATGCCTATCGCGCCAAGGACTTCCTCATCACCTCGGTCGACCTGCCGGCCCTGGGCCAGGTGGTCGACGCCACGCCCGCCCGGCCCTGCCTGGTGATCCTGATGAAACTCGATCCCCGCGCGGTTGCGAGGATGCTGCTGGACGGCGGCCTGCCCGCGGTGCAGACGCCACCTTCCGGCAGGGCGATCGACGTCGGGGAGGCGCCGCCGCCGCTGCTCGATGCGTTCCGTCGCCTGCTGGACCTGCTCGACACCCCAAGCCACATCCCCGTGCTCGCGCCGCTGGTGCAGCGCGAGATCGTCTACCGCCTGCTGCTGAGCGACCAGGGTGGCCGTCTGCGCCAGATCGCCTCGGCAGGCACCCAGGGGCACCGCATCGCGCGCGCGATCGAGTGGCTGAAGGTGCACTACGCGCAACCTTTGCGGGTGGACGATCTGGCGGCGCAAGTGCAGATGAGCACATCCACCTTCCACCACCACTTCCGAGCGCTGACCGCGATGAGCCCGTTGCAGTACCAGAAGTGGCTGCGCCTCAACGAGGCACGGCGGTTGATGCTCGTCGAGCAGATGGACGCCTCCACCGCCGCCGCACAGGTGGGGTACGAGAGCGCATCGCAGTTCAGCCGCGAATACAAGCGGCAGTTCGGCGTGCCGCCGCGCCGGGACATGGAAGGCTTGCGGCGCCTGCACGGCATCGGTGTCGTGGCCGCCACCCTGCCGGCCGCCGCCCGGGCTCCGGCGCCCACGCCTGTCGTTCAGTAGGGTCGCCTGGCGGGGCGCGGGACGCGCCCGTGCCTGCCGATCACTGACGTACAAGACCGACCGGTGCGCACCGCCTAGGATCGCGGGCATGAACTCGCTTGTTCCCGATCTGCGCGTGTGCACGGTCCTCCAGGAAGGCCTGCCGCCGGGCATCGCCACCAACGTGGGCGCTTGCCTGGCAGCCGGCCTGGCCGCCGCGCTTCCCGGTTGGGCGGGGCAAGGGTTGAAGGACGCGGGCGGTTGGACGACGTGGGCCAGCTCGGCCCTGCCCATCGCCGTGCTGCGCGCGGACGCGGCGGGCCTGCGGCGGCTGGCGACGCAGTTGCAGGACATTCCCGCAGAAGCGCGCGTGGTGCTGTTTCCCGCCTACGCGCGCCAGATGCACGACGCGCAGGCGTATTGGCAGGTCCACGCACAGCGCTCGCACGTGCAGGAGGACCTGCTCGGGATCGGGCTCGTTGGCCCCCGTCCCTGGGTCAAACGCCTCACCGGTGCGCTACCCTTGTGGAGATGAACGACCGGCGGCATGGACCTTCATCCCGATTGACGCGCCTGCGGCTGGCGGGCGATCAGGCCGCCGAAGTGCTCGTGGCCGCCGAGCCCGAGCAGAGGTTCTCGCCCCACTGGCACGAGGAATGGAGCATAGGCGCGGTGGAGGAGGGCCTGTGCGAGTTCGCCTGCGCCGGCGGGCGCTACCGCGCCAGTGCCGGCTCGGTGGTCGTGATGCCGCCGCTGGCGCTGCACACCGCCGGCGTCAGCGTCGGGCGGTTCGCGATGGCGATGTTCTACCTGCCGGCGGGTTGGGTGGCGCGGGAACTCGGCTGGCCCGAGGACCGCCGGCCGCACATGCGGCAGGTGAGCTTTCGCGATGTCGGGCTGCAACGCGACGTGTGCGACGCGGCCCGGTCCGCGAGGGTAGACGCGCTGCCGGCGCTGGCCCGCCGGGCGCTGGGCGTCGCTGCCCCAGGGCAGGCGGTCGTGCCCCTGAGGCCCACCCACGATCCCCGTCTGCAACCCGCGCTCGAACTGCTCGCCCGGGACGCGGTCCCTGACATGGCGTCGGTCGCAAGGAGGTGTGCGCTGTCGCGCGAGCACTTCCATCGTCTCTTCCGGGCGGAACTGGGCCTCACGCCCGGTCAATATGCGCGGCTGGCGAAGATCGTCCGCGCGAAGTCCCTGCTCGGACACGGGCACAGCCCTGCCTCGGTCGCTGCGGAATGCGGCTTCGTCGATCAGGCGCACTTTTCGCGCTGGTTCCGCCGCTGCTTTGGCGTGACCCCTGGGCGGTACGGCACGCAGTGACATCGTCGCCGGGCGCGCAAAGCGGGAAGGCGCGCCGGAAAAGAAAAAGGGCTCGGCATCTCTGCCAAGCCCTTCGGGGATATGGTGGCGCTTCAGGGACTCGAACCCCGGACCTGCGGATTATGATTCCGTCGCTCTAACCGACTGAGCTAAAGCGCCAAAGACCGCCATTATAGCGTGT
>DATMBN010000050.1:0-3418 GCA_035559275.1 Burkholderiaceae bacterium
CCCCCGCCGAACCGGCCGCCGACCCGGGCTACGGCTTCTTCGCCAACGCCCCGGGTGCGCCCCAGCCGACGGACGCCGAGACCGGCTCCGTCGCCAAACCGGCCGCCCCCGCGGCGGCCAAGCCGGCCGTGCGCGGCGAGGCCAAGCAGGGCGCCGCGCTGGACTCGGCCACCATCCGTGTCTCCGTCGAGAAGGTCGATCAGCTCATCAACCTGATCGGCGAACTGGTGATCACGCAGGCCATGCTGGCACAGAACAGCCGACAGCTCGACCCGGTACTGCACCAGCAGATGCTGGCGGGCCTGACCGACCTGGATCGCAACACGCGCGACCTGCAGGAAGCGGTGATGTCGATCCGCATGATCCCCATGTCGACGGTCTTCAGCCGCTTCCCGCGCATGCTGCGCGACCTGGCGAGCAAGCTGGGCAAGAAGGTCGAACTGGTCACGCACGGCGAGGCGACCGAACTGGACAAGGGCCTGATCGAGAAGATCACCGATCCGCTGACCCACCTGGTGCGCAACGCCTGCGATCACGGCATCGAACCGCCGGAAGAGCGCCTCGCGAAGGGAAAACCGGAGCACGGCACCATCACGCTGTCGGCATCCCACCAGGGCGGCTCCATCGTCATCGAGGTGCGCGACGACGGCCGCGGCCTGTCGCGCGAGAAGCTGCTGAAGAAGGCGCGCGAGCGCGGTCTGCACGCACCCGACACCCTGACGGACCAGGAGGTATGGGGCCTGATCTTCGAACCCGGCTTTTCCACGGCCGAGCAGGTCACCGACGTCTCGGGCCGCGGGGTCGGGATGGACGTGGTCAAGAAGAACATCGCCGCGCTCAACGGCACGGTGGAGATCGACTCGGCCGAGGGCTACGGGATGCGGGTCTCGGTGCGCCTGCCGCTCACGCTGGCCATCATGGACGGCATGAGCGTCGGCGTGGGCGAGGAATGCTACATCCTGCCTCTGTCGTCGGTGGTCGAGAGCTTCCAGATCGAGCCGGGCATGATCAAGACGGTCGGCACGAGCGGCCGGGTGGTCGAGGTGCGCTCGGAGTACATGCCGGTCATCGAGCTCGAACAGGTTTTCCAAGTCCCGCGCTTCGACTTCGAGCGGGTCAGCTCGATCATGGTGGTGGTCGAGGCCGAAGGCGGCCGCGTCGCCCTGCTGGTCGACGAACTGCTCGGCCAGCAGCAGGTGGTCGTCAAGAACCTGGAAGCCAACTACCGCAAGGTGCCTGACGTGTCCGGCGCCACCATCCTCGGCGACGGGCGGGTCGCCCTGATCCTGGACGTGGGCACCCTGGTACGCCGCTCGCGTCACTGACCCCCCGCCGGGCCGCGACCGCGGCCCGGCCCTCCCCTTCCTCAAGTCGCGCCCACCGCGGCCGAAAACCCGCAAAGCACCGGAGAAACACATGGGCATGATGGAACACCCAGTCCTGGGCACGGCGGCCCGCCACGGCCAGCCGCAAGCCGCCGCGAAACCCGCGCAGGAATACCTCACCTTCCGCCTCGGCCGGGAAGAGTACGGCATCGACATCCTGCGCGTGCAGGAGATCCGCGGCTACGAGGAACCGACCCGCATCGCCAACGCCCCGCCCTTCATCAAGGGCGTGGTCAACCTCCGCGGCGTGATCGTGCCCATCGTCGACCTGCGCATGCGCTTTGGCTGCGAGCAGGTCGAGTACAACGGGTTCACCGTCTCGATCATCCTCAACGTCAAGGGCCGGGTGGTCGGCGCCGTGGTGGATGCGGTGAGCGACGTGATGGAACTGCCCGCAGAGGCGGTCAAGCCAGCGCCCGAACTCAGCTCGGCCGTCGACGCGAAGTTCATCACCGGCCTGGGCCAGGTCGGCGATCGCATGCTGATCCTGCTGGACATCGAAAGCCTGATCCTTTCCCCCAGCCTGGGGCTGGCGGGCTCCGAACTGATGGCCTGAGCATGCGGTCCGCCGGGCCTGGCCCGGGACCAGCCGCTTCGACCTGCCAGTTCCGCCTCTGCCGTCAACCCCCTGCACTGGAGTGCCGACCATGACCCCGTCACCATCCGTCCACGCCCCGCCCGGCGCGCGCCGCCGCGCCAGTGGTCCGCGGCGTTCGCTGGCCACGACCATCACGCTGGTCGCCGGCGGCGGCCTGCTCCTGGCGATGCTGCTGCTCATGCTGGTGTTCTACGTGGCCGCCTCGCAGCAGCACCGCGCCAGCGCCTATGCCTACGCCCACGCGAAAGCCGAGGCGGTGGCGAGCACGCTCGACGCGTTCAACCAATCCATGCGGGTGACCACGGAGAACGCCTACGGCGCGTTCCGGCGCCAGTTCGCGCCCACGTTCACGCTCGTGGACCCCGTGCAAGGGGTGCTGCAAAGCTTCGGCGCGCAGGTCAACGACAACACGAGCGAAGTTGATCGCTTCGCCCAGGATTTCCCCGGAGGCAACGCCACCGTCTTCGTCGTGCAGGGAGAGGACTTCCGTCGCATCACGACTTCCGTGAAGAAGGAGGACGGCTCGCGCGCCGTCGGCACTTTGCTTTCGCGCGACAGCCCCGCCTACGCGGAACTGCGCGCAGGGCGCAAGTACGTGGGCACGACGACCCTGTTCGGTCGCCCTTTCATGACCGTCTATGAGCCGGTCAAGGACGACGCCGGCCAGGTGGTGGGCGTGCTCTACATCGGCCTGGACATTTCCCAGCAGCAGGCCGCCCTCGTGAAGGCGGTCAACGAGGCCAGAGTGTTCGACACCGGCGGCCTCTACGTGCTGGCCCCGAACAAGGACCTGCAGCAGTGGCGCCTGGTCTTCCATCCCCAGCAGGCCGGCAAGCCGCTGAAGGAGGTGCTGGGCGACGGTGCGCAGGATTGGGTGAGCCGGATCGCCGCCGCGGGCGACCAGTGGCTGGTGGACGCGCCGGCATTGCTCAACCGCGAGGCGGACGGCAAGCGCTGGGCCGCCGTGGTGCGCAGCGCCACGACCGGCTGGGTGGTGGTCGCCGAGGTCCCCGAGTCCGAGGCGCTGGCCGCGCTGTACCGACAGCTGACCCTGCTCGGCGGCGTCATCGCGCTCACCGGCGCGGTGCTGGCGGCGGGCCTGTGGTGGTTCATGCGCCGCATGCTGCGCCCGCTCGCGCCCCTGGCCGCCCACGTGCAGGCCATCGGAGCCGGCGACCTGTCGAACCAACTCCTCTCCGACCGCCCGGACGAGATCGGCGTGATCACCCGCGCGGTGGAGGACATGCGCCGCGCGCTCCACGAGAGCTTGCGCACCGTCCAGGTTGCCTCCGAGAGCATCACCACGGCCTCGAGCGAGATTGCGGCGGGCAGCCAGGACCTGTCCTCGCGCACCGAGCAGGCCGCCAGCAGCCTGCAGCAGACCGCCTCCTCCATGGAACAGCTCACCGGCACCGTGCGCCAGTCCGCCGACGCC
>DATMBN010000051.1:0-31149 GCA_035559275.1 Burkholderiaceae bacterium
GCGCCCTTCGGTGGATCCGATCACGCTGGCGCGCGGTGGCCGGCCGCCGGAGAGCGAGGGCGGCGCCACCGCTTCGCCCCGGCGGCCGGACGCCCCGGGGCGTGCCGGCGAGAACGCGCCGGATCGGGCCGAGAGTCCCCACGCCGAAACACGCAGCCCGCACCAGCGGAATCGCGCTCGGGGCACCGACCCGCTGCGACAGGTGCGCGAGACCCGCGAAGTGCGGGGCGTCCGGCGCTCCGATCTCGGCGAGCCACCCGGCCATCCACCCGAGGGCGTCGCACGGGACGGCGACGGCCCGCCGGGGGCCGTGCTCGTGCGAGGCAGCCAGTGGCGCGACGTGCAGCCGCAGCTCAAGGCACTCGCGGAGGAGGGCGATGTCTTCCTCTACATGTACCGTTTCGCTCGCAACGAAACGGTCGATCTCACGTCGCCGCTGGATCTGGGCACCGGCCCTCAGTTGGTCGGCTGGGGCATGCAGGGCCAGGGCATGCGACGGGGCCGGTGGCTGGGGCAAGGGGACCCGGATGGGCCGCCCGGGTTCAACCTGCTGGATCCCCGCTACGGACTCAGCGACCGGCGCCTGGCAGGCAATACCTACCTCGTGATTTCGCGCACCCCTCCTGGCGCAGTGAGGGAAGCGGGGGGATTCCAGGGCGTGCGGTGGATCGGCGACGACGCGGGTCAGTTGTCGGTTCGAGGTCTTGCGGCCATGCATATCGCGGCCGATCCTGCCGCGCCGGCACCCGAGACATTGCCGGAGGGCCGGGACACCTCGGCGTCGCTGGTGAACGATGCCCTCGCACGGGCCAAGCAGTCCGGCAAGGAACTGCAGCAGGCGAGCGAGACGTTGCAGAAGGCAGAGGCCAAGGCCAAGCAGTTGGAAGATCGTCTCCACCATCGTGCGGAAAGGCTGCGCGCGCGCGAGCGGGACGCGCACCGGCTGATGCGCGAAGCGCGCGAGGCCGAAGCCAGGGCGGAGGCGGCGCGCCACACGGACGATGCGCGGCTGCTGCAGGGCACGGCGCAGCGTCTGCGCAAGGAAGCCGATGCCGAGGCCGCGCGCCTGAACAAGGAGCGCGAGGCGATGATCAAGGACGTCGAGGCGCTGGCCGCAGCCGAGGTGAAGGCGGCCCAGGCCCGCGTCGACGAGACCGCCGCGCGGCGGGCCTTCATGAAGGACCAGCACGAGTTCGCGAGCCTGGCGCAGTCGCGCGGGGAGGCCGACGCGCGAGCGGCCCGCCAGCACGCCGAGCGGGCGCGCGCGGCCGCGGACGAGGTGCGCGGCCGGCAGGCCTTCATCGCCCGCACCGTGGCGGCCCGTGCGGAGCGCCGGGCACGGGCAATCGAAGGGATCGTGGAAGGCCTGGCGGCCCGCACCGGGCGGATCGAGGACGGGCTGGCCGTCAGCGAGCTGGCACACAAGGGCGCGCAGCAGAAGCTGCAGCGCATCCAGGCCGAGACCACCGAGGCGGTCCGGCACTTCAAGCAATTCCTCGAGGACCATGGCGAACCGACGGGAGTGCCGGCCACCCGCCGGGTGCTGGACCTCCCAGCGGCGGCGGCTGCGACGCAGGAGGCACGGATCTCGCTCGAACGCGCCCGCGACGCGCTGGCGCAGGCCCGGGCGCAGCACGATGCGGCGAAGGCTTACGAGACCGCCAGGAACGCCGAGGCGCACGCGGCGTGGACGGCACACGGCGAGGCGCACCCCGACCCGCATGCCTTGTCGCGCGAGGAACTGCAGCCGCTGCTGCGGCAGGCGGTCGAAGCACGCCTGGCCACGCACGCGACGGGCCGTGCCGCCGCCGAGCTGAAGCACGCCGGCGAGCTGGTGAAGGCGCTCGAGCTGGCCTACCAGCGCGCGCAGGAGGCCGAGGCCGCGGTGCGCGACGCAGTGGCCTTCTCGCCTCACGGTGTCGACGAGGCGACGGTGACCCGCCGGGCCGGGCGAGGCGATGCGCTGCTCGGGCAGGTCACGCGAAGCATCGTGGACGACAAGACCATCGCCGCCGGTCGCGCGCTGGTCGGGTACGACGAAGCCTGCGCCGAGGTGACTTCGCTGCTCGATGCGGGGCCCGAGACCGCGCCCGGCATGCCGCGCACGGTGCGTGACGGCCTGACCTACAGCGACCCCGAGCACCCGGCCTACCCGGACCTGCCCGAGAACTTCTGGCCGAACATCGGCCGGCGTGAGCCGCACCGCTACCTGAACAGGATCGAGCGCAGCGCACTGGCGCTGGTCAACGCGTGGCCGGTCGGCAAGAACGCCTACGAACAGTTGTACGGCGTCAAGCTGCGGCCGGGCGACTTCAAGGTCGATCCAGCCGTCGTCGAGCGCACCGAGATCCCCGGGGGGCTGGAACACGTCATCGCCGACATCCACGCGCACGACCGCGGCTACGACCACCGTGCCGCCAGCCAGGCCGAGCGCGACGGGCTGCGCGAGCGCATGACTTTGCTCAACGACGGCTGGCGCGCGGCCGAGCGGTATTTCTACGCCGTCAAGCCGCTGACGGAGACGCAAAAGCACGCCAGCGCGACCAGCCGCATCCTGCACGGCTCCATCCCCCAGATGAGCGATTGCGGCGCGTCGCACTACTCGGGCATCGACGCCGGTCCGCTCAACATGCGGCGCGCGAAGCAGATGGACAGCGAGGTCGCGAAGGACTTCATGAGCCTGTTCGAGCGCTACCGGACCGAGCGTGCGAAGGAACAGGAGGCGCTCGAGCGAGGAGACACGAAGGCCGCGCTGGATGCGCGCAGGAAGGCGGACGAGGCATTGAACGCCGCCACCCGGGCCGACATGTCGATGACCGGCGTCGATCCTTCCAAGGAAGACGCGACGGGCCACGCGCGCCGCATGCTGCTGGAGCACCCCGGCGTGTTCAAGTTCGTCGGCGAGCTGACCATCAAGAAGGAGATGGTCGACGTGCTGCTGGGCGGGGAGTCGTTCCCGGTCGACGCGGCGGCGATGGACCACTTCATGTCCTTCGCCAACGAGACGGGCCTGGGCGTGCTCATCCATTGCGACTGGGGCCGCCACGCGCTCGATCCGCACGACCTGCGACCCACCGCGACGAGGATGGCGTACGAGCACTTCGACGAACTGCTCAAGCTGGTCGCCAAGTACCCGAACGCCAACATCGTGCTGGCTCACACCGGGATCGGCCGGCTGGTGCGTCCCGACACGGCGACCCAGACCGTGACGATCACCCGCAATCTCGTGAATCCCGACGGCACGCGGCGGCAGGCGCGGGAGACGGTCGAGGTGCCGCACCACATGGCGCGCATCTATGAGGCCATGGAGCGCGCTCCGCACGTCAAGTTCGACATCTCGTGGAACGACGTCGCCGAGGCCTACATGAACGATCCCGGCATGCGCCGCGAGCTGGTGGAGTTCATCGTGCGCCACCCGGACCGCATCCTGTTCGGCAGCGACACGGTCAAGCCGGTCAACCCGGGCCACTACCACCAGGCCCTGACGACCTACCTGCCGCTCTTCGCCGACGTCGCGATGCGCGATCCGGACGCGCTGTGGATGGTGCTGCGCGGCAACTACGAGGACATCACTGCCCGTGCGCAGGCGTCGGTCGCCGACTGGACGCGTACCCAGCTGCGCGCCCAGGGGCGCGAAAGCGAGATCGCCGCGATGGACGAGATGCTCGCGACGCTGCGTGCCGAGCGCGAGAAGCTGGTCCACGAAGGCTACGAGACCGTCGACGAGAAAGGCGATCCGAAGCCCATGCCCGGCGCGCGCGAGAGCTTCGAAAGGTGGGTGGACCAGCTCTACCAGAACCGCTATCGCGCCTATGCCGCGGAGCACGGCCTGCCGGGTTCGGACACCGGCAGCACCGGCAGGACCGGCAATCCCATGGCACTGGCCAGCCGGTCGGAGTCCGCCGCCGTCGCGGCCGGTCTAGGCGATCCGGTGTCTCAGCACTGGCAGACCACCCACGCGCACGGACAAGGCACGCCTCGCGGCAAGTTCGACACCGTGCCGGCGCGGGTGGTGGCCGGCACGCTGACCACTGTCGCTACCGGCTCGGCCGTGGCGGGAGGGTCGGCCACGCTCGCAGCAACGCCCGACTCGGTGGACACGCACCTACACGCCACCGGCTTTGAAGCGCGCGCGGGCATGGGCCTGTTGCGTACCTTGTACACGGACGGCGTGCGCCTGGGCTGGGAACAGATCTTCGAGGAAGGCCGGGTCACCCACAAGAGCCTGGACCGGTTCGTCAACCGCATCATCCACAACGGCAAGGCCTTCGGTCTGTCGGAGGAGAAGCTCAAGACCGTCGCGCGGCTGACCGAGCAGTTCCGCGTCGACTACGCGTACCTCGCGAACAAACCGGTGGACGAGCAGTCGGGTTGGACCGAGCAGCAGAAGTTCAACGCGATCATGGCCACCGTCGGTCAATACCAGATCGGCGTGGACCGCGCGCTCGGCGTGCAGGCTTCGTCGCTCAACGGACTGGACCCGCGCACCCGCACCGGCCAGCTGTTCCGGGTGGTCACCGGCGCGACCTACGGTCTCAACGTCGCCTATGCGGCCGGCGCGCTGGCCAGCGGCAACCTGTCGGCGGTGCAGACGCTGATCCAGGCAGGTTTCGGCGCATCCAACGCCGCGCTCATGACCAGCACCTTCGCCGGGCTGGGCAGCGGCTTGGTCAAGTCCAACTGGGAGGCGCGCACCCCGTTTCGTTGGATGCAGACGCTGGGCACGAGCGGGCTGTCGGCCTCCGGGGCAGTCTGGACGCTGAGCGACGCGGCCAACTTCTTTGGCCGGCCGACGCTGCACGGCCTGGCCGAGGTGGGCTTCGGCGGGTTGTTCACCTACGCCGCCGCACGGCAGGCAGAGATGGAGTGGCGCAAGCAGCTGGGCCTGCCGATACCCGGCCCTTCGGCGCTGTCGCGCCCCGGCTACCTGCTGGCCGCCGGCGTCGGCCTGCGGGTGGCGATGATGTACTTCGACGACGAGCCGCAGGCTGCCGACGAGCAAGAGTGGGAACCGCCACGGGCGTCGGGGCTGCCCCCGCTGCACGAGCCCGCGGCCCCCGAGGACCTGGGGCTGCCGGGGGTGTTCCCCTCTCCCGAGCCCGAGGGACTCGCGCCGCATCCGACGTTCGTCGAGCTCGGCGGGGGATCGGGCCGAACGTCGACGCTGTGGAACCTCGCGGCCGCCCATGTGGAGCGCCTGCTGACCCCTGAGGAGCGCGCGGCGGCGGGCGGCGAGGGCAATGGCGTGGTGCTTGCGGCGCTCAAGCAGCTGGTCCAGATCAACCCGAACAGGCAGTTCCGGCTGGACCTGATGGACGGCGTAGCGGGCCCGCTGCCCGGCGACCCGGACACGATAGCGGCCGGGACCCGGCTCAACACCAGCCGCGTGGACATCTGATGGCGGGCGCACGGGCCGGGATGCGACCCCGGCTCCTTCCCTCACGCCGGCGCCGGCACCCGCGAGGGCCGGCTGTGGGCTTCCCACCACCGCATCACGTGCGGCGGCCCGTCGGGCTTGCCGGCCGTCAGGTGCTTGACCATCAGACGTGCGGACACGGGCAGGGACTTGAGGTCGCGGCAGCACACATGCAGCGGCACCGAGGCCCAGACCTCGTTCAGCGGCACAGCGTACAAGCCGAGGGGGCGTGCATAGACCCGTGCGGTCAGCGAGGGCACGATCGCCAGGCCCAGGTTGGCCTCGACCATGCGGCAGGCAGCCTCGAAGCCGCTGACCCGCACCCGGACCTTGACGCGCCCGCCGCAGGCGCGCGCCATCTGCGTCAGGTGCACGTCCCAGCCGCCCCCGGCCTCCAGCCCGATGTAGTCGTAGGCGAGTGTCTCGGGAAAGGTGACGACCTCCCGCCGCGCGAGCGGATGCGTCGGGTGGACGATCACGACGTGCTTGACGGTCTCGTAGTGCCAGTAGTTCAGCTCTTCGGGATAGGTCACCACGGGCGCCACGATGCCGACGTCCGCCGTGCCCTTCAGCAAGGACTCGAGGGTCGTCGAAGTCGAGTGTTCCTCCAGATCCACCTGGACCGTCCGATGCTCGCTGACGAAGGCCGCGAGGTCGCCCGGCAGGCAGTGGATCATCGCCGTGAGGTTGGAGAACACCCGCACCTGCCCTCGCACGCCGGTCGCGAACTCGCTCATCTCGACCATCAGCTGCTGCAGGTCGCCCAGTGTCTGCTGGATCCTGGCGTGCAGCGTCTCGCCGGCGTCGGTGGGCAGCACGCCCCGCGCGTGGCGGTGCAGCAGCTGGGTGCCGAACAGGTACTCCAGGTCCGCGATGCGCTTGCTGGCGGCCGACACCGAGATGTTGTTGCGCTTGGCCCCCTGGTTGATGCTGCGTGTGTCGACCACGTCGGCGAAGAGGTGCAGCGAGAACAGGTCCAGGCGCATGGTGTCATTTCTACGTTCGGTAACGACTTCCGCCTCCCACGGCGCCAGCGGATCATAGCGAGCGCCGCGCCAAGCCAGGGAACACGCGGATGTGCACGGTAAGCACGGGTCGAGTTTTCTGGCAACACGAAAACTCGCTTTCTCAAAGAGCGCTTGTGCGGCGGTGAGCAATCCTTCACGCTGTATTCGAGCGCACGAGCCGGCATCCAAGCCCGGCGCGCTTCCTCCGAAGGCTATCGAGACATTTCAGAGGAGACCAGGGAGAGCCTTATGGACCTGACGGTTTGCGACCGGCCCACATTCCCGGCGCCCGGCCTGGGCGCCGACCCGCCGCTGCCTTCCCTCATCGGCGTGCCACCGCCTGCGAGCCCCGCGCCGCTCGAAGGCCACGGTGTGCTGCTGTACTCGGAACGCGACCTGGCCCCGCGGGAGGACGGTCGCCGGCGGCACCGCATGCCGGGGCTGGTGACCGACCTGCTCGAAGCGGGTTCCGCCGAGGAACGCGAGCGCCTCGTGCGGGCCATGCTGCATGCCATCGGGTTCGAATGGCTGGCCTACGGCACCGTCGTGCAGCTGCGCGGACAGTCGGTGCCGCGCACCTTCTTCACCAGCTACGCCCACCCGGGCTGGACCCAGCGCTATTTCCGGGAGCGCTACCACGAGATCGACCCGCGCCATCAGGACGCCCCGTGCTCCAGCCTGCCGCTGGTGTGGGACCTGCAGGATGTCGGGGCCGGCGCGCAGGCGCGCGCGGGAGCCTTGCGCGTGCGCCGCTTCCTGGACGACTTCCGCGACAGCGGCATCCGCAGCGGCGTCTTCTTCAGCCTGGCCTCGCCGGTCCATCCGCACGAGCGCACCGTCATCAGCCTGATGTCCAGCTCGCCCAACCGGCGCTGGATCGTCGAGAGCGTGCTGGGCCAGGCGCTCACGCTCGGGCTGTCGCTGCACGAGTTCCTGTCGCGCCAGCTGCCGCCGCACACGCCGCAGCATCCGGCCACGGCCCACCTCTCGCCGCTGCAGCGCGACATCCTCGATTGCCTCATCCGCGGTCAGAGCGACAAGGAGATCGCCTCGCGGCTGCATCTGTCGTTGCACAAGGTGGACTACCACCTGCGCCAGCTGCGGCGGCGCTTCGCGGTGCGCAACCGCGTGCAGCTGGTCAACGCCGCGGTGCAGTCCGCCTACGGCGGCTGAACGCCCCTCGCGCGCCCTCTCGCACGCTCGGGTAACCTACGCCGGCCGGGCAGGATGGGCCTGCCCGGGCCTGGTCGTCCGGAGTCGGACGCATACCATGGGTCACCGCGCCTGCGAGAGGAATCACGAGGATGTCGCTTCCTGCACACGAACTCAGCATGACCGTGCTGATGACGCCCGACACGGCCAACTTCTCGGGCAACGTGCACGGAGGCACCATCCTCAAGCTGCTCGACCAGGTGGCCTATGCCTGCGCCAGCCGCTACGCGGGGCGCTACGTGGTCACGATGTCGGTCGACCAGGTGACTTTCCGGCAGCCGATTCACGTCGGCGAGCTGGTGACCTTCCTGGCCTCGGTCAACCACACCGGCACCTCCTCGATGGAAATCGGCATCAAGGTGCTGGCCGAAAACATCCGCACCCAGGAGGTGCGGCACGTCAACAGCTGCTTCTTCACCATGGTGGCGGTCGACGAACACGGCAAGCCCGTGCCGGTGCCGCCGCTGCAGCCCTCGACGCCGGAACAGCGGCGCCGCTACGAGGCGGCGCGCGCGCGCAAGCACTTGCGCCAGGAGCTCGAGGCCCGCGCCCGTGCCCTGCGCGCTGGCGCCGACCCCGGCGGGCCCGGCTAGGGCGGTCGGCCGCCGCGGTCTTTGTGCACTGCAAACAAGCCCGGCGGCAGGCTTGAGATACTCTGAGCCTGCCTCGGGCACGCGGGCTGCTCGAACCTGCCGGGTGGCTGTGTGCCCGCCCCTGCTCTCGCATGGACGATTTCGCTTCCTATCCCCGTCTCGTCGGCGACGTCGGCGGCACCAACGCACGCTTTGCCTGGATGGCGGGGCCTGACACGGGCCTGGAGAAGGTGGTCACGCTCCCGGTGGCCGAGCATGCGGGCCTGCGCGAGGCGATCGAGCACTACCTGCGCAGCGAGGGCCTGCCCCGTCCGGCCGGCGCCGCCATCGGCATCGCCAACCCGGTCATGGGGGACCGCGTGCAGATGACCAACCATGACTGGAGCTTTTCGATCCGGGAACTCCAGCAGGCCCTCGGCCTGGGACGGCTGCTCGTGCTGAACGACTTCACCGCCCTGGCATTGGCCCTGCCGGGCCTGACGCCGAACGAGCGTCGGCAGGTCGGCGGGGGAGAACCGGTCGCGGGAGCGCCGGTCGCCCTGCTCGGCGCCGGCACCGGGCTTGGCGTCTCGGGCCTGGTGCCGTCCTCGCCCATGGCCGGGTGGGGGCGCGGTCCTGCACGTTGGATCCCGCTGGAGGGCGAGGGCGGGCACGTGACCCTTGCCGCCACGGACGACCGCGAGGAGGCGGTGCTGCGTCTGCTGCGCCGCCGTCATGGGCACGTGTCGGCCGAGCGGGCCGTCTCCGGCCCGGGGCTGGAGAACCTGTACCAGGCGGTATGCGAGTTGGACGGCAAGGCCGCGCAGCCGCTGGACGCACCCGTGATCGCGCAGACCGCGCTGCGGCATGGCGACGCGTGTTGCGTCGCCGCCCTGGAGCTCTTCTGCGCCTTCCTCGGCACGGTGGCCGGCAACCTGGCGCTCACGCTGGGCGCGCGGGGGGGCGTGTACATCGGCGGCGGCATCGTGCCGCGGCTGGGGCACTGGTTCGACGGCTCCCGCTTTCGCGAGCGTTTCGAGGCCAAGGGCCGTTTCCGGCCGTACCTCGAGGCCATCCCCACATGGGTCGTGCAGGCCCAGGCGCCCGGGCTGCTCGGTGCGGCCCGCGCGCTGGACCTCCACCAGGAGTGACGCCGGCGCGGCAGCGTCGCGGCATCCTCCCCCGGGGCGCCCCTGCCTCAACCCGCGGACGCCATCGTCCGCCGGCGCCAGAAGGCCCAGCGCCGGCGCCGGCCGGGCGGGCGTCGGCGCATGAAGACGACGTACAGCAGCGGCACGACGAACAGGGTGAGCATCGTCGAGAAGCTCAGGCCCCACACGATGCTCGCCGCCACAGGCCCCCACAGCAGGCTGTGCCCGCCCAACCCGACCGCCAGCGAGAACAGCCCGCCGATCGTGGTGGTCGTCGTGATGAGGATGGGCACGACACGCCGCCGCGCGGCCCACATCGCGGCGTGCAGCACGTTCATCCCGCCCCGGCGCCGGTCGTTGGCGGCGTCGATCAGCACGATGGCGGCGTTGACGGCGATGCCGGTCAGCGCGATCACGCCGTACAGCGTGTACAGCGACAGCGGATTGCCAGTGAGCGCGAGCCCGAACACCACGCCGGTGAAGGCCAGCGGTACGGTCACCAGGATCATCAGCGGTTGCCAGTAGCTGACGAACTGCGTCGCCAGGATCAGGTAGATGAGTCCCACGCCGAGGGCGAACAGCACCCCCATCGCGTCCAGACTTTCCTGGATGTCCTCCAGCTCTCCGGTGAAATCCAGGTCCACCCCGGGGTACTGAAGCCGCAGGCTCTGCCATGCCTCCCGGATGCGCTGGTTGGCCTGGGCGGTATTGAGCGTCTCGGGGTTGGCCTTGGGGTCGTCCAGGTTGGCCTCCACGGTGATGGTGCGACGCAGGTTGTAGTGGCGGATGAAGCCCTTGCCTTCCTCCACCTCCACCTGCATCAAGGCGCCCAGCCGCGAGACCTGGCCGCCCGGCAGCACCACCGGCTCGTTGAGCAGTGCCGCCGGGTCGTCGCGCAAGCGCTCGGCTGCGCGCACGCGCACCTCGATCTTGTCGCCTTCGTCCCGGGTGAAGGCGACGATCTCACCGTCCACCAGGATGCGTACCAGCCGCGACAGTTGCGCGGCATCCATGCCCGCCCGCCGTACCGCCTCATGGTCGAAGCGCAGCGTCAGCTTCGGCCGCCCGGGCACGTCGTCGTCGGTCACGTCCTTCGCGCCGGGCAGTCCGCTCACCACCTGCTTGAGGGCGTCGGCCGCCCGGCGCAGCTCGGCATAGTCGTCCCCGCGCACCTTGACGGCGATCGGCTTCGAGCGTGGTGGCCCGCCCGACAGCTCGGTGAAGCTCTTGCGCCCCGGACCGGGCAGCGACTCGATCTCCTCGCGCATCGCCGCCACGATCTCGCCGACCTCGCGGCCGTCTTCGGTGCGCGGGTTCAGCGAGACCGACACCTGACCGTACGGGTCGCCGTATACCGGCTCGGTCTCGGTGAACTTCAGGCCCGCGATGGAGACGACGGAACGCGCCTCGCCGTCGCGCAGCCGCTGCCGCACCGCCTGCTCGACGGCCTCGGCCTCGCGCAGCGTCTCCTCCAGCGTGGCGTGAGGAGGCATGTCGATGTTGACGTAGAAGAGCCGCAGCGGATCGAAGGCGAAGAACTGCACCCTCACCACCCCGGTGGCGAACAGCGCTCCCGCGCCGGCGACGAGGGCGACGGCGACCACCAGCGACCAGCCCCCGCGCCGCAGCACGACGGCCAGCGCCTTGCCGTACCACAGCCGGATGCGCCGGTTGAACTCGTTGCGCCAGCGCTGGGAGCGGCTGGCGTGGTTGAGCCGCAGGTTCAGCGCCGTCACGTGGGTGGGCATCATCCAGAAGGCCTCGACCAGGCTGATGGCCAGGGCCAGCGCGACCACGAACGGAATGACGAACATGAACTTGCCGACGATGCCGGGCAGCAGCATCAGCGGCAGGAAGGCCGCCAGCGTCGTCGCCACGGACGACACCACCGGCGCGAACACCTCCCGCACGCCATCGACCGCCGCGTCGAAGGCGCGGGCGCCTCGCTCGATTCGGTAGTAGATGGCCTCCACCACCACGACCGCGTCGTCCACCAGCATGCCCAGCGCGATCACCAGGCCCAGCAGCACCGAGATGTTCAGGGTGTAGTCCAGCGCGTGGAGGATGGCGATCGTGCCGGCCAGCGAAAACGGGATGCCCAGCGCCACCAGCACGCCGATGCGCCAGCCGAGAAAGGCCCAGCAGATCAGCAGCACGGTCACCAGCCCCAGCAGCGCGTTGGATTCCATCACGCCTATCGCCTCGCGCGTGGGCACGGTCTGGTCGTCGGTCAGCACCAGTTGCAGGCCGGCCGCCGCCAGCGCGGGGTTGCGCTGCTCGATGTAGTCGCGAAGGCGCTGCACCAGCTCGAGCGTGTGGGTGTTGGCTTTCTTCGTCACCGCGAGGCTGATGGCCGGCTGCCCGTTCATGCTCGCGTACTGGGTCGCCGGCTCGCGCGCACGCTCGATGCGTGCCACGTCGCCCAGCCGCGCGGTGGCCTCCGGCCGTGCCGGGTGGGTGACCGGCACCGCCGCCAGACGCTCCGGGTCCAGCGCGATGCCCTGCGCCGTCACCGACCACGCCCCGCCGCGCGCCTTCAGCGTTCCCGCGGAGACGTCGCGGAAGACGGCGCGCACTGCGTCGGCCACATGGGTGGCATTCAGGCCCCGGGCTGCGAGCGCGGCCTCGTCGGGCGTGATGAGCAGCTCGGGCTCGCGCAGGCCCGAGGCGTAGACCTGGTCCACGCCGACCATGCGCTCCAGGTCCAGCTTGGCTTGGCGACCGGCGCGGCGCAGCGTCTCGTCGTCTGCCGTGCCGAGCAGCATCATCGAGGCGGTGGGAAAGCCGTTGGACGTGGTGATCTCCAGGATCACCGGATCCTCGGCCTCGGTCGGCAGCTCGGTGTTGGCCTTGTTCTGCACCTCGCGGCGCAGGTCGTTGATGCGCTTGTCGAAGGCCGCCGGCGAGAGGTCATAGAACCTCACCAGGATGCTGGAGACGTTCTCGCGGCTGTTGGAGACGACCCATCGCACGTCCGACACGCGCCGGATGCCGTCCTCCAGCGGGTTGGTGACGAGGCGCTCGACATCCTCGGCCGAGGCGCCAGGCAGCACGGTGCTCACGCTGACCCAGTTGAAGTTGATCTCCGGGTCCTGCGCGCGCGGCATCTGCACGTAGCTCAGCACGCCGAGCACGATGACGACCGCGAACGCCACGTTCGCCAGCGGGTGGTTGCGCAGCAGCGCTTGCAGGAGCTTCATCGGGCGCTCCCGTCTCAGCGCGCCGCCGGCAGCGCCTGGCCGTCGCGCAAGCCGGCGTGCCCACTCGTCACCAGCGGCGTGCCGGGTGGCAGCTCCAGCGGCGCCGCGCGGCCCTCCTGCGCCTCGGGGACCGGCACGAACCTGGCCCGGCCGGCCTCCGCGACGAAGACGCCCAGGCGTCCGTCGCGCTGGACCAGCAGCGAGGCCGGCACGTGCGGCCGCGGGTCGCGCCACAGCAGCCGACCGCTGCTGCCCACCACCACCGGTCGCCGCGGAGCGAGACGCACCTCGACCGTGCGAGCGGGCGCGGTGACCGTGCCGGCCACGCGGGCGAGCGTCAACGGCGTCGTGCCCGCGGGCGAGACGAACTGCAACTCGGTACTGCGCCGCAGCGAGTCCACGTCGGCCAGCGGGATCTGCGCGCTCACCTCGGGCGCGTCCGTCTGGGTCAGCACGTACAGCGGCGTGCCCGCGGCGACGAATTCGCCGGCCTGTGCGAGCCGTTCCTTCACGCTGGCGGCAAAGGGCGCATGGATGCGGGTCTTGCCGAGTGAGCGTTCCGCGGTCGCCAGCTGTGCCCGCTGCGCTGCCAGCTCGGTCCGCAGCAGCTGCACCTCCGTCTCACGGCTGTTGAGCGCCTCCTGGGAAAAGAACCCTTCGGCGACCAGTTGGCGGGCGCGCTGCAACTGCGTCTCGGCCAGCTTGAGCCTGGCCTGCGTGCCTTCGACCGCCGCGCGCGCCTGGTCCCGCGAGAGACGAAAGTCGACCGGGTCGATCTCGACGAGCAGCGCGCCCCGGGCCACCTGCCCGCCGGTGTCGACGGTCCAGCGCAGCACACGTCCGCCGACTTCGGCGGCGATGCGGGCTTCGTTGCGCGGCACCACGCTGGCAGGCGCTTCGCGCACCGGGTGCATCGCCACTTGCTCATAGGGCCCGACCTGGATGGACGGGGCGTTGCCGTTCGGCGGCGTGGCGGGCTGGGCGTGTGCTGCGGGCCAGGCGCATGCACCGGCCAGCAGGGTCAGCAAGACGTGTCGAATCATGAGGCGGCAGTGGCTAGGACCCGCGGGCCTTCGGTACACGCGCATCGGGCGAGTCCTCAGTGCGATCCCGGTACTGCCTCGGCCGGCGCGTGCGCCGCCCCCCTGGACGAGAACTGGACGAGGCGCGCCGTTCAGGCCGCCTGGCTCTCGCGTCAACGATGCGCGCTGGTGGCGCGCGGCGTTCGGGCAAAGCCGTCAATCTATCACCGTTCGCATGCCGTTCCCACCAGCCGGCTCCCCGCAGTCCGGGGCATGCCATCCTCCGTTGACTGGAGTGATACTCCAGAGTAATACTCCAGCCCATGACGAATCAGGCCGCCTCCCTTCCAGGGTCGGCCCGGCAGGCGCTGGTGGAGGCCGCACGCGAGCTCTTCCTCGAGCAAGGGTTCCAGGCGACGTCGCTGGAACAGGTCCGGCTGCGGGCGGGTGTCAGCAACGGCAGCCTCTACCACCACTTCCCGACCAAGAACCATCTGGCGCGCGCGTTGTACGAGGCCACCCTCGCCGACTACCACGCGGCCGTCCTCAGGGCCATTGACGACGACGTGCCAGGGCAGGAGGGGGTGCGCGGGCTGGTGCTGGCGCACATCGCCTGGGTCGTGCGCCGGCCGATGCACGCGCGGGTGCTGCACGAACTGCGGCACACCACGGCCATTGCCGGCATGGAACCCGACTGGGGCGCATTGAACGCCGAGGCCTTCGCCAGGTTGCGGCGCTGGGTCGAGGCGCGGCAGGCGCGCGGCGACCTGCGGGCGATGCCGTTCGCCGTCTGGCTCGCGCTGGTGTTCGCGCCTGTGTTGCAGCTCTCGGCGCGCTGGGCACAGGAGGGCAATCCCGTGCCACTTCGGCTGCGTGCCCTGCTCGCCGACGCGGCCTGGGCCGCCGTCGGTCCTTGAGCATCCCGAACCGAAGGAGACGGACCATGACCACCGACCTCTTGCAACGCGGCCGCGAGGTGCTGGCCGCGCAGGGCTTCAGCGTCCTGCTCGGCACGCAGCTCCAGGCCCTCGAGCGCGGGCGGGTGGAGCTGTCGCTGCCCGTGGGCCCGCGGCTGCTGCAGCAGCACGGTTTCGTGCACGGCGGCGTGCTCTCGTACCTGGCCGACAACGCGCTGACCTACGCCGGCGCCTCGGTGCTGGGCACCGACGTGCTGACCTCGGAATTCAAGATCAACTACCTCAGGCCGGCGACGGGCGAGGCCTTGCACGTGGTGGCGACGGTGCTCGGTGCCGGCAAGACGCAGGCGGTGTGCCGCTGCGAGGTCTATGCCGAGGCGGACGGAGAGCGCAAGCTGTGCGCAGCCGCGCAGGGCACGATCCGCAAGGTGTCGTGATGGAGACGGTCGTCCAGGCCGCGGGCCTCTTCGACCTTGCTCACAACGCCCCGATGGAAGCGCCGGCTTCCCGCGGCCGGACGCCGGCCTCGGCGCCCGCATCAGCGGCCGCGTCGATCACCCCGCCGCCCAGGCAGACCTCGCCGTCGTACAGCACGGCGGACTGGCCCGGCGTCACGGCCCATTGCGCCTCGTCGAAGCGCAGGCGAAAGCGCCCCTGACCGTCTCCGTTCTCCAGCACGCACGCCGCGTCCTGCTGGCGGTAGCGCGTCTTGGCGGCGTAGCGGCCCGGTGCCGGCGGCTCGCCCGCGATCCAGCTGGCGTCCGCCGCGTCGAGTGCAAGCGACTGCAGCCAGGGGTGGTCGTGCCCCTGCACCACGTAGAGCGTGTTGTTGGGGATGTCCTTGCGCGCGACGAACCACGGTTCGTGCTCGCCGCCCCCGCGCGCGGCGCCGCGTTCCCTGATGCCGCCGATGCCCAATCCCTTGCGCTGGCCGAGGGTGTAGAAGCTCAGGCCCACGTGCTGGCCGATCACGCGGCCCCGGTCGTCCTTGATCGGGCCGGGGTCCTTGGCGAGATAGCGGTTCAGGAACTCGCGGAACGGCCGCTCGCCGATGAAGCAGATGCCGGTCGAGTCCTTCTTCTTCGCATTGGGCAGCCCGATTTCCTGCGCGATGCGGCGCACCTCGGTCTTGTGCAGCTCGCCGACGGGAAACAGCGTCCTGGCCAGCTGCGCCTGCGTCAGCCGGTGCAGGAAGTAGCTCTGGTCCTTGGAGGGGTCCAGGCCCTTGAGCAGCTGGAAGCGGCCTTCGACCTCGCGCACGCGGGCATAGTGTCCGGTCGCGATCTTCTGCGCGCCCAGCCGCATGGCATGGTCCAGAAAGGCCTTGAACTTGATCTCGGCGTTGCAGAGGATGTCGGGGTTGGGCGTGCGGCCGGCCTGGTACTCGCGCAGGAACTCGGCGAACACACGGTCCTTGTACTCGGCCGCGAAGTTGACGTGCTCGACATCGATGCCGATCACGTCGGCCACGGAGGCCGCATCCAGCCAGTCCTGCCGTGAGGAGCAGTACTCGCTGTCGTCGTCATCCTCCCAGTTCTTCATGAAGATGCCGACGACCTCGTAGCCCTGTGCTTTCAGCAGCCACGCCGAGACGGCGGAGTCGACACCGCCGGACAAGCCCACCACCACGCGCGTCATCCCTTGATCTCCGGCTCGAAGACGGTGTGGTGCGTGGTGACGAGCTCCAGCGGGTAGCGCCTGCCGTCGAGGTAGTCCTCCATGCAGCGCAGCACCAGCGGGCTGCGATGACGGTCGACCGACGAGCGCACTTCCTCCGGCGTCAGCCACACGGTGCGGACGATGCCTTCGTCCAGCACCCAGCCGGGGGCGGGGTCGGTGACCGTGCCGACGAAGGCCAGGCGCAGGTAGGTCACGTCCTCGTGCGAGGCCGGCCGGTGGAAGCGCGACAGGTACACGCCCAGCAGGTGCGTGGGCGCGAACACGCAGCCGGTCTCCTCCAGCACCTCGCGCGCGACGCCTTGCTCCGGCGATTCGCCCGGCTCCAGGTGGCCGGCGGGATTGTTGAGCTTCAGGCCTTCCGGCGTCTGTTCCTCGACGAGCAGGAAGCGGCCTTCCCGCTCGATCACGGCGGCGACGGTGACACTGGGTTTCCAACGGTCCTGCATGGCCGGCAGTGTACCGGCCGGCCCCCTCCGTTGCCGGCGCAGGGACAAGCCGCGGCCGGCGTCTACCCCGCCGTTTGCGTCGCCGCGTCACGTAGGCGACGACGAAAAACGCAGGCCCGGCCAGAATCGGGGGCATGACCAGACCCATCCTTGCCCTGGACTGCGACGGCGTCCTCCTCGACTATTCGCTAGCCTATGCGCGCGCCTGGGAGCGGGCCTTCGGCGAGTTCCCGCGCGAACGCGATCCCGACGCGTACTGGCCCATGGACCGCTGGGAGGTCCGCCGCGTGGTGGGTGAGGAACTCGAACGCTTCCGTGCCGCCTTCGACGAGACCTTCTTCTCGACCATCCCGCCGCTGCCCGGGGCGGTCGAGGCCTGCCACCAGCTCGCCGACGCCGGCTACGAGCTGGTGTGCGTCACCGCCCTTCCGGAGCGGTTTGCCGACGCGCGCGTGCGCAACCTGCGCGACGAGGGGTTCCCGATCTCGCGCGTGATCGCGACCGGGCACGAGGAACTGGAGATCAGCCCTAAGGCCAAGGCCCTGCACGAGTTGCAGCCGGTCGCCTTCGTCGACGACTTCATCCAGTACATGATCGGTGTCGACCGGAGCATCCACCAGGCCCTCATCATGCGGGGCAGGACGGGCAGCCCCAACGAAGGGCCGCAACTGGAGCTGGCCCATTCCCTCCACCCCGACTTGCCTGCGTTCGCCCGGTGGTGGCTGGCGAGGGAGTGAGTCGCGCGCCGGGCGGTCGCCACCCGGCCAGGTGTCAGGTGTCGCACGCGCGATAGCTGTCAATCCTCTTAAAGTTGAAACTCGGTTACCACAACGCGGACTGTCAGCTTGTGTAAGCTGCACCCCAATTTATCCACACCAGCAATCCGACCAGGAGGGGTTGTCCCATGCTCATAGGCGTACCGCTCGAGACGGTGGCGGGGGAGACGCGTGTCGCCGTCACGCCCGAGACGGCGAAGAAACTGGTGGCGCAGGGCCACACGGTGCACGTACAGCGCGGCGCCGGGGTCGCGGCGTCGGCCCCTGACGACGCCTACGCCGCGGTGGGCGCGCAACTCACCGACGCGGCCGGCGCCTTCGGCGGCGAGCTGGTGCTCAAGGTGCGCGCACCACAGCCGCATGAACTGGGACTGATGAAGCCGGGCACCGTGCTGGTGGGCATGCTCAACCCCTTCGACGCAGACGGCCTGCAGCGCCTGGCGGCGGCCGGGATCACCGGCTTCGCGCTGGAGGCGGCGCCGCGCATCACGCGCGCCCAGAGCATGGACGTGCTGTCGTCCCAGGCCAACATCGCCGGCTACAAAGCGGTGATGATCGCCGCCAACGTGTACCAGCGCTTCTTTCCGATGCTGATGACGGCCGCTGGCACGGTCAAGGCCGCGCGGGTCGTCGTGCTCGGGGTGGGCGTGGCCGGCCTGCAGGCCATCGCCACGGCCAAGCGCGTGGGAGCCGTGATCGAGGCGAGCGACGTGCGCCCGTCGGTCAAGGAGCAGGTCGAGTCGCTGGGCGCCAAGTTCATCGACGTGCCGTACGAGACCCAGGAGGAGCGCGAGGCGGCCGAGGGGGTGGGCGGTTACGCCCGCCCCATGCCGCAGAGCTGGCTGGACCGCCAGAAGGCCGAGGTCGCCAAGCGCGTGGCGCAGGCCGACGTGGTCATCACCACTGCGCTCATCCCCGGGCGCCCCGCGCCGCGGCTGGTCAGCGCCGAGATGGTGCGCAGCATGAAGCCGGGGTCGGTCATCGTGGACCTGGCCGCGGCGCAGGGCGGCAACTGCGAGCTGACCGAGCCGGGCCGCACCGTGGTCCAGCACGGCGTGCACATCGTGGGCGAGACGAACCTGCCGGCGCTGGTCGCGGCCGACGCCAGCAGCCTGTACGCGCGCAACGTGCTGGACTTCCTGAAGCTGATCGTGACCAAGGAAGGTGCGCTGAAGATCGATCTGGACGATGAAATCGTCGCCGCCTGCCGCGTGACGGCCAACGGAGAGGTGACGCGGCGATGAACCGCATCATGTTGCGCGCCAAGCTGCATCGCGCCACCGTGACCGAGGCCGACCTGCACTACGAGGGCTCCTGCGGCATCGACGAGGACCTGCTCGACGCGGCGGACATGCGCGAGTACGAGCAGATCGAGCTCTACAACGTCCACAACGGCGAGCGCTTCTCGACCTACATCATCAAGAAGCCGCGCGGCTCGGGCGCGATCTCGCTCAACGGGGCCGCCGCCCGCAAGGCCCAGGTCGGCGACCTGCTCATCATCTGCACCTACGCGCCGATGGGCGAGGACCACGCGCGCGACCACAGGCCGAAGGTCGTGCTGCTCGACGAGCGCAATCGCATCAAAGAGATCCGCAAGCTCTGACGTATCCCCTCATCAGGAGACCCCCGGCATGGAAGCGATCAGCCCGGTCATCATCAACCTCATCATCTTCGTGCTCGCCATCTACGTGGGCTACCACGTGGTGTGGAACGTCACGCCGGCGCTGCACACGCCGCTGATGGCCGTCACCAACGCGATCTCGGCCATCGTGATCGTGGGCGCCATGCTCGCTGCCGCACTCACGGAGGGCGGCCTGGGCAAGACCATGGGGACGCTGGCCGTGGCGCTTGCCGCGGTCAACGTGTTCGGTGGCTTCCTCGTCACGCGGCGCATGCTGGAGATGTTCAAGAAAAAGTCCCCGGCGAAGAAGGAGGGCAAGTAAATGGCCCTCAGCATGAACGTCGTGACGCTGCTGTACCTGGTGGCGTCGGTCTGCTTCATCCAGGCCCTCAAGGGCCTGAGCCACCCCACCACGTCGATCCGCGGCAATGTCTTCGGCATGGTGGGCATGGCCATCGCCATCCTGACCACGGCCGCACTGATCGTGAAGGTCTCCGGCCAGGCGGCAGGCGGCATGGTCTACGTGTTCGTCGGACTGGTGGTGGGCGGTGGCCTGGGCGCGCTGATGGCCAAGCGCGTCGAGATGACCAAGATGCCCGAGCTGGTCGCCTTCATGCACAGCATGATCGGTCTGGCCGCCGTGTTCATCGCGATCGCCGCGGTCGCCGAACCGTGGGCCTTCGGGATCACGGAGCGGGACCAGCCCATACCCGCCGGCAACCGGCTCGAGCTCTTCCTGGGCGCGGCGATCGGCGCGATCACCTTCTCGGGATCGGTGATCGCCTTCGGCAAGCTCTCCGGCAAGTACAAGTTCCGCCTGTTCCAGGGTGCGCCGGTGGTCTTCTCGGGCCAGCACATGCTCAACCTGGTGCTGGCGCTGGCGACGGTCGCGCTCGGGCTGGTGTTCATGTTCACCGAGAACTGGGCGGCGTTCTTCGCGATGCTGGCGCTCAGCTTCGTGCTGGGCGTGCTGATCATCATCCCGATCGGCGGGGCCGACATGCCCGTGGTCGTCTCGATGCTCAACAGCTACTCCGGCTGGGCGGCAGCCGGCATCGGCTTTTCGCTCAACAACTCCATGCTGATCATCGCCGGCTCGCTGGTGGGCAGCTCGGGCGCGATCCTGAGCTACATCATGTGCCGGGCCATGAATCGCTCGTTCTTCAACGTGATCCTGGGCGGCTTCGGCGGCGAGGCCGGTGGCGCGCAGGCGGCGCAGCAGCAGCGCAGCGTCAAGAGCGGCAGCCCGGACGACGCCGCCTTCATCCTGTCCAACGCCGAGAGCGTGATCATCGTGCCCGGCTACGGCCTGGCGGTGGCGCGGGCGCAGCACGCGGTCAAGGAACTGGCCGAGAAGCTGACCGACAAGGGGGTGAGCGTGCGCTACGCGATCCACCCTGTCGCCGGCCGCATGCCGGGCCACATGAACGTCCTGCTCGCCGAGGCCGAGGTGCCGTATGACCAGGTGTTCGAGATGGAAGACATCAACGCCGAATTCGGGCAGGCGGACGTGGCCATCGTCCTCGGCGCCAACGACGTCGTGAACCCCGCGGCGTTGCAGAAGGGCAGCCCCATCTACGGCATGCCCATCCTCGAGGCCTACAAGGCCAAGACGGTCATCGTCAACAAGCGCTCGATGGCGGCCGGCTATGCCGGGCTGGACAACGAGCTCTTCTACATGGACAAGACCATGATGGTCTTCGGCGACGCCAAGAAGGTCGTCGAGGACATGGTCAAGGCGATCGAGTAGCCCAGATGGCCTCGGCATGGTCCACCGCCCGCGCGCCGCGCGCCGGCGGTGTCTTGCCGCGTGTGCGTCAACCGCTCGAACGGTCGTTCGATTATCGAAACACCTGATAACTGGCGCGTCAGCGATCCGTCAGAATCCCGCTTCCTTGCGGAGAACCCGATGAACAAGCCCTGGCTCAAGCACTACCCCGAAGGCGTCCCTCACGAGATCAACCCGGACCAGTATCCCTCGCTCGTCGCGCTGCTCGAGGAGAGCTTCCAGAAGTACCGCGAGCGCCCGGCCTACAAGTTCATGGGCAAGACGGTCACCTTCGGCGAGGTGGACGACCTTTCGCGTGCCTTCGCGGCCTACCTGCAGTCTCTCGGCCTGGAAAAGGGCGACCGGGTGGCGATCATGATGCCCAACGTGCCGCAGTACCCGGTGGTGGTCGCCGGCATCCTGCGCGCCGGCTATGTGGTGGTCAACGTCAACCCGCTGTACACGCCGCGCGAACTGGAGCACCAGCTGAAGGACTCCGGCTCCAAGGCCATCGTCATCATCGAGAACTTCGCGCGCACCCTGCAGGAATGCCAGGCCAACACCCCGACCAGGAAGGTCGTGCTGGCCACCATGGGCGACCTGCTCGGCTTCCCGAAAGGCATGATCGTCAACTATGTCGTGCGCAACGTGAAGAAGCTGGTGCCGGCCTTCGACCTGCCGGGTGCCGTGCGCTTCAACGACGCGATCGCGCAGGGGCGCCGCGCGCCCTTCCGCAAGCCCGACATCCGTCGCGACGACATCGCGGTGCTCCAATACACGGGCGGCACGACCGGCGTGAGCAAGGGAGCCGTGCTCCTGCATCGCAACATCATCGCCAACCTGCTTCAGTCGGAGGCCTGGAACCAGCCGGCGATGAAGAAGGTGCCCGAGGGCGAGCAGCCGGTCACGATCTGCGCGCTGCCGCTCTATCACATCTTCGCGTTCACCGTGAACATGATGCTCGCGCTGCGCACCGGGGGCTGCAACGTCCTGATCCCGAACCCGCGCGACATTCCCGCGGTGCTCAAGGAGCTGTCGCAGCACAAGTTCCACAGCTTCCCGGCGGTCAATACGCTGTTCAACGCACTGGCGCACCATCCTGATGCGAGCAAGGTCGACTGGTCGCACCTGTCGATCAGCGTCGGCGGTGGCATGGCGGTGCAGCAGGCCACCGCCAAGGTCTGGCTGGACAAGACCGGCTGCCCCATCTGCGAGGGCTACGGCCTGTCGGAGACTTCCCCGTCAGTCACCTGCAACCCGACCGACAGCAAGGCCTACACCGGCACCATCGGCATGCCCCTGCCCTCCACGGAGGTCAAGCTGCTCGACGACGAGGGCAACGAGGTGCCGCTGGGCTCCCCGGGCGAGCTGTGCGTGCGCGGCCCGCAGGTGATGGCCGGCTACTGGCAACGCCCGGACGAGACGGCCAAGGTCATGACCGCCGACGGCTTCTTCCGCACCGGCGACATCGCGACGATGGACGAGCGCGGCTACTTCAAGATCGTCGACCGCAAGAAGGACATGATCCTCGTCTCGGGCTTCAATGTGTACCCGAACGAGATCGAGGACGTGGTCACGCAGATGGAGGGCATCCTCGAGTGCGCGGCCGTCGGGGTGCCGGACGAGAAGTCGGGCGAGGCGGTCAAGCTGGTGATCGTGCGCTCCAATCCCAACCTCACCGAGGCGGACGTGCGCGCCTACTGCGAGCAGAACCTCACCGGCTACAAGCGTCCCAAGATCATCGAATTCCGCAACGAACTGCCCAAGACGCCGGTCGGCAAGATCCTGCGCCGCGAGCTGCGCGACAAGAAGTAGGCAGGCGCATCCTCCACCCTGGCGGCCCGGTGGCAACATCGGGCCGTTGTCTTTCTTTGGGGGAATCGAAATGAGCCGCACCGCGATCATGGCCGCCATGCCGGAGGAATTGCAGGCCCTGTTGGACCGCATGCCGGACGAGGAGCGCCAGCGGCACGGGGGGCGCGAGTTCTGGCTGGGTCACTTGGAAGGCCGGGACGTGGTGGTGGTGCTCTCGCGCATCGGCAAGGTGGCGGCGGCCACGACCGCAGCCTTGCTGGCCGAGCGCTTCGGCGCATCGCAGCTCGTGTTCACCGGTGTCGCGGGCGGGTTGGCCGATGACGTGCAGGTGGGGGACGTCGTGATCGGACGACGCTTCATCCAGCACGACTTCGATGCCTCGCCCATTTTTCCACGCTACGAGGTGCCGTACTACGGGCGGGCGGTGTTCGATGCGGACGAGGCGATTTCCGCGAGGCTGCGCGCGGCAGCCGAAGCGGTGCTCGTCGAGGCAGCGCGCCATCTGGGGGAGACGGCGGTCGCGAACTACGGCCTGCTTGCCAAGCGCTGCCACGAGGGCCTGGTCGCCAGCGGCGACCGCTTCGTGAGCACGGACGCGGAGAGCCGGCGCCTGCGGCAGGAACTGCCCGAGGCGCTGGCGGTGGAGATGGAGGGCGCTGCCGTGGCGCAGGTCTGCCATGACCTGGGCATCCCCTTCGGCATGGTGCGCACCATCTCCGACCGCGCCGACGACAGCGCCCACGTGGACTTTCCCGCCTTCCTGCGCGACGTCGCGAGCCGCTATTCGGCGGCCATCGTGTCGCGCTATCTGTCTTTGAACTGATCGCCCGTCGTCGCAGGCGGATCCGCTGGGGGCCTGAGCGAGCCGGCGACAAGGTCGAAACGGAACAGGCGGCACTCGATCGGACCGTTCCACAGCGGCACGCGCCGGCTCTCCTTCAGCCGCATCAGGCCGGGCAGTTTCATGTCCGGGCTGAGCACCCAGGCCGTCCAGCCCGTGAAGTGGCGCTTCCAGTGCGCCGCCAGCCGGGGGAAGAAGTCGTCGCTGAGCGCGGTCTCGTCCTGGCGCGCGGCGGCCCGCGACGACGACCGCTGCACCCGCGGGCCGGGGGCATCGCCTCGCCCCACGCTGCCGCGCGCGGCGATGCGTTCGCCATAGGGCGGGTTGACCATCAGCGTGCCCTGCAGGCCCGTGGGCAGGGGCGGCGCCGGACGCTGCAAGGCGTCTCCGCCATGGAATTCGATTGCATGCGCCACGCCTGCGCGCTCGGCATTGCGGCGCGCGAAGTCGATCATGCGGAAGGTCACGTCGCTCGCGAAAACGGGCACGGCGGGCGGCGCGATGCGCGCCTTGGCGGCTTCCTTCAGTGCGGCCCAGCGTGCGCGGTTCTCCGGCGTGGCGAAGGGGCGCAGGCGCTCGAACGCGAAACGGCGCCTCAGGCCCGGCGCGATGTGGCACGCGATCTGCGCGGCCTCGATCGCGATCGTCCCCGAGCCGCAGCACGGATCGAGCAAGGCTCCGCCTGCTTCCGGCGTGCCCCGCCAGTCCGCGGCTGCCAGCATCGCCGCCGCCAGGGTTTCCTTCAGTGGCGCCTCGCCCTTGTCCTCCCGCCAGCCGCGCTTGAAGAGCGGCTCGCCCGAGGTGTCGGCGTACAGTGTCGCGTGGTCCTCGGTCAGGTGCAGCATCACCCGCAGGTCCGGGCGCTGCGTGTCCACGTCGGGGCGGGCGCCGGCGGCCTCGCGCATGCGGTCGCACAACGCGTCCTTGACGCGCAGCGCCGCGAAGTTGAGGCTGCGCAGCGGCGAGCGTTGCGCGGTGACCTCGACCTTGATCGTCTGTCGGGTGCCGATCCAGGCCGTCCAGTCGACTTCGTGCGCGAGCGCGTAGAGATCGTCTTCCAGGCGATAGGGGCCCTGGGCGAGTTCCACCAGCACGCGCTGGGCGAGCCGGCTTTCGAGGTTGAGGCGCATGACCGCGGCCTCGTCGGCCCCGCCCACCCTCACGCCGCCCCTGACCGCCTCGGCCCTGCCCGCGGGGCCGAGGATCCCGGCTACTTCTTGCACGAGCAGCGACTCGACACCGCCCGCGCACGGGAGGAACAAGCGGGACAACGCGTTCACGAGCAGGCCCCCGGGCAATGGGACAGGGCGGCGCACCGGCAAGGCCCAGCGGCCCCCGCGGATGCGGCTTTGCCGGTCCGCCGGTGGCGCCCCCTCGAGGGGGCCGCCGAAGGCGGTAGGGGGTGGACCCAGACCATGGGGTGGGCCATCACATCGCCTTGCGCAAGTTCGCCGGCGCGATCTTGAGCGCCTCGCGGTACTTGGCGACGGTGCGTCGCGCCACCTGGATGCCCTGCTCCTCGAGCATCTGACTGATCTGGCTGTCCGACAGCGGCTTCTTCGGGTCCTCGGCGGCCACCAATTGCTTGATCAGCGCGCGCACCGCGGTGCTGGAGGCGTTGCCGCCTGCCTCGGTGTTGAGGGACGAGCCGAAGAAGTACTTCAGCTCGAAGGTGCCAAAGGGTGTGGCCATGTACTTGGCCGTGGTCACGCGCGAGATGGTGGACTCGTGCAGGCCCAGCTCGTCGGCGATCTCGCGCAGCACCAGCGGCTTCATCGCGATCTCACCGTGGGTGAAGAAGTTCTTCTGCCGCTCGACGATGGCCTGCGAGACGCGCTGGATGGTCTCGAAGCGCTGTTGGATGTTCTTCATGAACCAGCGCGCCTCCTGGAGCCTGGCGCTCAACGCTTGCGCCCCTTCGCTGGCGCGCTGCTGCTTGATCGCCTGTGCGTAGAGGTCGTTGATGCGCAACTTGGGCATCACGTCCGGGTTGAGCACGACCTTCCACTGGCGTCCGACCTTCTGGACGATCACGTCGGGCACGACGATGTTCGCTTCTGCCCGGGTGAAGGGGCGTCCGGGCTTGGGCTCGAGCGAGACGATCAGGGCTTGCGCCTGCTTGACGGTGGCCTCGTCCGCGCCGGTGGCCGCCATCAGCTTCTTGATGTCGCGCCGGGCCAGCGTCTCGAGGTGCCCCTTGCAGATGATCTGCGCCACCACCTGCGCCTCGCTGCGCGGCAGGGCCCGCAGTTGCAGGCACAGGCACTCGGCCAGGTCACGCGCACCCACGCCGGTGGGCTCCATGCTCTGCAGCCACTGGAGGGCGCATTGCAAGCGCTCGAGCAACTCCTCCTGCGCCTCGGGATCATCGCCCGCGAGCCGCGCGGCGATGTCCTCCAGGGGGTCGGCGAGGTAGCCGTCGTCGTCGAGCGACTCGATGAGCACCATCACCGCGGCCGCGTCCTCGGGTGCCAGCCGCATGCCCATCAGCTGCTGGCGCAGGTGCTCCTGCAGGCTGATGCCCGGCGAGGCACGGTCTATCGGGTCGAGGTCGTCGTCCAGCGCGCCGTTGCGCTGCGTCGGCGTCTCGCGGATGCCGTCGAAGTCGTCGCGCTCGGTGCCGTTCTCCCAGTCCTCGCGTTCGGTGGCGCCGAACTCCACGCTGTCGACGCCGGCGGCTCCGTCCGGCGTGTCGAAGCCGTCGCCGCCCTCGGCATCAGCGGCCGCGGTCTCCGCCGCGCTGCTGCGCTCGGCCGGCAGCGCCGCCAGCGGCGACTCGGCCGCCCCGCCGTCGTCCTCCGGTTCCAGGAAGGGGTTCTGCTCGAGCATCTGCTCGACTTCCTGGTGCAGCTCGAGCGTGGACAGCTGCAGCAGGCGGATGGACTGCTGCAGCTGGGGCGTGAGCGCCAGGTGCTGCGACAGCCGGACCTGCAGGGAAGGTTTCATGACAGACACGGCCGGACCCTCACGAGCCTGGGAGAGAGGGCACAGAAGGCGCTCGGGGGGTGAGGACCCATTCCTTACATCCTGAAGTGTTCGCCGAGGTACACCTTGCGCACGTCGGGGTTCTCGACGATCTCCGACGGCGTGCCCTGCGCGAGCACCTGGCCCTCGCTGATGATGTAGGCGCGGTCACAGATGCCCAGCGTCTCGCGCACGTTGTGATCGGTGATGAGCACACCGATGCCGCGCGACTTGAGGAAGCCGATGATGCGCTGGATCTCGATCACCGCGATGGGGTCGACGCCGGCGAACGGCTCGTCCAGCAGGATGAAGCGCGGACGCGTGGCCAGGGCCCGCGCGATCTCCACGCGCCGCCGCTCGCCGCCCGACAGCGCCGGGGCCGGCATGTGGCGCAGTTTCTCGATGCTCAGGTCGTGCAACAGGGCGTCCAGCCGCTGACGGATCTGGTCGCGGCCGAGCGCGCGGCCGTCGCGGTCGCGTTGCAGTTCCAGCACGGCGCGGATGTTCTCTTCCACCGTCAGCTTGCGGAAGATCGACGCCTCCTGGGGCAGGTAGGACAGTCCCAGCCTGGAGCGCTCGTGGATGGGACGGTTCTCGACCTGCTGACCGTCCAGCAGGATGCGGCCGCCGTCGGCACGCACGAGGCCGACGATCATGTAGAAGCTCGTCGTCTTGCCCGCGCCGTTGGGTCCCAGCAGGCCGACGACCTCGCCGCTGCGCACCTCCAGGTGCACGTCCTTGACGACCTTGCGCGCACCGTAGCTCTTCTGCAGGCCGTGTGCCTCCAGGCGGCTGGGCATGCGGGCGGCAGAGGCGCTCATTGCCCGGCCCCCTGCGCGGGAGGAGGGGCATCGCGCGGGCTCAGCGTGCCTCGCACCCGGCCGTCCCCCTCGCCGCCTTGCACGGTGAAGGTCTCGGCGAGATTGTCGTAGTGGATCGTCTGGCCCTTGATCTCATCGGCCAGCGTCGGGCCGCGGTAGCGGCGCACGACCGCGGCGCCGACCAGGCGCACGGTGTCGTTGCGGCCGTCGTACTCGATGCGGCCGGCCTCGCCCTCGATGTATTCGTCCACCGCGTCACGCTTCTGACGGAAATAGGCGTTCTGCCCGCCGCCGAAAGCCACGGCGGACTGGTGGCCGCTGGGGGTCTGGTGGACCTCCACCCGGGCCGCCCGCAGCGTCATCGTGCCCTTGGTGATCACGACGTTGCCCGTCAGGACGTTCACCTGCTTCAGGTCGTCGTACCGCAGCGCGTCGGCCGAGAAGTTCAGCGGCTGGTAGCGGTCCGCGCGCTCCGCGACGGTGCCGGTCGTGGCCAGCACGAGCGCCAGCATCAGCGCCAGCCGGACGGACAGGCCCGGCGCCGGGGCTCCTCGGAAAGACGGGAGGAAGGAGGTCATCGCGGCATGAAACTTGCAGTTGTGGCCATTCTAGCAGCCGCGATGGCGGGGATGCAGCGGCCGGATGGACGGTACAGGCCGCCTTCGTGCCGCCGTGCGCCGGACGCGCGGCCCGGCGGGACCGTCACTGCTTGCGCGCCAGGCCGATCAGGTGGTCGGCGACCAGGAGCGAGCGCTCCAGCGAGCCGGTGAGCGCGCCCGAGGTCCAGTAACGGCCGCCCACGGCCAGGGCCGGGACGCCGTCGATCTTGTAGCCCTCGGCCAGCTGGCTGGCCTGGCGCACCTTGGCCTGCACGCCGAAGGAGTTGAAGGCCTCGAGGAATTTGGTCCGGTCCAGGCCGTTCTTGGCCATGAAGTCGGCCACGGCCTCGGCCTTGTTGAGCGGGTTGCGCTCGACGTGGATGGCATGGAAGACCTTGCGGTGCATCGCATCGAGCTGACCGAGCGCCTCCAGCGCGTAGTAGATGCGCTGGTGAACCACGAACTCCTCGCGGAAAGCGACCGGCACGCGGCGGAAGCTCACGTCGGCGGGCAATTTCTTGACCCAGGGCTCGAGCAGGGGTTCGAAGCGGTTGCAGTGCGGGCAGCCGTACCAGAAGAACTCGATCACCTCGATCTTGCCCGGCGCGGAGGTCGACTGCGGCTGCTTGAGCACGACGTAGTCGGTGCCGGCCTGCGGAGCCTGTGCCCGCGCGGCAGGGGCGACCAGCGCGACGGCGCTGCCGGCGGCCCAGGCGACCATCCCTCCTGCGAACTCACGACGCTTCATCACTTTCCTTTCTGTAGTCCACGACGCCTCGCGGCATGCGGACGGCCATCATGCCAGCCGGAGCGCCGCGGGTTGACAGTGGAGTCCGGCGCAGGCGGCAAAGTTCACGTTCGTCTACTTTTGCACGCGAACCAGGGTCGCGTCCACGCCATTGCCGGTGAGCCGGTCGCGCTGCGACTCGGCCTCGGTCTGGTTGTCGTACGGCCCGAGCCGGACGCGATAGACGGTGCGACCGGCCTGCTCGCGCTCGCTGATCTTGGCCGCATACCCCTGCATCGCCAGGCGCGCGCGCTGCTGCTCGGCATCGTCGAGCTTGGCGAAGGCGCCGGCCTGCACGAAGTAGATCACACCCGGGCCGGCGGCGTCCTGGCCGGACAGGATGGCGGCCGGGTCGCGGCCGGACTGGCCTCTCAGGCCCGGAGGCAGCGGCGACGAGGCGCGCGGCTGCGCCGGCTGGGCGCCGGGAGCCGGGCCCGCTGCCGGTGGCGTCGCGGGCGGCGCCGGGGACCGGCCCTGCAGCGGCGTGTTCGGGTCCCAGTTGCGCAGGCGCTCGGCCTCGGCCTTGTCCTGCTCGGCGCTGCGCTGCGGCACCTTGTTGATGAAGGGCACCGGCACCTTGGTGACGTACAGGGCCACGCCAAGCGCCAGGGCCAGGCCCACGAGCAGGCCGACGATCAGCCCGAGAATGAATCCACCGCGTTGTTTCTTCATGAACCAGTTGCCTTGCCGGCCTTGCGTGCCGGAATGTCCGTCTTCGTGGAATGCGTGGCGGCCTGCGAAGGGGTCACGTTCCGCTCACATCTTCTCGGGCGCGCTCACGCCCAGCACCGCCAGTCCGTTGCGCAGCACCTGGGCGCAGGCGGTCAGCAGCGCGAGCCGCGCCTGCGTCAGCGCCGCGTCGTCGACCAGGAAGCGCTCGGCGCTGTAGTAGGTGTGGAACGCGCTGGCCAGGTCGCGCAGGTAGAAGGCCACGTCGTGTGGCGCCAGGTCGTTCGCAGCCCGCGTCAGCATGTCAGGGTAGTCGGCGATCCTGAGCATCAACGCCAGCTCGCTCGGCGCGGTCAGCAGTCCCAGGTCGGCCTGCGGCAGCGACTCCAGCGAGCCGCCCCGCTCGACATACTGCTGGCGCACCGAGCAGATGCGTGCGTGCGCGTACTGCACGTAGTAGACCGGGTTCTCGTCGTTCTGCTGCAGCGCGAGATCGATGTCGAAGGTGAACTCGGTGTCGGCCTTGCGGCTGATGAGAAAGAAGCGCACCGCGTCGCGGCTGGTCCACTCGATCAGGTCGCGCAGCGTCACGTAGGAGCCGGCGCGCTTGGAGATCTTGACCTCCTGTCCGCCGCGCATCACCGTGACCATTTTGTGCAGCACGTAGTCCGGGTAGCCCTGCGGGATGCCGGCGCCCACGGCCTGCAGGCCGGCGCGCACGCGGGCGATCGTGCCGTGGTGGTCGCTGCCCTGCACGTTGATGACCTTGGCGTAGCCGCGCTCCCACTTGTTGATGTGGTAGGCCACGTCCGGCACGAAGTAGGTGTAGGTGCCGTCGGACTTGCGCATCACGCGGTCCTTGTCGTCGCCGTACTCGGTGGTGCGCAGCCACAAGGCGCCATCCTGCTCGTAGGTCTTGCCGGCGTCGACCAGGCGCCGCACGGTCTGCTCGACGCGGCCGGTCGTATAGAGGCTCGATTCGAGGAAGTAGTTGTCGAACCTGATGCCGAAGGCCTGCAGGTCCAGGTCCTGCTCGTGGCGCAGGTAGGCCACCGCGAACTGGCGGATGCCGTCCAGATCCTCCGGGTCGCCCGAGGCGGTGAACTCGCGATCGTCGGCCTTGACCGTCTTCTTCGCCGCGAAGTCGGCCGCGATGTCGGCGATGTACTCGCCGTTGTAGGCCGCCTCGGGCCAGCCGGCATCGCCGGGCTTGAGCCCCTGGAGCCGCGCCTGCACCGACAGCGCGAGGTTGCCGATCTGCACCCCCGCGTCGTTGTAATAGAACTCGCGCGTGACGTCCCAGCCCTGCGTCTCGAAAAGGTGCGAGAGCGCGTCGCCGAGCGCGCCCTGCCGGCCATGGCCGACGTGCAGCGGCCCCGTCGGGTTGGCCGAGACGAACTCGACCATCATGCGCTGTCCGGTGGAGGCGCGGCGCCCGTAGCGCTCGCCTTGCTCCAGCACTTCTGCAACGATTTGTTGCTTGGCTGCCGGCTTCAGCCGCAGGTTGACGAAGCCGGGCCCGGCGATCTCCATCGCGTCCACCCAGCGCTGGAAGGCCTCGTGGCGTTGCAGCCCTGCCACGAGGGCCTGGGCGACTTCACGCGGGTTCTTCCTGAGCGGCTTGGCCAGCTGCATCGCCGCCGTGCAGGCCAGGTCGCCGTGCGCGGCCTGCTTGGGGTTCTCGAAGGCGGCGGCCACCGTCACGCCGGGGGCCAGCGCGGCCAGCTCGGCGGCCAGCGCTTGGAGGAGTTCTTGCTTGGCGCGGATCATCGCGCGATTTTACGTACCTGCCTGCCCGGCCTTTGCGCGACGGGGCCGGCTCGGCTTGCGCGGGCGCGGCGGCGATGAAATGATGCGCGCATGGC